>NZ_JAHFVJ010000019.1:0-55450 GCF_018599165.1 Dyella sp. LX-66
CCCCCCGTTTACTTCTAGGTCCCTAGCCTAGCTCCTATTGGGAAGCATACGCCTAGGTGCGGCAATCGTGGTCTGCGGCGATGATTTTTGATATCTATTAATGGCCGAAAGCCATTGGCAGGGTAGTGCGATTAGTTCGCTGTAGAGAAGGGTTCGGTGATTTCAGTCAAGGCCAGCTTATTGGTGATACGGGGAAGGCGACTCAGGTACTTTCTGGCCAATGAGGTGGTGCCGATTCGGGTCCGCATGCGTGGACTGATGAAGCAATGGGTGCTGATGTGTTCCGATTTGGACCTGCGGTGCCGCCGGTTGAATCGAAGAGGTGAGGTTTATTGAAGATATGGTTCGCGCCGACCATGTGGCCGGCGCGAACCGCCTGTCACCTAAATATCTTCTTGCGCTGCATTGAACATCGCATCAATTCCTCAAGCGCGCGTTCAAAATCATAAATCATGTCCAATTGATCAGGTTTGAGGCCGTGAAGCTCGTAGGTTCCGCGCTCTGGGCTGTCGGTAACGCGAACCCCGGCGCGGTAGGACTCAGCGTCTTGAAAATATAGGGTTTCGGCCGAGTCTAAGCCCACTATGTTCTTCCCTAGATAGATAAGCGATTCCATCACTGGAATTTTGCAATCACCATCGGCGTAGCTGATCATGTAGTAGTCGTCACCGACGGTCAGCTCATCGTAAGTAACATGCTGAGCATAGAAGTCGATCTCGCGCTTTTCAAAAGTAAGCGTCTTGAGCATTTGCTTAGATTCCTAATGAGTGGCGCATTCGATAGGGTCGGTGCACGGGCACGATAACGAGGGCACTGGTTTCTCCGAAGGTTCCGATTCGGGCACCACGAAGGGTGAATGTTCATCCGGGTCGTTGCAAGAGCAGCTGAGTCGGCGCGTGCCGTACTCTTTGAGTTCAAGCGGATCAATGAACCTGGTGGTCCTGAAAACGCGGTTCGCCCGGCAGCTTTGAACACCTCGCGCCCCGCACATCTCTTCGCATTGGGCCATTTCTTCGTTGTTGCAGGGCACTAACTTTTGCCTCTCGGGAGGCAATGGTTTAGGCAGCAGGCCCAGCTGGTCGGTGAAGGTCAGCGGGTTGATATTGGCATAACCATACGTGCTCGGGCCGGCGTCCAGTCCGGTCGGATCACTTTGGAGATAGCGACCCGTCGCTGCCTCATAGTGGCGGTTGATGTTGTAGGCGATGCGCGACTCAGCATCGTAATACTGCCCTGGGAAGCGCAGATTGAGCGTGTAGCCGCTGGTCGAGCTGGGTTGAGCCTCGCCGAACGGGTTGGACTGATATGCCCATTGCCATACCGTCGCACCGGTGCTGTCGGCGACTGCTCGTGGCGTATTGAGGCCATCGGCATGCACGTAATTGGTGGTACTCACCGCCCCTTGGGTATCGATGATCGCCAGCGGGAGATCTTCCAACCAGATGTAGTCGCGGGTAGTGCCACCGTACTCGCCGAGGAGCTTGCTGTTTTCATCATAAGCAAAGCGCTGGCTCAGCGAGGCCGGCAGTGTGGCCACCTTTGCGACGCGCTCGCCAAGGGCGTTATAGGTGTAGGTGCCGACCGTGCTTCCGTTGCGCTGCGCGATGGTCATCCGATTCCGGCCGTTGTAGCCGAAGCCAAACGACTCCCCGCCCACCGAACTGGCGGTGGTATTGCCGTTGTTATCGTAGGTTCGGGCGGTACTTCCGACGTAGCTCAGCCAATTATGCGGGTACTGGTAGTAGCTATACGTGCCTGTCGCGAGTCCGCTGCCGGTTTTGCTCGTGCGATTGCCGATGGCGTCGTACGTATAGGACTCCACGCTCGTGCCAGCAGCATTGTTCACGCCCGTGAGTCGCGACAACCAATCGTAGCCGTAGGTCTCTGTGGCGGGGCTAGCGCCAGGCGCATTGCCCAGCGCCGTGATGCGCCCCATGGCATCACGGGCGAAGTGCAGGTTGAGCGCGGGGCTGGTGGCGTCCGTCACCTGATAGTTCAGATCATAGGTACGCGTAACGGTCTGGCCGTTCCCCAGGGTGTAGCTCGCAACAGGGCCAAAGGGCAGATAGGTGATGCCGGTCGCGATGTTGCCGGTGCCTGCGCCAGTCGTGCCAGGCGGTAACGCCGTGATGGCGCTGATGCGACCCACCGTGTCGTGCTGGTACTGGATAGATGTACCGCTGGGTGTGGCGACGCTGGCCAGCCTGTCCGCCAAGGTGTACGAGTAGCCGGTAACGTCGGTCGCTGAACCCTGGGTCTGGCTCTTCTGCGTGACATTGCCTCGGGCGTCGTAGCAGTACACCGTAGTGACGCTGGCTTCGACCATACGGGTCAGGTGCCCCACCGGATACGATCCCACACAACCTGTGACGCTGTCGGTCTCGTCGTAGTGATAGGCGACATTGAGGTTGCTATCGATGTACGTGGTCGCTGCAAGGCGGTTGAGTGCATCGTAGTTCGACGTGGCAACGATGTTCTTGGCGTCCGTCCGGGTCAGCAGGTTGCCCGCCACATCGAACGTAGACGATATCGTGCCCGTGTCGGGGCTGGTCAACGTCTTCCGGTTGCTCAAGCCATCGTAAGCACTGGTTGTGTACTTGTAGTCCGGCGTGAGGGTCTGGGTGAGGTTGTCCAGCAAGTCGTACGTATAGCTGGTGGACGACACCACCGTCGAACCGTTGACCGTGGCGCTGTTCTGGAGGCCCGAATAGCGATTCAGGCCATCATAGCTCCGCGTCTGGGTCACGCCCAGCGCGTCGACCGACGTCACCAAGTTACCGTTCGCATCGTAGCCGCCACCGGCGCTGGCGTCGAAGATGGTGTTGTTCAAGCCGTCAATGATCTTGGTGAGCTGGCCCAGGTTATTGAATGTGCGGGAAACGCGTCGGCTCGGCGTGGAGCTGCCGACCGCATAGGTTGCCTCGTCCGTGCGGTTGCCCGCAGCGTCCAGTGTGTAGTGAACGTGGTTGCCCTGAGCATCCGTGACGTCAGTTAGCCGGTGCGCGTTGTCATAGGTATAGGTAACCGTCACGCCATCGGCATCGGTGACAGATTCGACGGCGCCATAAGGCTTGTAGGCGTAGGTCGTCGTCGCCCCGGCGACCGTGCGCGTCTTGAGCCACCCGCGTGGGGTATAGGCCAGGTCGGTGATCACGCCATTGGCATCGACCTGTCGGGTCGGCCGTCCCGCGAGGTCATAGGCAGTGTTCGTGGTCACATGGCCTAGCGCGTCGGTGACCTGGTAGAGGTCCCCTGCCCGATGGCAGGCGCCGCCCGCGGTGGCACAGCCGGAAGCATCGGTCGTCAGGTAGTAGCTGTAATGCGTGATGTCGGAGACATCCGTGCGCGGGCCGTCTTCCGTCAGTTTCAGGCCTACAACGGGGCATTGGATGCCGTCCACGCTGGTGCAGTACGTATAGGTCCACTGACGCACGCCGGCCGGTGCCTGCGCGTTACTGCCGCAGGTATAGCTGGATGCGCCACTGACAGCCGGGTCGATCTCGCAACGCGCAGTCACTTGGCCGGTGCTGTTGTACACCCAGGCGCTTTGCGTGATGGGATTGTTGTTGCTGTCGAGCGTGATCCGCGTCAAGGGATTGCGGAGCGTGGTGTCCCAGGTGGTATTGATCGTGCGTTGCTGCCCAAGCGACGCCAGGTTGTAGCCTTCGATCCGCTGCGTTTCCAGGCCCGCTGTGTTGTAGATAAGCTTGGTGACGTTGAACGTGAAATCCGTGTACTGGCTGGGATAGCCGTTCGTGTCGTACTGAATCGACTGATAGCGCTGCTTGCACCAGTCAGTGTTGCAGGCCGCAAACATACCGGTCAGCTTGATGGCGCCATAGCCATCGTCTTTCATGGAGATATTGCCCGAGGCGCCGAGCGGAAACGTCATGGTGGCGAACGAGCTGCTGCCGCCTGTCACGCTTCCCGCGTTGGCGCCGCCGGCATGCGACGACGACACCGCGCGACCGTTGGTAGCGCTGTAGCCTGTGGTGTCGTAGCGAACGCCCGCTTCATCGATGACGCCGGTCAGGGCATAGGGGAAGTTAGCGTCACCGGTATAGGTCGGTTCGTTGTAGACGTACTGCTTGGTTTTGCTATCCGGATACTGCACAGAGGTTAGCGTGCCGTTGGTATAGCCATAGGTCAGCACGCCGCCGTCCGGCAGTGTCACCGTATGCAGCAAGCCGGCGCCATCGTAGGCGAATTGCAGGGTGCGACCGAACGGGTCGGTCACGGTCTGCAACTTGCCGCCGCTGTAGGTGAGCGTCGTTGTTTGGCCGGTGACATCGGCGATGTACTGCAACTGCCCCGAAGTCGAGTAGCGCTCGAATTGATTCGGGCCGGCCACATAGACGGTGAAGCCCGTGCTGTCGGCCGTCAGCGTATCGGGGATATTGGGGTCGGCTGCCCAACCGCCATTGGCCGTGGGCATGAAGCGCTCGCTGCGGCCGTCGGCCCGGAGAAGCTGGATGTACGATGTCCCACCACCGCCCACGAGCGTGTTCTGGAACAACAGGGAGCGGTCAAAGGAGTGGCGCCACTGTGGCCCCATGCTCGCCGGTCGCACGCTGGCCTGGCTGTTGTAGAAGCGCCGGAACGTCAGCCAGGGCAGGGCATCGAAATCGGATTCTTGGTCGTACTTGTTACCCGTCGCCAGATTGATCGGGTCCAAGACCAAGGGGGTGTCAGGGCAGGTGACGATGCCGTCACCGCCTTGCACACCATCGCCGCCGTTGCAGTTGCCCGCATCACCGGTGTTCTTTTCGGGATTGTTGTCGTAAGCCGACAGCTGAATCTCGATGACATTGCTTGGGCAGACGAAGCTGTTGGGGTCGGTCGATACATAGTAGACCTTCGCGACGTTGCCCTGGGCCTGCTGCGTCGCGTTCTCATAGGCTGAGGCAACTTGGCAATTTGCGCCTGCAGGGTAGCGAGCTGCAAGGAACTGCTTGGTCCCATCGAGCGCTAGGCTGATTTCCCCCCATGAATACTGCACGGGGTTGTTGTTCGTATCGAAGTCTTTTATGTAGAACGGGATGGCGTAGTAAGTCGTGGCGCTAGTCGCGCCCACCCATCCCAGGCACAGGGCCATCGCCCACGCCAAAAGCCACACGCGGCGCGTGCGGCTATGAAACCTCTGTATAGCGGCCATCCTTGTCTCCCTCGCCGTTATCGTCTCGATCCTAAGTTCGCGTTGCGCTCCATCAGCGGCGCGGCGTCATCCATAAAGCCATGTGCGTGCTGCTGCCGATGGGGCAAGCCACAGACCGGCGCATCAGCATCTCAGGACGGAATGTCAACAAAATGTGAAGGCTGATGAGCGTGCTCTGGCGTGGCTTTAGACGTCTAAATTAGACGGCTGACTAGAGCGGAGTTGAGTTAGGGCGCGCAGACGAGCTTATGGCGCATTGCCGAAAGGTCCGAGCGCTCTGCGGTCAGTCGTTCCTTCAAGAGGCGATCAGTCGAAGCATCGGCATCGGTGTGTTGACCGTTAGGCCAGCTATAAATGATGCCGCTTGTTAGACGGCGCTCATCCTGATTGACGGCTTCTTCGAGTCGGCGGATTTCTTGGATTGCTGCGGTGTTCTGCACACGCCGCATGTCTTCGAGCTGGGCACGGCACGTGACCAGTTCGCTAGCGGCCTGATTCGATGCGTAGGATTCCCGGGCCTCCTTGCGAAGTTCATCATTCTTATTCTCGAGATCGTGGACACGGCCGCGCAGATACGTGATTTCATCTGTATCGCCTTTATGCCTTTCCGTGAAGTAGGCGCTTGACCCAAGCGCTGCGGCACCCGCCCCGACAATCGTCCACACCACCCCGAAACCAATCTTTTCCCATGTGCCACTCATAGATTCCCTGTAAGTTCCATCTACCTGTTCTGGGAGCATATCTAAGAGGGCGCTTGACAGCGAAGCACCGGAGCTGGCGAAACACGCTGTGCGGCCTTTGGGTAATCGCGTAGGATTCACAGACGTTTCACGCTGGGCTCGGTGTGATCCCAGCCTTCGAGCGGTACACCACAAGGATTTGGCAAGGGGAAGAACGATGCGGGTTGGACCGCGGGCGGATGCCTTGATTCGACACTTTGCGATGGGCGCTTTGTACTGCGCGATGCTTTTTCTCATTAGCGAAGTGACCTTTACCCACTGGATCATCGTTACCGGCTTTCATCTGAGTGTGCTGCTTCTCGCGCGATACCGGTATTGGCCGGCGCTCGTACTCGGTGGCTTGGCTCGCATGGCGTACGTGAGCTTCGATTGCTATCCGCAGTACGGCGCTTTGTGGGCGACGGTGAACTTAGTGCCGGCTATTGCGTATTACACGCCTATCGTTTGGGCCTTTCGTGAGCGCGGTCTTCTCTTTCCCCGGCAGGGAACGTTTCAGGTTATTGGGCTCGTTCTGTGTGCTTTCGTGGTGGCGACGATGGCCACGGGAATCACACTCGGCCAGTTGCTCCTAACCCCTTTGCCGCCGAACTATATTCTTGACTATAGCCAGGTGGTTCCACGCCTGGTACTCGGCAATCTGCTCGGCGTGCTGACGGTTGCACCTACGGCGATGGTTCTCGCTCAGCTCGCCGGCGAGGCGCGAGGGCACTGGAATTCGTGGTTTCATGAGGTGGCAGACAGTCGCCTCTTGTTCGATACCGCGTTCGTTGCCATTCCGGTCATGCTGTTCGTGGGGTGGGTCGGTTTCCGTGACGCACAAAATCGGCCCGTCGCGCAGATGGCGATGTTCTTGCCGGTGGTGTTCTTGGCCCTCCGTCATGGTTGGATGGGTGCTGCATTTGCCGGCACCCTCGCTAGCGTCGGGATCATGCTGTTGATGCCGGCCGAGGTCGATGCGGGTACGCTGCAGGCGGAGACGCTGGTGGCGTTGGCTATCGCTACCATGCTGCTCGTCGGCGAGCACGTAGCAGGACTCCACCGACGGGCCGATCAAGAGCGCGTGGACTCGCGCACTGCAATGGCGCTTGCACAGCGAAACGTGGAGTTAGGCGAGTCGCAGCTACGCAGTGCCGCTGTCTCGCTTGAGCGCACACGTGAAGCGTTCGATGTGATGCTGGGTCATTTATTCACCCGGTTGAGCCACTATCTCCCCGCAGCGGAGGATCGTCGCTATCGGCGGCTTGCCGAGTTAGCGAAAGGGGAACTTTCGCTACTGAGCGATGCGATGCATCCGCTGATGTATCGCGATAGGGGATTACCAGGGATGTTGGCGCAGGGGGCCTTGGTAAGACATCTAGAGGCCGCGGGCGTGGCATTCTGGTGCGATGTTCGAGGGCCGGCCAGTGTATTTCCGCAAGAGATGCATCTTGCGGCTTACCGACTCATCTGCGATGCCGTCAGCGACGCTTGCGCCGCGCGGAACGTCAGTGAGGTGCTGGTCAAGGTCCGCTGCGGGATGCAAAGTCCATTGCGCATGGCGATGATGGTGCAGACCATTGGTGACCCCGAGCGCCTAGCGCACATTGGTTGGGATCGGCTTCTACCATCGTTGCGGCTGCTGTCCAGCGGTTTGGGGCTGCGTGCTATCGAAGACCGCGCAGCGACGTATCACGGCTCCATGCGTGAGCGCCCATTGGCCCAGGGGCGGCGCCTACTGATCTCGCTGCGGCATCCCGGCCAACCCCACCCGTGAGTGCGTGAGTGGGGTCGGTCACGCCGATCACTGCACTTTGATATTGCAGGTAACCGGGTCGCCACAGGCGTCGGCCGCGTGGATCTGCATGGAGCCGTTTGAGAGAGGCGTCGCCGTGATGGCCGTGGTGCCATCGTTGTAGATCGGTTTGGGCGTGGCGGCCGGTTGCGTGGCGGTCGGAAGGCCGGTGGGTTGCGACGGCGTATCGACAAGATTCGCGTACCGTCCAATGGGGAGAGTGATGAAGGCGCCGCCGGCACTGCCGACGCTACCGAGCACGTTGCCATTGGCGTCGTTCACCTGGATGTACCGAACGCCGCCAAAGTCGAAGACGTAAACGTGGAAGTTGGGGTTCATGCTCACATCCGGGGCGTTGGGCCAAGCTTGGCCGAGCCCCGAGTTGGGCGACGCGGCCATGGCCGTGCTGGCAAGGCCGGCGGCTAAGCCGACTGCGAGGACTGCACGTGACAGCAGGTGCATAAACAGCGACCCCTTTTACGTTGATGAAATCGGCGAATCTATGAGTAAGGGAATCTAGCACCGAGATGTGAAAGTGGCATGAGCAGCGCCTTTCCACCGCTGACTGGGATTCCCCTCGGGCCGAGGGGGGGGGGGCTGGCGGGCAGGGCTTCGATGCAGGGCCCGTATGCGACCGTCCACGGCGGTGCAGGCCTGGTCAGAAAATGATCAAGCAAGGAGGGCTTGCCCCGGCGCGCGCGGTCGTCCCCCCTCCTCGCCTGCGCACTTCTTCCCCCACTTTTGATGCAGGGATGCGATAGCGGCCAAGGCGCGCCCGGCTTAGCGCTGATAGGGATTTCTATGAGGTGGCGGATGACGCAGATAGATGCATGCCTGAAGTGAGCCCCTAGGCCTGGACCGGAGGGTGAAGAGCAAGTGATACGTTTGCTGGGCCTTCTCGAAGGAAAAGGTCCATGGTCTACAAAGCTCCTTTTAGACGGTTCAGTCGGCAATTCAAACAATCCCTTTGCGCCGCCATCCGTGATCGGAGTGGATCACCACGCCTGGTGCGGGATGTCGCCGCCAGATCGCCATCAACAACGCATCCATCGCCAGCTCGCGTGCCAGGCTGGATTTCATTGACCAGCCAATCACTGCACGCGAATACAAGTCGATGACGACGGCCAGATAGAGCTAGCCTTCGGCCGTGCGTAGGTAGGTGATGTCAGTGACCCACGCTCGATCGGGGTGCTTGACGTTGAACTGTCGCTGCAGTCGATTGGGCGCGACCACCGCTGGTTTGCCGCCCTTGTAGCGACGTCGAAGCGGGGAGCGCACGGAACGAAGCCCGTGTTTACGCATCCCACGCCATCAGTGCTGTCATCTTTCCAGGGAGTAATGCTCCCTCGCGCAAGGACGCGGGACATGATGGCAATGAGCCGTTCACGATCCATGCCTACAACGTCATCTCCCAGACCCTCGCCTGGATCGTGGCGAACAACGAGGACGTCTCCAGAGGTGACGCGCGCAATGAGATAGTTTAAGCGTTCTGAATAGGTTGCCGCCGCCCAGGGAAGTTGCGCTGCCGATCAACCCGCTCAGCGAAAGCTTGGGTACTGTACCCAGCCAGCCACGCGATCCGCGCATCCCCGACGATGCGACAGTGGAGCCGGTGATCATTTGCTTGATACGACAAGCTATGGCATTGCGGGAACGCGGAGCGGAAACGTGTGCGCGCCATTTCGAGCGCGCGCGTAATTACCCCGAGGAGCGACCAGTAAGGGTCTAAGAAACCCGAATCAGGCCAACTTACTCACCAAGCTTCGAACATGAGCCAAAGATTGCTCATAATTGCCGGAGGGGATACCAATCGTTGTCCCCTCAGGCATCGTATACGAGGCGTGCTTGGGCAGGCGATGAAGAGGGATGCCGAGCCCCGCAGAAACCTTGCCAGAAGTGTGAAAGTCTTTCGTGTCCGAGATAAATGCCGCGGCCCAAGACCTTTTAGTCGTCACGGAGTTCTCAGGCACTGCAAAAAGATGCGGAAAGTTCTGGTAAGAGGTATAGCAGAAATCGGTCAGTTCGTTTTTAACCGCCTCATAGGCAGCGGCTACGCCACTGTTTGATGTGAAGTTATTAAAAACGAACTCATACATTACGGGTAACTTGAGCTTGTATTTCTCAATTTGCGTGTTAAACGTGACAAAATCTTCGGCGTAATTTTTAAGCGCCGCGCTGGGAAACTCCCCATATAGAAGGCTAAGAATGCCCTTGATGCCCTCAAGAGAGCTATAATCAGCCATCATCGGGACAATTAGAAAGTCCGAAGACACCAAGCCCATCTGGGTATAGATCGAAAAACTGGGATTGCAATCAATAAAAACGGTAAGAGACTCGTACTTCTCTTCCAAGAACTCTAGCTCGCACAAGCGCTTAATAGCAGTCATGTACTCGCTCCACGCCTTGGTGTTGGCGGGGTTAATTACTGCATAATTGAGTGCTAATGAAAGGGACTCAAGAAAGGAGTCCCCGGCAATCAGGTAAAGGTTATCCGTAACGTTTTTGTTGTGCTCATGGACCTTTACTGCATATGATCTACGAATGCTGGTAAATCCTGAATTGCCTTTCAGTAAGAAATCAACGAAACCAACTATATTCTTGCGAGTGCTCGTAAGCTGGAGCTGTTGGTTAGCTTGATAACCTGCATGTCCACCACCCAAAAGAAATTGGGAGATATTTGCCTGCGGACAAAGGTCAATCACTAAAACCTGCTTCTTCGGATTATCTTGAGCATACAAGCATGCCGCGTTCTGACAGAGGGTTGTTTTACCGACTCCACCCTTATTGTTGTAGAACGCATAAATCGTCTGCTCCATGACCTCCCTCCCCTGAGTGCTAGCCGGTACGGCCAGAGTTTCATGATAGCGAAGCTGCACTCCCAGGTCAGTAGCAATATTTCCTTTAAAACCAAAAAGTTATTCTTTTCCGGCTTCCAGAGCCCCAGCTGCGGTCTTTTCGAGCGTCGGCAATGCCGAGCTGGACGATGATGGCGTGGAGCACACCATTCTCTATTTCGATATCGCCCCGTTCCGCGAAGGCCAAAGCATCAAAACGGACTACTCCATGCGTCGGATCCCTGTTCACGCACGCTTGCTGGACCTTGGGCTTGGAAAGTACCTGGCCGATGTCCGTGCCGCAGGGTCTGAGCTCTTGTTTCCCGGACTGGGATGGCCGGAAGGCGGCCCAGGCGAACCATCTCTCGATGGTTCAACAAGCACTATTTGCGCAACGCTTGTGGCATCAAGAGCGCGAAAAAATCGCTCCATTGTTTCCGGCACACGCTGACAACCCGATGCGAGCGTGCCCGCGTGCCCATCAGCGTTATTCAGACAATCAACGGCCACAGCGATGGAAAAGGGGTGGACGCACGCACGTATGTGGCTCGTGGGTCACTGCTTGAATGCAAGAGAGCCATGGAACAGCACGAATATCCACCCTTGGGCTTGGTGCCGTATGTGTCGGCCAGATTTTCAGCTTACCTGGCTCAGGCCGTGGCAAAGGCAGCGTATGCGCGGCGCCTCGGGAACGAGGGGAACCCCGTGGTGAGCCGCAAAGGGCGCCGGCCAAAGCTTGGCCCTGTGGCGGGCACGGAAGCCCAGAGCAAAACTTACAATGCGACACCACCCAAAGGAGAGAATAGCGCGTGAGCACGGAAAAACCTCTTTACGCCGGACTATCGGGTTTGGAGCTCTCCTCGGACGAGTATGATCTCGGGAACGACCTTCTTCTTCGGAAGACCTATGCGCATCTGATGTGCCAGAGGATTTTGGCATTCAAAGAGCCGCCCCAACCTGGGGCAGCGCATCCCGGCCCTTGGCTCCCTTCTTCGGGCTCCGATGCGTTCAACATGCGGACGGAAATCGTGGTGCCGGAGAGCTACCAGCACCCACGGCTCAGCCGGTTCGATGTGGCGAAAACGATCGTCGGTCTGATCCGTATCTTCGTGAATCCAGAAGTCTCCATGATTTTCTCCTCTGAGCATCCCCTGGCATCTTTCCCGGAACTCGACAAATCCGGGACGGCTTTGAAGGGAAGCGTTGTGGAGGTATTGCCACGGCATTTCGGCCTCAGGTTAGTCGAGCCGATGTCCATGGAGGACTTGGATTGGGTCAAAAACAACTGGGCCGCCGCGGCGAACCTCAGGGCTTCTAGCTCTGAGTTTGCCTTTGCAATGGACGTGCTCGACATCGGGCAATTCATTCCGAGCACGGCAATGGCGTTGGTCTCCATCTGGGGGGCCTTGGAGGCCATCTTTTCCCCGGCCATGGCCGAGTTAAAGTTCCGGGTCTCCTCCATGATCGCCGCCTACATGGAGCCGCCCGGCGACGAGCGCTTGGCCCATCAAAAGAAGATCGGGAAGCTCTATGACATGCGTTCAGCGGCGGCGCATGGGAAACCCAAGCATGGCAACGACGATCTCCTGGCATCGTTCGAGCTGCTGCGCATAGTCCTGATCAAGATCATTGAGCGCAAAGCGGTCCCCTCAAAGGAGGACCTTGAACGCGCCCTGTTTTGTGGGTGATCAGTTGCCTAGCCATTCTCAGTCCAAGGATGGCTGATCACTCCGCGAAATCTGCTGGCTTGCGGGTGGCCTTCATGATCGCGTTCATCGCCATTTCGTAGGCACGTTCAAGGTGAGGTTTCAGGATCTGCCCCATCTCTACATGCTGCTGGATGATCGCTCCCTTGTCGGCCTCTGTCAGTTTCCCCGCGAAGAACAACCACCCGAAGAGATGCGGCGTGGTTTGAACGAGCGAGTGTCCCACATCGTGTGCCAGGCGCCGCGCTTTTTGGTCATCTGTCATGACCGCCTGCCCAATCTTCATGGCGAAGGCGATGGATGAAAGCTCCCCTTTGCCCAGCTTCCTTCGTTGTTCGAGCTGGGCTACTCGTTGAAGGTCACCAATGGTGGAAGCATGAGAGGCAAAATCGCCGTTGCGTTGCGCCCTTCTCAGACGATCCATGAGAGTGCGGTGGGTTTCTTTCAGCTCACCACGCTTCTTGATCAGGCACTCGTAATGGACAAAGGCCGTCATGCAAAAATCGCAACCGGCAGCTTTGGCCGCAGCGTAGAGGCGCAATGATGAGAGCACGTTCCAAACGGCGCACGTGTCCGTGACATTGACGGGGTGGAAACTAGAAGGATCAATTTCCATGGAGGCTTCTTCCGTAAATGGCCGCCAGTTCCACCAATCCCGAATGGTCCGTCAACAACGCTTCGGCCAGCCGCCCACGACTGACCACCCCTTCTTTGAAGGCATCAAAGCAAAGGCTGACGTAGAAATCCGACAGCCCCAGCTCCAAAAGGCGGGCCTTCTTCTCGCGCTGTGATGCGGCCAGTCCCTCGGGAAGCTCTGGATCCTTCTTGGCATCCTTTGGCACGCGGAGTTTGCGTATCTGATGGCTGCGCTCGGGATCAACCAGTTTGGCCTCGCTGAGGGCAATGCCAAACGCATTGCAGCTCACTCGCAACTGATTTGCCCAGTGCAAGCACTCATCATCGCTCCAACCTTGTGAAACCCTGATGCCCCTGAGGAGTGCGGGGGGCATGAGAAAGCAAGACGCGAAGCGGTTGGCGCGCACCTCCTTGGAATCCACCCCGGGGTAACGATCCAATGAAACGGTGGCCCCTTCGTCAACATCGAAGATGGAGTGCGCCACTTCATGTGCCGCGCTGAACCTTTGCCTGTAAACATCTTCGTTGTAGTTCACCAGGGCGCACTTGCCAGCGGTCGGGTGCTGGATGAACAACCCTGAGATGTTCGAGTTCCCCAGGTGGCGTCGGAAAACATGGACGCCGATGCGACGGAACTCCGAGAAAATATCCCTTCGGACCTCGTGGTCTGCGTAGCCAAGGGCACGCCTGAGGGATGCTGCCGCCGCCTCTCCGTGCCCTTTCATAAAGATGCCAGAGGGCCGGAACACAAACTCTTCCCAGGTCCGTCCCAGCTCCGACATCAAGAGGGCCTCCGTTTCACAGAGGTAGAGAAACTCTTGCACAGCCCGGCGATCTTCCTTTCGGAAATCCTGGCCGTGTCGGCGATAAAGCGTGTCCGTTTGTTCGAATGGGGCGAGCCGTTCGTTGGAAATGAAATACCGGAAATCACATTGAAAGTGATCCGCCAGGATCAAGACTTCATCTCCGGTCGGCTCGACCCTTCCCGCTTCCATCTCGGTGAGCCTGTCACCTGGAATGCCAGTGACCTCGGCCACCTCTGCGATCGTCTCTTGCAACTGATCGCGGTATTTCCTCAGTTTGTCCCCGAGCGCTGCAAGATTGATGGCCATAGGCTGGTCAAAGAGGTCCGTGTCTTTGCGATGGGCCCAAACGCCGGCACCACATCAAGCTGGCCGCCGATGGCGCAAAGCGCAAGAGGCTGTGGCACCAATGCCCATAGTTCCAGCGGGAGGTTAGCACCATCAAGATGGTCTGTTTCGGGAGCCACTGCGATCAGCCAGCTCGGACAGGGCGCCCAAGAGCCGTCCAATGAGTTGTACCAACCGGGCCATCCTGGTCAGAACCTGATGGGCCTGGGGTGTTTCCGGGATGGGAGCCACCGCCCGGAAGCGCGCCAGCAATGAGCCTGGTTCGCCCTCGGGAAGGGAAGCGGGGCGCACTAGGATGGCGGAGGCCTGGGTCGGTGGGGCCGTTGGTGCAGCGGAGGCCGGCGGGTCCGTTTCGGCCTTACAGATGCCTTCCCTGGCCACATCCGCCTGGGCGCGCCGCTGCTGCTCTTCCAAGAGAATGGCATGGCGGCCTCATAGATATTGGCGGGGATCATGATGTCGCTGCGCAAAGCCTCGCCCCGCCTGGTGAAGAACCCCTTGCGTTCCATGGCCGTCACGGCCGCGCCCAAGGTCGGCTGCGGAATGATCGGCAAATCTCGGCGGGCGTAACTGAGGTGGGTGTAGTTCGCGGGCAAGTTATTGGCGGCCGCGCAACGGTTGGGATTGCTGGAGCGCGTGGAAAGGCTGAGGAAGTAGGGCGAAAAGCGGCTGTTCCCGAAGATCAAGATTGGCCGGTCAACGGCCTGATCTCACCGCTGGTCACCAGGGCGACGAATATCTTGAGCATACTGCGCTCCGAGCGCATACGCCCAGGTGCGGGCAAGAACAGGGTCCCGGGTGTTCACTGATTTCTTGATGACCTTTCGCCCGATCAAGGGCTGAAGGTCTAAGGGCGCGATCAGACGGAAATGCCACACAGCTGACGGATGACGCAAAAAGGTGGTGTGCAAGCCGCATGGTTATTATCCAACCGACTTGACCAAGCGCCGTTTCTCTCAACTTACGAGGAAAGCCTCAAAAATAGGCTTTTCTCTGAGGGTGGTGGAGAGAGTGAGATTCGAACCCACAGTACGCTTCTACGCACGCCTAGTTTCGAATCGGCCGCATTTCCCGGCGCAGGGATATTTTCGGATCAGCCGGCTAAGGCTTGGCTACTTATCTCTTCTGCGCCAAGCCATTGCCCCGTCTTGCGGTGAATGCGCAGCGCCCGCGGATGACCGCCGTGCGGTACGAGGACTAGATCCAACGCAGAGCCGGTCTGCTCGCCGGGCTCAACACCCACGCGATACACCACGATGTGTGCAAAGGTATCGGTCACGAGTTGTCGGGCTTTCAGTCGCGCATCGTAGTCCTGGCTCTTCACCCCGATCACCAGTTCGCGCCAAGCGTCGGCGGTCGTCGGCGCCTTCCGGGATACGGCTGCCCATTCCGCGTCGGCGTCAGCCACCTCCCGTCGCAGGCGTTCCAGCTCGTCCTCCAGTTCACGGAGCCTACGGAGAATGATCGCCGGCGCCGCACCGTCGTCCTGCATCAAGGCGTCGGTCAAGCGCTTGAGCTGTGCTTCCACGTCGGCGACGCGTGCCTTGGCGGCGGCAAGTTTCTGGCGGGCTGGCGGGTCAACGACACCGCGTTCCAGCAGAGCATCCAGATTGATCTGGTCCGAACAGAAGTCCAGCAGCGCCCGTTCGATCGGGGCAATGCTCGTGCTGCCGCCCACCGGACAACGGCGATAGGCCTGCCCGGAGCCGCAAGACAGGCGGCGATAGGTGTCATGGACCCGGCCGTCGTCGTCCTTTTTCCGGCTCATGAGGTTCTGGGCCACCATGGCCGACCCGCAGTACCCGCACTGGGTAAGGCGTAGCCCGGTAATGATGCCGGGCAGTTCGCCTTTGCCTTTGCGTCGACCCGACTGCGAGAACAGACCCTGCAGTTCGTCGAAGTCCTCTGGACTCAGGATGGCCGGGTAGTAGTCGGGCAGCGCGTAATCAACGCCATCGACCGACAGGGTCTTCGTGCCGCGCAGGGCAGGCAGGCGAAACACCTTGTACAGGTGCGTCGCCCGGGTGCCTTTGTCCGAGACGGAGAGTCCCGCGGCATTGAGGCGATCGACAATAGCCACCGCCCCATGCCCGGCCCGGAACAGGTCGATGGCCATTCGGACAGCGTCGACCCGTTCCGGGATGAGGTGCCAGCCATCCGACTGCCACGCTAGCCATTGGGGATCCTTGCCATTGCGGATGCGACCGCGATAGGCGCCGTCCAGCCACTGCTGGCACTGACGACGAATGGCCGCTTTAACCCGCTTGCTCTTGGTATCGCTTTCCTCATGTGCCCGGATCATCACAAGGAGGCTATGGACCAGCTCCATGGGATTGGCCTTCAGTCCCTCCCGGTTGTATTCCCGGCCATCGCTGGCAGTCACCACGGTGATGCCGGCATTGATGATCTGGGCAAGCTGTGCCTGGGCCTGGAGCGGTTCGGCACGGCTCAGCCGATCCAGACCTTCCACGACCAGCACGGACCCCGCGCCAATCTGGCCCTCGTCCACGGCGCGGAGGAAGGTGCCCAAGGCGCCTTGCTTTACATGACGCTGGTGGTAGGCGCTCAATCCTTCGTCGCGGAGGGAGAGCGAGGCATCAAGCTGCAGCTGCCGGCCCTTGGCCCAGTTGGCCGCAAATTCGATCTGGCGATGGGCACTGCTGCCGGTGGACTGTCGGGCGTCACTGAAGCGTAAATAGCTATAGACCTTGATGTTTGCGTCCACGTGAAGCATCGACCCCTGAGCAAGTTGTGAAGTCTATATGGGATCTCATTTGGCTGCCCAAAGAAGAAGTAACCAAGAAGAAAGGGCACCCTGCTTGGCGCCCTCAGCAGCGCAGCTGCTGAGGGTCCGTGAGGGCTGGCCGGGCTTTTTGACAGGGCATCCATGCCCTGATCAAAAAGGCGAGGACTCCTGTCCTCGCCCCCTGCGGGGCCTGATCGTCCAGCCCTCACCGCCGGCGCCAAGGGGACCCGGTAGATCAAGAGCAACTGCGCACAAGCGGAACGCCGCGGCTGCGCCGCGTGCTCTTCGCTCGATTTTCGCGCCGCCCTGCATCCCCCTCTCCCCGCCGGGGAGAGGGTTGGGGTGAGGGGTGGGTGCTCGCCCCAAGGCTGCAACCGCAGGCCCCGCCCCGATTCCAGTTGCCACGGCCGCCCCCGGCTGGCATGGTTCCTGGCTTTCCGCCGCGCCCCGGAGCGCTCCAATGTCGTTGATCCGTTCGCTGTTTGCCGTGAAGCCTGTCGAGGCCTCGCTCACTGCCGATGATTCGCTGCGGCGGACGCTGGGGCTGAAGGAGCTGATCGTGCTGGGCGTGGGCGCGGTGATCGGCGCCGGTATTTTCGTGATCACGGGGCAGGCGGCGGCGGAGCATGCGGGGCCGGCCTTGACCTTGTCGTTCGTGCTGGCGGGGTTGGCGGCGGCGCTGGCGGCGCTGAGCTATGCGGAGTTCGCGGCGATGCTGCCGGTGTCGGGCAGTGCCTATGTCTACGCTTACGCCACGTTCGGCGAGCTGCTGGCCTGGTTTATCGGCTGGAACGTGGTGGCGGAATACTTGCTGGCGGTGTCGTCGGTGGCGGTGGGCTGGTCCGGTTATGGCGTGGGCCTGCTGAAGAGCCTCGGCATCCATGTGCCGGAGGCGCTGGCCAATGCGCCGCTGAGCTTCAAGGACGGGCATCTGCAGTTCACGGGGGCGCTGCTGAATCTGCCGGCGCTGCTGGTGGTCGCGGCGCTTACGGCGCTGCTGTATCGCGGGACCAAGCAGTCGACGGCGTTCGCCAGCGTGGTGGTGGCGCTGAAGGTGATCGTGGTGGTGCTGTTCGTGGTGTGCGGGCTGCAGTACGTGGACCCCACGCTGTGGCACCCGTACGTACCGCAGAACCAGGGCGGCGATCACTACGGCTGGGCCGGCGTGTTCCGTGCGGCGACCAGCGTGTTCTATGCCTATATCGGTTTCGATGCGGTGGCAACCGCGGCGCAGGAAACGCGCAATCCGCAGCGCAACGTGCCGGCGGGCATCCTGATTTCGCTGGCGGTGTGCACGGTGCTGTACATCATCGTGGCGGCGGTGCTCACCGGCCTGGTGCCGTATCCGCAGCTGGGCACGGCCGAGCCGGTGGCGACGGCGCTGGCGGCGCATCCGCCGCTGGCCTGGCTGAAGCTGCTGACCCAGGTGGGTGCGGTGGCGGGGCTGACCTCGGTGATCCTGGTGATGCATCTGGGCCTGTCGCGCATCCTGTACACGATGGCGGGCGACGGCCTGCTGCCGACCTTTTTCGGCGCGGTGCACGAGCGCCATCAGACGCCTCACCGCACCACCCTGCTGGTGGGCGCGGTGGGCGGCATCCTGGCCGCGGTGTTTCCGCTCAGCCTGCTGGGCGACCTGCTTTCGATGGGCACGCTGCTGGCTTTCGCCACGGTGTGCATCGGCGTGCTGGTGCTGCGCCGCTCGCATCCGAACCTGCCGCGCGGTTTCCGCGTGCCGGCCGCGCCGGTGGTGTGCAGCCTGGGCGTGCTGGTGTGCGGTTTCCTGCTGGCGCAGATGAACCTGGGCAACTGGATCCTGCTCGGCGCGTGGACCGCGCTGGGCATGCTGATCTACATCGCCTACGGCTACCGGCACAGCCTGCTGCGCAGGCGCGGCTGAAGCACCGCGCCTGCCTTCCGGCACTCAGGAAATGCGGAAGCGTTCGTTGCCGTTCGGCTGTTCGATGAAGTGATCCAGGCCGGCCACTTTCAGCGGGTGCAGGTTGTAGTCGACGTGAGCGGTATCCAGCAGCGCCGGCGCGTCCTGCGTTGACGCGGGGGAGATCGCGGCCGGTTCCGCCGACGGGGCGTCGCCACCGTTCGGGACGACGGTGAGTGGCTTGTTGGGAAGTGTCATGGCTGAACTCCTGCGGCGTCTTGCATGCGCCGCTGGCGTGTTCCGCGTGGCGACGCGGAAGGCTGCACCTTGCGTCCGTGCCTGAAGCGGCGACCGTGCCGTGGAACCGGGGTGGCTCGGCGGTCGGCGGGGCGGTCGGCCCGGCTTCGTCCTGCTTCGAACCTTCGATGCGCGCCGCTGGAGAAGGGTTGCGCGGCGCGGGCGAGGGCGGAGCGCCGGTCGGATGGGCATTGGGGCCTGGTCCGACCGTGGAGCCAGTCTAGACCCGCACCGCAAGAAAAAACCCGTGTCGAAGGGCATGACGGAAATCGTTTGCGTGCGGCGGCTTTTGGCCTCGTTGATGCTTTGCGCGCGCGGCGAACAGACGGCTAAAAGAGCTGGCCCTGATCGAGCATGATCTTCACCGGCGCAAAGCTGCGGCGGTGCTCGGCGCACGGCCCCAGCCGCTGCAGCGCTTCGAAATGCGCCGGCGTGGGATAGCCCTTGTGCGTGGCGAAGCCATAGCCGGGGTACTGCGTTTCCATCGCCACCATCAGGCGGTCGCGGGTGACCTTGGCCAGGATCGAGGCGGCGCTGATCGCCGGTTCCAGCGCATCGCCGCCGACGATGGCGCGGCCGGGGCAGGGCAGGTTCTTCGGCAGCGCGTTGCCGTCGATCCAGGCCTCGTGCGCCACCAGCGACAGGCCGGCGACGGCGCGGCTCATGCCGGCCATGGTGGCCTGGAAGATATTGAGCTCGTCGATCTCGGTGACGCTCATGGCGACGATGCAATGCGCCAGCGCATTCGCCACGATCTGCGGATACAGCGACTCGCGCTTCGCTTCGGTGAGCTTCTTCGAATCGTTCAAGCCGTCGATCGGGCGCTTGGGATCCAGGATCACCGCGGCCACTACCACCGGACCCGCCAGCGGACCGCGGCCGGCTTCGTCGACGCCGGCGATATGGCGCAGCGCTTTCCTGTTCACCGCGGACGCTCGATCAGTTCGATGATCGCGTCGGCCGCATGATCGCCCGCTTCGCCTTCCAGCTCGCCGCGCAGCGCGCGGTGCAATTGCTCGAAGGCGGCGACGATCTCGCCGCGGCGCTGGCTGTCCTGGAACAGCGCGAGCACGGCGGCGGACAGTTTCTCCGGCGTGCAGTCGTCCTGCATCAGTTCCGGCGCAAGCATGGCCTGGTCGCCGAGGCCGCAGGCGCGGGCCAGGATGTTCGGCAGCGCGTAGACGTCGGTCTTCAGCATGTTCAGCGCGCGCGCGATGCGGTAGCTGATCGGCGACACGCGATAACCGACCACCATCGGACGCTTGGCCAGCATGGCTTCCAGCGTGGCGGTGCCGGAGGCGAGCAGCACCACGTCGGCGGCGAGCATCGCTTCGTGCGCGCGGCCGTCGAGCAGGATGGGTGTGTCATCGTTGCTGGGGCCATCGCCGAGCATCGCTTTGAGCGTTGCATGCACGCGCGTGTTGGCAGCGGGAACGATGATGCGCAGGCCCGGCAACTGCGCGGCCACGCGGCGCGCCGCATCGAGAAACACGCGGCCCAGTTTTGCCACTTCCGATGCGCGGCTGCCCGGCAGCACGGCCAGCACCGGTGCGTTCTGCGGCAGCTCGAGGAAGTCGCGCGCGCCGACGCGGTCGGAGACCAGGGCGAAGCGGTCCGCCAGCGGATGGCCGACGAAGCGGGCGTCGACGCCGTGGCGCGCATAGATCGCCGGCTCCATCGGGAACAGGCACAGCACGCGGTCGGCGCTGCGGCCGATCTTGGCCGCGCGCTCCTCGCGCCAGGCCCACACGGACGGGCTGACGTAGTGCACGGTGCGCAGGCCGGCGGCGCGGACGCGCTGTTCCACGCCGAGGTTGAAATCCGGTGCGTCGATGCCGACCACCACAGCCGGTTGCGCGGCGATCAGCCGCGCCACCAGTTCCTTGCGCAGGCGCAGCAGGCGGGGCAGGTGGCTGATCACTTCGGCGAAGCCGAACAGCGACAGCTCGCGGATGTCGTACCAGGATTCGAAACCCTGCGCCTGCATGCGCGCACCGCCGATGCCGACGAAGCGGGCGCCGGGGTAGCGCTTGCGCAGGGCCACGATGAGGTCGGCGCCGAGCTGGTCGCCGGAGTCTTCTCCGGCGATGAGTGCGATGACGATGGCGGTTTCGGCGGCTGAGCTCATGGCGTCAGCGTGCGAGAGCCCGTTCGCTGCGATCCAGGAATTCCAGCATCGAGCGCACGTCGTCGCTTTCCTGCGCCAGCGACACCAGCTGCTCGCGCGCGTCGGCCTGGGTCAGGCCGGCCATGTACAGCGTGCGGTAGGCGCGCTTGATCGCGGCGATGCGCGTGGGGTCGAAGCCGCGGCGCTTCAGGCCTTCGCTGTTGATGCCGCGCGGACGGCCGCGCTGCTCGTTCGCCATCATCACGAACGGCGGCACGTCGGAGCCGACCAGGCAGCCCATGCCGATGAAGGCGTGCGCGCCGACCTTGCAGAACTGATGCACGCCGGAGAAGCCGGACATGATCACGAAGTCGCCGATCTCCACGTGTCCGGCCAGCGCCGAGTAGTTGGAGAACACGGTGTTGTTGCCGATCTGGCAGTCGTGCGCCACGTGCACGTAGGCCAGCAGCCAGTTGTCGTTGCCGATGCGGGTGATGCCGCCGCCGTCGCCGGTGCCGCGGTTGACCGTGACGAATTCGCGG
Organism: Dyella sp. LX-66; assembly: GCF_018599165.1. Classification (NCBI taxonomy): domain Bacteria; kingdom Pseudomonadati; phylum Pseudomonadota; class Gammaproteobacteria; order Lysobacterales; family Rhodanobacteraceae; genus Dyella; species Dyella sp. LX-66. The sequence continues at coordinate 21,565 of NZ_JAHFVJ010000019.1, forward strand.
ATCAGGTTGCGGTCGCCGATGACCAGCTCGGTGCGCTCGCCCTGGAATTTCTTGTCCTGCGGCGCGCCGCCGAGCGAAGCGAACTGGCTGATGCGGTTGTCGCGGCCGATGCGCGTGGGGCCTTCGATCACCACGTGCGGACCGACGACCGTGCCCTCGCCGATCTCCACCTCGGCGCCGATCACGCTGTAGGCGCCGACGCTGACGTTGGCGCCCAATCTGGCGGAAGGATCGATCTGTGCAGTGGGGTGGATGGCGCTGGCCTGGCTCATTTGTCGGACCTCGCCGCGCAGACCAGCGTGCAGGAAGCGACCTTCTTGCCGTTGACGCGGCTCTCGGCCGCGAACATGCCCATGCCGCGCAGCAGGCGCAGCAGCTTCACTTCCATCAGCAGCTGGTCGCCCGGCACCACCGGGCTGTAGAAGCGCGCGTCGTCCACCTTGGCCAGGTAGAACAGCGGGCTGCCGGTGTCGCCCTTCATGCGGCTGCTGATCTGGGTGAGCAGGCCGGCGGTCTGCGCCATGGCCTCCACGATCAGCACGCCAGGCATTACCGGATGGCCGGGGAAATGGCCCTGGAAGAACGGCTCGTTCATGGTCACGTTCTTCAGGCCCACCACGCGGTGGTCCGGCTCCAGCTCGATCACCCGGTCCACCAGCAGGAACGGATAGCGGTGCGGCAGCAGCTTCTGGATCTGCTCCACGGTCACCGGCAGGTGGAAGGGGTCGGTCTTGTCACTCATTGTTGCTGTCCTTCTCCAGCGCCGAAAGGCGGCGCACGTACTCGTCAAGGTGCTTGAAACGGGCCGCATTGCGCCGCCACAGGCGGTTTTCCTGCAACGGTACCCCCGAGGAATACTCGCCGGGCTCGCGGATCGAATGGGTCACCAGGCTCTTGGCCGTAATGGTAACCCGGTCGGCCAGCTCCAGATGGCCCAGCACGCCGGCGTTGCCGCCGATCATGCAGTAGCGGCCGATCTTCGCGCTGCCGGCCACCGCGGCGCAGCCGGCCATGGCGGTGTGCGCGCCGACGTGGACGTTGTGGGCGATCTGGATCTGGTTGTCCAGGCGCACGTCCTCTTCCAGCACGGTGTCTTCCAGCGCGCCGCGGTCGATGGTGGTGTTGGCGCCGATCTCGCAGTCGTCGCCGATGCGCACGCCGCCGAGCTGCGGCAGCTTGATCCAGTGGTCTTTGTCGAAGGCGAGGCCGAAGCCGTCCGAGCCGATCACCGCGCCGGGGTGGACCAGTACGCGCTTGCCCAGGGTCACGCGGGTGACCAGGGTGACCCGCGCCACCAGCCGCGACTGCGCGCCCACCGTGCAGCCGGCGCCGACGATGCAATGCGGGCCGAGCACGGCGCCGTCTTCGATCACGGCGTCGTCTTCCACCACGCAGCAGGGGCCGATGCTTGCCGTCGGCGCGATGCGCGCGGCGGGCGAGACCACGGCGCTGGCATGGATGCCGGCGGGCGAAGCGGGCAGGCGCTCGAACAGCGCGGCGATCTTGGCGTAGGCGACGTAGGGGTCCTTGGCGATGAGTGCGGCGGTGGGGCAGTCGCCCAGGTTTTCTTGGCGCAGCACCACCACGCCGGCGCGCGCGCCGGCGAGCTGGGCGCCGTACTTGCTGTTGGACAGGAAGCTCAGCTGGCTGGGGCCGGCGCCGGCCAGGGTGCCGACGCCGTCGATGACGCGCTGGCCGTCGCCCTGGAAGGCCAGGCCGAAGCGCTCGGCCAGCTCGGCCACGGTGTATTGGAAGGTGCTCATGCGGGCTCCCTGGCGGTGCGGGCATTGTAGGGCGCGGGGGCGGCGGCGTCTTTCCGCACGGGCAAAAGAAAGCGCGGCCGTGGCCGCGCTTTCGGGGGTGGTGCGGTGTTTCGGAACCTGCCGGTCAGGCCATGCCTGGCTTAGAACTGGCTGCCGAAGGTGAACTGGATGCGCTCTTCGTAGTGACGATCTTCCTTCTTGGAGCGGATCGGCGTGGCGAAGTTGATGATCAGCGGGCCGATCGGCGCCTGCCACTGCAGCGAGATACCGGTCGAGGCGCGCAGCTCCGAAGCCTTGAAGCTGCTGTAGTCCTTGTAGACGTTGCCGACGTCGACGAACCACGACACGCGGGCGGTGTTCACGTCCTTCAGGAACGGCAGCGGGATGAACACCTGCGCCGTGCCCAGCACCTTGAACGCGCCGCCGACCGGCTGGGCGTAGGTGTAGTAGCCACCGTTGCAACGGCCATCCTTGTCGGCCTGCAGCGGCTTGCCGCTGGCGTCGGTGCCTACGCAGAGCTTCGGGCCCAGCGTGTTGTCCTGGAAGCCGCGCACGTCGCGCACGCCGCCGGAGTAGTAGTTCTCCCAGAACGGGAAGTCGATCTTCTGGCCCTTCAGGTAGTCGCCGAAGCTGTTGTCGTACTCCTGGCCGTAGGTCTTGCCGTAGCCGACCTGGCCGTCCAGGTACAGCACGAAGCCGCCGCCGATCGGCCAGTAGTGGTTGGCCTCGCCGAAGATCTTGTAGTACTGCACGGTGGAGCCGGGCAGGGCGATGTCGGTGGACAGCGTCATCATGCCGCCGCGGGTCGGCGCCCAGTAGCCGTTGCGCGTGTCGTGCGTCCAGCCCAGCTGGCCGGTCCACGAGTGGATGGTCTTGTGGCCGATCGCGTTCTGGTAGTCGATCAGCTGCTGCGGCGACAGGCTCTGCGTGACGATCTGGCCGGTGGAATCGTAGACCTGGTAGTCCAGGTTGATCTTGTTGCTGCTCAGGCCGAGGCCCGCGCGCAGGCTGTCGAAGTCGGTGATCGGGATGTTGAGGAAGGCCGAGAACGACTTCTGGCTGCTGGTGAAGTTGACGAAGTCGCTGTTGGCGTCGCCGTAGTCGCTCTTGCTGTACGCGGCGTTGTAGCCGATGCCGATGCCGTTGTCGGTCAGGTACGGGTTGAAATAGGTGGCGCTGACGCTGGTGACGTAGTCGCTGCGCTGCGCGGACACCGAGAAGCTGTCGCCCGAGCCCAGGAAGTTGTTCTGCGACACCGAGGCGGACAGGATGATGCCGGAGTACTGCGAATAGCCCACGCCGAACATCAGGCTGCCGGCGGACTGTTCTTCCACCTTCACCGTCAGGTCGACCTGGTCCTCGGTGCCCGGCACCAGCTTCTTGTCGATGTCGACCTTCTTGAAGTAGCCCAGGTGCTGCAGGCGGATCTTCGAGCGGTCGATCGCCGGCTGCGAGTACCAGCTGCCTTCCAGCTGGCGCATTTCGCGGCGCATCACATCGTCTTCGGTGCGGGTGTTGCCGTTGAACACCACGCGGCGCACGTACACGCGCTTGCCGGGCTCGATGTAGAAGGTGAGGTCGACGGTGCGCTTGTCCTTGTCCAGCTTCGGCACCGGGGTGACCTTGGCGAAGGCGTAGCCGATGCTGGCCAGGATGCTCTTGATCGCATCGGAGCTGGCTTCGATCGCCTTGCGGTTGAAGGTCTGGTCCTTCTTCTGGAACACCAGCTGGCGCAGGGTTTCTTCCGGCAGCACCATGTCGCCGAGCAGGTGGATGTCGGAGACGGTGTAGATCTCGCCTTCCTTCACCGCGGCGGCGATGTACATCTCGCGCTTGTCGGGGGCGATGCTCACCTGAGTGGAATCCACGCCGAAGTCGGCGTAGCCGCGGTCCATGTAGTAGGACTGCAGTTTCTCCAGGTCGCCGGAGAGCTTCTCGCGCGAGTACTGGTCGTCCTTCGAATACCAGGACATCCAGTTGGTGGTGTCGGATTCGAAGTCCTTGCGGATTTCCTTGTCGGTGAACGCCTTGTTGCCGACGATGTTGATCTCTTTGATCTTGGCGACCTTGCCTTCGCGGATCTCGATGTCGATCGCCACGCGGTTGCGGTCGAGATTGGTGACGTGCGGCTCGACCGACACGTTGTACTTGCCGCGGTTGTAGTACTGGCGGATCAGTTCCTGCTGCACGCGGTCGAGCGAGAGGCGGTCGAAGGTTTCGCCTTCGGACAGGCCGATCTCCTTCAGGCCCTTGCGCAGGTCGTCTTCCTTGATGTCCTTGTTGCCGCGCAGGGTGAGCTTGGCGATGGACGGGCGCTCGGTGACCTTGATCACCATGATGTCGCCTTCGCGGTCGATCTCGACCTCGCTGAAGAACTTGGTCTGGTACAGGGCGCGGATGGCGCGCTGGGCGGCATCCGAGGTCAGGCGGTCGCCCTTGTTGACCGGCAGGTAGTTGAGCACCGTGCCCGCCGAGATGCGGCTTAGGCCATCGATGCGGATGTCGGAAACGACGAACGGCTCGAACGCAAGCGCGTTGGCGGTGAGTGAGGCAAGCAGGATCAGGGCGGCGATACGCTTCATCGTCGATTCCGTTGTTTATGCGGACGCAGCGGCCGCCTTGGCCGCTGCGCGTATGAATTGAGCCGGAAAAGTGCCCGGACTCGAAAAAAAGCGCGCGCCGTTCGCGAGCGCGGCGGAGGATGTTTCAACGCATGGCGCGCCGGCATGGGCGACAACCGATGTCGCCTTGCCGCGGGCCGGCCGTCCCCCGACGCTGGCGTTGGGCACGCGCGTCACAAGAACAGACTGCGATGGATGTCGTTGTAAAACGCCAGACCCATCAAGGTGAGCAGCAGGAACAGGCCGACGTACTGGCCGGCCATCATCGTGCGCTCACTCAGCGGACTGCCCTTGACCAACTCGATAAGGTAATACAGCAGGTGACCGCCGTCCAAGACGGGGATGGGCAGCAGGTTCAGTACGGCCAGGCTCAGCGAGACCAGGGCGAGGAAGCGCAGGAACCAGGCCGGGCCCATGCTGGCCGAGGCATTGGCCACCTGGGCGATGCCGATCACGCCGGAGAGGTTCTTGGTCGAGGCCTGGCCGCTGACCATCTTGCCGATCATGTTGAACAGCGAGACGGTGTTGTCCCAGGTCGCGCCCAGCGAGGCGCCGACCGCGGCCACCGGCCCGTAGCGGCGCACCACCTGTTCCGGCTGCGGCGGCGACACGCCGATCAGCCAGCGCGGCGGCTGGCCTTCCATCGATTCCATGCGTGCGGTGACCGTGAAGCTCAGCGGCTTGCCGCCGCGCTCCACCGCGATGGCCAGTGCCGGCGACTTGGTCGCCTCGGCCACCACCAGGCGCGAGAAGGCTTCGAAATCGGCCACCGGCTGGCCGTTGACGCTGACGATGCGGTCGCCGCCCTGCAGGCCGGCGGCGGCGGCCGGGAAGCCGGCGCGCACCACGGCGGCGACCGGCGCGGCGGGCGCGGTCTTGATGCCGAGCTTTTCCAGGTACTGGCCGATGTCCTGGCCGGCGGGCAGCTGGTTCAGCGGCAGGGTGACCACGCGCTCGGCGCCGTCGGTGCCGCGCAGGCGCAGCGGCAGCGGTTCGCGGCCGAGCAGGGCGTTGGCGATGGCGTCGTAGGCGTCGCTGAGGGTGTCGACCGGCTTGCCGTCGACGGCGAGCACGCGGTCGCCCGGGCGCACGCCGGCGTCGGCGGCCATGCTGTGCGGCACGGCGGTGACGTTCGGCGCGGCGTCGGGCATGCCGACCACGAACATGGCCCAGAACGCGGCCACGGTGAAAATCAGATTGAAGGCGGGACCGGCCGCGACGATGGCGATGCGCTGCCACACCGGCTTGTGGGTGAACTCGCGGCCCTGGTCGGCCGGATCGACCTCGCCCTCACGGGCGTCCAGCATCTTCACGTAGCCGCCCAGGGGAATGAGGGCGACCTGGTACTCGGTGCCGTCCTTGCCGATGCGCTTCCAGATGGCGCGGCCAAAGCCCACCGAGAAGCGCAGCACCTTGACGCCGCAGCGGCGCGCGACCCAGTAGTGGCCGAACTCATGAAAGGTCACCAGCACGCCCAGCGTGACCAGTAACCAGAAGATCGAGCCGAAAAAGGAATTCATCTGCAAGAGCTTATCAGCATGCGTTGCGGAGGATGCGGCGGGCGGCCTCGCGGGCTGCCCGGTCACGTTCAGTAAGGGACCGGACATCGACCACGGCTTGCGGCGGCAGTTCCATGAGCACGCTTTCAACGACGTCGGCGATCGACAGGAAGGGCAGCGCGCCGGCGAGGAAGGCCTCCACCGCCACCTCGTTCGCGGCATTCAGGACGGCGGTGGCGTCGCCGCCTGCGCGCAGCGCCTGGAAGGCCAGGGCCAGGCAGCGGAAGGTGGCCAGGTCCGGCGCCTCGAACTGCAGGCTGCCGTGGGCGGCCAGGTCCAGCGGCGGCACGCCCGAATCCACCCGCTCTGGCCAGGCCAGCGCATGGGCGATGGCCGTGCGCATGTCCGGATTGCCGAGCTGGGCCAGCACCGAGCCGTCGACGTAGTCGACCAGGGAATGCACCAGGCTCTGCGGGTGCACCAGCACCTCGATCGCGTCGGGCGCGGCCTGGAACAGGTGGTGGGCCTCGATCACTTCCAGGCCCTTGTTCATCAGGGTGGCCGAATCGACCGAGATCTTGCGCCCCATCGACCACTTCGGATGCCGGCAGGCCTCGTCGGGGGTGATGCCGGCCAGCTCCGCGCGGCTGCGCCCGCGGAACGGGCCGCCGGAGGCGGTCAGCACCAGCCGGCGCACGCCGCTGCGGGCCAGCTCGGGGCGGCCGCCGGGCAGGCACTGGAAGATGGCGTTGTGCTCGGAATCGACCGGGATCAGCTCGCCGCCACCTTCGCGCAGCGCGGCCAGCAGCAGCTCGCCGGCCATCACGATCGATTCCTTGTTGGCCAGCAGCAGGCGCTTGCCGCTGCGCGCGGCGGCCAGGGTGGAATCCAGGCCGGCGGCGCCGACGATGGCGGCCACCACGGTGTCGCACAGCGCGCCGGAGGCGGCGGCCGTGATCGCGTCGTGGCCGGCGGCCACCTCGCAGCGCACGCCGGCGGCGGCCAGGCGGCGGGCCAGTTCGCCTTCCAGCGCCGGGTCGCCGATCACGGCCAGATCCGGCCGGTGCTGCTCGCACAGCGCGGCGAGCGCTTCCACCTGGCGATGGGCAGCCAGCACGCTGGCGCGGAAACGCTGCGGATGGCGTGCGATCACGTCCAGCGTGCTGCCGCCGATGGAGCCGGTGGCTCCCAGTACCGCGATCTGGCGCAAACCGCTCATAGACCCAGCAGCAATTTGCCGGCGGCGAACACGGGCAGGGCGGCGAACACGCTGTCCATCCGGTCCAGCAGGCCGCCGTGACCGGGGAACAGGTTGCCGGAGTCCTTCACCGCGGCATGCCGCTTCATCAGGCTCTCCAGCAGGTCGCCGACGATCGAGGCGACCACGGTGACCATCGACAGCACGATCAGGCCGGCCAGGTTGGCGCCGCGCGCCTCCAGCAGCCAGCCGCCCACGCCCGCCACCAGGGCGCCGGCGACGAAGGCGCCGTACACGCCGGCCCAGGTCTTGCCGGGGCTGATGGTCGGGGCCAGCTTGCGCTTGCCGAACAGGCGGCCGCTGAAATAGGCGCCGATATCGGCGGCCCACACGATGGCCAGGGCCAGCACGGTCCACTCGTGCCCGTGCGGCTGGGAGCGGTGGATGCTCATCGCGGCCACCCAGGACGGCAGCAGCACCAGCGCGCCGGCGCCGAGCTTGAACAGCTGGTTCTCGCGGGTCGGCGCGGCGCCGAAGGCGAAGTGCCGCAGCCACACGCAGACCAGCGCCCACCACAGCACGCCGGCGGCGATCAGCACCGCCCACAGCGCGGTATCGCGCGCCCACCACAGCAGGGTGAACACCGCGGCGGCGACGGCCAGCAGGCCAATGCGCACGCCGGTATCTTTCAGGCCGGACAGGCGCGTCCATTCCCACAGCGCCAACAGGAAGGCCGCCGACACGAGCGGCGCGAACACATGGGTCGGCGGCCACAGGATCAGCAGGATCGCCAGCGGCGCGAGCAGCAGTGCGGTAAGAGTGCGCTGAAGCAGCATGCGATTCCCTGGGTTAGGCCTTGGCGACCTGTTCGCCGGTGCGCCCGTAGCGGCGCTCGCGGCGTGCATATTCCTCGATGGCCTGCCGCAGGCAAGCCTGGTCGAAGTCCGGCCACAAGGTGTCGGTGAAGTAGAGCTCCGCGTAGGCGGCCTGCCACAGCAGGAAATTGCTGATGCGCAGCTCGCCGCCGGTGCGGATGAACAGGTCCAGCGGCGGCAGGTCGGCCAGGCTCATCCAGTGGCCGAGCAGGTGCTCGTCGATCTCGTCGGCGCGGAATTCGCCGCGTGCCACCGCCTCGGCGGCCTTGCGCGCGGCCTGGACCACGTCCCAGCGGCCGCCGTAGTTGACCGCCACGTTGAGGTGCAGCTTGTCGTTGCCGGCGGTATGCGCGATCGCCTGGTTCATGCGCTGGCGCAGGCCCGGCTCGAACGCGCCCAGGTCGCCGACGAAGCGCATGCGCACGCCGTGCTGGTGCAGTTCGTCCACTTCCTTGTCCAGCGCGCGCACGAACAGTTCCATCAGCGCGCCGACCTCGTCCTGCGGACGCTGCCAGTTCTCGCTGGAGAAGGCGAACACGGTCAGCGCCTGCACGCCTTCGCGCAGGCAGCCCTCGACCACTTCGCGCAGCGCCTTGCGGCCGGCGTTGTGGCCGAAACTGCGCGGGCGGTGGCGCGCTTTCGCCCAGCGGCCGTTGCCGTCCATCACGATGGCGATGTGGCGCGGGATCCGCGGGGCGTCGGCGCCGGTCATGGAGTGGGAACGATGGCGCTTCAGAGCGCCATCAGTTCCTCTTCCTTGGCCTTGGCGATGGTGTCGACTTCCTTGACGAAGCGATCGGTGAGCTTCTGGATGTCGTCCTCGGCCCGGCGCTCGTCGTCTTCGGTGATCTTCTTGTCCTTGAGCAGGTCCTTGACCTGCTGCATCGCGTCACGGCGCACGTTGCGGATCGAGATCTTGGCGTCCTCGCCCTCGTGCGCCACGTGCTTGGCCAGCTCGCGGCGGCGCTCTTCGGTGAGCGGCGGCATGTTCAGGCGGATCACGGTGCCGGCGGTGGTCGGCGTGATGCCGACGTCCGAGGACAGCAGGGCCTTCTCGACCGCGGCGATGTGGCTCTTGTCGAACGGCGTGATGATGATCGAGCGGGCGTCGCCCAGCGAGATCGAAGCCACCTGATTGAGCGGCATCTCGGAGCCGTAGGCCGGCACCCGGATGTGTTCCACCAGCGCCGTGCTGGCGCGGCCGGTGCGCAGGCGGGTGAGGCTGTGCTTGAGCGAGTCGATGCTTTTGCCCATGCGGGTCTGGGCATCGGTCTTGATGTCGTTGAGCATGGGCATACCCCTTGAACGTGCAAGCCTGGAAGTATAGCAGCGGGGGAAGCCCGCACGGGGGCGGGCTTTTGGGGGTGGCGGGGCGCCCTGGGGCGGCCCCGCAAAGGCGTCAGCGGTCGGTGACGATGGTGCCGATCGATTCGCCGCGCATGATCCGCAGCAGGTTGCCCGGCACGGTCATGTCGTAGATGCGCAGCGGCATGCCGTGGTCGCGGCACAGCGCGATGGCGGCGGTGTCCATCACCGCCAGCTTGCGCTCGATCACCTGGTCGTAGGTGAGCCGGTCGTAGCGGGTGGCGCTGGGATCGCGCGCCGGGTCGGCGGTGTACACGCCGTCGACCTTGGTGGCCTTCAGCAGCAGGTCCGCGCCGATCTCCACCGCACGCAGCGCGGCGGCCGAGTCGGTGGTGAAGAACGGATTGCCGGTGCCGGCCGCGAACAGCGCGATGCGGCCCTTCTCGATATGGCGGATGGCGCGGCGGCGGATGAAGTCCTCGGCCACGTCGTGGATCTGGATGGCGCTCATCACGCGGGCGAAGCCGCCGCGGCGTTCGATCGCATCCTGCATGGCCAGCGCGTTCATCACGGTGGCGAGCATGCCCATGTGGTCGCCGGTGACGCGGTCCATGCCCGCGGCAGCGAGACCGGCGCCGCGGAAGATGTTGCCGCCGCCGATGACCACGCCGATCTGGATGCCGGCCTTCTGGATGTCGATGATTTCGTCGGCCAGGCGGCCGATCACTTTCGGGTCGATGCCGTAGTCGGCTTCGCCCATCAGCGCTTCACCGGAGAGTTTGAGCAGGATGCGGCGATATTTAAGCGGTTCGCTCATGGGGTCTCCGGATTGTGTGTGGCAAAACGCGCGCATTGTAGCGGCTGCGCCGCTTCCAGGTAAGCGCGAAGCGCTTTGTGCTGCGGGGTGCGACGATGTTTCGTTCATGCTTGCTTGTTTTCGCCGCATGGCGCGGACGTCCGGCCGTCCATGCGTTCCTGCTTCCGCGGCGGATCGCGGGCAATAAAAAAGCCGCGGTTTCCCGCGGCTTTTTCATCGAATGCGCAAGCAGGTCAGACCTGCATGGCCTTCTGCACTTCGGCGAGATAATCCTCCTGGATTTTCTCGATGCCTTCGCCCACGACCAGGCGCACCACCTTCACCACGTCCGCGCCTTCCTTCTTGAGGGCGTCGCCGACGGTGACGTTGGTGTCCAGCACGTAGGGCTGGCCGACCAGGGTCACGTCCGACACGATCTTGTTGATCTTGCCGGAGATGATCTTGTCGAGGATGTCGGCCGGCTTGTTCTTTTCCTTGTCCGACATGGCGGCGAGGGCGATGTCCTTCTCGCGCGCGATGAAGTCGGCGGGAACGTCCTCGGCCTTCACGTAGGGCGGGTTCATGGCGGCCACGTGCATGGCGATGCCCTTGGCCAGCTCTTCCGAGCCGCCCTTGAGCGCCACGATCACGCCGATCTTGCCGCCGTGCGAGTACACGCCGAGCGGGCCGTCGTTCTCCACGCGGGCAGCGCGGCGCACGTCGATCTTCTCGCCGATGGTCGCGGTCTTGGCCTTGGCGGCCTCTTCGATGCTGGCGAAGCCCTCGATCGCGGCGGCCTTGACGGCCTCGATCTCGGTCACGCCGGCCTTCAGCACGGCCTGCGCCACGGCATTGGTGAAGTCGACGAATTCGGCGTTCTTGGCGGCGAAGTCGGTCTCGCTGTTGACCTCGACCAGCACGGCCTTGCCGTTGTCGCTGGCGGTGGCCACGCGGCCTTCGGCGGCGATGCGGTCGGCCTTCTTGTCGGCCTTGGCCAGGCCGGTCTTGCGCAGGTGCTCGATGGCGGCTTCGATGTCACCGTTGGTCTCGGTGAGCGCCTTCTTGCAGTCCATCATGCCGGCGCCCGAGCGCTCGCGCAGTTCGCCGACCAGTTTTGCGGTAATGGCAGTCATCTGGGTTCCTCGAAAATCTTTGAAACGCCCCGGCCGGTCACGGCCGGGGCGGGGGATGGCTTACTCGCCGTCCGCTTCGCCTTCGTTCTGACGGCCGCCGCGGCCGCCACGGCCAGCACCGGCACCGCCGTCACGGCGCGGGGCGCCAGCGCCCTTCTTGGCCGGGCCGCGGTTGTTGTCGCGGCGCGGAGCGGCCTTGCGCTCTTCCTTGGCGACCGGGTTGCCTTCCTCGTCGAGCTCGACGAACTCGTTGGCGTCGCCCTGGGCGGCAGCCGGGGCGGCGGCACGGCCCTCGAGGATCGAGTCGGCGGCGGCGCGGGCGTACAGCTGGATCGCGCGGATGGCGTCGTCGTTGCCCGGGATGGCGTAGTCCACCAGCTCCGGGTTGTAGTTGGTGTCGACCACGGCGACCACCGGGATGCCGAGCTTCTTGGCTTCCTGCACGGCGATGTCTTCATGGCCGATGTCGACCACGAACAGCGCGTCGGGCAGGCGGTTCATGTCCTTGATGCCGCCCAGCGAGTTCTCCAGCTTGTCGCGCTCGCGGCGGCGGGCCAGCACTTCGTGCTTGACCAGGCGGTCGAAGCTGCCGTCGGTCTCGGCCGCTTCCAGCTCCTTCAGGCGCGCCACGGACTGCTTGACGGTGCGGAAGTTGGTCAGCATGCCGCCGAGCCAGCGGGCGGTGACGAAGGGCATGCCGGCGCGGCCGGCTTCCTCGGCCAGGGCCTCGCGGGCCGAGCGCTTGGTGCCGACGAACAGCACGGTGCCGCGCTTCTGCGCCACGCCCGACAGGAAGTTCATCGCGTCGGTGAACAGCGGGAGGGTCTTTTCAAGGTTGATGATGTGGATCTTGCCGCGGGCACCGAAGATGTACGGAGCCATCTTGGGGTTCCAGTAGCGGGTCTGGTGACCGAAATGCACGCCGGCTTCAAGCATCTGGCGCATGGTGACTTGTGCCATGGGAAAACTCCTTCATTGGGCCTTGTCATGTGGCCCGGGGGTTGGGACCTCCACGCATCCCCGGCTTCGACCGCGGTACCCCAAGGGCCCGCGGCACCCCGAAGGCGGTGCCGATGCGTGTGTGGCGTTGGTTTGTCCGATCAAGGACTTAGGCGATCATGCCGCAGCGCGGTTACAATCGTTTTTCGCTTTGCGGCCGGTCGGGAAGCGCCATGTGTGGCGGGTTCTCCGGGCAGCAAAACTCCGAAATTATAGCCGGCGCGCCGGCATAGCGGCAAGTCGCCGGCGGACCACCGGGCTTGTTCAGGCTCGGCCTGAACCCGTTGAACCCAAGGACTTGCGGCGCCATTTGAGTGGAACTATGGCCGTTACCCTGAAATCCCCCGCCGACATCCAGGCCATGCGCGACGCCGGCAAGCTGGCCGCCGAAGTGCTGGCCATGCTTAAAGAGCACGTCAAGCCGGGCGTCACCACCGAGGACCTGGACCGCCTCGCCTACGAGCACATCGTGAACGTGCAGAAGGCGATCCCGGCCAACGTCGGCTACAACGGCTTCCCCAAGACGCTGTGCACCTCGGTCAACCACGTGATCTGCCACGGCATCCCCAGCCCGTCCAAGCTGCTGAAGGACGGCGACATCATCAACCTGGACGTCACCGTCATCAAAGACGGCTGGCACGGCGACACCAGCCGCATGTACTTCGTCGGCACCCCGTCGGTGCTGGCCCGGCGCCTGGTGGAGACCACCCACGAGGCGATGATGCTGGGCATCCAGTCGGTGCGCCCCGGCGCCACCCTGGGCGACGTCGGCCACGCCATCCAGAAGCATGCCGAGGCAGCCGGCTTCTCGGTGGTGCGCGAGTACTGCGGCCACGGCATCGGCAAGGTCTACCACGACGAACCCCAGGTGCTGCACTACGGCAAGCCCGCCAGCGGGCTGGAGCTGAAGCAGGGCATGACCTTCACGGTCGAGCCGATGGTCAACGCCGGCAAGCCGCAGACCCGCCAGCTGCCGGACGGCTGGACGGTGGTCACCAAGGACCACTCGCTCTCGGCCCAGTGGGAGCACACGATCGCGGTGACCGAGGACGGCTTCGAGATCCTCACGCCCTGGCCGGACGCCTGAGCGAAGCGACGAGAAGAAGGGCGGCCTTGGCCGCCCTTCTTCATTTATACGGCCACTCTGGCTCATGGTGCAGCGCACAGTGAACCGGCAACGTGGCAGACTGCTCCGGTTCCCTGTTTCCCGGTCCCCGCGCCCATGACCGTTGTGCTGCCTCCGCTGCCCCGCCTGCCCACCGCGGTCCCGCGCTCGGGCGTGTCGACCGAGGCGCGGCGGGCCCTGCGGCAGCTGCTGGGCGACGTCGACCGCGCCATCGCCACCGCCTTCCGCGACGGCGCCGACGCCACCGCCTTGGCGCGCCGGCGCGGCGATTCGGTGTCGCGCATCGTGGCCCACGTGTGGACGGCCTGCCTGGGCGAAGTCGATGGCGCGGCGCTGTTCGCCGTCGGCGGTTTCGGGCGCGGCCTGCTGTTTCCGCATTCGGACGTGGATCTGCTGGTGCTGGCCGAGCGCGCCGAGCCGGCGCGGCTGCGCGCGCTGGAGCAATGCTTCGCCACGCTGTGGGATATCGGCCTGAAAGTGGGCCACGCCGTGCGCGACCCGGCGCAGTGCCGCGCGCTGGCCGCGCAGGACGCCAGTGTGTTCACCAGCCTGCTCGATGCGCGCCGGCTGGCCGGCGATCCGGCGCTGGAGCAATCGCTGCAGGCGATCGTCGACGATCCCGCGCTGTGGCCGCCGGCCGCCTACCTGGCCGTGCGCCTGTCGGAACGCGACAGCCGCCACGCGCGCTACAACGACACCGCCTACAACCTCGAACCGAACATCAAGGACGGCCCCGGCGGCCTGCGCACGCTCGATTCGCTGCGCTGGCTGGGCCGCCGCCTCGCGCATGCGGACGACTTCGACGGCATGGTGGAAGAGGGCCTGCTCGACCCGGCCGAACGCTCCACGCTGGAAGAAGCCGAAGCCACGCTGCGCCGCTACCGCTTCGCGCTGCACCTGGAGGCCGGCCGCGCCGAGGAGCGCCTGCTGTTCGACTACCAGCGCGCGCTGGCCGAGCAGCTCGGCTTCCGCGACGAGCACGAGAAAAACCTCGGCGTCGAACAGTTCATGCAGGGCTACTACCGCGCCGCCAGCCAGGTAGAGCGGCTGGGCGTGCAGATCGCCGAGCGCTTCGAGGAGATGCTCGAACCGCCGATCGAACCGCAGGCCGTGGGCGCGGATTTCCTGCGTTTCGGTTCGCGCCTGGCCGTGCGCGATCCGGATCTGTTCGTGCGCCGGCCCGCAGCCTTGGTCGAAGTGTTCATCTTGCGCCTGGGTGAGCCGGGCATCGTCGGCTTCACCGCCGACACCATGCGCCGCATCCACCAGGCCACCGCGTTCTTCGGCGCCTCGCTGGCCGACGACCCGCAGGTGCTCGATGCCTTCCTGCGCCTGCTGCGCAAGGGCGCGCCGGCGGTGGAAGCGCTATGGCGCATGAACCGGCACGGCCTGCTGGCAGCGGTGCTGCCGGCGTTCGGCAAGGTGTTCGGGCGCATGCAGTACGACCTGTTTCACGTCTACACCGTGGACGAACACACGCTGCGCGTGCTGCGCAACGTGGCGCGCTTCGCCGATCCGGCTGCGCGCGCCGACTTCCCGCTCGCCTGCGGCATCTGGCCCACGCTGGAAAAGCCCGAGCTGCTGCTGCTCGGCGCGCTGTTCCACGACATCGCCAAGGGGCGCGGCGGCGACCACTCGGTGCTGGGCGAAGAAGATGCGCGCGCCTTCGGTGCCCGCCTGGGTCTGCCGCACGAAGACATCGACCTGATCGCCTGGCTGGTGCGCTGGCATCTGCTGATGAGCGTCACCGCGCAGCGCCAGGACATCACCGACCCCGACGTGGTGCAGCGCTTCGCCGAAGCCGTCGGCGAGCGCGAACGCCTGGACCTGCTCTACCTGCTGACCATCGCCGACATTATCGGCACCAGTCCGCGCTTATGGAATGCGTGGAAAGACCGCCTGCTCGCCGACCTCTACACCGCCACCCGCTACGCGCTGGCCAGCGACGACGAGCTGCCGCGCGACGCTGCCGCGCGCGTGCGCGAATGCCGCGAGGCCGCGCTGGCGCTGCTGCTCACGGAAGGCTTCGCGCAGACCGCCTGCGAACGCGTATGGCTGGATTTCCCGGAGCAGAGCTTCCTGCGCCACCGGCCCGAACAGATCGCCTGGCAGACCGCGGCGATCCTCCGCTCCGCCGGCGCCACGCCGCTGATCGAAGTGCATCCGCTGTCGGTGCGCGGCACCACCGAGCTGTTCGTCTACACGCCCGACCGCGACGGCCTGTTCGCCTCGGTCACCGCCATGCTCGACCGCCTGCATTTCTCGGTGATGGAAGCGCGCATCCTCAACAGCCGCAACGGCATGGCGCTGGATACCTTCCTGCTGCTGGAATCGGACAGCCAGCAACCGGCCAGCGCGGACCGCGCCGAGGAGCTGCAGCAGCGCCTGCATCGCGCGCTGTCGCAACCGGCGCATGCGCACCAGCCGTCGCGGCGGAACATGTCGCGGCATCTGAAGCATTTCCAGGTGGCGCCGAAGATCGCCTTCAGCGCGGTCGGCGACCGCACCCGGCTGTCCCTGGTGTGCAGCGATCGGCCGGGCCTGCTCGCCGCGGTGTCGCAGGCCATGGCCGACGCCGAGGTGCGCGTGCACGACGCGCGCATCGCCACCTTCGGCGAACGCGTGGAGGATTTCTTCCTGATCACCGACCGCCGCAACGCGCCGCTGGGCGTGGTGCAGCAGGACCGCCTGCTGCACGCCCTGCTGGACCGGCTGGGCGCGGCCAAGCGCGCGGGCTAGGGCAAAGTCCGCAACGCGCGCGATGGACGGCCAAACGGCTCGCCCGCCGCGGCCAATCCCGCTAGCATGGCCGGGTTCTCACCAGCCCCCATCCAGCACGCCATGCAAAGCATCGAATCCCTGATCAACGACGCCTTCGAGCGCCGCAACGACCTCACCCAGTCGGACATCGAAACCTATCTGCGCCCCGCCGTGGAGCAGGTGATCGACCTGCTGGAATCCGGCGAACGCCGCGTCGCCGAGCCGGACGGCAACGGCGGCTGGACGGTCAACCAGTGGATCAAGAAAGCCGTGCTGCTGTATTTCCGCATCAACGGCAACCGCGTGGTCGACGGCGGCTCCGCGCTGGCCTTCGACAAGGTGCCGCTGCGCTTCGCCCACGGCAACGACGCCGAACTGCAGGGCCTGGGCGCGCGCGTGGTGCCCGGCGCACTGGTGCGCCGCGGCGCGCACGTGGCCAAGGACGCCGTGCTGATGCCCAGCTACGTCAACATCGGCGCCTATGTCGGCGCCGGCAGCATGGTCGATACCTGGGCCACGGTCGGTTCCTGCGCGCAGATCGGCGCGCACGTGCATCTGTCCGGCGGCGTCGGCATCGGCGGCGTGCTGGAGCCGCTGCAGGCGAACCCCACCATCATCGAAGACAACTGCTTTATCGGCGCGCGTTCGGAAGTGGTGGAAGGCGTGGTGGTGGAGAAGGGCAGCGTGATCGGCATGGGCGTGTTCCTGGGCCAGTCCACCCGCATCTACAACCGCGCCACCGGCGAGATCAGCTACGGCCGCGTGCCGGCCGGCAGCGTGGTGGTGGCCGGCAGCCTGCCGGCCAAGGACGGCTCGCACAGCCTGTACGCCGCCATCATCGTCAAGCAGGTGGACGAGAAGACGCGCAGCAAGACCGGCATCAACGAACTGCTGCGCAGCGCCGACTGATGGCCGCCACGGCCGGGGTGAGTGTCGCCGCGGCGCGCAAGCGCGGCTACGTGCTCGCCCTGGCCGGCATCGTGCTGGCGGTGCTTGCGTTCGCGCTGCCGCCGGTGGCGCAGCCGCAGGCTTATCACGGCTTCGCCGACGCGCGCGGTTGGCTGGGCGTGCCGAACTTCGGCGATGTGATGTCCAATCTCGCGTTCCTGCTGGTCGGCGTGCTGGGGCTGTCCGCCATGCGCGAGCCGCGCGTGCAGGCGATGGGCAAGATCGATGTGCACGCCTACGGCATGACCTTCGCCGGCCTCGCACTCACCGCCTTCGGCTCCGCCTACTACCACTGGGCGCCTTCGGACGCGCGGCTGGTATGGGACCGCCTGCCGATGACCCTGGTATTCATGCCGCTGTTCGCCGCCACGCTGGCCGAACGCCTGCGCTGGCGCTCCGATTTGCCGCTGCTGGGCCTGTCCCTGCTCGGCGTGGGCTGCGTCGTTTACTGGAGCATCACCGGCAATCTGTTGCCGTATTTCGTGGCCGAGGGCGGTTCGATCCTGCTGCTCCTGCTGGCGGTGGCCTTGCTGCCCACGCCGTGGAGCGGGCGCGCGCAGTTGTTCGCGGTGCTGGGCACCTATCTGGTGGCCTTTGCCTGCGAGCAGGGCGACAAGCAGGTGTTCCAGGCGACCGGCGGCACGGTCAGCGGGCACACCATCAAGCACCTCGTCGCCGCCCTGGCTTTCTACGTGCTGCTGCGCATGCTGCGGCGGCAACAACCCATCGACGGATAGCAACGCATGAGCAACCCCACGCTGTACGGCCTGCCCAACTGCGACACCTGCAAGAAGGCGCGCAACTGGCTCAACCGCTTCGACGTCGAGCACACGTTCGTCGACTACCGCGCCAACCCGGTGCCGGCCGACACGCTGAAGGACTGGGCGCACCAGCTCGGCGGCTGGGAGAAGCTGGTGAACAAGGCCGGCACCACCTGGCGCAATCTGCTGCCGCAGCGCAAGAACCCCGGCAGCGATCCGGAGTGGACCCTGCTGCTGAAGGAATATCCGGCCCTGGTGCGCCGCCCGGTGGTGGTGCAGGCGGATGGTTCGGTGAGCGTCGGCTTCACCGACAACGGCTTCAAGAAGCTGTTCGTGCGCTGAGATGCCGGCGCGCTACGCCAAGCTGCTGCTGGTCTGCGGGCTCGCCCTGCTGGTGAGCCTGGTGGCGTTCGGCAACCTCACCGACTACGGCAGCAACTTCGCCTTCGTGCATCACGTGCTGGCGATGGACACGATCTTCCCCGACGCCACCATCCGCTACCGCGCCATCACCGCGCCGTGGCTGCAGCACGCGGCTTATGCGCTGATCATCGCCACCCAGCTCGCCACGGCCGCGCTGCTGTGGGCCGGTGCGTGGCGCATGTGGCTGCGCCGTCGCGCACCGGCTGCGCTGTTCGTGCGCGCGAAGGGCTTGGCGACGGCGGGGCTGAGCCTTGGCGTGCTGCTGTGGCTGGTCGGCTTCATGGCGATCGGCGGCGAGTGGTTCGGCATGTGGATGTCCTCGCAGTGGAACGGCATCGAGACGTCCTTTCGCCTGGTGGCGTTGCTGCTGGGCGCGCTCATCTACCTGGGCCAGAACGAGGCGGAACCGGAATGAGCGATCGCAGCGCACGCCGCTATCTCGCCAACCTGCGCATCGAGCGCGACAACGCCGCGCTGTACGAGCGCCTGGCCGACCTGGCCAGCGACGAACGCAAGCAGCGCGCGTATCGCCGCATCGCGCTGGCCGAAACCGCCAACGCGGCATTCTGGGAAGCGCAGCTGCATGCCATGCACGTCGAGGTGCCGAAGCACGAAGCCGGCATCCGCGTGCGCGTGCTGTCGTGGTTCGCGCGCCGCTTCGGCACCGAGTTCGTGATGCCCACCGTGGTGCGGCTGGAACATGCCGACCATGTCGAGCCCTCGGTGGACCGCAAGGAGCTGCGCAATCATTTCGCCGAAAGCGCGCCGCTGCGCAGCGCCAGGCGCGACAGTCGCGGCCAGAGCGGCAATACGCTGCGCGCCGCCGTGCTGGGTGCGAATGACGGGCTGGTGTCCAACGTCAGCCTGGTGATGGGCATGGCCGGCGCCTCCGGCAACGACAAGGCCGTGCTCACCGCGGGCATCGCCGGCCTGGTCGCCGGGGCCTGTTCGATGGCGCTGGGCGAATGGCTGTCGGTGAACAGCTCGCGCGAGTTCTATCAGGCGCAGATCGCCGTGCGCGCCGAGCGTCTTGCGGTGGCGCCGGAAGACGGCGCGCGCAGCATTGCCGGCATCTATCGCGACAAGGGGCTGGAGCCGCAAGTCGCCGAGACCGTCGCCGAGCGCCTGTCGGAAACGCCGCGCGCCGCGCTGGATACGCTGGTGCGCGAAGACCTGGGCATCGATCCCGAAGATCTCGGCGGCTCGGCCCATGCCGCCGCGATTTCCTCGTTCTGCATGTTCGCTCTCGGCGCCGCGTTTCCGGTCGCGCCGTATCTGTTCCTCGGCGGCCACGCCGCGATGCTGGCTAGTGCCGGCGCCACGGCTTTCGCGCTGGCCCTGATCGGCATCGGCACCTCGCTGTTCACCGGCCGCGGCGTGGTGTTCTCGATCGTGCGCCAGCTTGGAATTACTGCCGCGGCAGCTTCGATCACCTATGCCGTTGGACACGTGATCGGCGGCGTGCTGATCGGCTAGTTTCCTCTCCACGGCGAGGCCGATCCTCGCCGCATCCACTGGGAATCCGCATGTCCGCCGTCTTCGACCTCACCGCCGAACTGATCCGCCGCCGCTCGGTGACGCCGGACGACGCCGGCTGCCAGGCCTTGCTGGCCGAGCGCCTGGCGCGCGTGGGTTTCAAGGTCGAACACCTGCGCTACGGCGAGGTGGACAACCTCTGGGCCACGCACGGCGAAGGCGGCCCGCTGCTGGTGTTCCTCGGCCATACCGACGTGGTGCCGACCGGGCCGGCGGAAAGCTGGCAGAGCGATCCATTCGAACCGGCGGTGCGCGACGGTTATCTGTACGGCCGCGGCGCGGCCGACATGAAAGGCTCGGTGGCGGCGATGGCGGTGGCGCTGGAAGCCTTCGTCACGGCGCATCCGGATCATCGCGGCCGCGTCGGTTTCCTGATGACCAGCGACGAGGAAGGCCCGACCAATCTCGACGGCGTGCGCAAGGTGGCCGCGCATTTCCGCGCCAGCGGCGAGCGCATCGACTGGTGCGTGGTGGGCGAGCCTTCGTCGAAGGAGCGCCTGGGCGACCTGATCCGCGTCGGCCGGCGCGGTTCGCTGTCGGCGACGCTGACGGTGCGCGGCATTCAAGGCCACGTGGCGTATCCGGAAAAGGCGAAGAACCCGATCCATGCCTTCGCGCCCGCACTCACCGAACTGGCGGCGGAACGCTGGGATGCCGGCAATGCGGATTTCCCGCCGACCTCGTTCCAGGTGTCCAATCTCAACGCCGGCACCGGCGCGAGCAATGTCATTCCCGGTTCGCTGGCGGCGCTGATCAATTTCCGCTACAGCACCGCCAGCCGCGCGGACGAACTGCGCGCGCGCGTCGAGCGCATTCTCGACAAGCATGGCCTCGACTACGCGCTGGAGTGGAACCTCTCCGGCGAACCCTTCCTCAGCCCCGCCGGCGGCGCGCTGCGCGACGCGGTGGTGTCGGTATGCCGCGAGCTGTGCGGCACGGAACCGGAACAGAGCACCGGCGGCGGCACCTCGGACGGGCGCTTTATCGCGCCGCTGGGTGCCGAAGTGGTGGAGCTGGGGCCGGTCAACGCGACCATCCACAAAGTGGACGAATGCGTCGCCGTGGCCGACCTGGAAAAACTGCCTTCGCTGTATCAGGCCATCTGCGAGCGTCTGCTGGGCTGAGTCCCGGTCGTAGGTGGCAGCTAGGTTTTCCCCGCATGAAGCAAGCACCAAGGAGAAGGATATGCGCAAGCTGTTGCTCGTCACGGCCATTGCGGCCGCCGGTCTGTCCGCCAGCATGGCCTGGGCCGATACCGCCCCCGCCACCAGCGCTCCGCTGATCGAACGCGCCAAGCTGTTCGGCAATCCCAGCCGCGTCGCCGGCAAGCTCAGCCCGGACGGCAAGTGGCTGGCCTGGATCGCGCCGCGCGACGGCGTGCTCAATGTGTGGGTGGCGCCCGCGGGCGAGCCGGACAAGGCCAAGGCGCTGACCGCCGAGAAGCAACGGCCGATCCGCCAGTATTTCTGGGCGCCGGATTCGTCCTCGGTGCTGTACGTCAACGACCACGGCGGCGACGAGAACTTCCTGCTCTACAAGGTGGACGTGCAGGGCGGCGAGCCGCAGTCGCTGACGCCGTTCCAGAAGACCCGCGTACGCGTGGTCGGCACCAGCGTGCATATCAAGGACCGCATCCTGATCGGCGTGAACAACCGCGACTCACGCTGGCATGACATCTACAGCCTGGATCTGAAGAGCGGCAAGCTCACCGAGGTGTACGAGAACAAGGGCGAATACGCGGGCTTCGTCGCCGACGATCAGCTCGTACTGCGCGTCGCCGAGAAATCCCGCCCCGACGGCGGCACCGACTACTACCGCATGGCCGACGGCAAGGTCGACGCCAAGCCGTTCAGCAGCGTTGGCCTGGACGATTCGCTCACCACCCAGCCGGCCGGCTTCACCGCGGACGGCAAGACGCTGTACTGGCTCGATTCGCGCGGCCGCGACACTGCGGCCTTGCTGGCCGAAGACGTCGCGACGGGCAAGACGAGCGTGGTGGCGCAGAACGCCAAGGCCGATATCGACGACACGCTCAGCGACCCGGCCACCGGCAAGGTGCAGGCGTATTCGTCGCAGTACCTCAAGCCGGAATGGACGGCGCTGGATCCGGCGGTGAAGGGCGACCTGGATTTCCTTAAAAACCAGCTCAAGGGCAAGTTCGATATCACCTCGCGCACCGATGCCGACGATTTCTGGACGGTGGTGGTCGACCCGGTGGTCAAGCCCGGCACCACGTATCTGTACGACCGCAAGGCGAAGAAGCTCACCGCGCTGTTCGTCAGCCGGCCGGAGCTGGCGGATGCGACGCTGGCGCCGATGTATCCGCAGGAGATCCGCACGCGCGACGGGCTGACCGAAGTGTCGTATCTGACCTTGCCCGCGGGCAGCGACAAGGCGCATCCGGGCCGCCCCGACAAACCGCTGCCGATGGTGCTGTTCGTGCACGGCGGACCATGGGCGCGCGACACCTACGGCTACAGCAGCTACCACCAGTGGCTGGCCAACCGCGGCTATGCGGTGCTGTCGGTGAACTACCGCGGCTCGACCGGCTTCGGCAAGAAGTACATCTCCGCCGGCGACCTGCAGTGGGGCCGCAAGATGCACGACGACCTGATCGACGCCGTGCAGTGGGCAGTGAAGAACCACATCACCAGCGCCGACAAGGTCGCCATCATGGGCGGCTCCTACGGCGGCTACGCCACCCTGGCCGGCCTCGCCTTCACGCCGGATACCTTCGCCTGCGGCGTGGACATCGTCGGCCCGTCCAATCTCGCCACGTTGCTGAAGACCATCCCGCCGTACTGGGAAGCCGGCAAGGCGCAGTTCTACAAGCGCATGGGCGACCCCACCACCGAGGCGGGCCGC
The DNA here is from genome assembly GCF_018599165.1 of Dyella sp. LX-66. NCBI lineage: Bacteria > Pseudomonadati > Pseudomonadota > Gammaproteobacteria > Lysobacterales > Rhodanobacteraceae > Dyella > Dyella sp. LX-66. The sequence goes on from NZ_JAHFVJ010000019.1 coordinate 44,173, forward strand.
CAGCTGCTGCAGGAGCGCTCGCCGCTGTTCAAGGCCGAAGCGATCAAGCGCCCGCTGCTGATCGGACAGGGCGCCAACGACCCGCGCGTGAACCAGGCGGAGTCGGACCAGATCGTCAAGGCGATGCAGGCCAAGAACATCCCGGTGACCTATGTGCTGTTCCCCGACGAAGGCCATGGCTTCGCGCGCCCGGAGAACAGCATCGCCTTCAACGCGGTGGCCGAGCAGTTCCTGGGCAAGTGCCTGAGCGGACGGGTCGAGCCGATCGGCGGCGCCTTGAAGGCGTCCAGCGCCAAGGTGCCGAGCGGGAAGGAGTTCGTGCCGGGCTTGCCGGAGGCGGTGGGGGCGGGCGACTGAGCGGTCCGTCCTGCCAGGGATGAAAAGAGCCGCCCTCGGGCGGCTTTTTTCTGGGTGCAGTGGGCTCGATCCAGCTGGCGTTTTCATTGCGTATATATATAGATATTTACAATTGGCCCAATTTTGTTATAATCTATATGTATGCCAAAGCTCGCCCGCGCCCTCCAGCAGCTCCCTCCGGCAACCTCGGCCGCCATTGAAAAACTCGGCGCCGACCTCGCCGTGGCGCGCCTGCGCCGCAAGGAATCCCTGAAGACCTGGGCCAACCGCATGGGCGTTTCCGTGCCCACCCTGCAGCGGCTCGAAGCGGGCGACCCCTCGGTCGGCATCGGCATCGTCGCCACCGCGCTGTGGCTGATTCAGCGCGACGGCGAACTCGGGAAACTCGCCGCACCCGAGCACGACCAGGGCGCGATCGAGATGGATGTCCGCAAGGCCGAGGCGCTGGGGCGCACGCGCGCCCTGGCATCGGCCGAGGCGCGCGCCTACAAGCGCCAGGCAAAGAGCTGAGATGCGCCTGGACGATCTCTACCTCTGGTACCTGGCCGATCCGGCGCATCCACGCCCGGTCGGTGCCTTGAAGCTGGTCTCCGCCGGCAAGGGTGTTTCGCTGCGCTACGGCGAGGCATGGCTGTCCACCGGCTTCGCCTTGAGCGAGGACCTGCCCCTGGTCGACGTGGAGCAACTGCCGCCCGGCCGGATGGCCGCCGATGCACAGCGCGCGGTCGGTGCGGTCGACGACGCGCGGCCGGACCGGTGGGGCGAGAAGGTGATCCGCTTCGTCGACAAACCCACGCGCCTGTCGCTGATGGAATACCTGTATTACGCCGGCGACGAGCGCTTCGGCGCGCTGGGCGTATCGACCTCGCCGGACACCTACAGTCCGCGCGAGGGAAGCCCGCTGCCCCGGCTGGGACAGGCGCAGCAGCTCGGCGAGGTGGTGGCGAAGATCGAAGCCTCCGAACCGATCAGCACCCTGGAAGCGCGCATCGTGCGCGCCGGCGGCAGCCTCGGCGGCGCCAAGCCCAAGGCGCTGATCGAGATCGACGGCGAGCCGTGGGTGATCAAGTTCTTCAACGGGGAGCCCGTCGACACGCCGCTGATCGAGCACGCGGCTATGACGCTCGCCGCGCGCGCGGGCATCGCCGTGGCCGCGACGCGGGTCATTGCGCTGGACGGCCAGCACGCGATCGCCGTGCGCCGCTTCGACCGCACGGCGGGCGGTCGCATCCACAGCATCTCGGCCGGTACGGCCATCCGCGCGGCCACTGCGTCAGGCAGCGAACCGGAGATGGGTTATCCGGAGCTGGCGCGGATACTGCGGCGCGTCGGCATTGTCGAGCAGGACACCAACCGCAACGACGCGCGCGAACTGTTCCGCCGCATGGTGTTCAACATCCTGATCGACAACACCGACGACCACGAGAAGAACCACTCGCTGCTGGTGGTGAATCCGTCCGATAACGGCCGCCTGAAGCTGGCGCCGGCCTACGACGTGCTGCCGACGAACTCGGGGCAGGGCTATCAGGAATTCATCTGCGGCGTGGATGGCCGGGATTCGACACTGGCCAATGCGATGTCGCAATGCGAGGCGTTCGGCCTGTCGCCGGCGGAAGCTGCCGCCGAAACGGTTGCGGTGATCGATGTCGTTGAGCAGTGGCGCGAGCACTTCGCGCAAGCCGGCGTGAGCGAACGCGACATCGACGACCTGGCCCGGCGCATCGACGGCGAATCGCTGCGCAGCCAGCGCAGCGAATTCGATCCCTCCGGCTACCGGTCCGCTCCCGGCAAGAGCAAGCGGACCAGTCCGTTCCAGCGCAGCTGACGTTACTTGCCCGGCTTCGCCGGCGCGGCAGGCGCTGCGGCCGGAGCGGGTGCGGCCGGCTGCTGCTGCACCGGGCGCACGATGTAGCCGACTGGCACCCAGTTCGTGCCGGCCTGGCTCAGCGAGACGGTTTCCACCGCGGGGGCGGTGGCGTGGCGGGCCACGAACACCACGTTGAGGTATTCGCCGGGCGGCAGGCCCTGCGGGTTCTCGACGCGGCCGAGCTGCACCCAGTCGCGGCTCTGGGTGGCGCCGAGCTGCTTCTTCACGCCGTCGAGGTATTTGGCCCAGTCGGCCGAACTCACGCTCTTCTGCATCATCGGGCCGCTGCTCTTCCACATCGCGTCGGCCTGGCCGGCATCGGCCTGGGCCGCCCAGCGCGTGGCGGTGGCGATGGCGCTGTCCAGCGAGGGCAGCTGCTGGGCCTGGGCGTAGCCGCTGGCGAGCAGGGCGGCCAGGGTGCCGGCGATAAGGAAACGGGGGTGATGGTTTGCCATGGGTCTCTCCTTGGAAAGGGGCTGCGGAAACGGCGCCGCGGACGGCGCGACAGGTTTTCTTCCCATCATCGGGCCGCGCCGCCGCAAAGCTCCCCGCGGCGCGGTCTTGCCTGCACAGAATCAGACCAGGCCTAGTGCCGCGCGAGCGTAGCGCACCTCAGCCGCGGCCGGCCGGCTGCAAGGTGAGCACATGCTGGTCCGGCCCCGGCAGCAGCGGGGTGGGGCGGCCGTTGACCCAGTCCTCGTGGCCGGCGCCGTAGTAGGGCGACAGCGGGTTGTCGCTCTGGCCGCCGGGCAGCTCCAGGATGCTGCCGGCCTCGTGGCCGGGCATTACGTCCAGCCGCTCGGAGGCACCGAAGCCGGGGCGCGCCACGCGCGGCATGTTGTCGTCGCCGGGCAGCGGCTCGTCCGGCATGTCCAGCCAGCGGCCGACGAAGGACGGCAGTGCGCGCGACAGTGGATGGCGGATGGCCGTGCGGTTGTACTCGCCCCAGGTGCGTGCGGCGAGGCCGCCGGGCTGCTTGCCCAGTTCGTCGGCGACCTGGCGCGCGGCGTCCTGCAGCAGCGCGTTCCAGTCGGCGTAGCGCGCATCCAGCAGGTGGACGGGGCGGTCGCGCACCAGCGCCCAGACGGCTGCTTCGGTGTGGCTGGGGCGCGGCCAGGTGAAGTCCTTGTAGCGCTCGGTCACTTCCTCGGCGAACGGTGCCAGCACCGCTTCGTGCACCTTGTCGCGGAAGGCGCGCACCAGGCGGTAGTCCACGCTGTCGGCGGCGGCGCGGCCGCGCCAGCTGGCGGTGAGCTGGCGCAGCTGGGCCAGGGTGGGGTCGGTGGTGCCGGCCAGGGTGTCCTGCAGCAGGCGCTGCCAGCGCACCAGCAGCAGGGCGCGGTGGTCGAGCTGGATATCCAGCAGGTTGCCCGGGGCGAAACTGCTGCGCGTACGCAGGCCGTCGCGGATCTGCTGCGCGCGCGCACCCAGGTCGTGGCCGCCTTCGCCGAGCAGGGCCAGCGCGGCGCCGTCGATGGTGCGGTTGTTGGCGGTCCACAGGCGGCCGTCGGCGGGGTTCTCGATCCGCGGGTACTGCGCCGGCGTGGCCCAGCCCTGCCAGCCGGTGCCGGGCTTGGACCAGTCCGCCGGCAGCAGCGGATCGACGCCGCTGCGCAGCGGAATGCTGTTGCCGGTGACGGTCCAGCCGATATTGCCGGCGCTGTCCGCCGCCAGCAGGTTCTGCGGCGGCATGCCCATGCTGGGCGCGAGATCGAGCGCGGCGTTGACGCTGGCGGCACGCTCCAGCTTCATCACGCCCAGGTTGTAGGCGCGCGGCAGGTCGCCGATCCAGGCCAGCGCCAGCGGCGTGCCGTCCGTGTCCTGCGCCAGGATCGGGCCCCAGCGCGTGCTTTCCACCTTGATGGTGCGCGGCGCGGCGCCTTTGATGCGGATGGTCTCCTCGTGCGTCTCGATCGAGTCGACGCCGTCCGGCACCTGGTAGCGCGCGGCGTCCTTCGGATCGCGCAGCACGCGCACCCAATCCAGCCAGTCGCCATAGCTGTTGGTGAAACCCCAGGCGACCTGGCCGTTGGATCCGGCGACCAGGGCCGGCGTGCCGGGCAGGGTCACGCCGCTGGCGTCGCGGCGGCCGTTCGGTGCGGTGGGGTCCGCATAGCGCAGGCGCGCGCGGAACCAGATGTCCGGCACACGCAGCCCCAGGTGCATGTCGTTGGCGAGGATGGCCGCGCCGCTCTCGGTCAGGCGGCCGGCCACGGCGAAGTTGTTGCTGCCGGGGCGTGGCTCGTCGAGCGCGGGCGCCAGTGCGGCAAGCGCGGCGGCGTCGGAGCTGGAGGCCACCGGCTTGTCGCGCAGGTTGAATACGTCCGCACCCGGGATCACCGGCGGATGCGAGAGATCGCCACTCAGCGGCGCTTCCCATTCGGGATCCGGCGCCAGCAGGAAATCCACCAGCGGCGAGGGCAGCGCGGAACGCATCTGCGCAAAGCTCAGCTCGCGCTGGTTGCGGCCGTCGCCGTTGAGGTCCAGGTACATCGCGCCGATCACCAGGAAACTGTCTTCCGGTTTCCACGGCTGCGGCTGCGTCCCGAGCAGGAAGTATTCCCAGGGTTTCACCCGCAGATCGGCGAGGCCGCGGTTCACGCCCGCGGTATAGAGCTCCAGCGTATGCCGGTCCTCCGGCGACAGCTGCGCCAGCGCCGCCTGCGCGGTGGCGCGCAGGCGATGGCGGCGATGCTCGATGTCGGTATCCACCGCCGCGGCGCCGACCAGTTCGGCCAGCTCGCCCGCGGCGACGCGGCGCATCAGGTCCATCGGAAAGAAGCGTTCCTGCGCGTGCACGTAGCCGAGCGCGAAGGTCACATCGTCACGGCTCTTGCCATCGATGGTGGCGCTGCCGAGCGCGTCGCGCGCAATGCTGGTGGTGTCGCCCAGGCCTTGCACGGCGACTTCGCCGTCGAGCTTCGCGCGGCTGCCGGCGAGCAGGAACCAGCCTGCCGCCAGCACGCCGGCGATCAGGATCAACAGGGAGAGCAGCAGGGCGCGCAGCCAGCGGAAGCGTCGGACTCGGGGCATCGGGAGGCGGACCTTGGGTGGCGATGCTCCCGAGTGTAGTCCCAACGCTCAGGGCTTGGCCGTGGTGAACACCGCGAAGATGCCCGCATAGGGCTTGACCATGAAGGTGGGCGCGCCGGCATAGCCTTCGCCGTCCACGTAGAACTGCGAGATGGTGCCGTCCAGGTACAGCGCGTCGCGGCAGCCGAGTTCATCGCGGAAAAGTCGCGCGAAGGTGTGAAAGTTCACCGGCGATTCGCTCACCACGAACACCACCCGATGCGGCGTCTTCGCGCATACGCCGCTGCGCCACTTCAGGCTGGACGAATCGTCCACGAAGCGGTCGTTGATCTGCCCGTCCACCAGGAGCATCGGCCCCGACTGCGTGGCCCAGCGCGCGGCCTTGGCGTCGGCCTTGAACGCGGTGCTGGTGCGTACGGCGGCGTGGCCGTCGGCATACACGGCGAACACGCCGTTGGGCTGGATCGAGAAATTGCCCGCGGCCGGATTGCCCTTGAACAGATTCAGCGGCACCACGGTGCGGCCGTCTTCCACGTACAGGCCCAGCGGCGCGAACTGGCGGTCGTAGATGCCGGCATTGGCGGCGAACAGCAGGCGGCGGTCGTGCGCCATGCCCCATTGGCGCAGGCCTTCGATGGTGGCGTAGGGCTGGCCGCTTTCCGGGTCTTTCCAGTGCAGGCTGAGCGGCTCGCGTTCCAGGTCCACGCGGACCACGCGGAAGCTCTGGCTTTCGAAGGTGACTTCATCGCTGTCCACCGCCTGCGCCTGGCGCGAACAGCCGCTGGCACCGGCGAGCATGGCCAGCGTGGCCAGCCAGTACAGCCATGGACGGCGGGCAGTGGATGCGGGGAGGACGGATGCCTGCATACGCACGATGGTGGCCGGGGCAGTGGTGCGGGTGCAAGCCCGGCGTGACATTTCGCATCTATCCGAAGCCGTGGCCGTTATAGACTGCCGTTTTTCCGCCGCACGCCGCCTCATGCCTTACACGCCCATCGTCGCCACGCTCGGTTATGTGCTCTCGCCGGATCGGCGCCGGGTGCTGATGATCCATCGCAATGCGCGCCAGGACGATATGCACCTGGGCAAATACAACGGCCTGGGCGGCAAGATGGAGCCGGGCGAGGACATCGCCGCCTGCATGCGCCGCGAGATCCTCGAGGAAGCCGGCATCGAGTGCGTGTCGATGCAGTTGCGCGGCACGCTGAACTGGCCGGGCTTCGGCAAGCAGGGCGAGGACTGGCTGGGCTTCATCTTCGTGATCGACCGCTATGCCGGCGAACCGTTTGCCGCCAATCCCGAAGGCACGCTCGAATGGGTGGAGCTGGACCGCCTGATGGAGCTGCCGATGTGGGAAGGCGACCGCCACTTCCTGCCGCTGGTGTTCGACGGCGATCCGCGGCCGTTCCACGGCGTGATGCCGTACAAGGACGGGCGCATGCAGTCCTGGTCGTACTCGCGGCTGTGACGCGGCGTATCGAGATCGTCGCGGCGATGATCCGCGACAGCGCGGGCCGCGTGCTGCTGGTGCGCAAGCGCGGCGCGGAAGTGTTCCAGCAGCCGGGCGGCAAGCGCGATCCCGGCGATGCAGACGACCTGCACACGCTGGCGCGCGAACTGGAAGAGGAACTCGGCTGCCGCATGCGGCGCGAAGGTGCGCGGCTGCTCGGACGCTTCAGCGCGCCGGCGGCGAACGAGCCAGGCTGCGAAGTCGAAGCGGTGGTCTACGAAGTGGCCGCGGACGGGCCGTTCGAGGCGAGGGCGGAGATCGAGGCGCTGTGCTGGGTGGATCCTGCGCAACCGGGCGATCTGCCGATTGCGCAGCTGAGCCGTGAGCAGTTGTTGCCGTTGCTCGCTGGCTAGAGTGCGCCGCGCTCAGGCGTAACCGGCACACCAGCGCCGGTTGTTCAAGGCATGCGCCGCAGCGCCACCACCGCATTGAGTCCGCCGAAGGCGAACGAATTGCTGATCGCCGCATGCACCGGCATCTTGCGCGCCTGGTGCGGCACGTAGTCGAGGTCGCAGGCGGGATCGGGTTCGAGATAGGCCAGTGTCGGCGGCACGATGCCGTGGCGCAGCGCGCCGATCACCGCGATCAGTTCCAGCGAACCGGACGCGCCCAGCGCATGGCCGTGCATCGGCTTGGTGGAGGAGATGGCCAGCGCGCGCGCATGTTCGCCGAACACGCGGTGCAGCGCGGCCGTCTCGGTGGCGTCGTTGGCCAGCGTGCCGGTGCCGTGCGCGCTCACATAATCCACTTCGGACGGCGAGAGATTGCCGTCGCGCAGCGCGTTCTCGATGGCGGCGGCCGCGCCCAGCTCGGACGGCGCGGCGATATCGCCCGCGTCCGAACTCATGCCGGTGCCGACCAGTTCCGCCAGGATGGTGGCGCCGCGCGCCTGCGCCTGTTCCAGCGTTTCCAGCACGAACATGGCCGAGCCCTCGCCCAGCACGATGCCGCGGCGGCCCTTGCTGAAGGGGCGGCAGGTGTCCGGCGCCAGCACGCGCATGGCTTCCCATGCGAGCAGGGTGCCCAGGTTGAGGCAGGCCTCGGTGCCGCCGACCACGGCGGCGTCGACCAGGCCGGAGCGGATCATCATCGCAGCCTGCGCGAACGCATGGTTCGACGAAGCGCAGGCGCTGGCCACCACGAAGGCCGGGCCGGTGATGCCGTGCGCCATGCTGATCTGGCTGGCCGGTGCGTTCATCATCATGCGGATGATGCCCAGCGGGTGCACGCGCGGCGCCTTCTCGGCGTAGATGCGGTGGTATTGGGTGTCGCGCGTCACCTCGCCGGCCACGCCGCTGCCCACCACCACCGCCGTGCGCGAGGCGCGTTCGCCTTCGAACGACAGCCCGGACTGCACGATCGCCTCTTTCGCGGCGACCAGGGCGTACTGCGTGGCCAGGTCGAGCTGGCTGAGCTTGGCTTCTTCGAAGTGCTGGGCCGGATCGAAACCCTTGACCTCGGCCACCACGCCGGCGGCGCGCACGCGTTCGGGATCCACGCGGGAAACAGGGGCGATGCCGGTGCGGCCCTCGGTCATGGCCTGCCAGACCGAGGGTGCGTCGTTGCCGAGCGCGCAGATCGCGCCCATGCCGGTGATGACGAGACGTTGCATGGAGGAGGTCAGTCGTTCTTCTTGGCGGCGAGCTGGCGCTCGATGGCTTCCACCAGCTGGCCCACGGTGCCGTTGTCGAAGTCCGTGTCCTCGTTGGGGAGGTTGATGCCGAAATGCTCTTCGATGTCGAAGATCACTTCGATGGCGTCGAGCGAGGCGACGCCCAGGTCCTTCAGGGTGGACTCGGGCTTGATGGTGTCGATGTCGATCTTCGCCTGCTTGGCGATGATCTCGGTGGTTTCCTGCTGTACGTTGCTCATGGGTCGTATCCCTGGTCCGTGGCGTTCGCCGCTGGCCGCACCGCGCGGCCGACCCGGCAAGCCTGACCAAGCACGGGGTGCTTGTCCAGACGCGACGGTCCTGTATTTGGTCGATTCTGCGCGGGTTCGCCTTTCGCCAATCTTTGGGACGGCCGGGCCGGCCGGCGGCGGCAGGGTAAGCGGCGTGAAAGCCCCGTCATCCATGCTGCGCGGCCCGGCTTGCGGCATCATGCGCGCGGCGTCCGGGACGGCGGCGCCCCACTTGCGGAAACCTTGCGTGCGTTATCTCAACCAACTCGAACCGGATGGCCTGGTCGCGTCCTTCGCGGCGCATCCTCCGCTCGGCTTCCGGGTGCGGGAAGCGCAAGGCACGCCCGCCTTCGTGGCGCCGTTCGACCTGCTGACCACCACCGACGACGCACTGCGCCGGCGCGTGGTCAAGGCGCCCGGCTACCGCTGGTGGGGGCGCCTGCTGCGCTGGCGCACCGCTTTCGTCGGCACCACCGTGTCGGAGTACGCGCTGTTCCCGCGCGCCGCCGACCCCGCCGCGCTGCCCGGTGCGCTGCGCCGCGAGCTCGGCGGCGGGCAGCGCCTGCTGGTGGTGAAGGACATCCCGCAGGATTCGCCGCTGTGCGACGCGGCCAGCCGCGAGTGGTGCGCGCGCTTCGCCGAAGCCTGCCGCGCCGAGGGCTATCTGCTGCTCGAGGGCCAGGCGCTGGCCTACGTGGCGATCGATTTCGCCGACGAAGAGGCGTATCTCGCGCGCCTGTCGTCTTCGCGCCGCAAGGACATCCGCCGCAAGCTGCGCAAGCGCGACGAGGTGGCGGTGGAAACCGTGGCCTGCGGCGATGCGCGCTTTGCCGACGACGCCACCGTCGATGCGTTCTATGCGCTGTACGAGAACGTCTACGCGCAAAGCGAGATCCATTTCGACAAGCTCAGCCGCGCGTTCTTCGCCACCGTGCTGCGCGACGCCGGCAATGGCGGCTTCGCCTTCGTCTATCGCCACCAGGGCGAGCTGATCGGCTGGAACCTGTGCTTCGTCGCCGACGGCAAGCTGATCGACAAATACGTGGGCTTCGCCTACCCGCAGGCACGCGAGCAGAACCTGTACTTCACCAGCTGGTTCCACAACCTGGCCTGGGCGCGCGAGCGCGGCCTGAGCCACTACGTGGCGGGCTGGACCGATCCGCAGGTGAAGTCCTATCTTGGCGCCAGCTTCACCCTGACCCGCCACGCCATCTGGCTGCGCAACCCGCTGCTGCGCGCCGCGGCGCGCAAGCTGGGCCACCTGTTCGAAAGCGACAGCCAATGGGCGCCGACGCCGACCGATGCGCAAACCTGATTCCATGCGGCCCGGTCCGCTGATCCTGGACTTCGACGGCGCCGTCGGCCCGATCGAAGGCGCCACCACGCTGCCGCTGGGCGACTGGCAGGAAGCGATCCGCTTCGGCTGCACCCTGCGCACCTTCAACCGCCTGCGCCGCCATCTCGCCGACACGGCGCCGGCCGAGCACGGCACCGTGCTGATGGGTTCGGGCGACTACCACCATTTGACCTGGCCACTGGTGGAGCGCCAGCGCGCACGCGGCCCGTTCCAGCTGGTGGTGTTCGACAACCATCCGGACAACATGCGTTTCCCCTGGGGCATCCATTGCGGTTCGTGGGTGCGCAAGGTGGCGATGCTGCCGTACGTCAATCACGTGCACGTGGTGGGCATCACTTCCGGCGACATCGGCGCGGCGCACGCCTGGGAGAATTACCTGCGGCCGTTGCGCGCAGGCAAGCTCAGCTACTGGTGCATGGATGTGGATGTGGCCTGGGCGGCGCGCCTGGGGCTGCAGGATGCGTTCCACCGCTTCGAGGATCCGGATGCGCTGACTTGCGCGTTCGTGGAGCAGTTGCGGCGGGCGCCGCAGGCGACTTATCTGTCGATCGATAAGGATGCTTTCAGTGTGGACACTGCGCGGACCAATTGGGACCAGGGTCGGCTGGAGGAGCACCACGCGATGGCGATTATTGAGGCGCTGCGCGGGCGCATTGTGGCCAGTGACATTAATGGCGAGGTGTCGGCGTATCGCTATCGCACGTGGTGGAAGCGCTTGCTCAGCGGGATGGATGGGCAGGAGCCCGTTCCACAGAGTGAGCTGGATGCTTGGCAGCTGCAGCAGCGCGAGTTGAATTTTAGGTTGTTGGCGGCTATCGCCGATAGCGCGGCGTGAGGCTACGCTTGCTCGTCATCCCGGCGTAGGCCGGGATCCAGTTTCTGTATCGCTTGGTTTTCGCGGTATCGCGATTTGGCCGCTTATGCAGCGGGCATTTCGGACGCCTGCCGGCGCCCGAGTCACTTTTTCTTTGCTGGCCCAAAGAAAAAGTAACCCAAAAGAAATGGCCTAAGAGCAACGGCTCGCGACGCGACTAGAACGAGCAGTGGACGGCTGCGGCAACGGATTAACCAGAGTCGACACGAAACCACTGTGCGTTTACGTAGCGGGTGCTTCAACGTGCCGTGGCGAAGAGGATGTTCAATGACTGAGGCCAGTTTTTGGGTTTAGCCCTGTTCGTTGCGTAAGCGTACGGCGTAGGTTGGGGTGAGCCGCAGGCGAACCCCAACGTGGCGAGGCGCGTGAAGGTGCGAG
>NZ_JAHFVJ010000002.1:0-642451 GCF_018599165.1 Dyella sp. LX-66
CCTTCTAGTCGCGTCGCGAGCCTTGGCTCTCAGGCCATTTCTTTTGGGTTACTTTTTCTTTGGGCCAGCAAAGAAAAAGTGACTCGGGCGCCGGCAGGCGCACGAAATGCCCGCTGCATAAGCGGCCAAATCGCGGCACCGCGAAAACCAAGCGATACAGAAACTGGATCCCAACTGGGATGACGAGCTAAAAAGCGCCGCCAGCAAGCAACACTTGCGATATGAGCGCCCGCAACGCCGCCGGCGCCGCCGGCTTAGGCAGAAAGCGCAACCCCGCCTCCTGCACGCGCATGCGCGTCTCCGCATCCTTCTGCGCCGACAGCACAATCGTCGGCGGCCGCCCGCCCCACACCTCAACCAACCGCGGCAGCAAATCCAACCCAGTGACACCGTCACCCAGCTGATAGTCCAGCAACAGCAAATCCGGCGCCCCGCCAGCACGCGCCAGCGCCACCGCGCCCTCCGCGCTATCGATCAGCGTCGCCTCGCACCCCCAGTGCCGCAACAGCGCACCCGTAGCCTCGCGCACGCGTGGCGCGTCATCCACGCACCACACCCGGCAACCGCGCAGCGGCGAATCCTCATCGCCGGCGACCGCCGCCGCGGCGGGAACCGCAACCACCCCGGCAGGATCGCCATACGGCACCGTTACCGAAAACACGCTGCCGCGCTCCGGCCACGAGCGCAACCCGATACGGTGATCGAGCAAGCGTGCGATGCGATCCACGATCGACAAGCCGAGCCCCGCGCTGCGCCCATCGCGATCGATGCCGGTATCGAGCCGGCGGAACTCCTCGAAAATCGCCTGGCGTTTCGCCTCGGGAATACCCACGCCGGTATCCCACACCTCGATGCGCAAGCCGTCATGTGCGCGCCGGCAACCGAGCAGCACCCGCCCGCGCGGCGTGTAATGGATCGCGTTCGACAGGAAGTTCTGCAGCACGCGCCGCAGCAGCAGCGGATCGCTGTGCACCGTGGCATGGCAGGGCACGTAGTGCAGCACCAGGCCGCGCGACTGCGCCAGGATGCCGAACTGGCGCGCCAGCCCGGTCAGCAGCGGTTCCAGCGGCAGGTCCACCGGCTTCGCGGTCAGCGCGCCGGCTTCCAGGCGCGCGATGTCGAGCAGGCTGGCCAGCAGTTCGTCCTGCGCTTCCAGCGCGCTTTCCACGCGGTCGGCCAGACCGCGATCGTCGCCGCCGGGCAGGCGTCCGCGCAGCACGCCGACATACATGCGCGCCGCATTCAGCGGCTGCAGCAGATCGTGCACGGCAGCGGCTACGAAGCGCGTCTTGCTGCGGTTCGCGTGTTCGGCTTCGGCCTTGGCCGCCTCGAGGTCGTGCGTGCGCTCCTCGATGCGCTGCTCCAGCGTGGTGGCGAGGTTGCGCAGGTCCCGCGCCGCCGCCTTGTACGCGGTGATGTCGGCGAAGCTGGTGACGAAGCCGCCGCCGGGCAGGGGATTGCCGCGGATTTCCAGCACGCTGCCGTCGGGCCGCTCGCGCTCGAACATATGCGCCGAGCCGCTGCGCATGTGGTCGAGGCGGCGCTGGATGGCCTCTTCCACCGAGCCGGGGCCGAGCCGCCCCAGCCGCGCGTTGTGGCGCAGCACCTCTTCGATCGGCATGCCGGTGCGCAGCAGGCCGGGCGGGAACTTGAAGATCTCCTGGTAGCGCGTGTTCCACGCCACCAGGCGCAGTTCCTTGTCCACCACGCTGACGCCCTGCGGCAGGTGTTCCAGGCTGGCGTTGCGGCTGGCCGCCGCTTCCGCCGCCTGCACCACGCTGTCCTGTGCCGAGCGCAGCTCGCCGGTGTAGTGGGTGACCAGGCGTTCCAGTTCGGCGCGGCTCTGCAGGCGGTGCTGGATCAGGCGGCGGCGCTGCTGCAGGAACAGGCCCAGCAGGATCAGCGGCGCCCACGCGCCCGCCGCCACCGCGGCGGCCAGGCGCGCGGTGGCCAAGCTGGGCGCGGCGTTGCGCAGCAGGTGCAGGGTCCAGCCTTCCAGCGGCAGGTTCAGCGACGTCCACAGCCGCGTGCCGCGGCCTTCCGGTTCGACGATGCGCACCAGGCGGCTGCCGTCGCCCAGTTCGTCCAGCACCCGATAGACGGCCGGACGCAGCGGCTGGTTTTCGTACTGGCGGGTGGCTTCCATGCGCGCCGCTTCGTCGGGCTTCAGCACAGCCAGCTCGCGGAATTCCCATTCGCGCTGGTTGGTGAGAAACACCACGCCGGCCTTGTCGCTCAGCAGCAGGGTGCCTTCGCCGTGCAGCCATTCGCGTTCCAGTTCGCCCAGCGGCACCTTCACCGAGATCACGCCGATCACTTCGCCGCGGTTGCCTTTCACCGCTTCGGCGATGAAGTAGCCGGGCACGTGCGTCGAGATGCCCACCGCGTAGAAGGTGCCGACGCCGTTGGCTACCGCGCCCTGGAAATACGGCCGGAAATCGTAGCGGTGGCCGACGTTGCTGCTGGGCTCGCGCCAGTTGTTGGCGGCCAGCGCCAGGCCGTCGCGGTCGAGCAGGGTGAGCGTGGACGCATGGGTCACGCCGTTGGCGTGTTCCAGCTTGAGGTTGAGGTAGTGCTGCATGGTGGCGTCGGGCGGCGCCAGCAGGGCGGCGCGCAGTTCCGGGTCCAGCGCCAGGGTGCCGGGCAGCACGCGGTAGCGGTCGATCAGGCGCTGCAGGGCCAGCGATTGCAGCTGCAGCTGCTGCGCGCTGTCCTCGGCCATGCGGCCCAGGCTCTGGCGCAGCGCGATGCGGTAGGTGAGCAGGGCGGACAGCGCCATGCCGGCGGCCAGCAGCGCGGCGATGGCGAGGGTCTTGCCGTGGCGGAAGCGGATGGCCATGAAAGGAAAGGGAACGCCTCGGTCGCGGCGGCCTTCCTGGCTGCGCTGCGGGTCAGTCCTCGACAATGCGCGAATGCCGCCGGGTGTCGCGCATGCCTATGTATACCAGCAGGGAACAGGCGATGCAGGCGGTGACGTACCAGTAGAAATAATCTTCGTGGCCGATCTTCTTGAACCACAGCGCCACGTATTCCGCGGTGCCGCCGAACACCGACAGCGCCAGCGCATAGGGCAGGCCCACGCCGATGGCGCGGATCTCGGTGGGGAACAGCTCGGCCTTCACCACCGCGTTGATCGAGGTATAGCCGCTGACGATGATCAGCGCGGCCATGATCAGGCCGAACGCCTGCCACCAGTCGTGCGTTTCCTTCAGCGTGGACAGGATGGGGTAGGTGAGCAGCGCGCCCAGCACGCCGAAGCCGATCAGCAGCGGGCGCCGGCCGATGCGGTCCGACAGCGCGCCGAAGGCCGGCTGCAGCAGCGCGTAGACGAACAGCGCCGCGGTGGAGATCGAGGTGGCGTCGGCCTTGCTCATCCCGGCCGAATTCACCAGGAATTTCTGCATGTAGGTGGTGTAGGTATAGAAGGCCAGCGTGCCGCCCATGGTCAGGCCGATCACCGTCAGCACTTCGCGCGGATGGCGCATCAAGGTGCGCAGCGGGCTTTCCGTGTGCCTGGCCTTCTTGAACGAGGCCGTCTCGTCCATGTTGCGGCGGATGATCACCGCGATCACCGCCAGCAGCGCGCCGATCAGGAAGGGAATGCGCCAGCCCCAGTCGTGCAGCTGCTGGGTGGACAGCACAAACTGCTGCAGCACCACCAGCAGCGCCAGCGCGATCAGCTGTCCCGCCACCAGGGTCACGTACTGGATGCTGGACCAGAAGCCCCGGCTTTCGCGCGGCGCCATTTCGCTGAGGTAGGTGGCCGAGGTGCCGTATTCGCCGCCGATCGACAGGCCCTGCAGCAGGCGCGCCAGCACCAGCAGGATCGGCGCGGCCACGCCGATCTGCGCATAGCCGGGCGAGAGGCCGATGATCAGCGAGCCCAGGCTCATCATGAATACCGACAGCAGCAGCGCCGCCTTGCGCCCGCGGCGGTCGGCGAAGGTGCCGAGCAGCCAGCCGCCGAGCGGGCGCATCAGGAAACCGACTGCGAAGATGCCCGACGTATTGAGCAATTGCGTGGTCTGGTCGCTGGCCGGAAAGAACACCTGGGCGAAGTACAGCGAGAACGCGGAGTACACGTACCAGTCGTACCACTCGACCAGGTTGCCGATCGAGCCGCTGAAGATCGAGCGCAGGCGCTGCCCCGTCGTCATGGCGGGCGCGCGCGTGATGAGTTCGGCGGTGGTGCTGCTCATGTTCCGGCTCCCGTGGCTTAGAAATACACCTGGGCGCGCAGCTCGAACACGTCCGGATCCTGGCGCTTGCCCAGGTGCGTGGAATGCGCCTTGACGTAGTTCGCCTGGAACTTGAAATGCTGGGTCAGATACCAGTTGGCGCCGAAGGTGAGGTCGTGTTCGCGGCCGCCGCGCACCTTGCCGTCGTCCAGGTCCAGCGCGCTGTAGCGCACCAGCAGCTCCACCGCGCCCCAGGGGCTGCGCGGCTTGAGGTTGGCGACGTTGCCGGCGCTGTATGGACGCGATTCGCCGGTGAGCACGTAGCTGCCGAATACGTAGTAGCCGTCGGCGGTGTAGTCGGCCAGGCCGTCGGTGCGCTTGGTCTGCGCCTGCAGGTACTCGCCCTGGAACGACAGCGGGCCGTGGATCCACAGGCCTTCGAAGCCGAGACGGCGATTGCTGTCGACGTGGGTGAGCGAGCCGGAGTCGATCAGGCGCACGGTGGTGAGGCCCACTTCGGGACGCGAACGCCAGCGCGCGGAGGGCGAGTGATAGACGCCGCGCCCGTCGGTGGTGCCGTCGGGATTTTCGATCGATGCGGACAGGCCAAGGTGCACCACCTCGCCTTCCTGCTTGATCGGCGTCCACGCGGCGCGCGCGGCGACGGTGGTGCCGTCGTTGTCGCCTTGCAGATCCTCGCCGAAGTAGTAGCCGACATTGACCAGGTAGGTGGGCCGCTCATACGCCCAGTCGACGCCGGTGCGGCGCGTCTCGTAGATGGCCTGCAGCGGCAGCGCCATTTCCACGAAGCTGTCGTTGCGCGAGCTGGTCACGCCTTCGAAGCCCACCGGCAGCTTGCTGTAGCCGAAGCGCAGCTTGCCGTAGTCCTGGCCGAACAGCCATTTGGTTTCCATGCGCCAGTACACGTCCAGCCAGGTCTTGGCCTGGAAGTCGAAGTAGACCATCGCGTCCCACTCGCCTTTTTTTTTGGCGGTGAAGCCGAATTCCTTGCGGCGGTTGGTGTGCGAGTCCTCGATGGTGTCGCTGTGGCGCACATCCATCCAGTCGTACTGGTAGTTGCCGTACAGCGCCCATTCGGTGCCGTCGCCGGTGGTGTACTTGATCGGCCAGTTGTTGATGTCGGCCGCGCGCGCCGCCGGCACCAGGCCCAGCGCGCACAGCATGACGGCACTCAGGGTCTTGCTCGGGAAGGTCTTCATCGCAGCCTCGTGAATGATGGCGGTGGACCGGCTCAGCCGGCGTCGGTGAGCAGGGTGGCCTCGTCCGCGGCGGGCGAGGGCGGGCGGCCATCGAGCGCGGCCTGCAGGCTGGCGTGGTCGAGTTCCTTCTCCCAGTGCGAGACCACCACGGTGGCCACGCCGTTGCCGATGATGTTGGTGATCGCGCGCGCTTCGCTCATGAAGCGGTCGATGCCGAGGATCAGCGAGAGACCGGCCACGGGTACCGACGGTACGACCGCCAAGGTAGCGGCCAGCGTGATGAAGCCCGCGCCGGTGACGCCGGAGGCGCCCTTGGAAGTGAGCATGGCGACCGCGAGCAGGGTCAATTCCTGCGTCAGCGTGAGCTCCACGCCCAGCGCCTGCGCCACGAAGATCGCGGCCATGGTCAGGTAGATATTGGTGCCGTCCAGGTTGAACGAATAACCGCTCGGCACCACCAGGCCGACCACCGATTTGGAACAGCCCAGGCGCTCCAGCTTCTGCATCAGCGGCACCAGCGCCGACTCCGACGAGGACGTGCCCAGCACCAGCAGCAACTCGTCGCGGATATAGCGCAGGAATTTGAAGATGCTGAAGCCGGTGGCGCGCGCGATGGCGCCAAGCACCACCACCACGAACAGGATGCAGGCCAGGTAGAAGCTGCCCATCAGCTTCAGCAGCGGCCCCAGGCTATGCACGCCGTACTTGCCGATGGTGAAGGCCATCGCGCCCATCGCACCCAGCGGCGCCAGGCGCATGATCATGCCCATGATGCGGAAGAACACCTTCGACAGCGCTTCGAGCAGGTTCATTACCGGCTTGGCGCGCTCGCCCAGGTGGATCATGGCGAAGCCGAACAGCAGCGCGAGCAGCAGCACCTGCAGCAGGTCGCCGTCGCCGCTGAAGGCGTCGGTGAAGGTCTTGGGGATCAGGTGCAGCAGGAAGGCGACCGTGCCTTGCTCGTGCGCGGCGTTGGCGTACTTGGCCACCGCGGCGGCATCGAGCGAAGCGGGCGTGGCGTTGAAGCCGGCGCCGGGCTTGAGCGTGTTGACCACCACCAGGCCGATCACCAGCGCGAAGCTCGACACCACTTCGAAATACAGGATGGCCTTGGCACCCACACGGCCGACCTTCTTCACGTCGGACACGCCGGCGATGCCCAGCACCACGGTGAGGAAGATGATCGGCCCGATCAGCATCTTCACCAGCGAGATAAAGCCGTCGCCGAGCGGTTTCATCGCCACGCCGGTCTCCGGCGCGTAATGGCCGATCAGCCCGCCCGCGACGATCGCGGCCAGCACCCAGAAGTAGAAGTGGCGGAAAAACGCAGGCATGACGGCATCCCGGTGGAGGGTGTCCGGGAGCTTGTCAGGCGGGGGGCGGGGGGCAAATAACACATACCTACTAGACGGCCGCTACGCCAGCGTAGGTTGGGGTGGCAACCCCAACGCCGCGAGGCGCCGGGCATGGCGATGTTGGGGTTGTCACCCCAACCTACGGGAACAGCTGGTACGAGAACGTCAGGTCATACCGCGTATGCCGCGCCAGATTGTCCTGCGTCTTGTCGCCCACCGGCTGCGCGGCGGAGACGTCCACCGTGTAGTGCTTGCCGTCGGTCAGGCGCAGACCCAGCGCGGCGGTCTGCAGCTTGTCGGCGGCCGGGCGCGTACCGTTGAGATACACGCGCGCCATCTGGCCCAGCACATAGGGAGTGAGCACCTTCACCCACTTGGCGTTCACCTTGAACGGCCGGTTGAGTTCCAGCGAAGCGCCCCAGCCGCTGTCGCCCGACACCGAGCCCGGATCGTAGCCGAGCGCGAAGCGCGGTCCGCCGAAGCTGATCTGCTCGGTCGACGGCAGGCGATAGTGGCTGTACTGGCCCACCACGCTGGCCACCGTGACCAGGTGCGCCGGCCAGGTATCGCTCTGCATCGCGTTGAGGTTGTAGCGGGTGAAGCGCACGTCGGTGGGATTGGCCACCAGGGCGCCGGGGATATTGGTAAGGCCGCGGCTGCCGGCGCCGAGCATGTCGAGACCTTGCGCGATGCCGATGCCAAGCTTGCGCGTGCGCTTTTCGCCGGCCTGGGTGAAGTCCAGTTCGCTGTGCAGCACGCGCACGTCGTTTTTCAATTCAAGCTGCGCGCCGTTGATCAGGTTGCGGTACTTGTCGTTCTGGTTGGAGGCGTACAGGCCGCCGCCCAGCATCAGGCTGCGCGTATTGCTTAGCAGCAGCGGATAGCTGAGGCTGAAATCGAGGCGGTTCTGTGAAAGGCGATGGCGCAGATACGACGGCAGCTGGTTGTCGATGTCCGGGTTGCCGTAGTAGTTCGAGGCATTGAGCCGGCCCATCAGGCCGCTGGAGCCGAGCATCTGCGCATAGCCGGCGCTGTAGAACTGCTGCTTGCCGCGGCCGGGCGGGTAGAGCACCGAGCCGGTGAGCTGTTCGGCCAGCGGCGTCATGCCGTTGAGCGTGCCGGCGAAGATGCCCTGCACGCCGGGGTGGTTGGTGTCGATGCCGGTGCTCATGTCGTAGCGCTGGCGCTTCACCTTGAGCTTCAGGCGCGTGGCGCCGTCGGTGGTGGTAGGCGCGGCGATGTCGGCATCGATCTTGGCGCCGGGCAGCATGCCCAGTGTCTGGATATAGCGCTCGAAGGTGCTGCGGCGCAGGGGGCGGTCGGCGGTGATGTGGCCGGCGATGGCGCGGATCTTCCGCTCCATGTTGCCGGGCGCGCCGCCGACGTCCACTTCGGCCACATAGCCTTCCACCACGCTGACCTTGACCACGCCGTCCTGGAAGCCCTGCGCGGGAATGAAGCAGAACGACAGCGCGTAGTCGTGATCCTGATACAGCTTGGTGCAGGCATTGGCCGCGGCGACCAGATCGGCGATGCGCACGGTCTTGCCGGTGAGCGGCTTGAACAGCGCGGCCACCTGGTTGAACGGCACGGAATGCACGCCGTCGATATCGATGCGCGTCGGCGCGAGGGTGAGCGCCATCAGCGCGGCGAGCTGGTCGTTGCGCTGCTGCTCCACGTTGAGCGTGACGCTCGGTTGCCGCGTGGGCGCTTCCACGCGCGGCAGGGTCTGCAGGGGATTGGGAACCGGAGGACGACTCTGCGCCCAGCCCGTGGTCGAGGCTGCGGCGGCGGTGGCGAACACCAACCATCTCCTCATGCGATGACGCTCCTTCGTGTCGCTGGATCTTCGCTGCACACGGCCAGTGTGCAGCGAAGCGATGCCTCATGCGAAGAGGCGGCCCTGCGGCCGCCTCTCCGTTGCCGCTTACTTCTTGAGCAATCCGCCCAGCAGGCCGCCACTGTTGGTCGAGGTGCTGCCGCTGGTGCTGCCGACGCCGGAGGTCACACTGCCCACCGTGCTGGTGAGCGAGCCGACCAGACCGCCGACCGGGTTGCTGCCAGTGCCTGACGTGCCGCCGGATACGGCTCCGGTGATCGGCGCCGTCACCGTATTCACCAGGCTGCCCAGTCCGCCCAGGCTGCCGCCGGTGCCAGCCGTGGCATTGGTGCCGATCGGCACGGTGGTGGCGCTGGCCAGGGTGTTGACCACGCCGTTGAGCGCGCCGGTGACCGGCCGCAGCGGACCGCTGGCGGTGTTGGTCACCGCACCGCCCAGATTGGTCACACCGGTGCCGACCTGATTCACCGCCGAGGCGAGCGTACCGGTCAGCGGGCTGAGCCCTGACAACTGGCCCGTGCCCAGGCTGGCGACGGTATTGCTCACGCCATTGGTGGTGGCGCCCACGCCGGAGATCACGCCGCCGGTGCTGGCCAAGGTCACCCCCACCGGGTTGTTGATGCTGCCGGCCTGGCCGAGGCCATTGGTGAGGCCGCCGCCCAGTGCGCTGACGGTGCTGCCCACGCCGCTGACGGTATTGCCCAGCGCGACCGTGGTGGGATTGCTGAGGCCGCCGGGCAGGGAGCTGCCCAGGGACGCACCGATCCCGCTCAGGCCGTTGCCCAGGCCGGTAGCCGCGCCGCCGCCAGCGGTCGATACGGCCGCGACGAGGTTGGTCGGATTACCGCTGGCGCTGCCGTTCTGGCCGGTGAGCGCGAGCGGCGTCACCGTATTGCTCAGCGTCTGCGTCAGCTGTTTCGGCAGGCCGCCGGCGAGCTGGCCGTTGAGGCCGGTGTCGAGCTTGCTGACGTCGGTGCCGACATTGGAGACCAGGTTGCCGACGAGCGAAGTGATCGGCGTGATCGGCGAACCCTGGAATGCGCCGGCCGCCTTCACGGTGCCGCCGAGGCTGGTCACCGCCTGGCCGAGATCGCCGACGGCGCTGCTGGTGCCGAGCACCGTGGTGCCGACCGGGTCGCTGGTGTTGCCGATCTGGCCGAGGCCGTTCTTCAGGCCGTTGCCGACGTCGACCACGGCGTCGCCGGTGTTGGTCACCACGCCCGCCAGGCCCTGCGTCACCGGCGTATTGCCGAGGATGGTGGTGTTGGGGATCTGCTGGCCGATGCCGACCACGGTATTGCCGACCGCCGTGACGATGCCGCCACCGCCGGTGCCCACCGCGCCGACCACGCCCGTGGGCGCGGGTGTGCCGGTACCGCCGCCACCGCCTCCGGTGCCGCCGCCGCCATCTCCACCACCGCCTCCGGTGCCACCGCCGCCGCCGGTGCCACCACCGCCGCCGCCCGTGCCGCCACCACCGCCGCCGCCCGTGCCGCCACCACCGCCGCCGGTGCCGCCACCACCCGTGCCACCGCCACCGGTGCCGCCACCACCACCGCCGGTGCCGCCACCGCCTGAGCCATCGCCGCCACCGCCCGAACCACCGCCGTCGCCGCCACCGGCGCCACCGGGATTCACGACGCTGCCGCCACCGCCGGATTTATAGGAACTGTGACCCGAGCAGGCCGTCAGCGAAATGCCGGCGGCCAGCATGCAGGTAATCAATACGGTCTGCTTCAACACGGTGCTCACATGTCGATTACTCATCGCTATTTCCTCCGAGAAACGCAATCGAGTCGCTGGTAATAGGGCTACCGGAAGGACACGCGCGCCGCCCGATTCCATCCTGGATCCAGGCAGATGATTAATGCCGCGTGTGTCGTTTTCGGATTAGCCACTCCCCTGTCCCAGTGGCATGTGCGCGTCTTTCCCCATGCCCGTCCGAGCACCTTATTAACGCGCGTTGCTGGGCGAGGCCGATACTCAGTGAAGAAATGTGAAAATAACGTGTTAATTCCGGATTATTTTTGATATTCACATGATTTGTTTCTCAGTGCCGGAAACACATTTGTGAAGGATGGGTATTTGGCATTTTCCATGCTTCATAGATTTTAATGCCTATGCTTATTGCATCGTTCTAATAAGCCTTTTGGCCTAATGCCGATAAAGGCCATTAACTCCTTTCATTCGGTACGACCAAGGTCTAGTGCAATCCTTCGCGCGGCTTGGGCGAGTCTTGCCGTCCATACCCGGCGGGCGGATGCGGACATGGATTACGAGGCTTTTTACCGGCGCTCGATCGACGAGCCGGAGATCTTCTGGGCCGAGCAGGCGCGGCTGATCCATTGGCAGACCCCGCCGCAGCAGGTGCTCGATTATTCGCGCCCGCCGTTCCGCCGCTGGTTCGTCGGCGGCACCACCAACCTCTGCTACAACGCGGTCGACCGGCATCTGGCCGAGCGCGGCGAACAGCTGGCGCTGGTGGCGATTTCCACCGAGACCGGCATCACGCGCGAACTGACCTACCGCCAGCTCCATCGCGAAGTGAATGTCTTCGCCGCGGTGCTGGCCGCGCTGGGCGTGCAGCGCGGCGACCGCGTGGTGATCTACCTGCCGAACATGGCCGAGGCGGTCTTCGCGATGCTGGCCTGTGCGCGCCTGGGCGCGATCCACTCGGTGGTGTTCGGCGGCTTTGCCGCGCACAACCTCGCGCTGCGCATCGATGATGCGCAGCCCCGCTTGCTGATCGCCGCCGATGCCGGCATGCGCGGCGGCAAGGTGATTCCGTACAAGCCGCTGGTGGATGCCGCGCTGGAAGAGGCGGCGTCGCCGCCGCCGCACGTGCTGATCGTCGACCGCGGACTCGACCCGCAGATGACCCGCGTGGCCGGCCGCGATCTGGACTACGCCGAACTGCGCAAGGCGCACGAGCAGGCCGAGGTGCCGGTGGCCTGGCTGGAATCGAACGAGCCGAGCTATCTGCTCTACACCTCGGGCACTACCGGCAAGCCTAAAGGCATCCAGCGCGACGTCGGCGGCTATGCGGTGGCCATGGCGATGTCGGTGCGCTGCATCTTCGATATCGCGCCGGGGCAGGTGATGTTCTCCACCTCCGACGTGGGCTGGGCGGTGGGGCATTCGTACAACGTCTACGGTCCGCTGATCGGCGGCGCCACTTCGCTGCTGTACGAAGGGCTGCCGACGCGGCCGGACCCGGGCATCTGGTGGTATCTGTGCGAGCGTTATGCGGTGCGCACCATGTTTTCCTCGCCCACCGGCATCCGCGTATTGAAGAAGCAGGATCCGGAGTGGCTGCGCAAGTACGACCTCTCCGCGCTCAAGTGGCTGTTCCTCGCCGGCGAGCCGCTGGACGAACCGACCGCGCACTGGATCACCGACGGCCTGGGCGTGCCGGTGATCGACAACTACTGGCAGACCGAAACCGGCTGGCCGGCGATCACGCTGATGCCGGGCCTGGAGCTGAAGCCGGTGAAGTTCGGCTCGCCGGGCCTGCCCGCGCCGGGCTACCGCATGAAGGTGATCGACGAAGCCAGCGGCGCGGAAGCCGCGCCGGGCAGCAAGGGCGTGCTGGTGTTCGAGCCGCCGCTGCCGCCGGGCTGCCTCACCACGGTATGGGGCGACGACGAGCGTTATTTGAACAGCTACTTCGGCCACTTCAACGAGCTGCTGTACAGCTCGCTGGACTGGGCGATCCGCGACGCCGACGGCTACACCACCATCCTCGGCCGCACCGACGACGTGATCAACGTGGCGGGTCATCGCCTGGGCACGCGCGAGATCGAGGAATCCGTGGCCACTCATCCGGCGGTCGCCGAGGCGGCGGTGATCGGCGTGCGCGATGAATTGAAAGGGCAGGTGCCGGTGGTGTTCGCCACGCTGAAGCAAGATGCCGGTGCGCAGGCAGGGCAGGTGGCGCATGCCATGCAGCAGCGCGTGGTCGACCAGCTCGGCGGCATCGCCAAGCCGTCGCGCGTGTACGTGGTGAATGCGCTGCCGAAGACGCGCTCGGGGAAATTGCTGCGGCGTTCGCTGCAGGCACTGGCGGAGCAGCGCGATCCGGGGGATCTGTCGACGCTGGACGATCCGGGCGCGCTGGACGAGATCCGGCGTGCGCTGGAGCGTGGGCCGGATCAGGGCTGACAGGCAGGAAAAAAATCGCCCGCCCGACAAACCCCCGCCTGTTGGCGTACCGGGGGCTGCGGGCGGGCGAGTTCTGAAAAACGATCAGGCCGCGACAGCTTCCGCTTCGATCACCGGCATGCGGATCAGATGATCGAAGGCGCTGAGCGAGGCCTTGGCGCCTTCGCCCATGGCGATCACGATCTGCTTGTACGGCACCGTGGTGACGTCGCCCGCGGCGAACACGCCGGGGATCGACGTCTCGCCGCGCGCATCCACTTCGATCTCGCCGCGCGGCGACAGCTTCAGCGTGCCCTTCAGCCATTCGGTGTTCGGCAGCAGGCCGATCTGCACGAACACGCCTTCCAGTTCCACGCGCTCGCTGGCGCCGCTGTGGCGATCCGTGTACGCCAGGCCGGTGACCTTCTGCCCGTCGCCCAGCACCTCGGTGGTCTGCGCGTTCACGATGATCCTGACGTTCGGCAGGCTGCGCAGCTTGCGCTGCAGGACGTCATCCGCGCGCAGCTTGCCGTCGAATTCCAGCAGGGTGACGTGGCCGACGATGCCGGCCAGGTCGATCGCCGCTTCCACGCCCGAGTTGCCGCCGCCGATCACCGCCACGCGCTTGCCCTTGAACAGCGGGCCGTCGCAATGCGGGCAATAGGTCACGCCCTTGTTGCGGTATTCCTGCTCGCCCGGCACGTTCATGTTGCGCCAGCGCGCGCCGGTGGAAAGGATCACCGTCTTGGACTTCAGCGTGGCGCCGTTGGCCAGCTTCACTTCGAACAGGCCGTTCGGGTCGGCTGGCGCGACCAGCTTCTCGGCGCGCTGCATGTTCATCACGTCCACGTCGTACTCGTGCACGTGCTGCTCCAGCGACGCGGCCAGCTTGGGGCCTTCGGTATAGGTGACCGAGATGAAGTTCTCGATCGCCATGGTGTCCAGCACCTGGCCGCCGAAACGCTCTGCCGCCACGCCGGTGCGGATGCCCTTGCGCGCGGCATAGATCGCCGCCGCGGCGCCAGCCGGGCCGCCGCCGACCACCAGCACGTCGAATGGCTTCTTGGCGTCGATCTTCTTGGCGTCGCGCTGGGCGGCACCTGTGTCGAGGCGGGCGACGATCTGCTCGATCGTCATGCGGCCCTGGTCGAAGGCTTCGCCGTTGAGGAACACGGTGGGCACGGCCATCACCTGGCGCTCGTTCACCTCGTCCTGGAACAGCGCGCCGTCGATGGACACGTGCTTGATATTGGGATTGACCACGCTCATCAGGTTCAGCGCCTGCACGGTGTCCGGGCAGCTGTGGCAGGAGAGCGACATGAAGGTCTCGAAGCGGTACTCGCCTTCGAGGTTGCGCACCTGCTCCAGCAGCTCCGGCGCGGCCTTGGACGGATGGCCGCCGACCTGCAGCAGGGCCAGCACCAGCGAGGTGAACTCGTGGCCGAGCGGGATGCCGGCGAAGCGCACTTCCACGTCGGTGCCCACGCGGCTGATCGCGAACGAAGGCTTGCGCGCATCCTTGCCGGTGCGGCTCAGGCTGACCTTGTCGGACAGCGAGGCGATGTCTTCCAGCAGCCCGGCCAGTTCCTGCGAGGCGGCGCTGTCGTCGAGGGAGGCCACCAGCTCGATCGGGTGCGTGACCTTTTCGAGGTAGGCCTGCAACTGGGTCTTCAGATCGGCGTCCAACATGGTGGTTGCTCCGTTGTTTCAGGGAATTCGGGCTGAGCGCCGCGAGCACCTGGCCAGAGCCAGGCGTCGCGGGCAGCTTGCGTCTTCGGAAAGCGGACCCGGCAGGACGCCGGGTCCGGAGCGGCCCGATGCAGCGGGCCGCGTATCGCGCAAAAGCGTGGCTTAGATCTTGCCAACCAGGTCGAGCGAGGGCTTCAGGGTCTTCTCGCCTTCCTTCCACTTGGCCGGGCACACCTCGCCCGGGTGGGAGGCGACGTACTGCGCGGCCTTCACCTTGCGCAGCAGCTCGGAAGCGTCGCGGCCGATGCCGTTGTCATGGATCTCGCACAGCTTGATCTGGCCTTCCGGATTGATCACGAAGGTGCCGCGCAGCGCCAGGCCTTCCTCTTCGATCATCACGTCGAAGTTGCGGGTAATGGTGCCGGTCGGATCGCCGATCAGGGTGTACTTCACCTTCTTGATCGCGTCGGACGTGTCGTGCCACGCCTTGTGCGCGAAGTGGGTGTCGGTCGACACGCCGTAGATCTCCACGCCCAGCTTCTGGAATTCGGCGTAATGGTCGGCCAGGTCCTCGAGCTCGGTCGGGCAGACGAAGGTGAAGTCTGCCGGGTAGAACACCACCACCGACCACTTGCCCTTGAGGCTGGCGTCCGTCACTTCGATGAACTTGCCGTCCTTGTAAGCCTGCGCCTTGAACGGTTTGATTGCGGTGTTGATCAACGACATCGGTTGTTTTCCCGTGTTGTGGTGGTTGGAAGCATGAAAGATTAGCGCCGGCAACGGGATTTATCTAATCGATTGTCGGGATGAGGGTGATAGATGGCGACTATCGATGGCCGGCCCCGGCGCAAGAGGCGAAGTCTGCGCCGGCCATCGTGACAGGAACGCGAGCCTGGTCAGCTGTCCGCGCGACTGGCCTGGGCGTCCACCACGGTGGCGGCCACCAGGTCGCCGCCCACGTTCACCGTGGTGCGCAGCATGTCCAGGATGCGGTCCACGCCCAGCACCAGGCCGATGCCGTCCGGCGGCACGCCGAAGGTGGCAAGCAGGCCGGCGATCAATGGCATGGAGCCGCCGGGAATGCCGGCCACCGCCACTGCGCTGAGCACGGCCAGCAGCATCAGCACGAACTGCTGGCCCAGCGCCAGCTCCACGCCGAAGGCCTGGGCCACGAACAGCACCACGCAGCCTTCGAACAGGGCGGTGCCGCTCATGTTCATGGTGGCGCCCAGCGGCAGCACGAAGCCGGCGGTGCTGGGCGAGAGCTTCAGCTGGTCGCGGGCCAGTGCGAGCGAGGCGGGCAGGGTGGCGCTGCTGGAACTGGTGGAGAAGGCGGTGATCAGCACCGGCCGCACCTGGCGGAACCAGGCCATCGGCGAGCGCCCGGCCAGCAGGCGCAGCCACAGCGACATGGTGCCGAACAGGTGCAGCGCCAGCGCGAACGCGCAGCCGGCGGCGAACACGCCCAGGGTAAGTAGCGCATCGGTGCCGATCTTCACGATCACGCTGTAGATCATCGCCGGCACCGCCACCGGCGCCAGCCGCAGCGCGAAGCCGACGATGCCGGTCATCAGCTCGCTCACCAGATCCAGCCCCGCCTGCAGCCGGCGGCGTTTTTCATCGTCCAGCAGGGTGGCCGCCGCGCCGACCAGGATGGCGAACAGGATCAGCGGCAGCACGTCGCCGAGCATGCCGCGGTCGTGGCCGACGAAGGCGCCGAACAGATTGCGCGGCATGAACATGTCCACCACCGCGGCCGGTGTCAGCGCGGGCCGCTGCTGCTGTCGCTCCACCGCCTGGTGCGCGCTGCCGCCGTATTCCTGCATCAGGCGTTCGCGCGAACCCGGCTCCAGCTGATGGCCCGGCTGCAGCAGGTTCATCATCAGCAGGCCCAGCGCCACGGCGATCAGCATGTTGGCCGCGAACAGCGCAAAGGTGCGCCCGGCCAGCGGCCCGAGGCGGCCGAGCCGGCCCAGCTGCGCCACGCCGGAAGCGAGCGAGGCGAACACCAGCGGGATCACCACGAAGAACAGCATGCGCAGGAACACCTGCCCGAGCGGATCGAGCACCGTGGCGGCGAAGGCCTGCATGGCCTTGAGCACACCCGGATAAAAGCGGCCGATGGCCAGGGTGAGTACTGCGGCGGCGATGCCGATCAGCAGGCCCTGGAGAATGCGTGTGGCAAGTCGGGTAGGTGTGCTCATGCAAGCGAATGTAGGTAGCGATACGGCGCCCCGCGATGCGCATCTCGACGCTTGTGGTACGCGATTGGCGCGATCTTTGACGCGCTGCAGCACGGGTCGGGACGGGTCCGCGCGCTAAAATCGCCGCTTTACGCGGAGGTTCCATGACCCACAACGCATCCCCCGGCGCACGCTTCCGCGCCGCCGTCGCCCAGGAACAGCCGCTGCAAGTGATGGGCGCGATCACCGCCTATGCCGGCCTGATGGCCAAGCGCGTGGGCTACAAGGCGCTGTACCTGTCCGGTGGCGGCGTCGCCGCCAACTCGCTGGGCATGCCGGACCTGGGCATCTCCACCATGGAAGACGTGCTCACCGACGCCCGCCGCATCGTCGACGCCACCCAGATGCCGCTGCTGGTGGACATCGACACCGGCTGGGGCGGCGCCTTCAACATCGCGCGCACCATCCGCTCCTTCATCAATATCGGCGTGGCCGCGGTGCATATCGAGGACCAGGTCGGCCAGAAGCGCTGCGGCCACCGCCCCGGCAAGGAAGTGGTGCCGAAGGAAGAAATGGTCGACCGCGTGAAGGCCGCAGTGGACGCGCGCACCGATGCCGGCTTCGTGATCATGGCGCGTACCGACGCCGCCGGTTCCGAAGGCCTGGACGCCGCGATCGACCGTGCCTGCGCCTATGTCGAGGCGGGCGCCGACATGATCTTCCCGGAAGCCATGAAGACGCTGGACGACTATCGCCGCTTCAAGGCCGCGGTGAAGGTGCCGATCCTGGCCAACCTCACCGAGTTCGGCTCCACCCCGTTCTTCACCACCGACGAGCTGCGCGGCGCCAACGTGGACATCGCGCTGTACTGCTGCGGCGCCTACCGCGCCATGAACAAGGCGGCGCTGAACTTCTACGAGACGGTGCGCCGCGAAGGCACGCAGAAGAACATTATCGACACGCTGCAGACGCGCGACCAGCTGTACGACTTCCTCGGCTACCACGCCTACGAGGACAAGCTGGACGCGCTGTTCGCCAACCAGAAGGGCTGATTCAGGCCTGGATTTTCCCCGGCCGCCGTGCGGCGTTCCGCCCGCGACGGCCAAGTTGCATGCATTGAGGAGAGGTATCCGATGAGCGAGCAAGTTCTTCCCAAGGCCAAGAAATCCGTCGCCCTGTCGGGCGTGGCCGCGGGCAATACCGCGCTGTGCACGGTCGGCCGCAGCGGCAACGACCTGCATTACCGCGGCTATGACATCCACGACCTGGCCGCCAAGGGCTGCTTCGAGGAGGTCGCCTACCTGCTGGTGCACGGCGTGCTGCCGAACTGGGCCGAGCTCAACGCCTACCGCGCCAAGCTCAAGCGCCTGCGCGGCCTGCCCGCGCCGGTGAAGAGCGCGCTGGAGCTGCTGCCGGCCGCCACCCATCCGATGGACGTGATGCGTACCGGCTGCTCGGTGCTCGGCACCGTGCTGCCGGAGAAGGACGACCACAACCTCACCGGCGCGCGCGACATCGCCGACCGCCTGATGGCGAGCTTCGGCTCGATGCTGCTGTACTGGTACCACTTCAGCCACAACGGCAAGCGCATCGAGACCGAGACCGACGACGAGTCGATCGCCGCGCACTTCCTGCACCTGCTGCACAACAAGAAGCCCAGCGAGCTGCACGCGCACGCGCTGGACAAGTCGCTGGTGCTGTACGCCGAGCACGAGTTCAACGCGTCCACCTTCACCGCGCGCGTCATCGCCGGCACCGGTTCGGACATGTACTCGGCCATCACCGGCGCGATCGGCGCGCTGCGCGGTCCCAAGCACGGCGGTGCCAACGAAGTGGCGATGGAGATCATCGCGCGCTACCGCAACGCGGCCGAGGCGGAAGCCGACATCCGCGCCCGCGTCGAGCGCAAGGAGATCATCATCGGCTTCGGCCATCCGGTGTACACCGTGTCCGATCCGCGCAACGAGATCATCAAGGAAGTCTCGCGCAAGCTGTGCACGGAAGGCGGCAACCCGACCCTGTTCGAGGTGTCCGAGCGCATCGAGAAGCTGATGTGGGAACTGAAGAAGATGTTCCCCAACCTCGACTGGTTCTCGGCCAGCGCGTACCACATGATGGGCGTGCCCACCGCGATGTTCACGCCGCTGTTCGTCATCGCGCGCACCTCCGGCTGGAGCGCGCACGTGATCGAGCAGCGCCAGGACGGCAAGATCATCCGCCCCAGCGCGAACTACACCGGTCCGGAAGACCAGGCCTACGTGCCGATCGAAAAGCGCTGAGCGCAAGCCGCCCGGCAATGAAAGAAGGGAGCCTGAGGGCTCCCTTTTTTTGTTTCCGTGGCATGGCATTTCGCACGTTCTTGCGTTCGCGTCAGCATCGTCTGCGACCGGTGAAGAACTTGCGGCCTTCCATTCACACCGGTTGTACGCGCGCTTCGCAGCAAGGAATCCGCTTTCGGTGTCAACTTCCCCGGCCATCTGGACGGCCATACGCGCGGCCTGTCTTCGCACCCGCACGCCGCGTGCGAAGAGGTTGCGCACCACGCCAGGACGGCGTTATCCCAACCGTCATCAGGAGTGTGCGACCCATGAATAGATTCATCGGAAGAACGCGCCGGAGTTGGTTCGGCGCATCGTTGATCGCCGTCTTGTCCTTGCTGGCCGTCGCCGGCGGCGCGCAAGCCGCCGAGCAGGCCGCGTTGAAGCCCGACGCGGCCCTCACCTCGGTGAGCGCGATGGAACTGCAGCTGCGCCCGCAGGGCGTGCCAAGCAATTTCGTGGTGACACCCAATGGTTATTTCGATCCTGCCTGCGTGCAGGAAGTGCATGAAGGCGAAGAGCTGCACAAGGACGGCAACATCCGCCGCGTCGACGGTTCGCTGCGCAAGCCCGCGCTGTGCTCGCAGCCGCACTTCGCGCTCAACGGCACGCGGATCGAGCCGAACGGGATGGTGAGCTTCCCGGCCGCGCACAACCCGACCATCAACGGCTGGGTGATCGACACCAATTATTCCAGCAGCGTGGCGATCGGCCGCATCGTGGCCAGCTGGAAGGTGCCGAGCAACCCGACCACCTCGGCCAGCCAGGTGATCTATTTCTTCCCGGGTCTCGAACAGCTGCCGAACGTGCAGTCGATCCTGCAGCCGGTGCTGGGCTGGAACGGCTACAACGACCATAAGTGGACCATGGCCAGCTGGAACTGCTGCGTCAGCGGCACCACGTACCACAGCTCGCCGATCAACGTGTCGGTGGGCGACAGCATCACCGGCGACACCTTTTCCAATTGCGCGCCCGGCGTGACCTGCTCGACCTGGAAGATCGTGTCCAAGGACGTGACCAAGGGCACCAGCACCACGCTCACCACCAATCCCTATGCCACGCTCAACTGGGTCTTCGGCGGCGTGCTGGAGGCCTATGGCGTCAGCAGCTGCAACCATTACCCGAGCAATGGCTCGATCGCCTTCACCAATATCGCGGTCTATAACCTGAACCAGGTGCAGATCGCCAATCCGCCGTGGACCAAGGACTTCCCGGTGGGTTCGACCAGCCCGCAGTGCAACTACGGCATCACCGCCACGGCGTCCAACACCACGCTGGTGTACTGAGCCGGCATGCCGTCCCCGTCCGCGGGCGCGCCGGTTGCGGCGCCCGCGGATGTTTTTATCCGACAGTGCGATAAGCGCCGTTTCCTTCGCGGCGCGTAGATGCTTTGTTGCTGACCGGCAGGCACAGGGCGTAACGCCGCTGTTACAGCGTAGCGAAGCGTGGCCTGCGCCAAGCCGTGGCAGGCTGTATCCGCCCTTGTTTTCAGCCTTTTGGGCCTGCGCACGCCTGCGCGGCGTAACACGATTGATGCACTCGGGCCCGCTGCCATTCCCGGCGTTCAGCGGCGCGATCGGTTTCGCGCCATGCAAGTGCTTGACTGCGCGCGAAGATTTCGCGCGATGCGAAATGGTGGAAGCGAGTGGCATGCAAGTTGCCACGTCTGGAGGCCGCGTAGCTCGGCGTACCAGGGGGCCACTGTTCCGCAGGAGAGAGTCCATGCGCAAGACACTTATCGCCACAGCAATTCTGCTTGGCATCGGCTTGACGCTACCCGCCATGGCAGACGACAACTCGACCAACTCCAACAATTCCCACAACAACAGCTCCACTCATACCCGGACCAATTCGAGCCAGGGCAACGACCGCAACAACATGGGCGATGCCAATGCATCGGCGGTGGGCGCGGCGTCCGCCAACAACGGCGGCACGGCCACTTCGGCGGTCACCAACTCGTTCAATAACAGCAAGGCGGTGGCGGTCAGCCGGCTCGACGGCACGGTGACCGATATCCAGGTCAGCGGCATCGGCAACGTCGCGCAGAACTGGGGCAATGCCAATGGCGCACGCGGCGGTTCCGGCGGCGATGCCTATGGCGGTTACGGCACGGGCGGTGGCGGCGGCTCCGGCGGCAGCGGCGGCAATGCGCATGCGCGCAGTGGCCGCGTCGGCGACAGCTCGGGCACCAGCGGCGGCGCAGCGGCAGGCGCGGGCGCGTGGGGCGGCGGCAGCGACGGCGACAACTACGGCAACGCCAGCGCCGATGCGCGCCGCAACAGCACCGGCGGCACCTCCACCGGCGGCAGCGGCGCATGGGCCGGCGGTTCGGCGACGGGCGGCACGTCGACTTCGACCAGCGGCAGCGCTACCGCCACCGGCGGCGCGAGCGGCGCGGCCGATGCCACTGCGGGCGCGGGCGGCATGGGCGGCGAAGGCGGCGCGGGCACGGGCGGCGGTGCGGCCGGCGGCGCCGGCGGCGCAGGCGCGGCGGGCGGTGCGTCGTGGGCCAGCGCAGGCACCTTCGACATGTCCAACCACATGGAAGGCGCCGCGGCAGCGGCGGCAGGCGTGACCGTGATGGCGCAGAACAGCGGCGTGGCCGCGCTCACGCAGCAGAGCGTGAACGTGCAGGCCAACCTCAACGTCGGCCATTGATGTGCAACCGCGTGGCGGGGCTTGCGCCCCGCCACGTTCGCGCAAGGGAGAACCGCCATGAGGAAGATCACAGCTGCATGCGGCGTCGGCATGGCGTGCCTGTCGCTGGGGGCATGGGGGCTGGCGCAGGCGCAAGCGGCGCCCACGTATCTGTCCGCCTCGCCCGCATCGGCCTATCGCGCCGCAGCGGCCGCGCATCCCGATGAAGTGAACGGCTTCGGCGCGCGCGTCGACCCCAAGGTGCTCGCCAGCTTGAGCGGCGGCGCCGACGTCAGCGCGAAAATGACCCTCGACGGCACGGTGAGCAACAACCAGGCCGACGACGTCGTCACCGGCACCAACTCGATCAGCGCAGGCTCCTTCCAGGGTGCCGCCGGCGTGCCGATGGTGATCCAGAACACCGGCAACAATGTGCTGATCCAGAACGCCACCATCATCAACGTGCAGTTCCGGCAGTAGCGCCATGAGGCCATGGCTGCCGGTGCTGCTGCTGTCCGCGCTGTGCTGGCACGGCGCGGCGCCGGCTGCGTCGATCACGGTGCCGGGCGCGCAGGGGCAGAGCCTCAGCCTCAGGCTCACCAGCCTGAAGGAAGCGCGCTTCCGCAACACCATCCGGCAGAAGTACGACTTCAGCTGCGGCTCGGCGGCGGTGGCGACGCTGCTTACCTATCAGTACGGCTATCCGGTCGACGAGCAAGCCGCGTTCGCGCAGATGTACGCGCACGGCGACCGCGCCAAGATCGGCCGGGAAGGCTTCTCGCTGCTGGACATCAAGCGCTATCTGGCCGCCAACGGCTTCGACGCCGATGGTTTCGAAGTGCCGCTGGACAAGCTGCGGCAGGAACGCCTGCCGGCGATCGTGCTGATCGACGAGCACGGCTATCACCATTTCGTGGTGGTGAAAGGCCTGCTCTACGACCGCGTGCTGATCGGCGATCCCGCGCTAGGCACGCGCTCGCTGCCGCGCGCGCGCTTCGAGGCGATGTGGAAGAACCGCCTGGTCTTCGTCATCCACAACCGCCGCACGCTGGCGGTCTTCAACAGCCCATCCGACTGGCGCGCCGCGCCGCTGGCGCCGCTCGGCACCAGCATCGACCGCCGTGGCCTGGACGGCATCACCCTCCCCAAGCGGGGGCCGGGGGACATATGAGCATGCGCACGCATCGCGCCGGCCTGGGCCTGGCGCTGCTGATCGCGACGGCGCTGGCCGCGCCGCGCGCCTACGCGGACGAACAGGTGGTCGCGCAGTGGACGCCGGTAAGCGAGGCGCGCCTGGATGCCGCGCGCGGCGGCTTCGATCTGGGCTCCGGATTGGTGGCGTCGCTGGGGCTGGACCGCGTGGTGTACGTCGACGGCAACCTGGTCGCGTCCACGCATATCCAGATCCCCGATGTCGCGCATCTCACGCCGGCGCAGGCCAGCGCCTTATCGGCAGCCATCCATACGGCCGCAGTGGTGCAGGTAGGACCCGGCAACGCGGTCGATCCGGCGGCGCTCGGCCAGAACGCCGCGACCACCGTGGTGCAGAACACGCTCGACAACCAGCGCATCGCGGCGATGACCACGCTCAATGTTTCGGTGAACACGCTCAGCGCGTTCCGCAACTTGAACCTGGGCCAGAGCCTGCAATCGGCGCTGGCCAATCCGCTCGGCCGCTGACGGAGGCGCGGGCATCCAGAGAAGGGGAGAGGCGATGATCAGGGTCCATGGAACACGGCATGATCGGGCAGGGGGCAACGCAGCGCGCGGCAGCTGGACGTGGCGGCACGCGGCTGCGGCCGCGGGCTTCGTGCTGCTTGCCGGCACGGGCGCCGCGCAGCAGGCGCCTCCTGCGGTAAGCACGCCAGGCACGCAGGCGCCCGCGGCGGAACCGGACGAACTGCACCAGCAGGTGAAAGCGCAAGGCGAGCGCCTGGATGCCATGCGCAGCCAGATCGCCGCGCAGATGGAACAGCTGGAAACCATGAAGCGCACGCTGGCCGCGCAGGAAGCGCAGTACCGCGAGCTGCGGCAGGCGGTGGGCCTGGACGTGCTGGACCGGCAGCGCGCCGGCAATATCCGCGCGGCCGGCAGTTCGGCCACGGCCTTGCCGATGCCGGCCGATGCGGTGGTCGCAGCAGGCCCGGAAGACACGCAACCGGTCGGGCAGGCGCCGCAGCGCGATTCGCGCCCGCCCGAAGTGGCGCCGATCTTCGATCAGCCCGGCGTGCTGACGCCGCCCGGCAAGCTGATCGTCGAACCCTCGTACCAGTTCGGCTATTCGTCGGCGGACCGCGTGGCCCTGGTGGGCTACACCATCATTCCGGCGATCCTGATCGGCCTGGTCGACGTGCGCCAGGTGAAGACCACCACGCAGACCGGTGCGATCGCGCTGCGCTACGGCATCACCAACCGGATGGAAGCGGAGGTACGCATTCCCTTCGTGCATGGGCACACCGACACCATCAGCCGCGAGATCTTCACCGGCACCGCCACCGACCGCGCCTTCGGCGCCAGCGGCAGCGGCCTGGGCGACATCGAGGCGACGCTGCGCTACCAGCTCAACGACGGCGGCGCCGACAAGGCTTATTACGTGGCCTGGCTGCGTGCGAAATCGCGCACCGGCCGCGACCCGTTCGAAGTCACCACCGACTGCGTGCAGCGCTGCGTGCAGAACGCCACCGGCACCGGCCTGCCGCTGCAGCTGCCCACCGGCAGCGGCTTCTACTCGCTGCAGCCGGGCGTGACCTGGCTGTATCCGTCCGACCCGGTGGTGTTCTTCGGCAACGTCAGCTATCTGCACAACTTCGCGCGCAACAACGTCAGCCGCACCCTGGTGCTGGCGGGCAAGGAGAACCTCGGCAAGATCCAGGTCGGCGACGTGGCCGACGTCAGCGTGGGCATGGGCCTGGCGCTCAACGAGAAGGCCTCCTTCAGCATCGGCTACGACCAGAGCTGGGTAGGCGTGACCAAGCAGAACAACCGCCGCGTGGCCGGTTCGGTGAAGACGGTGCTGGGCACCTTGCTGATCGGCGGCTCGTACCGCTTCAGCGACAAGCGCACGCTCAACTTCACCCTGGGCGTGGGCGTGACGCGCGATACGCCGGATGCGACGGTGACGGTGCGGGTGCCGATGATGTATTGAGCGAAGAGGGAAGGGCGCCACACATGCTGCAGCGCGCGGGCAGGCCCGCGCGCCGCAGGTTCGTGCTCAGCCGTTTGCGCTTTTCGCGGCGGCGCGCCGCTTCTGCACATACCACCCGCCGCCGCACACCGCGGCCACCAGCAGCACGTCCAGCGCGTAGCGCGCCCAGCCGTGCGCATCGAACCAGTCATGCAGCAGATGGTCGTGCGCGATCATGCGCGCGGCGGTCCAGGCGATCGCGCCTGCGCCGATGTAGACGATGACCGGGAAGCGTTCGATCAGCTTCAGGATCAGGGTGGAACCCCACACCACCAGCGGCACGCTGATGGCCAGGCCGATGATCACCAGGGTCATGTGGCCGCCGGAGGCGCCGGCGATCGCCAGCACGTTGTCCAGGCCCATCAGCGCATCGGCCACCACGATGGTGCGGATCGCCGCCCAGAATCCCGCCGCGGCGCCCACCTGGTGCCCGTCGCCCTCGTCCGAGCGCAGCAGCTTCCAGGCGATCGGCAGCAACAGCAGTCCGCCCACCAGCATCAGGCCGGGCAGCTTCAGCAGGTAGACCACCACGGCGGTCAGCGCCACGCGCACCGCCACCGCGCCGAAGCTGCCCCAGAACACCGCCTTCTTCTGCAGCTGCTTGGGCAGGTTGCGCGCGGCCATGGCGATGACGATGGCGTTGTCGCCCGCCAGCACCAGGTCGAGCAGGACGATGGCCAGCAGGCCGGAGAAGAATTCGGGGGTGAGGAAATCCATGGCGGTTCATGTTCCTGCGCGCGGGACGAATGCAGCAACCACGAGCGCACGCAGCCTCGTGATTACCGCAAAAGTCTCGTTCCCGGCAGAACCGCTGCAGTGACCGGGGCGGTGCTCCACCCGTGATGACGACCACTGCACGGACGCACGCTGCGGCGCGTCCGGAACTACTCCCCTTTGGGATTAGTGCCCGCCATTGTCGGCGGCGCCATGCATACCAGTCAAGCCAACACCCTTAAGCAAAAGGCTTTCCCTCGCTACAATGTGGCGGTTTTGCATCGACGCGAGCGGCCGCCGCCTGGCGGACGCGGGCCGGGCAATCTCTTCCTGGGTTCTCGACACATATGAATAGCGACTACCGCACCTCCCTTCCCGGCACCTCGCTGGACTACTTCGATGCGCGCGCCGCCGTGGAGGCGCTGCAGCCGGGCGCCTACGACGCGCTGCCGTACACCTCGCGCGTGCTGGCCGAGAACCTGGTGCGCCGCTGCGATCCGGCGATCCTGGCCGATTCGCTGCGGCAGCTGATCGAGCGCAAGCGCGAGCGCGACTTCCCGTGGTTCCCGGCACGCGTGGTCTGCCACGACATCCTCGGCCAGACCGCCCTGGTGGACCTCGCCGGCCTGCGCGATGCGATCGCCGAGCGCGGCGGCGACCCGGCCAAGGTCAATCCGGTGGTGCCGGTGCAGCTGATCGTCGATCACTCGCTGGCGGTGGAGTGCGGCGGCTTCGATCCGCAGGCCTTTGCGAAGAACCGCGCGATCGAGGATCGCCGCAACGAAGACCGCTTCCACTTCATCGAGTGGACCAAGAAAGCGTTCGAGAACGTCGACGTGATTCCGCCGGGCAACGGCATCATGCACCAGATCAATCTGGAGAAGATGTCGCCGGTGATCCAGGTGCAGGAAGGTGTGGCTTACCCGGACACCTGCGTCGGCACCGACAGCCACACGCCGCACGTGGACGCACTGGGCGTGATCGCCATCGGCGTGGGCGGCCTGGAAGCGGAGAACGTGATGCTGGGCCGCGCTTCGTGGATGCGCCTGCCGGATATCGTCGGCGTGGAGCTGACCGGCAAGCGCCAGCCGGGCATCACCGCCACCGACATCGTGCTGGCGCTGACCGAATACCTGCGCAAGGAGAAAGTGGTCGGTGCCTACCTGGAATTCCGCGGCGAAGGCGCGGCCAGCCTGACGCTGGGCGATCGCGCCACCATCTCCAACATGGCACCCGAATACGGCGCCACCGCCGCGATGTTCTTTATCGACGGCCAGACCCTCGACTACCTGCGCCTGACCGGCCGCAGCGACGAGCAGGTCAAGCTGGTGGAAACCTACGCCAAGGCCGCCGGCCTGTGGGCCGATACGCTGGCCGCCGCGCAGTACGAGCGCACCTTGACGTTCGACCTGTCCTCGGTGGTGCGCAACATGGCGGGTCCGTCGAATCCGCACAAGCGCCTGCCGACGGCCGATCTCGCCGCGCGCGGCATTGCGGGCGAGTGGCAGGAACAGCCGGGCCAGATGCCCGATGGTGCGGTGATCATCGCGGCCATCACCAGCTGCACCAACACCAGCAATCCGCGCAACGTGATCGCAGCGGCGCTGCTTGCGCGCAATGCCAATGCGCGCGGCCTCACCCGCAAGCCGTGGGTGAAGAGTTCGCTGGCGCCCGGTTCCAAGGCGGTGGAGCTGTACCTGAAGGAAGCGAACCTGCTGCCGGAACTGGAGCAGCTCGGCTTCGGCATCGTGGCGTTCGCCTGCACTACCTGCAACGGCATGTCCGGTGCGTTGGATCCCAAGATCCAGCAGGAAATCATCGAGCGCGACCTGTACGCCACCGCGGTGCTGTCGGGCAACCGCAACTTCGACGGCCGCATCCATCCGTACGCCAAGCAGGCTTTCCTCGCTTCGCCGCCGCTGGTGGTGGCGTATGCGATTGCCGGCACCATCCGCTTCGATATCGAGAAGGATGTGCTCGGCGTCGACGCCAACGGTCAGCCGGTGCTGCTCAAGGACATCTGGCCCAGCGACGAGGAGATCGACGCGATCGTGTCCTCCAGCGTGAAGCCGGAGCAGTTCCGCAAGGTCTACGAGCCGATGTTCGCGCGCAGCGGCCAGGGCGGCACCACGGCTGCGCCGCTGTACGACTGGCGCGCGCAGAGCACGTATATCCGCCGTCCGCCGTACTGGGAGGGCGCCCTGGCCGGCGAGCGCACGCTCAAGGGCATGCGCGCGCTGGCGGTGCTGGGCGACAACATCACTACCGACCATCTGTCGCCGTCCAATGCGATCCTGCTGGACAGCGCCGCGGGCGAATACCTCGCGAAGATGGGCCTGCCGGAAGAGGACTTCAATTCCTACGCCACCCACCGCGGCGACCACCTCACCGCGCAGCGCGCCACCTTCGCCAACCCCACCTTGCTCAACGAGATGGCGGTGGTCGACGGCGCGGTGAAGAAGGGCTCGCTCGCGCGCGTGGAGCCGGAAGGCAAGGTCATGCGCATGTGGGAAGCGATCGAGACGTATATGGAACGCAAGCAGCCGCTGATCGTGATCGCCGGCGCCGACTACGGCCAGGGTTCGTCGCGCGACTGGGCGGCCAAGGGCGTGCGCCTGGCGGGTGTGGAAGCGATCGCGGCGGAAGGCTTCGAGCGCATCCATCGCACCAACCTGATCGGCATGGGCGTGCTGCCGCTGGAGTTCAAGCCCGGCACCGACCGCAAGACCCTGGGCATCGACGGCAGCGAAACCTTCGACGTGATCGGCGCGCGCACGCCGCGCGCGGAACTCACTCTGGTGATCCACCGCGGCAACGGCGAACGCGTCGAGGTGCCGGTGACCTGCCGCCTCGACACCGCCGAAGAAGTGTCGATCTACGAAGCGGGCGGCGTGCTGCAGCGTTTCGCGCAGGATTTCCTCGAAGCATCGCAGGCGGCATGACCATGGCACACGCTCCCCAGCTCCGCATTCCCGCCACTTACTTGCGCGGAGGCACCAGCAAAGGCGTGTTCTTCCGCCTGCAGGACCTGCCCGAGGCCGCACAGGTGCCCGGCGCCGCGCGCGATGCGCTGCTGCAGCGGGTGATCGGCAGCCCCGACCCGTACGGCAAGCAGATCGACGGCATGGGCGGCGCCACTTCGAGCACCAGCAAGACGGTGATCGTGTCGCGCAGCACGCGCGCCGACCATGACGTGGACTACCTGTTCGGCCAGGTGGCGATCGACCAGGCCTTCGTCGACTGGAGCGGCAACTGCGGCAACCTGTCGGCGGCGGTCGGTCCGTTCGCCATCGCGGGCGGCCTGGTCGACCCCGCGCGCGTGCCGCGCGACGGCGTCGCCGTGGTGCGCATCTGGCAGGCCAATATCGGCAAGACCATCATTGCCCACGTGCCGATGACCGGCGGAGCGGTGCAGGAAACCGGCGATTTCGAACTCGACGGCGTGACGTTCCCGGCGGCGGAAGTGCAGCTGGAATTCATGGATCCGGCCGCGGACGAAGAGGGCGCGGGCGGGGCAATGTTCCCCACCGGCCACGTGGTGGACGACCTGGAAGTGCCGGGCGTCGGCACGCTCAAGGCGACCATGATCAATGCCGGCATTCCGACCATCTTCGTCGAGGCCGCGGCGATCGGCTACACCGGCACCGAGCTGCAGGACGCGATCAACAGCGATCCGAAGGCGCTGGCCATGTTCGAGACCATCCGCGCGCACGGTGCGTTGCGCATGGGGCTGATCGGTTCGCTGGAAGAAATCGCCACGCGCCAGCACACGCCGAAGGTGGCGTTCGTCGCCGCGCCGGCGGACTACGTCGCTTCCAGCGGCAAGGCGGTGAAGGCGGGCGACATCGATCTGCTGGTGCGCGCCATGTCGATGGGCAAGCTGCACCACGCCATGATGGGTACGGCGGCGGTGGCGATCGGCACGGCGGCGGCGATTCCCGGCACCCTGGTCAACGTGGCGGCCGGCGGCGGCGAGCGCCATGCGGTGCGTTTCGGCCATCCCTCGGGAACGCTGCGGGTCGGTGCCGAAGCGGCGCAGGTCGACGGTACGTGGACGGTGACCAAGGCGGTGATGAGCCGCAGCGCGCGCGTGCTGATGGAAGGCTGGGTGCGCCTGCCTGCAGTCTGATTCGGCGGGGGCGGGCGTTGACTCCCGCAAGATGCGGCGACATGGTTAGAGCGACATGGTTAAGTAGTCTCGATCAGGCTTTGCCAGGAGAGGGGCTTCATGAGTTCGCATGACATCCGCTCCGCCCAGCGGCCATCGCCCGATCAGGCGATGGTCGACATCGCCGACTACGTCCTCGACTACCGCATCGAATCCGCCGAAGCCTACGACACGGCGCGCTACATGCTGCTGGATTCGCTGGCCACGGCGATGCTGGCGATGAAGTTTCCCGAATGCGTCAAGCATCTGGGGCCGGTGGTGCCGGGCGCCGTGCTGCCGGGCGGCGCGCGCGTGCCGGGCACCAGCTACGAGCTGGACCCGGTGCAGGCGGCATTCGCCATCGGCACGCAGATCCGCTGGCTGGACTTCAACGACACCTGGCTGGCGGCGGAGTGGGGCCACCCTTCCGACAACCTCGGCGCCATCCTGGCCGTGGCCGACTATCTCGGCCGCAAGGCCCAGCGCGAGGGCGGCACGGCGCCGACCGTGCGCGAGGTGCTGGGCTGGGCGATCAAGGCGCACGAGATCCAGGGCTGCTACGCCCTGCTCAACAGTTTTAATAGAGTGGGGCAGGACCACGTGATCCTGGTGCGCCTGGCCTCCACCGCGGTGGCCGCCGCCATGCTGGGCGGCAGCAGGGAGCAGATCGTCACCGCCGTCTCGCACAGCTGGATCGACAACGGCGCCCTGCGCACCTACCGCCACGCCCCGAACACCGGCCCGCGCAAGAGCTGGGCGGCGGGCGACGCCTGCCGGCGCGCGGTGATCCATGCGATCAATGCGGTCTACCGCGGCGTGGTGGGCTATCCATCCGCGCTGAGCGCGGCGACCTGGGGCTATTACGACGTGGCGTTCAAGGGGAATCCCTT
This sequence comes from Dyella sp. LX-66, assembly GCF_018599165.1. Lineage (NCBI taxonomy): Bacteria > Pseudomonadati > Pseudomonadota > Gammaproteobacteria > Lysobacterales > Rhodanobacteraceae > Dyella > Dyella sp. LX-66. Next base: position 30,496 of record NZ_JAHFVJ010000002.1, read on the forward strand.
CCGCTTCGAGCGCCCGTTCGGCAGCTATGTCATGGAGAACGTGCTGTTCAAGCTCAGCTACCCGGCCGAGTTCCACGCGCAGACCGCGGTGGAGTGCGCCATGCAGCTGCATCCTCAGGTGGCTGGCCGCATCGACGAGATCGACCAGGTGGCGATCGAGACCCAGGAAGCGGGCGCGCGCATCATCGACAAGACCGGCCCGCTGGCCAATTACGCCGACCGCGACCACTGCATCCAGTACATGGTGGCGGTGCCGCTGATCTTCGGCCGCCTGACCGCCGAGGACTACAGCGACGAGGTGGCCGCCGACCCGCGCATCGACGCCTTGCGCGCCCGCATGGCGGTGAGCGAGAACCCGCGCTTCACCCGCGACTACTACGACCCCGACAAGCGCTTTATCGGCAACTCGGTGCAGGTGTTCTTTAAAGATGGCAGCAGCACGGAAAAGGTCACTGTCGATTATCCGATCGGCCATCGCCGGCGCCGGGCGGAAGGCATCCCGGTGCTGCTCGGCAAATTCGAGGCGGCCATGCGCGGGCACTTGCCCGGGCACAAGGTCGGGGCGATCCTCCATGCGATAGCAGACCCGAGCAGGCTGGACGCCATGCCTGTTCAGGAATTCCTGGAACTCTTCACGTTGTAAAGACGGTGTGAGCTAAAAACTGAACGGGCGTTCGGAGAATTGTTTGTTTTTTGCTAAGCTCTCTGCGCCCGTTTCGGGTGGTTTGGCTTCAAGGCCGGCATCGGCCGGGACTCATGGCGGCACGGCCCGCGGGGTCGTTCGCCTGGGGGTGGAACGGACGCGAAAACCAATAAACGAGGAGACACCTGATGAAACGTAAGGGCTTGTACTTCGTGATCGCGCTTGCCCTGGGCGGCGTAGGTGCCGCTCATGCGCAGGACACTGCCAGCGCCACTCCCACCTACGACGGCCGCTGGTACATCGCCCCCACCGTGGGCGGCTACTACAACGATACCGACCGCAACACGAACAGCCGCCAGGTCTATTACGGCCTGGGCGTCGGCAAGTTCATCGCGCCGAACACCTCGATCGATCTGTTCGTCGACCGCACCAAGCGCGACATCGATTCGAAGATCGGTGGCGGCAACTGGTCCAACAACAATTTCGGCGCCGCGGCACGCTTCTACTTCGGCGCGTGGGACGCATGGCGTCCGTACCTGCTGGCCGGTGTAATGGGCAGCTACCACCACAGCCGCTTCGACAACGCCTGGTCGCCCGCCGCTGAGCTGGGCGTCGGTATCTCCAAGACCATCACCGACAGCAGCGACATCCGCGCGGAAGCCGGCTATCGCTACGACTGGGACGACAAGACCCAGCCGGAGAAGAACGGCTACGGCGACTGGTTCCTGGGCTTCAGCGTGGTGTCGCGCTTCGGCGCTCCGCCGGCTGCCCCGACCACCACGCCGCCCCCGCCGCCGCCGCCGGATTGCTCCAAGCTCGACAGCGACGGCGATGGCGTGAACGATTGCGACGACAAGTGCCCGGGTACGCCGGCCGGCACCATCGTCGGTCCGGATGGTTGCCCGCAGAAGGTCGTGATTGACCTGCGCGGCGTGAACTTCAAGTTCGACTATCCGAAGAAGGGCCACGTGAAGGCTGGCGAGATCGGCAAGGCCCTGGCCACCCCGACCGCCGACTCGATCGCGATCCTGGACCAGGCCGTGGACACCCTGGGCCGCTATCCGAACGTGAAGGTGACGGTCGCCGGCTATACCGACTCGGTCGGCAAGGACGACTACAACCAGAGCCTGTCGGAGCGTCGCGCCCAGATCGTGTTCGACTACCTGACCACGCACGGCATCGACGCCAGCCGCCTGCAGGGTCCGATCGGTCACGGCAAGAACGACCCGATCGACAGCAACGACACGGATGCCGGCCGCGCCCGCAACCGTCGTACCGAGCTGCAGGTCCAGCAGTAAGCGACCGCAAGGCCGTCAGAAAAGCCCGGCGCAAGCCGGGCTTTTCTTTTGCCCCGCAGTCATGCGCGAAGAACTTTCGGTGAGCGCGTTTTCACGCGAATTTGCCTGAACGAGAACCCACCAAAAGCTTAAGCTGTCACGTTTACCTGTTAAGTGACGTGTGTATCTCTTAACGGTTTTGCTACACTCTGCGCCGCTTGCTGTTAGGAACGCCAAGCAGGGGGCCATGAGGCCCCCGAATGTCGAACCCTGAAGTTCTGACGCGCGATTTCCGTCTGGGGTGGAACGGACGCGAAAACCAATAAACGAGGAGACACCTGATGAATCGTAAGGGCTTGTATTTTCTGATTGCCCTGGCCCTGGGCGGCGTGGGTGCCGTTCACGCGCAGGACAGCAGCTCCAGCGCACCCGCCGGTTTCGATGACCGTTGGTACATTGCCCCGACCGTCGGCGGCTACTACAACGACACCGACCGCAACACCAACAGCCGTCAGGTTTACTACGGCCTGGCCGTCGGCAAGTTCATCGCGCCGAACACCTCGATCGATCTGTTCGTCGATCGCACCAAGCGCGACATCGATTCCAAGATCGGTGGCGGCAACTGGTCCAACAACAACTATGGCGTGACCGCTCGCTACTACTTCGGCGCGGCCGACGCATGGCGTCCGTACCTGCTCGCCGGCGTGATGGGCAGCTACCACCACAACCGTTTCGACAAGGCCTGGTCGCCGGCCGCCGAGCTCGGCGTCGGTATCTCCAAGTCGATCACTGACAGCAGCGACATCCGTGCGGAAGCCGGCTACCGCTACGACTGGGACGACAAGAGCCAGCCGGAGAAGAACGGCTACGGCGACTGGTTCCTGGGCTTCAGCGTGGTGTCGCGCTTCGGCGCTCCGCCGGCTGCCCCGGTGGCCGCCACCCCGCCGCCGCCGCCGGCTCCGGACTGCTCCAAGCTGGACAGCGACGGTGATGGCGTGAACGACTGCGACGACAAGTGCCCGGGTACGCCCGCCGGTACCATCGTCGGTCCGGACGGCTGCCCGAAGCAGGTCGTCATCGACCTGCGCGGCGTGAACTTCAAGTTCGACCGTCCGAAGAAGGGCGAGAAGGACATCAAGAAGGCCCTGGCTGAGCCCAGCGCCGACTCGATCGCCATCCTCGACCAGGCCATCGACACCCTGCAGCGTTACCCGCAGGTGAAGGTGGCGGTTGCCGGCTACACCGACTCGGTCGGTAAGGACGCCTACAACCAGAGCCTGTCGGAGCGTCGCGCGCAGATCGTGTTCGACTACCTGACCGGCCACGGCGTCGACGCCAGCCGCCTGCAGGGCCCGATCGGTCACGGCAAGAACGACCCGATCGACAGCAACGACACGGATTCGGGCCGCGCCCGTAACCGTCGCACCGAGCTGCAGGTCCAGCAGTAATCTCGACCGCAAGGTCGCGTGGAAAAGCCCGGCGCAAGCCGGGCTTTTCTTTTGGGCGGACTGGGGCACGATGACCGGCATGGACCGAAAGCAAGGGCAGGGCAGGCGAACCACGCCGGGCCGCGGTAATGCAGCCGCGCCGAAGCACGGCCTGGCCCGCGTGCTGAGCAAGCTGGGCGTGTGCTCGCGCAGCCAGGCCGAGAAGGCCGTACGCGAAGGCCGGGTCAGCGTGGACGGCCGCGTGGTGCTCGACCCGGAACGCCCCGCCGACGCCGCCCGTCAGCGCATCCTGCTCGACGGCGCCCCGGTCAGCGAAGCACAGCGCGTCTATATCGTCCTCAACAAACCCCGCGGCATCGTGGTGAGCGCCGCCGACGAGCGCGGCCGCGACACCGTCTACGACCTGCTGAAGGATGCCGGCCTGCCCTGGCTCGGCCCGGTCGGCCGCCTGGACAAGGCCAGCGAAGGCCTGCTGCTGCTGAGCAACGACAGCGCCTGGGCCGCGCGCCTCACCGAGCCGCGCCACCACGTCGACAAGACCTACCACGTGCAGATCGACGCCGTGCCGGACGCCGCGCTGCTGGAGCAACTCGCACTAGGCGTAGTGGACGAAGGCGAGCGCCTGGCCGCGAAGCAGGCCACGCTGCTGCGCACGGGCGAAAAGAACGCCTGGCTGGAGATCGTCCTGGACGAAGGCCGCAACCGCCATATCCGCCGCCTGCTCGAAGCGCATGGCATCGGCGTGCTTCGGCTGATCCGCGTGGCCATCGGCACGCTGCCTTTAGGCGAACTCGCCAAGGGCCAATGGCGCCACCTGCGCCCCGAGGAAGTCGCCGCGCTGTCGCGCTGATCAGCCGCGCAACTGCTCCCGCACCACATCCAGCGTGCGCTCCTGCAGCGGATGCATGCGCGCCGGATCCATCACCGCATAGATCGTATTGAGGCAAGGCTTGCTCTCGCGCCCCACGGCGACGACGTCGCCGCGTGCCTCGGCCTCCCGCGCACACGCATACGGCACGATCGACAACCCGCGCCCGGCCGCCACCCAGTCCAGCACCTCTTCCAGCTCCTCGAAATGCGCCACGCTGCGCAGGCGCGCGGGCTTCTCGCCCAGCACCTGGGTGAACCAGGTGGCGAACACGTAGTCGCTCTCGTCGTAGGTGACGTAGTCGGCCTGGGCGAGGATGGCGATATCCAGCGCTGGCAAGGTCAATCGCGCAGGTGCGATCAACGCCGCCTGCTCCATACCCACCGCCACCAGACGCAGAGCGCCGTGCGGCAGCATCAGATGCACGAAGCCCAGATCGCTCGCACCGGTTTCCACCTGTCGCACCACGTCCTCCGCGGTGGGAAAGCTCATGCGGATCGGCACGTCCGCCAGCGGCCCTTCGCGAAACAGCGGCAGCAGTTCATAGCGCCCGAAGCCGCTCACCGCGGCGATGCGCAGCGGCTGCGCCGGCTCGTCGCGCATCGCCTCGTGCACCTTGGCCAGGTCGCGCCCCATGTCGCGGCAGAACGCCAGCAGCCGCTCGCCGGCGGCATTGGGCACCAGCGGCCCCTGTCCGCGGCGGAACAGCGGCATGCCCAGCGCTTCCTCCAGCTTGCGCAACTGGTAGCTCACCGCCTGCTCGGTGCGGTGCAGCGAGGCGGCGGCCGCGCGCAGGCTGCCGCCTTCACAGACGGCGCGGAACGCGTGCAGGTAACGCAACTCCACATTCATGCGCGAAACCCTGGGCGGGGGGAGGAGGGGCGAAAAATTTTCGCCGTGAGCCCAAAAAGATTCGCATGGCCGCGAAGGCAGCGGCAAGCCGAGAATCGCAGCCGCCCTCCCGCCAGGAATCCCCATGAGCCGTTGCTACGCGTTTCTGTTCGCCCTGTGGCTGGCCTTGCCCGCCCATGCCGCCCCGGGCAACGCCGCGCATTTCTACCTCTACCGCATGCAGACCGGCGCTGCCGATAAGTTCGAGCAGGGCTACCGCCAGCACCTCGCATGGCATCGCGCCCACCGCGATCCGCTGTCCTGGTACGGCTGGACCATCGAGGACGGCGAGCGCAGCGGCTGGTTCGTCGACGCGAGCGTGGGCGAGCCGTTCGCCGCGTTCGACCACCGGGTGGACGTGGCCGGCGACGGCGCGGATTTCCGCGCCAACGTGTCGCCGTACGCTATTCCGATGGGACAGCCCACCTATGTGCTGCTGCGCGAAGCCAGCACCGGCACGCCGCTGGAGAACCGCAAGCCCAGTGCCACCATGCAGGTGACACACGTGCACGTGCGGCTTGGCATGGAAGCGCGTTTCGAACGCGCGCTGGCCGTTGCACACCAGGTTCTGCAGAAGGAACCCGGCGCACCGGCTCATACCTGGTATCGCCTGGTCACCGGCGGCGACTCGGCGCAATACATGCTGCTGGTGGCCCGCGATCGCTGGGCCAGCTATGACGGTTTCGAACGCAGCCTCGGTTCGCTGCTGGCGAACGACGAGGCCGCACAGCGCGACATCGCCGATGCCGTGCAATCGGCCACCACGGAAACCTGGCGCTACCGCGCCGAACTCAGCGCACTGCAATAACGAAAGCGGGGGAGCGCAACCGCTCCCCCGTCAATGCTCAGCCGATCACGCCAAGCTCGCGCCCTACCTTGGTGAACGCCGCGATCGCGCGGTCCAGATGCTCGCGCGTATGCGCCGCGCTCATCTGCGTGCGGATGCGCGCCTGGCCCTGCGGCACCACCGGGTAGAAGAAGCCGGTGACGTAGATGCCTTCGTCCAGCAGCTTGGCCGCCATGGCCTGCGCCTTCTTGGCGTCGTAGATCATCACCGGCACGATCGGGTGCACGCCCGGCTTGATGTCGAAGCCGGCCTGGCTCATCTGCTCGCGGAAGTAGCGGGTGTTCTCCTGCACGCGCTGGCGCAGCTCGCCCGCGCTGGACAGCATGTCGAACACCTTCAGCGCCGCGGCCACCACGTGCGGCGGCAGCGAGTTGGAGAACAGATAGGGACGCGAGCGCTGGCGCAGCAGTTCGATCACTTCGGCGCTGCCGGTGGTGAAGCCGCCCAGCGCGCCGCCGAGCGCCTTGCCCAGGGTGCCGGTGAAGATGTCGATCTTGTCCATCACGCCGTTGACTTCGGCCGAGCCGCGGCCGCTGTCGCCGAGGAAGCCGGTGCAGTGGCATTCGTCGATATGCACCATGGCGTCGTACTTGGCGGCCAGCGCGGCGATCTTGTCCAGCGGCGCGATAAAGCCGTCCATCGAGAACGCTCCGTCGGTGGTGATCAGCTTGGTGCGCGCGCCGGCGGCGTCGGCCGCCTGCAGCTGCTTTTCCAGATCGGCCATGTCGCAGTTGGCGTAGCGGAAGCGCTTGGCCTTGCACAGGCGGATGCCGTCGATGATCGAGGCGTGGTTGAGCGCATCGGAAATGATCGCGTCCTCTTCGCCCAGCAGCGGCTCGTACAGGCCGCCGTTGGCGTCGAAGCAGGCGGCGTAGAGGATGGTGTCCTCGGTGCCGAAGAACTCGGCGATCTTCTTTTCCAGCTGCTTGTGCAGGTCCTGCGTGCCGCAGATGAAGCGCACCGAGGCCATGCCGAAGCCGTGGCTGTCCAGCGCCTCCTTGGCGGCCTGGATCACGTCCGGATGGTCGGCCAGGCCCAGGTAGTTGTTGGCGCAGAAGTTCAGCACCTTGCGCCCGCCCTCCAGCTCGATCTGCGCCGACTGCGGCGAGACGATCACGCGCTCGCCCTTGAACAGGCCCTGCTCGCGGATGGAATCCAGTTCGGCGGCGTAGCGCGCCCGGGTGGTATCGGAGTAGCTCATCGGGATCGGCCCTTGGGGGGAAAGATGCCGATTGTGAGCCTTTGCGGCCCGCCGGAAAACCCGAGCCTTACCGGAAAGCCCGCGTAGGTTGGGGTGAGCCATAGGCGAACCCCAACGATGCGGTGCGTCTGGACGTTGCGCTGTTGGGGTTCGCCTGCGGCTCACCCCAACCTGCGCAGGCCGGCAAGCGTCAATGCAAGCCGAAATCCACCCGCGTCGTCTTGCCCTTGTCGTCGATCCCCTCCGGCGTGAGCTTGGGATCCTTCAGCCCATACCGGTTGTCCGGCAGCTTGCCCTTCAGCCAGTCGCGCACCGCGTTGGCGCGCCGTTCGGCCAGGTCGCGCATCGCCGCATCGTCGGTCTTGACGTTGGTCTCCAGCAGCGCGCGCATCTCGTCCGGCTCCAGCGACTTCTTCAGGCCCAGCGCATTGCGCGGCTTGTCGATGTTGTCCGCGTGCTTGTAGGCGCGGGCCAGATAGCGCTCTTCCTGGTCCGGCGTGATCGCCACCGCGGCGAGCGCGGCGGGCGAGGTGTCGGCGTTCTTGCCGCCGTCGTCCAGCACCTTCTCCTTGCGGATCATGTCCTGCACGGTCACCTTGCGCAGCCCGTTCTGGTCCTGCGCCGGATCGGCGCGGCCGACCAGGTCCAGGGTCAGCGAGGTCTTCTGGTTGAGCATCGCCACCACCTTGCCCAGGCGCTCCTGCGCGGCGCCGTTGAGCACGGCCGAGCCGGGATCGAATTCCACATAGCCGAGGTCTTCGTGGTCGCCGCCGCCGAAGGCCGAGCCAAGCAGGCGGAACGGCGAGGTCACCGCCTTGACGATCAGGTTGCCGATGGCGCGCCAGATCAGGCCGCCCATGCTGAACTGCGGATCGTCCAGCGAGCCGGACACCGGCACGTTGACGTCGATATTGCCCTGCGTGTCCTTCAGCAGCGCCACCGCCAGCTTCACCGGCAGGTGCGAAATGCCGGGCGCCTCGATGCGGTCGCCGAAGGTGAGCTGGGTGATGTAGATGTGGTTGTCGGCCTTGAGCTTGCGCTGGTCGAGGTTGTACTTCACGTCGACCGTGAGCTTGCCCGCGGTGATCGGATAGCCGGTGTACTTGCTGGAATAGGCGCTGAGGCGCGTCAGCTCCACTTCGTTGGCCTTGCCCTGGATATCCAGGAAGGCCACCGGCGCCAGCGGATTGATGGTGCCGCTGATGTCCACCGGCGAGTTGTCGTCCAGCTGCGCCTGCACGGCTACGTCGGCCGGCGGGCCACCCGCGGTGCCGAAGGCGCCGATCTTGCCGGTGACCTTGGTGAGGTTGGCGGTGTAGTTGGGCTTGATGAAGTTGTCGGTGTAGTTGAGCTGGCCGTTGAGCAGGGTGATCTGGCCGAGCTGGATATCCGCCGCGGGCGCGATGGATTCGGCGGGCTTTTCCGTTTCGGTGGTGGTCTTGGAAACTTTCGGCGCCGCCGGCGCATTGGTTTCGGCGCGCGTCACCGAGACCGGTTCTTCCTGCTCCGGCTTCGCCACCACGTCCGCCAGATTCAGCCGTCCATTTGCATTGACGATCATGCGCGCGTAGAACGCGCTCAGCACCAGGCTGCCCACATGCATGCGCGGCGTGCCGCTGCCGTAGGCCACGTCGAGGTTACCGGCGTTGAGTGCGCTCCAGCGCAGGAAGTCGTCGCCGGTGACCTTGTCCTGCACGCGCACGCGTTCCAGCGCGGCATTGCCCTTGAAGCCGAACTTCGGTTCCGCGGTGCGTCCGTCGTAATGCAGCTTGCCCTTGCCGCTCAGGCGCGCGCTGGAGATGGTCACGTTCAGTGGCACGCTGATGTATGGCGCGAAGGTGGCGATGTCCAGGCCGCGGGTGGTGACGTCCAGGTCGGCCAGGGCAGGGGAGGGCTGCACCTTGCCGGCGAGCGAGAACGTGCCCTTGCCGATATTGCCGTCCAGCTTCATCGCGCGCTGCTGGTTGAACTTGTCGCTGAGCTCGTCGATGCCACCCTTGAGCGCCGTCACTTCCACCACCGCGGGCTTGCCGTTGCCTACGGCATGGTCGGCGAAACGCACGGCGCCGTTGTCCACGCCGAGGTGGGCGATGCTCCATTGCCACGCCGGTTCGGCATCCGCCGGCTTGGCCTTGCCGCGCGGCGCCGCTGTTTTGGCGGTGGTCTTGGGCGGCGCGAACAATTCGGTGAGCGAGATAGTGCCGTTGGCCGCGCGCTGCACGTCCAGGCTAAGGCCCGTGCCGACCAGGCTCTTCAGGCGCGCCTGGCGCGACGCCAGGTCGATCTGTTCGATATCCGCCTGCAGCTTGCCCCAGGCCACCGGTGCGGCCTGGCCCTTGCCGCCGGCTTCCAGCGCGAAATCGCTCACCGTCGCCTGCGCCGGCGCCAGGTGCACATTGACGGTCTTGCCCCAGTCCAGCTGCAACTGGCCGTTGGCATCGAGCTTGCCCTTGGCGGCGCGCGCGGCCATGGCGGAGCCGGCCATTGCCTGCAGCGGCACCATGTCCACCTGCTTGAGCGCCAGCGCCGCCTTCAACGTGGCCGCGGCCAGGTCGAGCGTGCCCTTGGCGCCGATGTCGCCGCCGAACAGCTGGCCGGCCAGATCGAGTTTCGCCGGCGGCGCGGCGAGCATGCTCAGGCCAAGCAGGCTGCCGTGCAGGTTGGCCAGATCGAGCTTGTTCTGCGTGGCGTCGGTGTAGTGGATGGCGCTGCCGGTGAGCGCGATCGAGGCGATGCGCAGATCGGTGGGCGTGGCCTTCTTCGCCGGATCGGCCGGCGCCGATGGTGCCGTCAGCGTGTCGTAGTTGCTGTGCCCGCCTTCGCCGGCGGTGTAGTAGACCTGGGCCTGCTCCAGCTTCAGCGCGCCGAGCTGGTAGCGCGACACCAGCGGCTGCACGTCCGCCAATTCCGCCGTGCCATGGCCGAGGCGCGCGATCGGCTCGCCCTTGCTGCTGTCCAGCGCGAAGTCGTCCAGCTGCAGGTTGCCGGTGAGGCGCACTTGCGGTGCATCCGGCGTCTGCACGAAGTTGAGTTCCAGCTTGCCGCTGAGCAGGCCTTTCGGAATCGTGATCGGCAGCGGCTTGGGCACGTAGCCGAGATAGCGGGGCAGGTCGAGGTGGTCGAGCTCGAAGCCGATCGCCGATTCGCGGTTGCTGGCAAACGGCTTGGTCTGGCCTTCGATGCGCAGCGGGCTGCCGTCCACCTTCAGCGCCAGCAGCGGCTTGACGAACACGTCGGTGCTGCTGGACAGGTTGGCGAGGAAGGGAATGCCCAGTTCCAGCTGCTCGACGTGATGGCTGGCTTTCGCCGCCTGGTCGTCGAACACGATGTCGCCGCCGTGCACGCTGATATTGGACAGCGCGAAGCGCGCCGGCTTGGCATTCGGATCCGCCGGCTGCGCGGCGTAGCGGTCGATGATGTCGGAGAAATTGAAGCGCTGGTCGGCCGTGCGCGCGATGTGGATGCGCGGGCGCTGCAGCGAGAGTTCGTCCAGTACCGGCGCCAGGCGGAACAGCGAGGTCCACGAGGTGTTGGCGACGATCTGGTCGACGTCGACGAAGCTGGTCTTGCCGTCGCGCTCGCCGATATGCAACTGGTCCAGCTGCAGCCGCAAGGTGTAGGGATTGAGGTGCACCTTGCCCAGGGTGACCGGGCGGTCCAGCGCGGCGCTGGCGTGCTTTTCGATCTGGCCGCGGATGATCGACGGCGCGGCGAAAAAGCCGAACAGGCCGAACAGCACCAGCACGATGGCGGCGATCAGCGCGGTCTTGCGCGTGCGCCGCGAGCGGTAGACGGTGAGCGCACGTGCGCGCGCCGCCGCCAGCCGGGAGCTGCCGGAAGAAATCTGATCTGCCATATGGGCGATGCTCCGTCAGTTAAGCGACCCGACGGCGTGCGGCCCTACCCCGGCCGCGCACTTACAAACCCAGTCCCATGTGCGCCGGTCGCGGGGGGAGTTTACCCGTGCGTGAGACGTTTCGGTGGGCTCCCGCGCACGCCCGGCGCGGGAGCCTTCAGGCCCCGATCAGAGCCGGCTCTGCATCAGAGCCAGGAACAGACGACCTTGCCGCAATGGCCGGCATCCATCAGGTCGAAGCCCTTCTGGAAATCGTCGATATGGATCTGGTGGGTGAGCACCTTCTGCAGCGGGAAGCCGGTGAGCACCATCTGGGTCATCTTGTACCAGGTCTCGTACATGCGGCGGCCGTAGATGCCCTGCAGGGTGAGGCCCTTGAAGATCACCTTGTCCCAGTCGATGCCGGCGCCGCGCGGCATGATGCCGAGCATGGCGATCTTGCCGCCGTGGTACATGCAGTCGAGCATGTCGTTGAAGGCGCGCGGGTTGCCGCTCATCTCCAGGCCCACGTCGAAGCCCTCGATGTGCAGGTCCTTCACCACGTCGCGCAGCGACTGGTTGGCCACGTTCACCACGCGGGTGGCGCCCATGTCGGCGGCCAGCTTCAGGCGGTAGTCGTTGACGTCGGTGACCACCACGTTGCGCGCGCCCACGTGCTTGGCGATGCCGGCGGCAATGATGCCGATCGGGCCGGCGCCGGTGATCAGCACGTCCTCGCCGATCAGGTCGAACTCCAGCGCGCAGTGCGCGGCGTTGCCGTAGGGGTCGAAGAAGGCGGCCAGCTCCGAGGGGATCTGGTCCGGGATCGGCCACAGGTTGGAGGCCGGCATGGCCATGTATTCGGCGAAGGCGCCGTTGCGGTTCACGCCGATGCCCACCGTGTTCGGGCACAGGTGCTGGCGGCCGGCGCGGCAGTTGCGGCAGTGGCCGCACACGATGTGGCCCTCGGCCGAGACGCGGTCGCCGATCTTGTAGCCGGTGACGCCCGGGCCGATCTCGACGATGCGGCCGACGAATTCGTGGCCGATGGTGAGGCCGGGCTTGATGGTGCGCTGGCTCCACTCGTCCCACTTGTAGATATGCAGGTCGGTGCCACAGATGGCGGTTTTCTCCATCTTGATCAGCACCTCGTTGGGGCCGACCTCGGGCACGGGCACTTCTTCCATCCAGATGCCCTGTTCGGGCAAGCGCTTGACCAGGGCTTTCATCGTCTGCTGCATGGGGAATCCATCGGCTGGCCCGCAAGGCGGGCGGGGAAAGCGGCGATTATAAAGTGCGGGCATGGCAGGCCGTCTTCGTGCAGTGCAGCGTTGCCCGCCCGGCAGCTTCGGTCTAAGGTCGCAAGTTTGTGCGATCACCCACAGGGGACGGCGGATGCGTAAGAAGACGATGGGCCTGGCGGCGGCCATGGCGATGGGCCTGGCCCCGGGCGCGCAGGCGGACGAGGGCATGTGGATGCCCTCGCAGCTGCCCTCGATCGGCAAGCAGCTGCGCGCCGCCGGCTACCAGGGCAACCCCGCCGACCTGGCGGACCTGACCAAGCCGCCGCTCAGCGCGGTGGTCAAGGTGGGCGGCGCCACCGGCGCCTTCGTCAGCGGCGACGGACTGGTGCTGACCAACCACCACGTGGCCTTCGGCGTCATCCAGTACAACAGCAACCCGCAGCGCGACCTGATCCAGCACGGTTTCGTCGCCGGCGACCGCGCGCAGGAGCTGCCGGCCAATCCGGACTTCCGCCTGCGCGTGACCACCGGCTTCGACAAGGTCACCGACCAGGTGCTGGCCCAGGCCCGGGGCAAGACCGGCCGCGCCTACTACGACGCGGTGGACGCCGCCGGCAAGGCGCTGGTGGCCGAGTGCGAACGCGAGGCGGGTTATCGCTGCAGCGTGGTCAACATGTTCTACGGGCGCGATTTCTACCTGGTGAAGCAGCTGGAGATCCGCGACCTGCGCCTGGTCTACGCACCGCCGCGCGCCATCGGCAACTACGGCGACGAGGTGGACAACTTCGTCTGGCCGCGCCACAGCGGCGACTTCACCGTGCTGCGCGCCTATGTCGGCCCCGACGGCAAGCCGGCCGCCTACGCCAAGGAAAACCAGCCGTATCACCCGCCGGCGCATCTGCAGGTCGCCAGCGAAGGCGTGAACGAGGGCGACTTCGTGATGCTCGCCGGCTATCCCGGCACGACCTATCGCCACCGCACGGCGGCCGAGTTCGCCGACCAGGTGCAATGGCGCTTGCCCAAGTCGGTGGAGGTGATGAAGCAGGTGCAGGGCGTGATCGAAGACGCCGGCCGCGCCGACAAGCAGGCGGCGATCCGCTACGCCTCGCAGCTGCAGTCGCTGAAGAACGGCATCAAGCGTTTCAGCGGCGAACTCGACGGCCTCAAGCGCAGCGACGCAGTGGACATCCGCCGCAAGGACGAGGACGCCATGCTGGCGTGGCTGGACAAGCAGCCGCAGGCAAAAACGCTGCGTCCGGACATCGACACGGTGGCCAAGCTGATCGCCGGCGGCAATGCCAATCGCGAGCGCGACCTGCTGTTCGCCATCCTGCCATCGCAAACGCAGCTGCTGCGTTCGGCGCTCACCTTGCAGCGCTATGCCCACGAGCGCGCCAAGCCCGACGCCGAGCGCGAAACCGGCTACCAGCAGCGCGACGAGGACCTCACCGCCGGCATGCTCAAGCAGGTGCAGCGCCGCTACGACGCGGCGGTGGAAAAACGCATCCTCACGGCGCTGCTCACGCGCTACCAGCAACTGCCGGATCCGCAGCGCGTGCCGGAATTCGACACCGCCTTCGGCCGCACGCCGGCCGAGCTGGCCAGCACGCTGGACCGCATCTACGGCGCCACCCAGCTCGGCGACGAGGCGCAGCGCCTGCATTGGCTGAAGGCGCAGCCCGATGAAGTGGCGACGTCGGACGACGCTCTGCTGAAGCTGGCGGCGGCGCTGCAGCCGGCGCTGCTGCGCATCGAAGACCAGCGCAAGGAGCGCGACGGCGAGCTGCTGCGCCTGCGCCCGGCCTATATGCAGGCGTTGATCGCCTATCGCGAGCAGCAGGGGCGGGCGGTCTATCCGGATGCCAACTCCACCTTGCGCGTCAGCTACGGCAAGGTCACGCCGCTGAAGGCGCGCGACGCGGTGAGCTATTCGCCGCTGACCAGCACCGCCGGCATCGTCGAGAAGAACACCGGGGTGGAACCGTTCGACGCGCCCAAGCCGCTGCTGGACGCCATCGCCAAGGGCGACTACGCCGGTTACCTGGACCAGCGTTCCGGCGTGATGCCGGTGGACTTCCTCAGCAACCTCGACACCACCGGCGGCAACTCCGGCTCGCCCGTGCTCAATGCGCACGGCCAGCTGGTGGGGCTGAACTTCGACAGCAACTGGGAAGCGGTGAGCGCGAGCTGGATGTTCGATCCGCGCTACAAGCGCGCGATCCACGTCGACATGCGCTACATGCGCTGGCTGATGGACAAGGTCTATCCGGCGCCGTGGCTGCTGCAGGAGCTGGGCGTGCCGGCGAAGTAGGGCAGGCGCCCACAAGCAGCGCGCCGGCTGGAAAGCCGGCGCGCATCAGCGGTAGGAGCGTAAGAGGGCGGCACCCGCCCCGTGCCGGCGCCAGGCGCCGGCCATGCTTGCCGCGCGCTCAGCGCAGCGCGGTATAGATCAGCGCGAAAACCAGGCTGGCCGCGACGCAGACCACGAACCAGAAGCCGCGGTTGTCCTTGTGCCACACCGGTGGAGCGCCATCGTCGCCCGCGCGTGCGGGCTTGGCGGCGGCACCGGGTGCCGAGGCGCGGTTGCCGGGTTCGGCCACCATGTACTTGCGTTTGTTCATTCCGTACTTCCCCCCGTTCAACTTATCTCGGCGGTTCGCTGTGGCTGACCACGGTTGCGATCGTGCAAGACGCCGTGATTCTCGTCCAAAATGTGAAGCAAGGCACGTGCCCATACCGTCCAAATGGCGTTGCGTTGCCGTTGGGCGGGAAAACGCTGCATGCCAGCCTGACCCAGCACGTCACCTTGAGCCCTCCGGAAGCGTACATGCCTGCCGACTTGCGTCACCCCAGCATTTTCTTGATGGGCCCTACGGCGTCGGGCAAGACCGCGCTGGCTTGTGCGTTGAGTCGGAATTTTCCGGTTGAGCTGGTCAGCGTGGATTCCGCGCTGGTGTACCGCGGCCTGGACATCGGCGCGGCCAAGCCGGATGCGGCGACGCTGGCGCGCTATCCGCACGCGCTGATCGATATCCGCGATCCGGCCGAGCCGTATTCGGCGGCGGATTTCCGCGCCGACGCCCTGCAGGCGATGAAAGACATCACGGCGCGCGGCAAGGTTCCGCTGCTGGTCGGCGGCACGGGTCTGTACTTCCGCGCGCTGCAACATGGGCTGTCACATTTGCCGGAGGCGGATGCGGCGATCCGCGAGCGTCTCACCGAAGAGGCCGGACTGATCGGCTGGCCCGCCATGCACGAGCGGCTGCGTCAGGCCGATGCCGCCGCCGCCGCGCGGATCGGGCCGAACGATGCGCAGCGCATCCAGCGCGCGCTGGAAGTGATCGAACTCACCGGCCGTCCGCTGTCCGAACAGCAGCGCGGCGGCAGCGGCGAACGCTTTCCCTGGCGCGTACTCAAGCTGGCCCTGCTGCCGGCGGACCGGGCGCCGCTGCACGCGCGTATCGCCGAGCGCTTCGACGCCATGCTGCGCGACGGTTTCCTCGACGAGATGCGCGGCCTGCGCGCACGCGGCGACCTGCATCCGGACCTGCCTTCGATGCGCGCGGTCGGCTACCGGCAGGCCTGGGAGCATCTGGACGGCGCGACCGACGCCGTGGAATTCCGCGACCGCGGCGTGTTCGCCACCCGCCAGTTGGCGAAGCGCCAGATCACCTGGCTGCGCGGCGAGCTGGATGCACGGACTTTCGACCCCGACCGGGCCGGCCTGGAGGCCCGGGCCGTCGACGCGCTGGAGCTGTTCCTGGGCGCCTCCGGCTAGGGTTTGCGCACGGTTTTGGCGAACGGGTTCGCGCTTCCCGGGCGGTCCGCCGGAAAGCCTCTCCAGCGCAGGCACAGAACCTTTCATCAACGATTTAAAAGTGGTTAATATTCCGAAGCCTTGGGCCGGGGCGCGCGAGCGTCTTTTATCCGGCCCGTCCGATGCGAGGGGAGAACAACAATGTCCAAAGGGCAGTCATTGCAAGATCCGTTTTTGAACGCACTGCGCCGCGAGCGCGTCCCGGTTGCCATCTACCTGGTCAACGGCATCAAGCTGCAGGGCACGATCGAGTCGTTCGACCAGTTCGTGGTGCTGCTGCGCAACCAGGTCAGCCAGATGGTCTACAAGCACGCCATTTCCACCGTGGTGCCCAGCCGCAACGTGCGGATGGGGACCGGCCACGAGGGCCACGTCGAGGCTACGACGGCGCCCGAAACGGAAGGTTGAAACGGGCCTGGAATGACCCATGTGTAAGAGGCGGCGGGCCTTAAGGTCCCGCCGCTTGGTCGTTTCCGACCCCACGGCCGCTGGCGCCGCTACACTTCGCATTCGCCCCGTCGCGGCCGTCCGGCCCGATGCCGGGTCCATTCCGCACAGGTCATTCCGCATCCGTGTTCGATAGACAAAAGAAAGGCGAGCGCGCCGTACTGGTGCTGCCGCATTCCCGTGGCGAGGGCGACACCGTGCGCCGCGCCGAAGAATTCACCGAGCTGGTGAAATCCGCCGGCGCCGAAGTGCTGGGCAGCATCGCCGCCCGCGTCGAGGACCCCAACCCGCGCTACTACATCGGTTCCGGCAAGGCCGACGAGGTCGCCGAGATGGTGCGCGCGCTCGAAGCCGACCTGGTGCTGGTGGACCACACCCTCAGCCCGGTGCAGGAGCGCAACCTTGAGAAGCACCTGAAGACCCGCGTGGTCGACCGCGCCGGCCTGATCCTGGACATCTTCGCCCAGCGCGCCCGCTCGCACGAAGGCAAGCTGGAAGTGGAGCTGGCCCAGCTCAAGCATGTCGCCACCCGCCTGGTGCGCGGCTGGACCCATCTGGACGCCCAGCGCGGCGGTGCCATCGGCAACCGCGGTCCGGGCGAAACCCAGCTGGAAACCGACCGCCGCCTGCTCGCCGAGCGCGTGAAGATGCTGAGCAAGCGCCTGGAGAAGGTGCAGGTGCAGCGCACCCAGCAGCGCCGCGCGCGCCTGCGCAACACCGTGCCGCGGGTGGCCCTGGTGGGTTACACCAATGCCGGCAAGTCCACGCTGTTCAATGCGCTGACTTCCGGCGAGGTGTTCGCCGCCGACCTGCTGTTCGCCACGCTCGACCCCACCGTGCGCAAGCTCGACGACCTCAGCTGCGGCCCGGCCGTGCTGGCCGACACCGTGGGCTTTATCCGCGATCTTCCGCACGACCTGGTGGCCGCTTTCCGCGCCACCCTGGCCGAGGCGCGCGACGCCGACCTGCTGCTGCACGTGAGCGACGCCGCCGACGAGGAGCGCGAATACCTGCACAAGGTGGTCGACGGCGTGCTGGAGGAAATCGACGCCGGCGACGTGCCGCAGCTGCGCGTGATGAACAAGATCGACCTGGCCGGCACCGAGCCGCGCATCGACCGCGACGACGAAGGCCGCCCGGCCACCGTGTGGCTGTCGGCCGCCACGGGGCAGGGCCTGGACCTGCTGCGCCAGGCCCTGGGCGAACTGCTCGGCGGCGAGCGCGTGCAGTCCGAGCTGCGCCTGCCGCTCACCGCCGGCCGCCTGCACGCGCGGCTCAAGGCCGCCGGCGCGATTGCCGGCGAGGACGTGGACGAGGATGGCTGGCGCCTGCGCATCGACGCGCCGCGCAGCGTGATCGCTCCGCTCAGCGGCGGCAGCCCGGCCGAGGCCGAGCTGCTGCGCGGCCTGCTGGGCGAGCCGCGCGACGAGCTGTGAGCGAGGCGGGACGGGCCTTCGCCCGTCCGCCTCTGCTAGAATGCCCGCCGTTTGTGCCGCTTCCCTGCCGGGCAGGACCCTTGCCCGGACGCGACTCGCCACCATGATGATTTCCGACCAAGGTGCTTCCGGCTATTGCTGCCGGCCTCCCTGCGGCCTCAAGGAGACTGACAATGGCCTGGAACGAACCCGGTAACGGGCAACGTGACCCCTGGGGCAAGCCTCGCCAGAACCCCGGTAAATCCGGTCTGGACGATGCTTTTAAGCAGCTGAAGAACCGGCTCTTCCGCCTCGGCGGCGGACCTGGCGGCCTGCTCACTATCGTTACGGCACTGCTGCTGGCCTCGCTGCTGTTTAGCAGCGGCACGGTGATCGATGCTCGCCAAGCTGGCGTAGTCCTGCGCTTCGGCCAGTACGCCCGCACCCTGCAGCCGGGCTTCCACTTCAAGCTGCCGCGTCCGCTGGAGACCGTCACCAAGGTCAGCACGACCGAGGTGCGCTCGGTGTCCGACAAGGTGCGCATGCTGACCAGCGACGAGAACATCATCTCGGTCGACTTCAACGTGCAGTACCAGGTGTCGGACGCGCGCAAATTCCTGTTCTCGCTGAGCGGCCAGCCGGAAGACACGCTGCGCCAGGCCGCCGAGGCCGCGGTGCGCTCCGTGGTCGGCGCCAATGTGATGGACAACATCCTCACCAGCTCCGCGCCCGAGCAGGCCGCCGTGCCCGCCGCGTCGTCCACCGCGGCCGCGCCGGTCGCTGCCGCGCAGGCCGCGGTGACCCAGGCCGCCGCCGCCGCGCAGACGCGCGACACGCTGCAGCAGCAGACCCGCGAGATTCTCCAGGCCACCCTGGACAGCTACGACGCCGGCCTCGCCGTCACCGACGTGAGCTTCCAGAACGTGTCGCCGCCGCAGGAAGTGAAGGACGCCTTCGACGACGTCAACGCCGCGCGCGAAGACAAGCAGGGCACCGAGAACAACGCCCGCGCCTACGCCAGCAAGGTGGTGCCCGAAGCGCGCGGCGAAGCCTCGCGCATCGCCGCCCAGGCGCAGGGCTACTCCGCCGAGCGCGTGGCCCGCGCCACCGGCGACGCCGACCGCTTCAACCTCATCCTCAAGGAATACCGCGGCGCGCCCGAAGTGACCCGCCGCCGCCTGTGGCTGGAAACCGTCGAGGACGTGATGTCCAACAATCCCAAGGTGCTGGACGGCACCGGCGGCCGCAACATGATCTACCTGCCGCTGGACCGCACCGCCGTGCGCGACCTGCCGGGCGTGGGCACGGTGGCGCCGGCCGCCGACTCGGGCAAGGAGAAGCAGTGATGAAATTCCTCGCCGGCATCATCGTCGTCATCGCCGTCCTGCTCGGTTTCAACAGCGCCTACGTGGTGCACGAAGGGCAGAGCGCCCTGGTGCTGCAGTTCGGCCGCATCGTGCGCACGGGCGACACGCCCGGCCTGCACTTCAAGCTGCCGCTGATCCAGCAGGCCATCCTGTTCGACAACCGCATCCTCACCCTGGAGGCGCAGCCGGAGCGCTACTTCACCTCCGAGAAGAAGAGCGTGAACGTCGACTTCTACGTGAAGTGGCGCATCGCCGACAACGCCGCCTATTACCGCGCCACCGCCGGCGCCGAGCTGCAGGCCGCCAACCGCCTGTCGCCGATCGTGAAAGACGCCCTGCGCTTCGAGTTCAACGGCCGCACCCTGCAGGAACTGATCGCCGGCGGCCGCAAGGACATCACCGAGCGCGTGCGCAAGCAGACCGACGCCACCGCGCGCAAGAGCCTCGGTATCGCCGTGGTCGACGTGCGCATCAAGCGCATCGACCTGCCGGACGAAGTGAGCGAGTCGGTATACAAGCGCATGCGCGCCGAGCGCCTGCAGCTGGCCAACGAATTGCGCTCCACCGGCCGCCAGGCCGCCGAAACCATCCAGGCCGACGCCGACCGCCAGGGCCAGGTGATCCGTGCCGAAGCCGAACGCGACGCGGCCAAGATCCGCGGCGAAGGCGACGCGCAGGCCGCGGCGATCTACGCGCAGGCCTACGGGCAGGATCCGGAATTCTTCGCGTTCTACCGCAGCCTGGGCGCGTACCGTAAGTCGTTCGACGACGGCAAGGGCGTGCTGGTGCTGAAGCCGGATTCGGAGTTCCTGAAGTATTTCAACGACGGCGCGAGCAAGCGCTGAGGCAGCCGGGCATGTCGCACGACCTCGCCGCCGCGCTGTGCCTCGTCCTGGTGATCGAGGGGCTGGTGCTGTTCGCCTCGCCGCGTGGCTGGCAGAGCATGGTGCGCGAGGCGCTGAAGATGGAGCCGCGGAGCCTGCGCATCTGCGGCGCGGTGGTCATGGCGGCCGGGCTGCTGTTCCTGCAGCTGGTGCATTGACGCGCGGTTGCCTGCAACGTTTTCGATTCAACATCCTCCGGCCCCCCGATGGGGCCACGACCTACGAGCGAGAAAGATCATGGGCAAGTCAGTCGTAATCCTCGGCGCGCAATGGGGCGACGAAGGCAAGGGCAAGATCGTCGACCTGCTGACCGAGCGGGTGAGCGCGGTCGCACGCTTCCAGGGCGGCCACAACGCCGGCCATACGCTGGTCATCGGCGGCAAGAAGACCGTGCTGCACCTGATTCCGTCCGGCATCCTGCGCGACGACGCGCTCTGCCTGATCGGCAACGGCGTGGTGCTGTCGCCGCAGGCGCTGAAGACCGAGATCGAGGAACTGGAAGCGCAGGGCGTGGAAGTGCGCTCGCGCCTGAAGATCAGCCCGGCCACCCCGCTGATCATGCCGTACCACATCGCCGTGGATAAGGCGCGCGAAGCCGCCGCCGGCAAGAGCGCGATCGGCACCACCGGCCGCGGCATCGGCCCGGCCTACGAGGACAAGGTCGCCCGCCGCTCCATCCGCGTGGCCGACCTGATGTATCCGCACGAGCTGCCGGAGAAGGTGAAGACCGCGGTCGAGTACCACAACTTCATCCTCACCCAGTGGCTGAAGGCCGAGGCGGTCGACTACCAGCAGGTGCTGGACGATGCGCTGGCCTATGGCGAGTTCATCCGCCCGATGGTCGACGACGTCGCCACCATCCTGCACGACGTGCGCAAGGAAGGCGGCCACATCCTGTATGAAGGCGCCCAGGGCGCGCTGCTGGATATCGACCACGGCACCTATCCCTACGTCACCTCGTCCAACACCACCGTCGGCGGCGCACTCGCCGGCACGGGCGTGGGCGCGGGCGACATCGACTACGTGCTGGGCATCTGCAAGGCCTATGCGACGCGCGTCGGCGGCGGTCCGTTCCCCACCGAGCTGCACGACGAGATGGGCGAGCGCCTGCGCAAGGTCGGCAACGAGTTCGGCGCCAGCACCGGCCGTCCGCGCCGCTGCGGCTGGATCGACCTAGTCGCGCTCAAGCGCGCCGTGCAGATCAACGGCATCAACGGCCTGGCCATCACCAAGCTCGACGTGCTCGACGGCCTGCCCAGCATCAAGGTCTGCATCGCCTACGAATACCGCGGCAAGCGCCGCGAACTGGCCCCGCTGGACGCCGACGGCTGGGCGGAGTGCAAGCCGGTCTACCTGGAATTCCCGGGCTGGGAAGAATCCACCGCCGGCATCCGCGACTGGAACAAGCTGCCGGCTGCCGCCCGTGCCTACCTGCGCGCGGTGGAAGAACTGTCGGGCTGCCGCCTGGCGATCGTGGCGACCGGCGCGGATCGTGACGACACGATCGTACTGGACGATCCGTTCGCCTGATCGGGCCTGGTTGCCCGATACGAAGAAAGCCCCGCCAGCGCGGGGCTTTTTTTATGGACTCAAGCAATGCGTTCACTGCGTCATTGCGCGATCACCACGCCGCTTCCACGCCGTGCTGATCATCCAGGTCTGACCATGAGCCCTCCGCAGCAGGAGCGCATGCCATGGCTAACGCAGACAACAAGCATCCCCGCCGCGACACCGCACCCGAGGACGAGCCGATACAGGGTGGCGAATTGCCTATCAAGCCGTTGCCGCGCGAAGACGAGGACGAAGACGAGTCGGGATCGACCGGCGATGACGGCGAGCGATCCACGGCGAGCGCAACGATGACGCCGGAGCGTGCGATCGCACCGGAAGGCGGTGTCGGCCGGCGCAGCGGCACGGGGCAGGCGAGGGCGCATCGCTCGTTCGACGAGAACGCCGGCAGGCAAATGCTGGGCCGCGCGGTCGATCCGGATGGCGAGCTGCCGGAGCCGGGCGTGGGCGACAGCTATCAGTCCGGCGTGCGGGCCAAGGCGTGGCGCGACAAATGATGAGCGCGTATCCCTATCGCCCGCGTGTTCTGCGCAGCGGGCGATAAGGCGCCGTGAAGACCGATGCGATCCAGCTCGTGAAGCGCATGTGCGCCCCTGCACAAACGCAGCCATTGCAAGCGCCTGTGCGCCGGTTCTTGGCCGCTTTGTGAGCTGGATATAAGTCGAGGCATCGATCGCAACCTAAGGTTGCGCGCAGCCATGGTCGGCTCCAGGCGGCCGGAGATGGTCAGCGGGCCGGAGTGCGTCTGTGCTCTTGGCTCGCGCATGGTTTCTCCCCTCCGTCACGCGGGCATCGTTACCCGAGCGATGCCACCCACGCGCGACGGACCTATTCCGACAGAAGCAGGGCCGCTACGGCGACCCTGCTTTTTTTTCGCCCCGCGTTCGCTCAAGTCGCGAACACATGCATCGCCGCGTACTGCAGCAGCATGATGGTCTTGCCGTCGACGATCTCGCCGCGGCGGAGCATGGCCATCGCTTCGTCGAACGGCAGCTCCAGCACTTCGATGTCCTCGCCTTCGCCGGGCAGGCCGCCGCCGTCGCTCACCTTCTGCGAGGCGTCGTATTCGGCGACGAAGAAATGCAGCTTCTCGGTGACCGAGCCGGGACTCATGAAAGCCTCGAACACCTTGCGCACGTCGCCGACACGGTAGCCGGTCTCTTCCTCCGCTTCGGCGCGGATGCGCTGCTCGGGCGTGGCCTGGTCGAGCAGGCCGGCGGGCGCTTCGATCAGCATGCCGTCGTGGCCGTTGACGAAGCAGGGGAAGCGGAACTGCCGCACCAGCACCACGCGCCGTGTCTCGCGCTGGTACAGCAGCAGGGCGGCGCCGTTGCCGCGGTCGTAGGTCTCGCGCTGCTGGCGCTGCCAGCTGCCGTCGGCGCGGCGGAAGTCGTAGATGGTCTTCTTGAGCAGGTACCAGTCGTTCGACAGCACCTGGCTGTCGATCACGCGGACCCGGTCGGCGGTAGTGGACATGGGGGAATCCAGCTGGACAGGGGACGCTGGCTACCGTATCGTGCAGTTTCGTGCAAAGTCAATTAAATTCGTGCAAATGCCATGCTGACCAGCCAGCGCAAGCAAGCCATCCTCGCCGCCCTGCAACGGGACGGGCAGGTCGTGGCCAAGACCATGAGCGAGACCTTCGGGGTTTCGGAAGACACCGTGCGCCGCGACCTGCGCGAGCTGGCTGCCGAAGGCCTGCTGCAGCGGGTGCACGGCGGCGCCTTGCCGGCCTCGCCGGCGATGGCGGACTTCGCCCATCGCCAGCACATCGGCCCGGAGGCGAAATCCGCCATCGCGCACCGCGCGGCGCAGATGGTGCTGCCCGGCCAGGTGGTCTTCATCGATGGTGGCACCACCTGCGTGCAGCTTGCGCGCAGCCTGCCGCCCGGCCTGCGCGCCACGGTGGTCACGCATAGCCCCAGCATCGCGGTGGAGCTGGTGGATCACGCCGGCATCGAGGTGGTGCTGATCGGCGGGCGCCTGTTCAAGCATTCGGTGGTGGCGGTGGGTGCCGCCGCCATGGAAGCGATCGCGCGCGTGCGCGTCGACCTTTACTTCATGGGCGTCACCGGCGTGCATCCGAGCGCGGGCCTGAGCACCGGCGATTTCGAGGAGGCCAGCGTGAAGCGCGCGCTGATCGAACGCGCGGCCGAAGTGGTGGTGCTCGCGTCGGCGGAGAAACTGCATGCGGCCTCGCCGTACGTGATCGCCCCGGTGCAGGCGGCGCAGACCCTGGTGGTGGAGGGCGATACCGCAGAGGCGGCGATAGCGCCGTTCGCCGCGCTGGGGCTGGCGGTGGTGCGGGCGTCGTAGCCCGAGGGCGGCCGGCTCGATCGGCCGCGGATACTGCGCCGCAGCAACCGCAGCCGGGGCCAAAGCCTGGTCAGGAGCGGCCTGCCATGACTTCCGGGCCGTGCTACCGCCCGCCACGGGCGGCGACCATCGCGGGGACTGGCCGGACCTAGGGGAGCTTCGTCCGGCCCATCTGCCAAGCATTTTCCGGCCCCCGCCGGTCCCCGTGCTTTCAACACCACGCTTTCATCCAAGGAGCTGACATGCGCCGTTCCACCCTGGTTTCCGCGATCGTCCTCGCGCTCGCGAGCGCTTCCATGAGCGCCGTCGCCGCCGTCCCCGCGGCCAAGCACACTGCCGAGCAGACCACCACCCAGCTGCCGCGCAACGTGCGCCCCACGCATTACGACGTGGCGGTGACGCCGCATGCGGACAAGCTGAGCTTCGACGGCAAGGTCGCCATCAAGGTCGACGTGCTGGAGCCGACCAGCAGCATCACCCTCAACGCGATGGGCATGAGCTTCTCCGAAGTCACCCTGGCCGCGGCCGGCGGCAAGGCGCAAGCGGCCAAGGTGGCCGTGGACGAAGACAAGCAGACCGCCACCTTCAGCTTCGACAAGCCGCTGCCCAAGGGCAGCTACACGCTGGCGATGACCTACACCGGCAAGATCGGCACCCAGGCCAACGGCCTGTTCGCCATCGACTACGACACCAAGGCCGGCAAGAAGCGCGCGCTGTACACGCAGTTCGAGAACTCCGACGCCCGCCGCTTCATCCCGTCCTGGGACGAGCCGAACTACAAGGCCACCTTCAATCTCACCGCCACGGTTCCGGCGGATGACATGGCGGTGAGCAACATGCCGGTGGCGAAGAAGAGCGACGCCGGCAACGGCCTGGTGACGATCCAGTTCCAGCCCTCGCCGAAGATGTCCACCTACCTGCTGTTCTTCGGCGTGGGCGAGTTCGAGCGCGCCACCGCGATGGCCGGCAAGACCGAGGTCGGCGTGGTCACGCAGAAGGGCATGCTGTCGCAGGCCAACTTCGCGCTGGATTCGGCCAAGACCATCCTGGCCGAGTACAACGACTACTTCGGCACGCCGTATCCGCTGCCCAAGCTGGACAACATCGCCTCGCCGGGCCGCAGCCAGTTCTTCGGCGCGATGGAAAACTGGGGCGCGATCTACACCTTCGAGTACGTGCTGCTGCTCGATCCCACCATCTCCACCCAGGCCGACAAGCAGAACGTGTTCTCGGTGCAGGCGCACGAGATGGCGCACCAGTGGTTCGGCGACCTGGTCACCATGCGCTGGTGGGACGACCTGTGGCTCAACGAAGGCTTCGCCTCGTGGATGGAAGCGCGCACCACCGAGAAGCTGCATCCGGAATGGAACACCAAGCTGGAACAGGTGAACGTGCGCGAGGGCGCCATGGGCCGCGACGCCATCGCCACCACGCATCCGATCATCCAGCACGTGGAGACGGTGGAGCAGGCCAGCCAGGCCTTCGACGCCATCACCTATTCCAAGGGCCAGGCGGTGATCGGCATGCTGGAGGGTTATGTCGGTTCCGACGCCTGGCGCGACGGCGTGCGCCTGTACATGAAGCAGCACGCCTACGGCAACACGGTGTCCGACGACCTGTGGCGCGCGGTGGAGCAGGCTTCGAAGAAGCCGATCATGGACGTGGCGCACGACTTCACCCTGCAGCCGGGCATCCCGATGATCACCGTCGACTCGGCCACCTGCGCCGGCGGCAAGACCACGCTGAAGCTGAGCCAGGGCGAATTCACCCGCGACCGCCCCGACAAGAAGCCGCTGTCCTGGCGCGTGCCGGTGATCGCGCAGACTCTCGGCGGCGCACCCGCGCGCACGCTCGTCACCGGCGGCAAGGCCACGCTGGAAGTGCCCGGTTGCGGCCCGGTGGTGGTCAACGCCGGCCAGAGCGGCTACTACCGCACGCTGTACGGCCCCGAGCAGTTCGCCGCGCTGAAGGACAACTTCGCCAAGCTGCAGCCGATCGACCAGCTCGGCACGCTGGGTGACACCTGGGCGCTGGGCATGGCCGGCAAGCGCGCCTCGTCCGATTTCCTGGACCTAGTGCAGGCCACGCCGGCCGACGCCGATCCGCAGATCTGGGGCGACATCGCCGGCGACCTCAACGCCGTCGATAGCTACTACCAGGGCGACGCCGCGCGCCAGGCCGCCTTCCGCAAGTTCGCCATCGCCAAGCTGGCGCCGGTGTTCGCGCGCGTGGGCTGGGAGCCGAAGGAAGGCGAGGCCGATCCGGTGAAGATCCAGCGCACCGAGCTGATCGGCACGCTCGGCAACCTCGGCGATCCGGCCGTGCTGAAGGAAGCGCAGCGCCGCTTCGACGCGCAGGACAAGGATCCCAAGGCGATGCCGGCGGCCCTGCGCCGCACCATCCTCGCCGTGGTCGCCCGCAACGCGGACGCCGCCACCTGGGACCGCCTGCACGCCATGGCCAAGGCCGAGAAGACCCCGCTGGTGAAGGACCAGCTGTACACGCTGCTGTCGATCAGCCGCGACAAGGCGTTGGCGCAGAAGGCGCTGGATCTGGCGCTGACCGACGAGCCGGGTGCCACCAACAGCGCGAGCATGATCAGCGTGGTTTCCGGGCAGCATCCGGAGCTGGCCTTTGATTTCGCTGTGGCGCACAAGGCTGAGGTGGATAAGAAGGTGGATTCGAGTGCGAGCAGCCGGTATTACCCGCAGCTCGCCTCGCGGTCGCTGGATCCTTCGATGGTGGGTAAGGTGAAGGCTTACGCCGAGAAGTATGTGGCGGCGGGGTCGCGTCGGGATGCGGATACGGCGGTGGCGAATATTGAGTATCGCGTCAAGGTGAAGAGTGAGCGGTTGCCCGCGATTGATGCGTGGCTGAAGGCGCACGGGGTGTAACGTTTATTTTGATGGTTTTGGTTTTGAGGCCCGCGCGAGCGGGCCTCTTTTTTTTTGGGTTGGCGCGATGCTGGGGGCGCTCGTCATCCCGGCGTAGGCCGGGATCCAGTGACTGTCTCGCTTGGTTTTCGCGGTGACGCGAATGGGCCGCTTATGCAGCGGGCATTTCGTGCGCCTGCCGGCGCCCGAGTCACTTTTTCTTTGCTGGCCCAAAGAAAAAGTAACCCAAAAGAAATGGCCTGAGAGCAAAGGCTCGCGACGCGACTAGAACGAGCAATGACGGCTGCGGTAACCGGATTAACCTGGGTCTACACGAAGCGACTGTGCGTTTACGTGACGCGCGCTTCAACGTGCCGTGGCGAAGAGGACGTTTAGCGACTGAAGCCAGCTTTTGTTCTTCGCTCCTGTATGCGACGCCACCACACTTCTCCCTCTCCCCTCCGGGGAGAGGGTCGGGGTGAGGGGGCGGGCGGAGCGACGCGCCGAGTCTTGCGGCGTATAGATCAGGAGCTGTGGTCGAGCACGATTTTCCAGCCGCTCGCAGTCTTTTCCCACAGTAGCGAAAACACGCCGTCGTCTTTTGCCGCGGTGCCGTGGGCGGTGCGGTCCAGGTGGAAGCGGCCGGTTACTGCTGCGTAGTGCGACTGGCCGTCGGGGCATGGCAGGAGACGTACTTCGATGTCGGAGTAGGTGAGCTTGCCCATTTGTTCTTTGGTGGCGTAGTTCTTTTTGTAGCTTTCCAGGATGCGGGCGTAGCCCTGGCGGATTTTCGAGCCGATGAAAGTAGTGTCGGGGGCGTCTTTGTAGGCGGTGACGAAGTTGTCGACGTCGCCGCGGTTCCAGGCGTCCTGCTGTGCGGAGAGCACGGTGCGGATCGCGGAGCTTTCGTCGGCGGCGTGCGCGAAGGGGGCGAATGCCAGGGCGGCGAGCAGGAAGAGCAGGGGTTTGCGCATGGTGGTCTCCTTGCGGGCGATGGGGGATCAGGGCTTGAAGCCGACAGACTCCCACAGCGGCGCGGGGTCGTACACGCTGCCGTTGGCGATGGTCTTGGCGATGCGGCGGGTGTTGTGGATGTCGGCCAGCGGGTCGGCATCGAGCAATAGCATGTCCGCGCGCTTGCCCACCTGCAGGGTGCCCACTTCCTTGTCCAGGCCAAGCACCTTCGCCGGTACGCTGGTCGCCGCCTGCAGCGCTTCCATCGGGGTGAAGCCGGCCTGCACGTAGATCTCCAGTTCGCGGTGCAGTGAGTAGCCGGGAATCGCCTGGTCGGTGCCGGCCACGATGGTCAGGCCCTGGCGGTGCAGTTCGCGCAACGTGGCTAGCATGTACTGATACCGCTTGATCGAATCCTCGGTCTGGTCCGGCGCCGCGCCCGTCGCATTCAAGGCGGCGGCCAGCGGCGCGGCGACGTGGTCGATGCCGGGCTCGATCGAGCGCAGCGGCGTGGTGCTGGGGCGGTCGAACAGTTCGAACAGGGCGATGGTGTCGTCGAACACGGTGTGGTGCTGCTTGAACAGCGCCAGCTGGCGGCGTGCGCCGGGCGTTTTGAAATCCAGCGGCGGCAGCGGCTGCCCGCGCTGGACGCCGAGCAGATCGCGCATCACGAAATGAATGTGGTTGATGCTGTCGTAGCCGGCTTCCACCACCTGCGCGCTGGTCATGCCCTGCGGCACGTGGCCGGTGACGGTGAGGCCGAGCTTGTGCGCCTCGTCGGCGATCACCGGCACCAGTTCCGGCTTCATGCTGCTGTAGATCTTGATCTGCACCGCGCCGGCGTCCTTGTAGCGGCGCACCACCGCGCGCGCCTCCGCAGGCGTGTCGGCGGTGATCGCGCCGAGTGCGATGGGGCCGTTGCCGTCGACGATGCCGGCCACCAGCAGGCGCGGGCCGATGCCGCGGCCGGAAGCGATGGCGTCGCGCACGGTGGTGATGTAGTCGAACTCGTTGCCGCAGTCGCGCACGCTGGTGACGCCGGCAGCGAGGTAGATCGGGCCCCATTCCACCTGCTCGTAGTGCGCGTGCATGTCCCACAGGCCGGGGATCAGGAATTTGCCGCTGCCGTCGAGCACGTCCAGGCCCGCTTCGGCTTTCGGCGCCGCGCCGCTGGTGTCGATGCGCGCGGTGTCGATGCGCGCGATGCGGCCGTCTTCCACGTAGACCGATGCATTGCGCCTGGCCGGCGCGCCGGTGCCGTCGATCAGGGTGACGTGGGTGACCACCAGTTTCTTCGAGGGCGGACGCTTCGCGGTCTCGGTGAGCTTGACCAGTGCATCCAGGTTGTTGGCGGCGGCGCGCTGGATGAAGGTGGGCAGCGCGGTCTCGTAGCCGCTGCGCACCGCTTCGAAATGATCGAACTCGCTGTCGGTGGTGACCACGGCGGCCAGCTGCTGCTGGTCGTCCAGCCAGACCGTCTCGTTGCCCCAGACCAGGCCGCTGATCACGTAGCCGTGCAGCTGCACCGTCTTGCCGTTGAGCGGGAGCTCCAGGTCGCCGGCGCTCTGGATGCGTATATCGGCATCCGGCGGCGCGGCGATGCGTTCGGGCTTGCCCTTGGCCAGCCAGTAGCGCAGCAGCATCTGCTGCATCGCCACCGGCGAATAGCCGTCCACCAGGAAAGTGGTGTCGCCGACCGGGTGCTCGCTGGTCTTGCCGTCGCGCACCAGGGTCACGCGGCCCGCCTTGGGGTCGAGCGTGAAACGGTCGTGCATCGGCGACTGGCGCGAGGACTGGCCGTCGCTCTTCAGGCTCAGCGGATGGGTGATGTCGGCGGCGGTGAATTCGGTCTTCAGCGGCACCTCGGTGCCGCGGTCCTTGAAGCTGAAATCCGAGCGCAGGACCAGCTGGCCCTTCTCGCTGGAAATCGTATAGCTCTCCTTGCCGATCGCACGGGCGAACTTGTGCAGCACGAAGCTGCCCTGTTCGGCGGCGGGCGGTGTCTGCGCCGCGGCGGGCGCTGACAAGAGAGAGAAAAGGACAGCGAGGGCGAGCAAACGAGCGAATGGATGCGGCATGTTGGCTCCCTTGGCTACGGCGCGGTCGATACGATCGGCGTAGGTTGGGGTGAGCGTGAGCGAACCCCAACGCTGGCGTATCCGGTTCGCGATGTCGGGGTTCGCTGGCGCTCACCCCAACCTGCGAAGGACGTGGGCGATCAGAGCAGCCACCCCCGCCGATGGCAAGAGCCCGAAAGTCATTCCCCGAAACGAAACAGGCCCCGCCGTAGCGGGGCCTGTCGCGGAACGCAGGGGTGAAACCGGCGGCTCAGGCCTCGGCTTCTTCCTTGTACGCATCCACCGGGATGCACGCGCACATC
Organism: Dyella sp. LX-66; assembly: GCF_018599165.1. Lineage (NCBI taxonomy): Bacteria > Pseudomonadati > Pseudomonadota > Gammaproteobacteria > Lysobacterales > Rhodanobacteraceae > Dyella > Dyella sp. LX-66. The sequence continues at coordinate 60,772 of NZ_JAHFVJ010000002.1, forward strand.
ACGTTCTTGTCGCCGTAGACGTTGTCCACGCGCGCCACCGGCGGCCAGTACTTCTGCAGGCGCAGGCTGGGCAGCGGGAACACCGCCAGCTCGCGCGGGTAGGCATGGGCCCACTCGCTGCCGGCCACCGCGTCGGCGGTGTGCGGGGCGTGCTTGAGCGGGTTGTCCTCGCGGTCCAGGCGGCCGTCCTCGATCGCGCGGATCTCTTCGCGGATCTGGATCATGGCGTCGATGAAGCGGTCCAGCTCGTGCTGCGATTCGCTCTCGGTCGGCTCCACCATCAGCGTGCCGGCCACCGGGAAGCTCAGCGTCGGCGCGTGGAAGCCGAAGTCGATCAAGCGCTTGGCCACGTCCTCGGCGCTGATGCCGGTGGCGTCCTTGAGCGGGCGCAGGTCCAGGATGCACTCGTGCGCCACCAGCCCGTTGCGGCCGGTGTAGAGCGTCTCGTAGTGCGCGGCCAGGCGCTTGGCGATGTAGTTGGCGTTGAGCAGGGCCACCTGGGTCGCCTTGCGCAGGCCCTGCTGGCCCATCATGGCGATGTACATCCAGCTGATCGGCAGGATCGAGGCCGAGCCGAAGCTGGCCGCCGACACCATGCCCACCGTGCCTTCGCCGCCGAGCGTGCGCGGCAGGAACGGCGCGAGGTGCGACTTCACCGCGCAGGGGCCGACACCCGGGCCGCCGCCGCCGTGCGGGATGCAGAAGGTCTTGTGCAGGTTGAGGTGCGAGACGTCCGAACCCCACTTGCCCGGCTTGGCCAGGCCGACCAGCGCATTCATGTTGGCGCCGTCGGTGTACACCTGGCCGCCGTGCTTGTGCACGATCTCGCAGATGGCGACCACGTCTTCCTCGAACACGCCGTGCGTGGACGGGTAGGTGATCATCAGCGCGGCCAGGCGCTCGCTGTACTTCTCGGCCTTGGCGCGGATGTCTTCCAGGTCCACGTTGCCGTTGGCGTCGCACTTGGTGACCACCACGGTCATGCCGCACATCTGCGCGGAAGCCGGGTTGGTGCCGTGCGCGGATTCGGGGATCAGGCACACGTCGCGGTGATCGTCGCCACGCGAGCGGTGATAGGCGCGGATCGCCAGCAGGCCGGCGTATTCGCCCTGCGCGCCGGAGTTCGGCTGCAGGCTCACCGCGTCGTAGCCGGTGCACTCCACCAGCATGGCTTCCAGCTCGTCGATCAGCTGCTTGTAGCCCTGGGTCTGCTCGGCCGGCGCCAGCGGATGGATGTTGCCGAATTCCGGCCAGGTCACCGGGATCATCTCGGCGGTGGCATTGAGCTTCATGGTGCAGGAACCGAGCGGGATCATGGTGCGATCCATCGCCAGGTCCTTGTCGGCCAGCGAGCGCATGTAGCGCAGCAGTTCGTGCTCGCTGTGGTGGGTGTTGAACACCGGGTGCTGCAGGAAGGCGTCCTGGCGCAGCAGGGCGGCGGGCAGCGCGTCGGCGGTGGCGGTGTCGGCTTCGTCGATATCGCCCAGCTCAGCACCGAACAGCGCGGCCAAGGCCTGCACGTCGGCGCGGGTGGTGGTCTCGTCCAGGCTGATGCCCACGCACTGGCCGTGGATCTGGCGCAGGTTGAGGCCCTTGCTGGCGGCCTTGGCGTGGATGGCGTCGGCGTCGACGCCGGTGATGCGCAGCGTGTCGAAGAAATCGCCGCCGACATCGAGGCCGGCCTTGCGCAGCGTCGCCGCCAGAATGGCCGCCAGGCGATGGGTGCGGCGCGCGATGCGCTGCAGGCCGTCGGGGCCGTGGTACACGGCGTACATGCTGGCCATCACCGCCAGCAGCACCTGCGCGGTACAGATGTTGGAGGTGGCCTTCTCGCGGCGGATGTGCTGCTCGCGGGTCTGCAGGGTCAGGCGGTAGGCCGGCTTGCCTTCGGCATCCACCGACACGCCGATCAGGCGGCCCGGCATGGAGCGCTTGTAGGCGTCGCGGCAGGCCAGGTAGGCGGCGTGCGGGCCGCCGAAACCGAACGGTACGCCGAAGCGCTGGCTGTTGCCGAAGACGATGTCGGCGCCCCAGCTGCCGGGCGAGGCAATGAGCGTGAGCGCGAGCAGGTCGGTAGCCACCGCCACCAGCGCGCCGCGCGCGTGCACGGCCTCGGCGGCGGCGCGGTAGTCGTTGATGGTGCCGTAGGTGTTGGGGTACTGCAGCAGCACGCCGAAGCTGTCGACGGTGGCGGCCTCCGCGGCCGGGCCGACGTGCAGCGCGATGTCCACGCCGTCGGCGCGGGTGCGCAGCACTTCAAGCGTCTGCGGGTGCACGTCGTCGGCGACGAAGAACACGTTGCTCTTGGACTTGGCCGAGCGCTTGGCCAGCGTCATCGCCTCGCCCGCGGCGGTGGCTTCGTCCAGCAGCGAGGCGTTGGAGATGTCCATCCCGGTGAGGTCGGCCACCATGGTCTGGAAGTTGATGAGCGCTTCCATGCGGCCCTGCGAGATCTCCGCCTGGTACGGCGTATAGGCCGTGTACCACGCCGGGTTCTCCAGGATGTTGCGCAGGATGACGTTCGGCGTGTGCGTGCCGTTGTAGCCCTGGCCGATGAAGCTGCGGAACACCTTGTTCTTGCCGGCGATGGCGCGGATCTTCGCCAGCGCTTCCACTTCGGTCATGGCCGGCGCCAGGGCCAGCGGCGCGGCGGACTTGATCTGGCCCGGCACGATGGCGTCGGTCATCGACTCCAGCGAGTCGTGGCCGATCGCGCGCAGCATGTGCGCGATCTCGGCGTCGTTGGGGCCGATATGGCGCTCGATGAAAGCTTCGTGGTGCTCGAGATCGCGCAGGGAGGGGGAAGCGGGCTTGGTCATGACAGGGGCGTCCGGAGTGCCTGAATACAGGCAGGACGTGCGTGCCGCACGTCAGGCGCCCCTCTGTCCTTTTGCCTGAGAGTTTGGAAGCTCGCGCTTCGTGCCCCTTCGGCGCCGGATCTAACCGGTCTCTCCAGAGTTGTTCCGCGGCGGCGGTGGTATGGGAGCCTGAGCGATTACGGGCGTTGCGCCTTCGGCAGCGGACCTGTCCGCTTCTCCCACCGCGCCTAAGCTGGCGATTATACCCAACCCGGAGGTCCTTCTCCCCTCCGGGGAGCACGCGGGGAGGGCACAGGGATGTGCCCGGCTTTGAGGAGCGAGGAAGGTGGCGGCAGGCGGATGAGGGGCGGGTGCTCGCCACGGAAGATCGACGAAGCGACGCCCGCTCTCCCGCTCTCGCTTCACCGCTCCGTAGGCCCCCCTCACCCCAACCCTCTCCCCGGCGGGGAGAGGGGGCAGAGGCTTGGCGCAGTGGTGGTTTTAACGAAAACTTGCGCGTTCCCCCGGCGCGACGGAGTAGCGTCTGCCGGATCCCCTCATTCAGGTGCATCCATGTCCCATCCCCCGTTCCGCCTGCGCCAGCTCGACCACATCGTGCTGCGCGCCCTCGACCCCGCGGCGCTCGAAGACTTCTACTGCCGCGTGCTCGGCTGCACGGTGGAGCGGCGGCAGGAGGCGATCGGGCTGGTGCAGCTGCGCGCCGGCGCCTCGCTGATCGACCTGGTCGGCATCGACAGCAAGCTGGGCCGCCTCGGCGGCGCGGCGCCGGGTGCGGAAGGCCACAACGTGGACCATATCTGCCTGGCGGTGGAGGGCTACGACGAGGCGGCCATCCGCGCCCATCTCGAGGCGCACGGCGTGCGCATCGGCGAGAGCGGCTCGCGCTACGGCGCGGAGGGCGAGGGCCCCTCGCTGTATCTGTACGATCCGCAGGGCAACATGATCGAGCTGAAAGGGCCGCCGGCGCAGGCTTGAGCGCGGCGAGCGGCGGCGCGTCGAAGGGGGCTGCATGCGTGGCGTGGTGCATCGGTGGTGCAGACGGGTGTGCGGGCTGCTGGCGCTGGCCGGCATCCTGGCCGGCTGCGCGTCGCCGGTACGCCGGCTGGCGCCGCCCGCGCCCGACGCCACCCTGAGCGTGGCCAAGGCCGCGGCCATGGACGCCATGCACCAGGCCTCGCCGGAACGCGCGGCGCGCGGCTGGCTGCGCTGCGCCGCGGGTGCGTATCGCGCGGCGCTGGCCGGCGGCGCGGTGGCGGACGAAGCCGTGGCGCTCGATACGCAATGCACCGGCCATCTGCTCGACTTCCTGCTGGCCACCGAAGAAGAACGCTGGAAGGCGCGCACGCTGGACGTCGGCGGCGATCCGCTGGCGGTGCAGTTGGGCGAGCTGTCGCCGGACCTCGCCGGCGCCCCCATGTTCGTGCGCGCCGACCGCATCCAGATCTCCGGCCTGATGTTCGGCCAACGCTTCGCCACCAACGGCTTCGGCGTGGCCCTGGTCGCGGCCACCCGGCGCTGCGAGGGCACGCCGCGCTGCCGCCTGTTCCCGCCGGAAGGCGTCACCCGCACGGCGGTGGCCTGGGTCGAGGCGGATGCGCAGGGCGGCACGCCGCGCCTGGTCTTCGCCGATCCGCTGAAGCTGGGCAGCCTGGCGATCGGCCCGCGCGAATACGTGCTGTCGATGGACACCACCGCGCCTTACGCGATGCTGGCCGACTCCTCGCAGCTCAAGCAGCTGGCGATCCGCAACCTGCTGGTCAACGGCCGCGACATCGGCGTGCGCCAGGGCGTGTACCTGCTGGAGGACTACGACCCCGGCAAGATCCCGGTGGTGATGCTGCACGGCCTGGGCGGCAGCCCGCTGGTATGGGCGCGCCTGACCAACCGCATCCAGGGCACGCCGGCGTTGCGCTCGCGCTACCAGGTGTGGCACGTGGTGTACCAGACCAATGCGCCGGTGCTGCTGTCGCGCCTGCGCGTGCAGGGTTTTCTCGACCACGCCTGGGCCGCGGTGGATCCAGCTGCGCACGATGCGGCGCGCACGCACATGGTGCTGGTCGGCCACAGCATGGGCGGCATCATCGCGCGCCTGCTCAGCGCCGACAGCGGCGACGTGCTGTGGCGCGCCGCCTTCCTGGTGCCGGAGCAGCAATTGCACGGCAGCACGGACGACATCGACACCATGCGCCGCGTGCTGCGCTTCACGCCGTATCCGGGCGTCGACACCGCGTTCTTCCTCGCCACGCCGCATCACGGCAGTCCGGCCACCGAGGATTTCTTCGGCCGCCTCGCCCAGCATCTGGTGAAGCCGGGCGGGCCGGAACTGGATGCGATCGCGCGCCTGGTCAAGGCCAACCCCGACGAGATCCAGCCCGACCTGCTGCGCGCCTATCGCGAACGCGGCCTCAGCAGCATCAGCTCGCTGCGGCCCGATCAACCCGTAAGCCGCGCCGCCTGGTCGCTGCTGCCAGTGCCCGGCGTGCGCTACTACACCATCGCCGGCAGCCTGCCCGGCGAAGCGGTGCCGGGCGACGGCGTGGTGCCGCTGGAAAGCAGTTTCCTGCCGGGCGCGGTGTCCACCACCACGGTGACCTCGGGGCATCGCGTATACCGCAACGACGAGGCGATCAACCTGATCGTGAAGACGCTGGGCGAATCGCCGTAAGACTGCGCTTTACAGCTGGCTCATGCCGCCGTCGACCACGATCTCGGTGCCGACGATAAAGGCCGATTCCGGCGCGGCCAGATGCAGCACGGTCGAAGCCAGTTCCTCCGAGGTGCCGAAGCGGCCCAGCGGCACCTGGTTCTGGATCTGCGCGGCGGTGCTCTCCAGCGTGGCGGCATCCAGGCCCAGCTTGCCGTACAGCGGCGTGCCGATCGGGCCGGGGCTGATCACGTTGACGCGGATGCCCTGGGCCAGCAGTTCGCCCGACAGCGTCTTCGCCAGCGAGATCAGCGCGGCCTTGCTCGCGGCATACACCGACGACGCCGGCATGCCGATATGCGCATTGATCGAGCCGTTGAGCACGATGGACGCGCCGCGGTTCAGCAGCGGCAGCAGCGCCTGGATCTGGAAATAAGCGCCCTTGACGTTGATGTCGAACATCTCGTCCCAGAAGCTTTCCTGCACGTCGGCGAAGGCAGAGAAGCGCGCGATGCCGGCGTTGATGAAGACCGCATCGAGGCGGATAGCGTGCCCGGCCAGCGTGGCGGCGAGCTGGCGCGCGGCGGCGACGTTGCCGGCGTCGTTGCGCACGGCCAAGGTGCCGTGGCCGATGTCGGCGGCGGCCCGTTCCAGCGCGGCGGCGTCGCGGCCGGTAATGACCACGCGCGCGCCTTCGGCGGCGAAGGCTTTCGCGGCGGCGAGGCCGATGCCGCTGCTGCCGCCGGTGACGAGGACGGTCTGGTGGGCGAAACGGTTCATGGCGTATCTCCAGTGGGCAGGTGTTGAACTGGAGCAGATGCTGCGCCCGTGGCCCGCCGATGCCGTGCCGGCGCTTCGACGGAAACGTTCGACGGCATCGAACGTGTTGCCGTAGCATCGCGGCGCACCGCAAGGGGAGACACCATGCTGTCGGACGACGAACTGGCCCTGCTGGAAGCCATCCGCGAAAGCGGCAGCCTGTCCCGTGCGGCGGCCCGGCTGGGCAAGGCGCCTTCCACCGTGTCGCATGCGGCGCGCCAGCTGGAAGCGCGCTTCGACGCGCTGCTGTTCGATCGCCGCCGCTACCGCCTGCAACTGACGGCCGCCGGCCACTTGCTGGCACAGGAGGCAGCACGGCTGGCGCTGGAAAGCTCGCGCCTGGGCCGGCGCGTGAAGCAGGTGGCCAGCGGCTGGGAAGACCGGCTGTGGATCGTCACCGACGAGCTGCTGGAATTCGCCACCCTGCTGCCGGTGATCCGCGCCTTCGATGCGCTGGCCTCGGGCGTGAATCTGCGCGTCACCCACGAAGTGCTGGGCGGCACCTGGGAAGCCTTGCGCGACGGCCGCGCCGACGTGGTGGTCGGCGCCACCAACGAGCCGCCGTCGATGCCGAACCTGCAATGGCGCGAGCTGGGCGCGCTGGAATGGGTATTCGCCGTGTCGCCGCGGCACCCGCTGGCCAAGGCGAAGGAACCCTTGGGACGCGAAGCGATCCAGGCCCATCGCGCCGTGGTGGTGGCCGACACGGCGCGCCAATCGGCCGGGCGCGCCTACGGCTTGCAGGGCGGCCAGCCGGTGCTGGCCGTGCCCAGCATGCAGGCCAAGATCCTGGCCCAGCGCGACGGGCTGGGCGTGGGCTGGCTGCCGAAGCAGCGGGTGGCCTCGCTGCTCAGGCGCGGCGAGCTGGTGGCCCGGCGCACCGCCGATCCGCGCGAGCCGAACACGCTCTACGTCGCCTGGCGCGGCGATCACGAAGGCCGCGCCCTGGCCTGGTGGCTGGAGCAGTTCGCGCAGCCGCGGCTGGCGAAGCGGCTGGTCGACGGGGTGGACGCGTTCGCCGAAGGCTGACGCCGTCCAGGCAACCTTTCCCGGCCGCAGCGGTACTCACACCCAGCCGACGTCCATGGGTCGCCACCGCGAGGCCATCGAGCACGTGCATACCGGGGCGCAGTACCACCAGCTCTTCATGTCCTCCCCGCGCGACCTGGCGGTGCGCGAGAGGTTTCAGAGGATGGCGCTGGGCCTGCTGGCCACGGGTGACGACGTCCTGGATTTCGGCGCCGGCACCGGTATCGACGCCAAGGCCTACGCCGCGCGCGGGCACCGGACCTTCGTCTACGAACCCGCGGCATCGATGCGTGAGTATCTGCAGATCCATTGCCGCGACGAGCTCGCCGGCGGCAGCGTGATCGAGCTCGGCTCGTCGCTGGGCTGCAAGGTGCGGGCGGTCACCGCCAACTTTGCCGTGCTCAATCATTTCGCCGATCACGCGGCGCTGTTCGCGCAGTTGTCCGGCGTGCTGGGCGAGGGCGGCTTCGTGCTGGCGAGCATGCTCAATCCCTATTACCTGGGCGATGCGCGCTACGGCTGGTGGCGCGGAAATCTGCTGAAGCTGCTGCGCGATGGCCGCTATACGTTCGACACCGCCAGCGGCGTGCATCGGTTTGCGCCCGGCGTGGTGGCGCGCGCGGCGGCGCCGTATTTCCGGCTGGAACGGCTGATGCCGAGCGGTCCGGGCATGCTGGTGAACCTGTATATGTTCCTGCTGTTCCGGCGCGTCTGATATGTGGAAGGACTGGGTCAGGCCGTTCGTACGTCCCTTGCCGCAGTGGTCGGCGGTGGGCGTGGTGCCGGCGTTACCGCTGGTGACGGCGGCGCTGCGCTGGGATGCACAGTCGGTGGACGTGACGGCGGATCACACCGTGGCATCGCTGCATCCGCTGACCATCGCCAGCAGCGTCGACGGCGGTGCGCGTCCGGTTCTCGAATACCGCGACAGCGCGAGCGGGCGCGTGCTCGGCAGGCTGCAGCTGGTTCGCGACAGCTCGCTTGCCGTCGAGGTGGCTCCGCTGGCGTTCTATCGGGTCGAAGCCGGCGAGCATCATTGCCTCGCCTGGCCGCTGCGTCCGTGGAATGCGTGGTTGCAGAACCGCAGCATGGCGAAGCACGCGGCGTCGAATCACCTGAACATGCCGCCGGCCGCCGCGCAGCAGTTGATGATCGCCTATCTGTGTCCGAGGCCGGTGGTGCTGGTTTCGGTGGCGGCGGCGGGGCATCGCAACATCTTCCCGATGGACCTGATCGGGCCGCTGGAGCGCAGCGGCTTGTATTCGCTGGCGCTGCGCAGCACCAATGTGTCGGAGCCGGTGATGCGCGACGTGCGCAAGGTGGCGTTGTCGCATATTCCGGCCGCCATGAAGGCTGTCGTCTACAAGCTCGCCGCGCATCACCGGCAGCCGCCGCAGGATTGGAACGACTTGCCGCTGCCTACGCGGCCATCGAGGGAGTTCGGCTTTCCGGTGGTGGCAGGAGCGTTGCGCATCCAGGAGCTGGCGATCGTGCACAGCCAGATCATCGGTTCGCACACCTTCTTCCTTGCGCGCACCACTTGCACCGAGGATCGCGAAGAAGCGGCGCAGCTGCATCACACCGCCGGTTTCCACCAGGCCTACCGGCGCCGGCGGCACCAGGCCTTGCCGGAGGCTTAGCGCGTGGATGGCATCGCGCGGACGGACGCGCAAAAACTGGCATGGATCCAGGCGCTGCGCGGCGTCGCCGCGCTGATGGTGGTGATGGTCCACAGCCGCAGCATGTTGATGGGCACGGCGACGGGCCGGGCGATCGCCGACCAGGTGCTGCTGCCGATGGCGATGGGCGTGGATCTGTTCTTCATCATCAGCGGTTTCCTGATGGTGTGGACCACGCGCGATTTCGATGGAAGCAAGGCTTACGCCTGGCAATTCCTGGTCAAGCGCTTTGCCAGGATCTGGCCCTTGCTGGCGGTGATGACGCCCGTGGCCCTGGTGGTGGAGCACGGCTTCGGCGGAATGCGCGATCGCGCGCTGGTGCTTTCGTATCTGGAAGGACTCGCCTTTGTGCCGCACGACCCCGCTGCATCGGGCATCTATTTCCGCATGGCCGTGGGCGTGGCCTGGACGCTGTGCTTCGAATGGTATTTCTACCTGGTGTTCGCGGCGGCGATGTTGTTCGGGCGGCGGCGCTACCTGGCCATGGCCGCATGGTTCGCCTTGACCTTGCTGGCGATCCCGCTATGGCGCGGCGGCTACACGCTGCATGTGGGCGAGCAGCCGCTGGTGGCGTGGTCGCGCTATGCGAACCTCGCGGTCAATCCGATCGTGTGGGATTTCATCGCCGGCATGGCGGTGGCGTGGCTTTACGGTTCGCGCATCGGGATCCGTTCCGTGGCGAAGATCTGCGCGATGACAGCGATCTGCCTGGCGATGCTGTGGATCGCCTGGCAATCGCTGCACATGGTGAATTTCTTCGGCCCGCAAGGCTGGGGCGCGCCGCTGGCGATCGCGTTCACCGGCATCGCGCTGCTGGCCAGGATCGACGCGATCCGCGTTCCGCGCTGGAGCGCGTGGATGGGCGGTATCTCGTACTCGCTCTATCTGGTGCACGTGTATGTGTTCGAGCTGCTGCAGCGCGTGGCCGCTGCGGAGATCGTGCTGTTCCTGATACGCCCGGTGATCGCCGTGATCTGCGCGTGGGCGCTGTTCCGCTGGGTGGAAGCGCCGCTCTCGAGGTGGACGCGCGAGCGCTTGCTGCGCCTGTGCATGCCAGCGAAAACCAGGGCGGCAAGCGCGCCGGCCGCCTGATCCGGAGGCCCCGAAACGACGAAGCCCGCCTTTCGGCGGGCTTCGTTTACAATTGGTGCCCAGGAGAGGACTCGAACCTCCACGGTTTTACCCGCTAGTACCTGAAACTAGTGCGTCTACCAATTCCGCCACCTGGGCAGGTGTCCCGCGCCGCGCTAAGCGAGCTGCGTGAGCCGCGTAGATTAGGGATGGAGCTGTGGGTTGTCAACTATTCTTTTACCGATTCTTCATCGCGCTTCGTCGGACCGACGCAGCGCCTTTCATCAAGGCTGATAAGTGACCCGAAAAAAACAGGACCAGCCGGCTAACCCCGGCAAACCGAAGACCTCCAACCGCCCGGCGCAGGCCGGCAAGGCGGCGCCCGCGCCGCGCAAGCGCGCCGACGCAGCGCGCGGCGCGTCCGACCCGCACGCCGAGCGCGAGGCCCAGCGCTACGAGCGCCCGATTCCCAGCCGCGAGGCGATCCTCGCCCTGCTCACCGAGCACGGCGAGCTGCTGAGCGAGGCGCGCATCGCCGAATCGCTGCAGCTGCACGACGAGTACGACCTGCACGCGCTGCGCAAGCGCCTGGGCGCGATGGTGCGCGACGGGCAGCTGCTGCTCGGCCGCCGCGGCGGCTATGCGCCCAGCAACAAGCTCGACCTGATCGCCGGCCAGGTGCTGGCCAACGCCGAGGGCTACGGCTTCCTGCGCCCGGACGACGGCACCGAAGACCTCTATCTGTCGCCGCAGCAGATGCGCCAGGTGCTGCACGGCGACCGCGTGCTGGCCAGCGTGGTCGGCCTGGACCGGCGCGGCCGCAAGCAGGGCGCCATCGTCGAAGTGCTGCAGCGCCGTTCGCCACGGCTGGTCGGCCGCGTGGTGATGGAGAACGGCGTGACCATGGTGGCGCCGGACGACCGCCGCGTGCACCAGGACATCATGATCAAGCCCGGCCAGAATCAGGGCGCGCGCAACGGCCAGATCGTGGTGGTGGAAATCACCGACCCGCCGACACCGCACCGCGGCCCGATGGGCAACATCCTCGCCGTGCTGGGCGAGCGGCTGGAACCCTCGCTGCTGGTGGAGATGGCGATCGCCAGCTACGACCTGCCGCGCGAATGGCCGCCGGAAGTGACGCGCGAAGCCGCCCAGGTCGAGCCGCAGGTGACCGCCGCCGAGCGTGAGGGCAGGGTGGATCTGCGCTCGTTGCCGCTGGTGACCATCGACGGCGCCGACGCGCGCGACTTCGACGACGCCGTGTACGCGGAACCCAAGCGCGGCGGCGGCTACCGCCTGGTGGTGGCGATCGCCGACGTCTCGCATTACGTGCCGGTAGGCGGCGCCTTGGACCGCGAGGCCTACGAGCGCAGCACGTCCACGTATTTCCCCGGCTTCGTGGTGCCGATGCTGCCGGAGACGCTGTCCAACGGCATCTGCTCGCTCAACCCGAAGGTCGAGCGCCTGTGCATGGTGTGCGACATGACGGTGGACGTCGACGGCGAAGTCATCCGCTCGAAGTTCTACAGCGCCGTGATGTACTCGCATGCGCGCTGCACCTACGACCGCGTGTGGCAGGCGATCGGCCTGAACGATGCGGACGCGCGCCACGAGCTGGCCAACGTGCTGCCACAGCTGGAGAACCTGCACGGCCTGTACAAGCTGCTGGCCGCCCAGCGCAAGCGCCGCGGCGCGATCGACTTCGAGACGCCGGAGGTGAAGTTCCGCCTGGACAACACCGGCGACGTGGTGGCGATGGGCGCCACCGAGCGCAACGACGCGCACAAGCTGATCGAGGAATGCATGATCGCCGCCAACGTGCAGGCGGCCATGTTCCTGGAGAAGAAGAAAATCCCCGCGCTGTTCCGCGCCCACGAGCAGCCGCCGGAAGAGAAGTACGAGGACGTGCAGCAGTTCCTGCGCGAGTTCAAGCTGCGCCTGCCGCCGCTGGACGAAGTGACGCCCGGCGATTTCGCCGACGTGCTGCGCATGGTCAAGGACCGCCCCGAGCGCGAACTGGTGCAGTCGGTGCTGCTGCGCGCGCAGAGCCTGGCCGCCTACCAGCCGGACAACCGCGGCCACTTCGGCCTGGCGCTGGAGGCCTACGCGCACTTCACCTCGCCGATCCGCCGCTATCCGGACCTGCTGGTGCACCGCGCGATCCGCTATGCGGTGGAAGGCGGCAAGCCGGCCGACTACGTGTACAGCCCCGCGCAGATGGCGGCGATGGCCTTGCATTGCTCGCAGCGCGAGCGCCGCGCCGAGGAAGCCGAGCGCGACGTGGACGAGCGCTACAAGTGCGCGTGGATGTCCAAGCACGTCGGCAGCGAGTTCGACGGTACCGTCACCGGCGTCACCTCGTTCGGCCTGTTCGTGGAGCTGAAGGAGTCGAAGGTGTCCGGCCTGGTGCATATCAGCCAGCTGTCGAACGACTACTACCACTTCGACCCGATCCGCCATCTGCTGAAGGGCGAGCGCAGCGGTGCGCAGTTCCGCCTGGGCGACCACGTGCGCGTGCAGGTACTGCGCGCCAGCCTGGAGGACCGCAAGATCGACTTCCGCCTGGTCGGCAAGAGCGAGCCCTTCGTGCCGCCGCGCGCCGCGCGCGCCTACGACTACGCACAGGCCGGCGAGCGCTATTCGCTGCCCAAGCTGCCGAAGCCTCCCGCGGGCGGCGAGCGCAAGACGGCGCCGTCGCGCGATAATGCGCGCGATGCGGCGCCGCCTTCCCGCTTCTCCAAGGGCGGCGCCAAGGCGAAAACCACGGGCGGCCCCAAGGCCAAGGCCAGCAAGAGCAAGGCCGGCGCACCGCGCAAGACCGGGCGTCCGTCCGCGAAACCTAAAGGCAAGCGATGAGCGAGAGTTGGATCGTCGGGATCAACCCGGTCGAAGGCGCGTTGAGCAACGACGCCGAACGCGTGCGGGAAGTGCTGGTCGAGAACGGCCAGCGCAACGCGCGCGTGCATGAACTGGCCGAGCGCGCCAAGGCGCTGCGCATTCCGGTGCACCACCGTCCGCGCGAGCAGCTGGACAAAGTAGCGGGCGAGGCGCGCCATCAAGGCGTCGTCGCGCGTTACGAGGCACCGCCGATGGCGAACGAGGGCGACCTGCCCGAACTGCTGGAGCAGGCCGGGCCGGATGCGCTGGTGCTGGTGCTTGACGGCGTCACCGACCCGCACAACCTCGGCGCCTGCCTGCGCAGCGCGGCGGCGGCCAAGGTCACCGCGGTGGTCGTGCCGAAGGACCGCGCCGTCGGCCTCACGCCGGTGGTGCGCCGCGCCTCGGCCGGCGGCGCCGACCGCGTGCCGCTGGTGGCCGCCACCAACCTGGCGCGCGCGCTGCGCACGCTGAAGGATGCCGGCGTGTGGATCACCGGCCTGGCCGGCGAAACCGAAACCTCGATCTACGACATCGACCTGAAGGGCCCGGTGGCCCTGGTGCTCGGCAGCGAGGGCGAGGGCATGCGCCGGCTCACGCGCGAGACCTGCGACTTCCTGGCGCGCATCCCGATGCCGGGCACGATGGAAAGCCTCAACGTCTCCGTCGCCACCGGCGTGGTGCTGTTCGAGGCGCTGCGCCAAAGGAGTGCGAAACGATGAATATCCTGTGGCACGACTGGGCCGGTTATCTCGGCGTGGTGCTGGTCCTGCTGGCCTTCCTGCTGCTGCAGGCGCGCAAGCTGCACGGCAACGGGCTGGTGTACCAGCTGATGAACGTGCTGGGTGCGCTGGGCGTGATGCTGTCGCTGCTGTTCGGCAGCTTCAATGCATCGGCCTTCGTGATGCAGCTGGCCTGGATGGTGATCGGCATCTACGGCATCGCCAACAGTGCGCGCGTGCGGCGCGAGCTGAAGGACGTGGAGCAGCGCATCAGCTGAATAGCGGGTCAGGAGGCGGAGCGCGCGGCTTGGTAGAATGCGCGGGCTCCGGCCTTCCGCCGGCTTGCGGGGACGACCCCGCTCGTATCCTCACCCGCGGGGACGGCCCCGTAGCGTCGGATGCGGTCCGCATGCGCGAGGCATGCGTCGATCGGCTCCCAAGGAGTCTGTCATGCCCTGGATCTATCTTGTGTTCGCCGGCCTGTTCGAGATCGGCTGGGCGATCGGCCTGAAATACACCGAAGGCTTCACCCGCCTGTGGCCCACCGTGGGCACGGTGGCGGCGATGACCGTCAGCATCGTCCTGCTCGCGCTGGCGGTGAAGACCTTGCCGATCGGCACGGCCTACGCGGTGTGGACCGGCATCGGCGCGGTGGGCGCGGTGATACTCGGCATCGTGCTGTTCGGCGATCCGGCGACGCCGGCGCGGTTGTTGTGCGTGGCGTTGATCTTCGTCGGGATCATCGGCTTGAAGCTCACCGGCGGGGCGCATTGAGCGACGTCATCCGGCGTAGGTTGGGGTGAGCCGCAGGCGAACCCCAACGTGGCCGGGCGCATCGCATGGTTGGGGTTCGCCTGCGGCTCACCCCAACCTGCACAATAAAAAGCCCGCCGATCGGCGGGCTTTTTTATGGCAGCCGATCGGCCTTACTCGCGATCGCCCAGCTTGGTGATCTCGGGGTTGGAGGTGAAATCGCGCTTGCTCCGCTGCGTGGTCAGCGGCTCGCCGTGCACCTGGAACCAGATGTTCTCGGCGATATTGGTGGCGTGGTCGCCGATGCGCTCGATGTTCTTGGCCATGAACAGCAGGTGCGTGCACGGCGTGATGTTGCGCGGGTCTTCCATCATGTAGGTGAGCAGCTGGCGGAAGTAGCCGGTGTAGGCCTCGTCCAGCAGGGCGTCGTCCTTCCACACCTGGTAGGCGCGCTCGGCGTCGCGGTCGCGGTAGGCCACCAGCACTTCGCGTACTTCGCCCGCGGCCAGTTCCGCCAGGTAGCCCAGGCCGTTGGTGGGGGCGATCGGCGCCACCATCGACAACGGGATGGAGCGCTTGGCCACGTTGGCGGCGTAGTCGCCGATGCGTTCGATGTCGGCGGCGATGCGCAGCGCGGCGAACACGTTGCGCAGGTCGCCGGCGATCGGCGCGCGCAGCGCCAGCAGGCGCACCACGTCGTGGCTGATTTCCTGTTCGAGCTGGTCGATGGCGTCGTCGTTGGCGACCACGCGCTGGGCGGCGCGCTCGTCGCGGCGCTCGACCACGTCGATGGCCGATTCCAGCTGCGTCACGGCCAGTTCGCCCATGCGCACGATCTCGCCGGTGAGGCGGGCGAGTTCGTCGTCGTAGCTCTTGATGATGTGTTCCTTGCTGCTGCCGCTCATGTGTTTGGTCTCGTTTTGAGTCGGTAGGACAGGTTGTCGCGAGCACCCGCCCCTCACCCCAGCCCTCTCCCCGGCGGGGAGAGGGAGCAATGATGCTTAGCCGAAACGGCCGGTGATGTAATCCTCGGTCTGCTTCTTGCCCGGCTTGGTAAAGATCTGTTCCGTGCGGTCGAACTCGATCAGCTCGCCCAGGTACATGAAGGCGGTGAGGTCCGAACAGCGGGCCGCCTGCTGCATGTTATGGGTGACGATGACGATGGTGTACTCGCTCTTGAGCTCTTCCACCAGCTGTTCGATGCGGCCGGTGGCGATCGGGTCCAGCGCCGAGGTGGGCTCGTCCAGCAGCAGCACTTCGGGCTTGAGGGCGATGCCGCGGGCGATGCACAGGCGCTGCTGCTGGCCGCCGGAGAGGCCGAGCGCATTCTGTTTGAGCTTGTCCTTCACCTCGTCCCACAGCGCGGCGCTGCGCAGCGCCTGCTCCACGCGGATCTCCATGTCGGCGCGCGACAGGCGCTCGTGGTGGCGGATGCCGTAGGCCACGTTCTCGAAGATGGTCATCGGGAACGGCACCGGCTTCTGGAACACCATGCCGACCTTGCTGCGCAGCTTGTTCATCGAATAGCGCGTGTCGAGGATGTTCTCCTCGTCGAGCATGATCTCGCCCTTGGCTTCGAGCTTCGGGTAGATCGCATAGATGCGGTTGAAGATGCGCAGCAGAGTGGACTTGCCGCAGCCGGAGGGGCCGATGATGGCGGTGACCTTCTTCTCCGGGATGTCCATGTTGATGCCTTTCAGCGCATGGAACCCGTTGTAGTAGAAATTCAGGTCACGCACGCGCAGCTTGGTCGGCGCCAGCGCGGCGGCGGGCTGCGGATGAATGCCGGCGGCGGCGGACTCAGTCATGGGACACCTTGTTGCGGGAGAGGATCAGGCGGGAAAGCAGGCTCAGCGCGAGCACGAACATGGTGATGACGAAGGCGCCGGCCCAGGCGATCGCATTGATCGCCGGATCCGGGTCCTTGGTGTACTCGTAGATCGCCTGGGGAAGGCTCGGCATCTTGTCCATCGGATTGAAGGTCAGGAAGTTGTTGCCGAACGCGGTGAACAGCAGCGGCGCGGTCTCGCCACTGATGCGCGCCAGCGCCAGCAGCACGCCGGTGATGATGCCCGAGCGCGCGCCGCGCATCAGGATCTGCATGGTCAGCTTCCACTGCGGGATGCCCAGCGACAGCGCCGCCTCGCGCAGGGTGGACGGCACCAGGCGCAGCATTTCGTCGGTGGTGCGCACGATCACCGGCAGGGCGATCAGCGCCAGCGCGATGCCGCCGGCCAGGCCGGAGAACGTGGTGTTGCCATTGGTCAGCGCGGTCGTCGGCAGCACCACGATGGTGTAGACGAACAGGCCCAGCACGATCGACGGCGCCGACAGCAGGATGTCGTTGAGGAAGCGGATCGACTCGCCCAGCCGCGTGCGGTTGGCGTATTCGGCCAGCCAGGTGCCGGCCAGCACGCCGATCGGCGTGGCGATGGCGATGCCGAGCAGGTCCAGGATCAGGCTGCCGACCATGGCGTTGGCCAGGCCGCCGTTTTCGCGGTACACCGAGATCTTGCTGAAGAGGTTCCAGTTGATCGCGCCGATGCCCTGGCGCAGCGTCTCCCACAGGATCCAGGCCAGGAACACCAGGCCGATCAGGGTGGCGACGGAACTCAGGCCCAGGGCGACCACGTTCTTGACGCGGCGGCGCAGATAGAGCGAGGAGGACTTCATCAGCGGCCCTCCTTGTGGGCGAGTCGGCGCAACATCAGGCGGGCGATCATGAGCACGATGAAGGTCACCACGAACAGCAGGAAGGCCAGCGCCATCAGCGCGGACTTCTGCAGGCCGGCGGCCTCGCCGAACTGGTTGGCGATGGTGGAGGCGATCGACGCGCCCGGATCGAGCAGGGAGGGCGACAGCTTCATCTTGTTGCCGATGATGAAGGTCACCGCCATGGTCTCGCCCAGCGCGCGGCCGAGGCCGAGGAAGATGCCGCCGATCACCGCCGAGCGGGTATACGGCAGCACGATGTCCCACACCACTTCCCAGGTGCTGGAGCCGAGCGCATAGGCCGACTCCTTCAGGCGCGTGGGCACGGTCTGGAACACTTCGCGCATCACCGAGGAGATGAACGGGATGATCATGATCGCCAGCACGATGCCCGCGGTCAGCACGCTGCCGCCGAACGGGTTGTCGTTGCCGAACATGCGGCCGATGAAGGGAACGTGCTCGGCCACCCAGGACACCTTGCCGTCGTCCGGCTGGTTGCCCAGGTAATTGGTGAGCCAGGGCTTGACGTGGTCGGCGAAGAAGGGCGCGAACACGAACAGGCCCCACATGCCGTAGATGATCGAAGGAATGCCGGCCAGCAGTTCGATGGCCGAGGCCACCGGGGTGCGCAGCCACGGGGGCGCCACTTCCGACAGGTACAGCGCGATGCCGAAGCTGATCGGCACGGCGACGAGCAGGGCGATGAACGAGGTGATCAGCGTGCCGAACACCGGCACCAGGGCGCCGTAGACGTCGTCGCTGGGATTCCATTCGCTGCTGGTGAGGAAGCCCAGGCCGAAGTGTGCGAACGCATCGCGTCCGCCCCACAAGGTGGCGCCGGCGGCGCCGAGCAGGCTGGCCAGGACCAGCAGGCCGCAGCCCTTGAGCAGCCAGCCGAACAGGCGGTCGTCCCGTGCGTCGCGGCGGGCGCGGACTTCCTGGGTGGAAAAGGGCGCTGCCGCGGCCTCGTTCGCTTGCATGGTTTCGCTTTCCTGGCAACGCCGGCCGGCTGGGCCGCCCGGTCGATGGATTGGGCGCCGCGTCGGCGCTGTTCAGCAGCAGGCCGCCCCATCCTGCGATGGGGCGGCCCGGTCCTACGCGCGGCTTCCGTGCCGGTGGCGGCGGGTTGCTTTACAACCCGCCGCGGTTTTCATCAGTGCTTGAACTCGGAGGCCCAGTAGGCTTCGATCTTCTGCACCAGGGTGGCCGGCAGGGCCACGTAGTCGAGCGAGGCGGCGTCGGACTGGCCGTTGTTCAGCGCCCACTTGAAGAACTCGAAGGCCACCTTGGTGTGCTCGGCGTTCTTCGGGCTCTTGTACATCACCACCCAGGTGGTGGCGGTGATCGGCCACGCCTGCGCACCCGGGGCGTTGGTCATGATCACGTTGAAGTCCTTGGCGCTGGCCCAGTCGGCCGTGGCGGCGGCAGCGGCGAAGCTGTCGGCGCTGGGCACGATGAACTGGCCGGAGGAGTTCTTCAGGTCGACCCAGGCGATGGTGTTCTTCTTCGCGTAGGCGTATTCGACGTAGCCGATCGAACCCGGGATCTGCTTGACGTACTGCGACACGCCTTCATTGCCCTTGCCGCCCACGCCGGTCGGCCACTCGACGGCCGTGCCGAACTTCACCTTGTCCGCCCACTCCTTGCTGACCTTGGACAGGTAGTTGGTGAAGTTGAACGAGGTGCCCGAACCGTCGGAGCGGTGCACCACGGTGATCTTCTTGGCCGGCAGGCTCAGGCCCGCGTTCAGCGCGGCGATCTTCGGGTCGTTCCAGTTGGTGATCTTGCCCAGGAAGATGTCGGCCAGGGTCTCGCCGTCGAGCTTGACCTGGTCGGCCTTGATGCCCGGGATGTTCACCACCGGCACGATGCCGCCCACCACCACCGGGAACTGGCCGAGCTTGAAGCTGGCGAGGTCCTCGGCCTTCAGCGGGGCGTCGGTGGCACCGAAATCGATGGTGCCTTCCTTGATCTGCGCCACGCCGGCGCCCGAACCGACCGACTGGTAGTTGAGCTTGTTGCCGGTCTTTTCGGAGTAGCCAGCGGACCACTTCGAGAGCACCGGGTAGACGAAGCTCGAACCAGCGCCGGTGATGTCCGTGGCGTGGGCCGACATGCCGAACAGCGACGCCGCGGCGAACACAGCGGACGTGCCGATACGGGAGAAAGATTTGCTAGAGGTCAACACGGTTGCTCCTTAGTGATAAGGGTCACGGGGGATTCCCGCCCGACCGCTATTTCATGCGCGCCGTGTTGCAATGAAATGAGCTGAATGTTTCACCGATATGACAACTTGTCATATTGGCGGGAGCGGCGACAAAACCATCACGCCGCGCCGGCCGGAAAGCATTCCTTATCTATAGGGTTTTCCGGGACCTACAGCACATCCAGGCCGATGTGCTCGCGCTCGAAGGTTTCCAGCCTGCGCCAGCGGTTGACGATGGCGCAGAACAGGTCGGCGGTGCGGTCGGCGTCGTACACGGCCGAGTGCGCCTCGCGCGTGTCGAACACGAAGCCGGCCGCCTGCACCGACTTGCTCAGCACCGTCTGCCCGTAGGCCAGGCCGCCGAGCGTGGCGGTGTCGAAGCAGCTGAAAGGGTGGAACGGATTGCGCTTGTGGCCCGTGCGGCGCACGGCCGCATTGAGGAAGCCCAGGTCGAAGGCGGCGTTGTGGCCGACCAGGATGGCGCGCTGGCAGTCCGCGTCGCGCATGCGTTCGCGCACTTCCTTGAAGATGTGGTCCAGCGCCGCCCGCTCGTTGAGCGCGCCGCGCAGCGGGTTGTCCGGGTCGATGCCGGTGATCTCCAGCGCGCGCGGGTCGATGTTGGCGCCGGGGAACGGCTCCACGTGGGCCGACACCGCCGGGCGGGGGCGCAGATAGCCCTCGGCGTCCATGTCCAGGGTGACGGCGGCGATTTCCAGCAGGGCGTCGCGCTCGGCGTCGAAGCCGCCGGTTTCCACGTCGACGATCACCGGCAGGAAGCCGCGGAAGCGGTCGGCCAGCCGGCTGGACATGCTGTTGCTGAGGTTTTCCGGTTTATCCATCGAGCAAGCATATCAGCCGGCCCGGGGCGGCCGTGAATCGGCCCGGGGCGGGCAGGGAGCTTTTGTTGCAACTGGCCGCACCAGTGTCTTTATTTTGTCATGCAAGTAGCACGGAATCGTAAAACGCCCACCGCATGCTGCCGGCCATTACCTGGTTGGCCGTGCCGATCGAGAGGGGGCGGTCCAGGCAATGTCTACCAACATGCGGAGAACATCCATGCGTTCTAAGTTGCTCGCGGTGGCGATTGCTGCCGGTTTGGGCGTAGTCAGTTTCCACGTGGCCGCGGAGCCGGCGACGAAGGGCAAGGCCGCCCAGACCTCCAGCCAGGGTTCGCAGGCGTCCCAGAACGCCGAGATCGAGGCGCTGAAGGCCCAGCTCGCCGAGCTGCAGGCCAAGGTCATCGCACTGGAAGAGCGCACTGACGCCCAGTCGGACATCAACGTGTCCACCGGCCAGAACATCGAGGCCGTGCAGAAGGCGCAGGTCGCGTCCGACAAGAAGATGTCCACGATCGACAAGTTCGTGAACAACACGAAGATCGGCGGCACCATGTTCTTCGACCTGACCAATGCCGACCACAAGGAAAAGGGCAAGACCGGCGGCTTCGTCAGCAAGGACGGCCATGGCTCGGTCAACGGCACCGGCTTCGACGTCAAGCGCTTCTACCTGACCGTCGACCACAAGTTCGACGACACCTGGTCGGCCAACCTGACCACCGACTTCAACTACCAGTCCACGCTGAGCCAGACCAGCCTGTTCGTGAAGAAGGCCTACGTGCAGGGCACGTTCGACCCGCTCTTCACGGTGCGCTTCGGTGCGGCCGACATGCCGTGGATTCCGTTCGCCGAGAAGTGGTACGGCTACCGCTTCATCGAGAACACCCTGATCGACCGCAGCATCGACGGCGGCCGCGGCACCGTGGGCGTGGCCCCGACCGGCGTGGGTTCGTTCGGCAACTCGTCCGACTGGGGTATCCATGCCCTGGGCGCGACCACCGGCGACAACGCCATCAACTACCAGCTGTCGGTGGTCAACGGCCGGGGTTTCCGCAACCCGTCGCGCTCTGACAGCGTGGACGTGGAAGGCCGCTTCGGCTACCAGCCGATCCAGGAAATGGTCATCGCCATCGGTGGCTACGACGGCAAGCGCGGCAACAAGGTGCAGAACGGCGCGGCCACGCAGAACGCGACCCGCGGCGACGCGCTGGTGGCCTACCGCGACAAGACCTTCGGCGTCGGCGCCGAATACTTCACCGCCAAGAACTGGGACGATGTCCTGAAGTACAACGGCGTGGTGCCGGCTCCGGCCGTGGTGCGCGACAAGTCCGAGGGTTACTCGCTGTTCGGCGACTACTCCTTCGCGCCGCAGTGGGCCGTGTTCGCCCGCTACGACCGCGTGGACTACAAGTGGTGGGGCATCGCCGGCCCGCAGAGCAAGCTGAAGGACACCTACTACAACGCCGGCGTATCGTACGACGCGCTGAAGAACCTGCGCCTGGCGTTCGCGTGGAAGCACGACAAGCTGGAAGGCCCGATCCGCGCGTTCGAGTACAAGACGGACGAAATCGGCTTCTGGGGCGTGCTGTCCTACTGATTCACCGGTTATCGCAAGGGAGTTCGACCCAAGGATGGAAAACGGCGGGCCTCAAGCCCGCCGTTTGCTTTTTGCGGCAGCCAGAAAGTTTCCGGGTTGTGGCGAAGCGGCCTGGGTTCAGTAGTTCACTTGCAGCTGCACCCTGAGCAGGTCGCCGTCGATGCGGCGATACGGCGCCGAACCGACATTGGTGCGGCGCATATTGGCGTAGGCCACCGCCAGCTCCACCGCATTGTTCGGCTGCCACTCGACGCCGATCTCGGTTTCGTCGACCAGCATGCGCGGCGTGTTGGTGTCGAATTTCGAAGCGCCGCGATAGGTCTGCCATTTCAGGTAGGGGAACAGCGTGCCGATGCTGCCGCCATCGACCTTGTACATCGCCTGCACGTAGCCGCCGCGCAGCGACTTGGTGCGGATCTGGCGCCGCGCGATATCCAGTTCCGGGCCGCGGCCCACCGTCCATTCCGCCTGCAGGCCGAACGGCTGCGGGTAGTAGATGGCGTGCACGGCCACGCGCTGGTCGATCGAGCCGTTGACTGGCGCGGTGTCCTTCGGCGTGAAGCTGCGGCCGTTGACGGTGATGGCTGCCGGCGTGGCGATCTTGAAGCGCCCGCTGTACGCATCGGCGCCCACTTCGAAGAACTGCCCGTTGGCGAACTTGAACGGGTAGCTGACGTGCAGCACGGTGTGCAGGCTGTTGTTCTGCTCGGCGCGGTTGGCGCCCTGGCCGTTGTAGAAACCCAGGCCCAGCACGCCGTAGTCGCCCGAGCCCTTGAGGCCGGACTTCACCAGGTACTGGTAGCGCTCCTTCACGTGCTTCGGCGTGTAGTAGAAGAACACGCCCAGATCGCGTTCGTCGCGCACGCCGGAATTCAGCGCATCGGCGCGGTCCGGCGTGATGCGGTTCTGGCTGGACTGCAGGTTTTCCCAGCCGTAAGGCACTTTCGACTGGCCGGCGCGCGCGCGGAATTCGCGGTTCTTGTCGAAGTAGATGTCCGCATACGCATCGCGCAGCTGGGCGAAGTTGCTGGTGGTGGAACCGGTGGGCGTACTGGCGAAATCCGGCTGCAGGTAGATCGACACGCGATCGTTGAGATCGCCGCTGATCACCACGCGCGCGCGGCGGATGCCGAAGCCCTGGTTGTCGCCGATAAAGCGGTCGCCGGGCGAACGCAGGTCCGCCGCATCGCCGCCCAGGCCCTGGTTGTAGCGCAGCTGGGTGTAGCCGCGCAGCGAGATGCGGTCGTACCACTTCTTCTCGGCAGCCTTGGCGGGCTTCGCTTCGGCTGCCGGCGCGGCGACGATGGCGGAGGAGGGCGTGGCCGCGCTCGCGTTTGCCGAAGCAGCGGGCGCGGCGGCGCTGCTTTCATCCACCTGCATGAAGGTGCCGAGCTTGACGCGGCCCGGACCGGGCTCGGCGAAGATCTGCTGGGTCTTGCGGTCGACGTACAGGTCCAGCGTGGCGGCGGCTGCCGTTTCCGAGAGCGCGGCGGCGCCCACGGTCCAGAGCATCGAGGCGAGTTTTTTTCTCTTCATGGTCGTCCAGGAATCGGCGGCGTAGGCCGCGTGGCGAATGCGCGCGGCGCCGTATGGATTCCCGTCCCTGGATGCCCGGCGCCGCTTCGGCGGATGCCTGCGCGCAAATTCTTGCGGCATGCGGGGCGGCGAGCCTAGGGCGCGGGCATGTCGGTTTTGTGACGGCCTGGCCGCGCAGCGCCGGTTTGCCGGGGGGCAAACTTGAAGAAAAAGCCTTGTTTTTGGCTTCACGGCGCTGAATGAAATGGACGTCCATATTCAGCTTGATCGAAATTTGTGCGCTGCAAGGGCTTGAGCATCGCCGCGCGAGCCCGTATCTTCCTACGTCATGCGTACCCGCTACTCCCGCGTCCTCGTCCTGTTCCTGGCATGCCTGTTCGGCGTGCTGGTGACGTTCGCGTCGACGGCGCAGAGCATGGGCAAGGACGGACGCGCCGCCGTGGCGGCCGTGGTCGACGCAGACATCGCCCAGGATCTCGCCGACGACGGCGAGGACGGCTCCGACGCGCTTGCCGGCGCCTGCGCCATCGACGACCAGTGTCTGGACGACATCATGGTCGAGACGATGGAGTGGTCCGTGTGGCACGACCGCGCTCCTTCCGTGGCCATCGGCCCGGTGCCCGACGTGCACGAGCACGTGGTCGGGCTGATCTGCCCCCCTCCCAACGCCTGATCTCCCTGCGCGCTTTCCGTCGCGGCGCCTGAGCGTCCGCGGCTGAGGTCCCTGCGCGCCTGCGGCAGCTTGCCTGCCGATGCCTTGCCGTGTCCGCGCGAGGCGCATCCCCATCGAAGAATTTTTGGCGGCCCGTTTGCCGCCCCGTTTCCCCACTGCTTGGGAGATTTACCCATGGAACGTCTGCTCGAAGGCTTCGAACACTTCCGCCGCACCGTCTTTCCGGAACAGCGCGAGCTGTTCAAGAAGCTGGCCACCGGCCAGAGCCCGCATACGCTGTTCATCACCTGCGCCGATTCGCGCGTGATGCCCGAAATGATCTTCTCGGCGCTGCCGGGCGAGATCTTCGTCTACCGCAATATCGGCAACATCGTGCCGCCGTACGCGCAGCACGTGAGCGGCGTGGTCGCCGCGATCGAGTACGCGGTGAAGGTGCTGCAGGTGAAGCACATCGTGATCTGCGGCCACTCCGACTGCGGCGCCATGAAGGGCCTGCTGGCGCCGGCCAAGGTCGCGCACATGCCGTCGGTCGCCGCGTGGCTGAAGCACGCCGACGTGGCGCGCTATGTCGTGGCCGAAAACAGCCCGGACCTGGAAGGCGAGGCAGCGCTGCGCCGCGTCACCGAAGAGAACGTGGTCGGCCAGCTCGAACACCTGCGCACCTTGCCCGCCGTCGCCGCCGCGATGGCCAACGGCAGCGTGAGCATCCACGGCTGGCTGTACGACATCGCCCAGGCGGAACTGCGTGCGTTCGACGCGCACAGCGGCCACTTCGTGCTGATCGATCCGAGCACCCGCGAAGTGCCGGACGCGACGCCGCACGCGCGTTTCGCCGCTTCCGCGTCGACGGCTTAAGGAGCTGCCCGCCATGAGTTCCCCTGCGTTTTCGAAGTACTTTTCGGGCGGTCTGTTCGGCCGTGACATGCTCGGCTCGATCGTGGTCTTCCTGGTGGCGCTGCCCTTGTGCATGGGCATCGCCATCGCCTCCGGCATGCCGCCGGCGGCCGGCCTGATCACCGGCATCATCGGCGGCATCGTGGTCGGCTCGATCGCCGGCTCGCCCTTGCAGGTCAGCGGCCCCGCCGCTGGCCTGGCCGTGCTGGTGTTCGAGCTGGTGCGCGAACACGGCGTGGCGGCGCTAGGCCCGGTGGTGCTGCTGGCCGGCCTGATCCAGATCGCCGCGGGGCTGTGCCGCGTGGGTATCTGGTTCCGCATGACCTCGCCGGCGGTGGTCGCCGGCATGTTGTCGGGCATCGGCATCCTGATCGTGGCCTCGCAGGCGCACGTGCTGATCGACGCCAAGCCGGCGGCGCGCGGCCTGGAGAATTTCGCCGCCTTGCCGGGTGCACTGGCCGACGCGTTCTCCGGCGAAGGCACCGGCCTGGCCGCGCTGGGCGTGGGCCTGGCCACCATCGCGATCATGCTGGGCTGGGAAAAACTGCGTCCGCAGAAGCTGCGTTTCGTGCCCGGCGCCTTGCTGGCCGTGGTGGCGGTGACCGCGTTCGTGCAGTTCAACGGCGTGAACGTCAACAAGGTGGACGTGCCGGCCAACCTGCTGTCGGCGATCGCGCTGCCCAGCTTCGCCGATCTCGGCGGCCTGCTCGAACCCTCGCTGCTGATCGCCGCGCTGACCTTCGCCTTTATCGCCAGCGCGGAAACCCTGCTGTCGGCGGCGGCGGTCGATCGCATGCACGACGGCGCGCGCACCAACTACGACCGCGAACTGACCGCGCAGGGCGTGGGCAATACGCTGTGCGGCCTGTTCGGCGCGCTGCCGATGACCGGCGTGATCGTGCGCAGCGCGGCCAATGTGCAGGCCGGTTCGGCCACGCGCATGGCCACCATGCTGCACGGCGCCTGGCTGCTGGTGTTCGCCCTGCTGCTGCCGTGGCTGATGCGCATGACGCCGGTGTCCTGCCTGGCCGGCATCCTGGTCTTTACCGGAGTGAAGATGATCAACTTCAAGCAGGTGAAGAGCTTCGCCGCCTACGGCAAGGGCACCGCCGCGATCTACCTGGCGACCACCTTCGCCATCGTCGCCACCGACCTGCTGGCCGGCGTGCTGGTGGGCTTCGCGCTGTCGCTGTTCCGCCTGGCCCTGCTGTCTTCGCGCCTGAAGGTGAACCTGGCCGAGCACGACGACGAGCCCGGCGCGGCCAAGCTGCACCTGACCGGCATTGCCACCTTCCTGAAGGTGCCGTCGATGGCGCGCACGCTGGAACAGGTGCCGCCGAACACGCGCCTGCACGTGGTGATGGACGACCTGCACCACGTCGACCAGGCCAGCTTCGAGCTGCTGCGCGACTGGGCCCGCAACGCCAAGTCCAGGGGTTGCGAACTGGTGGTGGATTGGATGGAGCTTGAGCGTCGCGTGGAAGGTCCGGCCAAGGCGGCCTGATCGCTTCATGCGGTTTTGCCACACCCCGCGGATGCCCAGGCGCGTCCGCGGGGCTTCTTTGACCGGGGCAAGGGGAGTTGAGCGATGCTCGCGGACATCACAGCGGCGCTGGGCGCCATCAAGACCGGCTCGGACATCGCCCGCGACATGGCCGGCGCGCTGTCGCCGGACGAGACGCGCGGCAAGGCGCCGGAACTGTATGGCGCCATGGCCGAGATCCAGCACCGCCTCGCCGCCATGCAACTGGCTTATGGCGTCCTGCTGGAGGAGCGCGATGCGCTGGCGCGCGAAGTGGAAGAGGTGCGCCAGGCGCGCATGGAGCGCGAACGCTACGTGCTGCACCAGCTGCCGCAGGGCGGCCTGGTGTATCGCTTCAAGACCAGCCGCGAATCCGGCGCGGTGCCGCACGACCTGTGCGTGCATTGCTACGAGGGTGGGCTGAAGTCGATCCTGCAGCCGAACGGTTCGCACCTGGTGTGCCCGACCTGCAAGACCAAGCTGCGCTCGAAGGGCATGGCCGCGGTGGCGACGCGGCGCGGCGGTGTCTGCGTGTGGACGCTTTAAATGTGCGCGAAATATCTGGCGTAGGTTGGGGTGAGCCTATGGCGAACCCCAACGTCCGCACGGTCGCGGCGCGGTCGCATTGTTGGGGTTCGCCTTAGGCTCACCCCAACCTACGCCGCGATGCGGTCTTCTTCGTCGCTGCCTTCTTGGCCGGGGCTTTTTTCTTCTCGGACTCCGCCGGCGTCTTGTCCTTGTACTGGCACAGATCGCGGATCACGCACTGCGGGCAATCCGGCTTGCGTGCCTTGCACACGTAGCGGCCGTGCAGGATCAGCCAGTGGTGCGCATCCTGCTTGAACTCCGGCGGCACCGTTTTTTCCAGCTTGTCCTCCACCGCCCGCACGTCCTTGCCCGGCGCCAGGCCGGTGCGGTTGGAGACGCGGAAGATATGCGTGTCCACCGCGATGGTGGCGTGCCCGAACGCGGTATTGAGCACCACGTTGGCGGTCTTGCGGCCCACGCCCGGCAGCGCTTCCAGTGCCTCGCGCGTCTGCGGCACTTCGCCGGCGTACTGCTCGACCAGGATGCGGCACAGCGCGATCACGTTCTTGGCCTTGGCGTTGAACAGGCCGATGGTGCTGATGTAGCGCTTGAGCTGTTCCTCGCCGAGATCGAGGATGGCCTGCGGCGTGTTCGCCACCGGATACAGCTTGCGCGTGGCCTTGTTCACGCCCACGTCGGTGGCCTGCGCCGACAGCACCACCGCCACCAGCAGCTCGAACGGCGTGGTGTAGTCCAGTTCGGTGGTGGGATGCGGATCCAGTTCGCGCAGGCGGGAGAACAGCTCGACGACGTCGGCTCGCTTCACGGTTTGGGTTCCTGTTGCCTGGCCTTGGCGCGGGCCAGCGCGGCCAGCACCGGGTTGTCGCTCACCGCCGCACCGAGCTGCGCCTTGCGCGCGGCCAGCTCGGCCGCCTGCTTTTCGCGCTCGCGCGCCAGGCGCGCCTCGCGGCGCTGGAAATGCGCGCGCGCCCGGTCGGCATGCGCGAGGTCTTCCACCTGCGCCAGCGGCATCGGCTCCAGCACGATGCAGTCGACCGGGCAGGCCGGCACGCACAGCTCGCAGCCCGTGCAGTCGTCCGCGATCACGCTGTGCATCACTTTCGCCGCGCCGACGATGGCATCCACCGGACAGACCTGGATGCATTTGGTGCAGCCGATGCAGTCCGCCTCGACGATGCGCGCCAGCGTGCGCGGCTTTTCCACGCCGTTGTCGGGATTCAGCGGCAGCGGCTCGCGCCCGAGCAGATCCGCCAGCTTGCGGATGCCGCCCGCGCCGCCGGGCGGGCATTGATTGATCTGCGCTTCACCGCACGCGATCGCTTCCGCATACGGACGGCAGCCGTGATAGCCGCATTTCTCGCATTGCGTCTGCGGCAGCAGGGTGTCGATGCGGTCGGCGAGGGTGTTCATGGCGTCGGGCTTGAACGAAGCGGAAGAACGGGAATGAGGTATCCCGTTCTTCCGGCGGAACTCAGCGAACCGTGGCCCCCGGCTTCGCACCCTGATCCGCATCGAGCAGGAACAGGTCGTCCCCGCCGTCGCCGGCGGAAAGGATCATCCCTTCCGACAGGCCGAAGCGCATCTTGCGCGGCGCCAGGTTGGCGATGAAGACCACGTTGCGGCCCAGCAGTTTTTCCGGCTCGCCGTAGGCGGCGCGGATGCCGGAGAAGATCTGGCGCGCGCCCAGCGGGCCGGCGTCCAGTTCGAAGCGCAGCAGCTTGTCGGAGCCTTCGACGAACTCGCAGGCGGTGACCTTGCCGATGCGCAGGTCGAGCCTGGCGAAGTCGTCGATGCCGATGGTGGCTACGGTGTCGGTGCTGCTGGTGTCGCTCATGGTTTTGCCGTTGTCCTTCTTCGTTTCGTTCTTGATGGCCTTGGCCGGCTTGGCGGCCGGCTCGGGCGGAGCCAGCGAATCGCGCGACTCCTCCACCATCGTTTCGATCAGCTTCGGGTCGATGCGGCCGAGCAGGGGCTCGAAGGCATGGATGGTGTGGTTGTGCAGTTCGGCGCGTGCGTCGTCGAAGCCGGTGACCGGTGCATCCAGAAAGCGCTCGGCCTTTTCCACCGTGGCCGGCAGGATCGGCTTGAGCAGGCCGGCGAGCAGGCGGAACGCGGCAATGGCGAACGAGCAGACCTGGTGCAGCTCCTGCTTGCGCGTGCTGTCCTTGGCGATGTTCCACGGCGCCTTGGCGGCGATGTGGCCGTTCACCAGGTCGGCGATCTGCACGAACTTGCGCGTGACTTCGGCGAACTCGCCCTGGCGATACAGCGCCGGCACTTCGTCGTAGTGCGTCATCAGTTCGCGCCACAGCTCGGCTTCTTCCTTGCCGAAAGCGGGCGCCAGGCGGCCGTCGAAGAACTTCTGCAGGAAGCCGGCGGTGCGGCTGGCGATGTTCACCCACTTGCCGACGAGATGCGAATTGACGCGCTCCTCGAACGACTTCAGGTCCAGGTCGACGTCCACCGGCGTGTCGCCCAGCATCGAGGCGAAGTAGTAGCGCAGGAATTCCGGATGCAGGCCGACGTCCAGGTAGGTGCGCGCCTTGATGAAGGTGCCGCGCGACTTGGACATCTTCGCGTTGTTGACGGTGAGATAGCCGTTGACGTGCAGCGCCGTCGGCGTGCGGAAGCCCGCGCCCTTGAGCATGGCCGGCCAGAACAGGCCGTGGAAGTTGATGATGTCCTTGCCGATGAAGTGGTGCATCTCGGCACGGCTGTCCGGCGCGAGGAAATCCTCGAAGCGCGTGCCGGTCTTCGCGCACAGCGCCTGGAAGCTGGCCAGGTAGCCGACCGGCGCGTCCAGCCAGACGTAGAAGAACTTGCCCGGCGCGTCGGGAATCGGGAAGCCGAAGTAGGGCGCGTCGCGCGAGATGTCCCAGTCCTTCAGGCCGCCGTCCAGCCACTCGCGCAGCTTGGCGATCACGCCGCTGTTGGCCACCGGCGCGCCGTCGGTGAGCTTGCCGCCGAACCAGTCGCGCAGCAGCGGCTCGAACTTGGCCAGCTCGAAGAAGTAGTGCTCCGAATCGCGCAGCACCGGCGTGGCGCCGGACATCACCGAGTAGGGGTTGATCAGGTCGGTGGGCGCGTAGGTGGCGCCGCAGTTCTCGCAGTTGTCGCCGTACTGGTCCGGCGTGCCGCACACCGGGCAGGTGCCCTTGATGTAGCGGTCCGGCAGGAACATGGCTTTTTCCGGATCGAACAGCTGCTGGATCGTGCGGCGCGCGATGTAGCCGCCGTCGCGCAGGCGCGTGTAGATCAGCGCCGACAGCTCGCGGTTCTCGTCCGAATGGGTGGAGTGGTAATGGTCGAAGGCCACGCCGAAGGCGGCGAAATCCGCCTCGTGGCTCAGCTGCACGCCTTCGATGAAGGTCTCCGGCGCCACGCCGGCCTTCTCCGCCGCCAGCATGATCGGCGTGCCGTGCGCGTCGTCCGCGCATACGTAGAACACCTCGTCGCCCTGCATGCGCTGCGCCCGCACCCAGATGTCGGCCTGGATGTAGCCCACCATGTGGCCCAGGTGCAGCGGACCGTTGGCGTAGGGCAGGGCGTTGGTGACGAGGAGTCGGCGGGACATGGCTGCTCGGCTGGCGGAGGGATCGAGGATTATGGCACGCGGGCGCTGCCGGCATGCCGCCGGGCCAGCCACACGGCGAGCGCCGCCAGGGCGCAGGGCAGCCATACCCAGCGCAGTTCCGAGGCGAGCACCGACAGGCCGCGCGCGCTGAAGAAGCGCGCGCCGATCGGCGACACCGCGATCGGCCGCCAGGGGAAGAACAAGCGCTCGCTGGAGAACGGCCAGGCCAGCGCGACGCCGAGGCCGCCGTCGGTCAGCGCATCCAGCAGCGGGTGCGAGAGGGCGGCGAGGCCGACGAACAGGAAGGCGCGCCACGCGGTGGTCCGTAAGGGGCGATGGGCGAGCGCGGCGATGGCGCCGAGCGCGAGCGCCATGCCGATGGAATGCGTGGCGCCGCGATGGCCGAAGCTGTCGGCGTAGGCGATGCCGAATTTGAAGGCCAGCATGTCGGCGTCGGGGAGCATGGCGGCGATGGCGCCGGCGGCGAGCAGGCGGGGCGATACCGCGCGCTGGCCGGCGGCGGCGCCGAGCAGGAGGGGGACGGCGGCGTGGGTGAGGATGGTGGGCATGGGTCTTCCTTGCGCGCTGCGCTATTTCCTTAGCCCTCCAAGGTAGGGCCCTTCTCCCTCCGGGAGAAGGTGCCGGCAGGCGGATGAGGGTTCGGCCGGAGCGGTGCACATCACTCTTGCGCTCCGCCCGTACCCTCACCCCAACCCCTCTCCCAAGGGGAGAGGGGCTTAAGCGTCGCGCACTTTCGCTGTTTGCTTGTTTATGCACGATTGTATACATTCATCCCCATTGTTGACCCCGAGCAACACCGCATGAAAGCAAGCACCGACGGCGCCCTGGGCGGCCGCGTATCCCTGGGCCGCGCCACGCTGTCCACCCGCCTGATCTTCCTGGTCTCCGGCATCGGCATGTCGGCGTGGGCGCCGATGGTGCCGTACGCCAAGTCGCGGCTGGGCCTGGACGACGCCCAGCTGGGGCTGATCTTGCTGGTGTTCGGCGGCGGTTCGATGGCCTCGATGCCGTTCGTGGGCTGGCTCAGCCATCGCTATGGCAACCGCCGCGTGATCGTCGCCTCGGGCCTGCTGCTGTGCCTGGCCTTGCCGGCCCTGGCGCTGGCGCCGAGCGCGATCGCGCTTACCGCGGCGCTGGCGTATTTCGGCGTGATGCTGGGCGTGGTCGACGTCGCCATGAATGCGCATGCGGTGGAAGTGGAGAAGCTCGACGGGCGCGTGCTGATGTCTGGGTTCCACGGACTCTTCAGCGTCGGTGGCCTGACCGGCGCGGCGGTGATGAGCGCTCTGCTCGCGACGGGCCTTTCGCTGGCCTGGTGCGCGGCGGCGGTCGCGGCATTGCTCGCCGCCCTGGTGTTCTTCTTGCGCGATGGACTGCTCACAGGCGCCAGCGAGGCGGAAGGCCATGCGGCGTTCGGCATGCCGCGCGGCCTGGTGCTGCTGCTGGGCCTGCTGTGCTTCGTCAGCTTCATGGCGGAAGGCTCGATGCTGGACTGGAGCGCGGTGTTCCTGCGCGACTTCCGCGGCTTCGCCGCCAGCTCCGCCGGCATCGGCTACGCCTGCTTCTCCATCGCCATGGCGCTGGGCCGCCTCACCGGCGACCGGCTGGTGCAGCGCGTGGGCACGGTATGGACGGTGCGTGCTGGCGCAGCCATCGCCGCAGCCGGTTTCGCGCTGGTTTCCACCGTGCCGTGGGCGCCGGCCTCGCTGCTCGGCTTCGTGCTGATCGGCCTGGGCGCTTCGAACATCGTGCCGGTGATGTTCAGTGCCGCGGGCCGTCTGCCCGGCACCTCGCCGGCGGTCGCGCTGGCGACGGTGACCATGCTCGGCTATATCGGCCTGCTCAGCGGGCCGGCGCTGATCGGCTTTCTTTCGAAGATCAGCAGCCTGCCGATGGCGATGGCCGCGGTGGCGGGGCTGCTGGTGGTGGTGTCCGCTTCGGCGCGGATCGTGCGGCGATGACGTGCAGCTAAAACTAAGGGTGATGCAATGATCGATACCGTGGTGTTCGACCTCGGCGGCGTGCTGGTCGACTGGAATCCGCGCCATCTGTACCGCCAGCTGTTCGACGACGAGGCGGCGATGGAGCATTTCCTCGCCGAGGTATGCACGGGGCCGTGGAACGAGCAGCAGGATGCGGGCCGTCCGTGGAGCGAGGCGATCGCCGAACTCTGCGCCAGGCATCCTCGGCAGGCCCCGCTGATCACTGCCTTCCGCGAACGCTGGGAAGAGATGCTGGCCGGCCCCATCGCCGGCAGCGTGGAACTGCTGGCGGAGCTGAAGGCGCGCGGCGTGCGCCTCTACGCGCTCACCAACTGGTCGAACGAAACCTTCCCGCGTGCGCTGCAGCTGTACGACTTCCTGCATTGGTTCGAAGGCATCGTGGTGTCGGGCGAGGAGCGGCTGATCAAGCCCGATCCGCGCATCTACCAGCGGCTGTTCGAGCGCTACGGCATCGAGCCGGCGCGCAGCATCTATATCGACGATGCGCGCCGCAACGTGGATGCCGCTGCCGCGCTGGGCATGCATGCGTGGTGGTTCCAGGGCGCGGAAGGCCTGCGCGATTGGCTCGCTGCGCAGGGACTGGTCGGCGCAAGGGCCACCGCATGAGCCGCAGCGTCGCCAACGAAAGCTTCCCCGCCGAGGCGCTGCCGCAGGAGCGCCAGCAATGGATTCTGCAGCGCCTGCGTAGCTGCGGCCGCGTGGTGGCGGCGGAGCTGGCGGCGGAGTTCCAGGTGTCGGAGGACTCGATCCGCCGCGACCTGCGCGAACTGGCCGCGCAGGGTCTGTGCAAGCGCGTCTACGGCGGCGCGCTGCCGCTTACCGTCACCGTGCAGCCGCTGAAGCAGCGCCGCGCCGAGCACGCCGGCCGCAAGCAGGCGCTGGCGCGCAAGGCGGCGACGCTGGTGCGGCAGGGGCAGATCCTGCTGATCGACGCCGGTTCCACCAATACCGCCATTGCCGCCGCGCTGCCCGAACGCAGCGGCCTGACCGTGGTGACCAATGCGCCGGACGTGGCGCTGGCGCTGATGGACCGCGAGGGTTTCGAGATACTGCTGGTCGGCGGCCGCGTGGATGCGCGCATCGGCGGCGCGGTGGGTGCGCAGGCGGTGAAGTCGCTGCAGGGGATCCGCGCGGACCTGTGCTTTCCCGGCGCCTGCGCGCTGGACCTGGACGGCGGCCTGTGGGGTTTCGACAGCGAGGAAGTGCTGTTCAAGCGCACCATGGTCGAGTGCAGCGGCGAGACCGCGGTGGTGGTCACCAGCGACAAGCTCGGCACGGTGGCCACGCATCGCGTGGCGGAGCTGGGCGAGGTGCAGCACCTGGTGGTGGAGCACGACGTGGACAAGGCGGCGCGAGCGGCTTACACGGCGCGCGGCGTGGCGGTGCATCGCGCGGACGCGGCGGCGGACTGACAAAAAAAAGCCCCGCTTTGTGCGGGGCTTTCTGGTTGCCTGGCGGGCGGCTTATTCCTGGCGTTCCCACACCTGGCTGCGCCCGATCAGCGAGAAGCCGATATAGCCGTGCACGTCGAGCTTGGCGCCGTTCTCCAGCATCTTCAGCTTGACCTTGTAGGTCTTGCCGTTCTTGGGATCGAGGATCTTGCCGCCGTCCCATTCGTCGCCGTCCTGCTTGACGCCCCACAGGATCACCATGCCTTCGATCGGCTGGTCCTTGCGCGCGCCGTCGCATTCCTCGCACTTCGGGTTCGGGCCATGGTCGGACTGCAGCACATGCAGCACCTTGCCCTGCAGCTCGCCGTTGACCTCGGTGATCTCCACGATGGACTTGGGCTGGTGGGTCTTGTCGTCGATGGTCTTCCAGGTGCCTACCGGCGTGTTGCTGGCGGCCAGGGCGGCACCGGCGGCGAAGAGCAGGCCGGCGGCGGTGGCGAGGCGGATCAAAGGCTTCATGCAGTCCCTCCCATACGAAACGGTATGGACGGAGCCTGACGAGGCCCTGCCGGCCCGTCAAGCTGCAATGCGCAAGCTCGGTCCCGAGGCCGCGGCAGCTCAGTAATGAGGCCATGGGCTGGCATAATGGCCGCTCTCTCCCGCAGCAAATCCCTTCCATGACGCAGGCAAGCGAAGCCCTGGTACGCCGCATCCTCGGCGACACGATCGACCCCCACACCGGCGCACCGCTCGCCGACAGCCTGCGCGCCGTCGGCGTGGACGGCGCGCGCGTTTCCGTCGACCTGCAGCTGGGTTATCCCGCCGCGGGCGCCGTGGATGCGATCGCCGCGCTGGCGAAGCAGGCGCTGGAAGCGGACCCGGCGATCGAGGCCGCCGCGGTGTCGGCGGGCAGCCGCATCTATGCGCACAAGGTGCAGGGCACGCTGGCGCCGCTGCCCAACGTGAAGAACATCATCGTGGTCGCTTCGGGCAAGGGCGGCGTGGGCAAGTCCACCGTGTCCGCCAACCTTGCGCTGGCGCTGGCCGCCGAGGGCGCCAAGGTCGGCGTGCTCGATGCGGACATCTACGGCCCCAGCCAGCCGCGCATGCTCGGCATCAGCGGCAAGCCGGAATCGCCGGACGGCAAGACCATCACCCCGCTGCAGGCGCATGGCCTGCAGGCGATGTCGATCGGTTTCCTGGTCGACGAAGAGACGCCGATGATCTGGCGCGGCCCCATGGTCACCCAGGCCATGATGCAGCTGCTCAACGACTCGCGCTGGGAGCAGCTCGACTACCTGGTGATCGACCTGCCGCCCGGCACCGGCGACATCCAGCTCACGCTGTCGCAGAAGGTGCCGGTGGCCGGCGCGGTGATTGTCACCACGCCGCAGGACATCGCCCTGCTGGATGCGCGCAAGGCGCTGAAGATGTTCGAGAAGGTCGAGGTGCCGGTGCTGGGCGTGGTGGAGAACATGGCCACCCACGTGTGCACGAACTGCGGGCACGAGGAACCGATCTTCGGCGAGGGCGGCGGTGCGCGTATGGCCGAGCAGTACCACGTGGCGTATCTGGGCTCGCTGCCGCTGGACATCCGCATCCGCGAGCAGGCCGACAGCGGCACGCCCACCGTCGCGGCGATTCCCGATTCCGACCTGGCCGCGCGCTATCGCGAGATCGCGCGCAATGCCGCCGGGCGCCTGTCGCGCCAGCCGCGCAACAAGTCGCTGGGGCTGGGCAAGATCATCGTGCAGGGCACACCGTCGGCATGACCAGTCACGGCGTAGGTTGGGGTGAGCGCAGCGAACCCCAACATGGCGACCGCGGTATGGGGCTGTTGGGGGTAGCTGCGCGCCACCCAACCCACCCCCGCCCGGGTGGGGGGGCCCCCCCCCCCCCCCACCTGGGCCCCGGCGGGCGGGGGCTGTGGGGGTTCGCTGCGCTCACCCCAACCTACGCCGGCCGGTGGCATTGAGCTTGCGCATCCTCTGCCTCAGCGGCAGCCTGCGCGGCGTTTCCGCCAACACTGCTTTGCTGCGCGCCTGCCGCGCACTCGCTCCGGCATCGCTTGAGCTGACGCTGTTCGAACGCATGGGCGAACTGCCGCTGTTCAATCCCGATCTCGACGTCGAACCGCTGCCGCCCG
Organism: Dyella sp. LX-66; assembly: GCF_018599165.1. NCBI lineage: Bacteria > Pseudomonadati > Pseudomonadota > Gammaproteobacteria > Lysobacterales > Rhodanobacteraceae > Dyella > Dyella sp. LX-66. The sequence goes on from NZ_JAHFVJ010000002.1 coordinate 96,845, forward strand.
CGGTGCTCGCACTGCGTGCAGCGGTCGGCGCGAGCGACGCCATCGTCATCGCCTGTCCCGAATACGCCCACGGCGTGCCGGGCCCGTTCAAGAATCTGCTCGACTGGCTGGTATCCAGCCTGGAATTCCCGGACAAGCCGGTCGCGCAATGGAATGCCTCGGGTCGCGGTTCGCATCACGCGCAGGACGCGTTGCGCGAGATCCTCGTCACCATGTCGGCGCGCATGCTGGACGAAGCGGCGGCTTCATTCCCGTTGCCAGGCGCAGGCTGTTCGGTGGAAGCGCTGCTCGGCGATGCCAGCCACGTGGAACGCATCCGCGCCGCGCTGTCCCGCCTGGCCGCTGCGCTGGCCGCATAAAAAAAACGGGCGCCTCGCGGCGCCCGTCGTGTATCCGTCATCCGTATCAGCCGCCGGCCTTCTTCTGCCGGTGGATCGCACGGCTGTCGCGGTTCTCCGTGTGCTGGATATGCCGCTGCTCGCCGCGGCTCACATGGCCGTTGGCGCCGGCGTTGTGCTCCTCGTGGTCGACGTGCGCCTCGCGGCCCTGCAGGTGCGCCACCTGGTTGTCGTTGAGCGAGCCGCTGCGCACGCCCTGGTCGATGCGCTTTTCCTGGTTGACGTTGCGCTGCACGTCGTTGGCCATGCGGCGCGAAGAAGCGGAGTTGGGGTTCTGCGTGCGGTTGTTGTGCGTGTCGCGGTAGACGTCGTGGCTCTGCACGTTCTCCGCGTGCTGGATCTGCGCCTGTTCCTGGCTGGTCAGCGGACCCTTCTTCAGGTCGCGCTGCTCCATGCGGTCGACGTGGGCCTGGCCCTGTTCCAGCTGCGAGGCTTCGCGGGTGGTCAGCTGGCCGTCCTTGACGCCGTTCTCGATGCGCTGCTGCTGGTTGACGTTGCGCTGCACGTCCTGATTGACCGGTGCCTCCTGCGCGTGGGCAGCGGCGCCGAAGGCGGCGGCGATGAAACCGGCGAGCGCGAGACGGCGGAAGCTGATGCGATGCTGCATGGACGTTCTCCTCTTTGGAATGGTGGAACAGCGTGGCCCGGGTGCTGCGGAGAACGGGAGGCCGGAGGGCGTGTTGACGGGCGCGGGCAGGGCGGATTTAGCCGGCGCTCAGCCTTGGACTCAATTGGTCTGTTCTGAAAATCTCTTCGAATCAGTGGTTTGTCCTGCGTGGCTTGCGGCTGGCTGACGATAATCGGCCTCGTGCGTAGCGGCGATCGAGGCGGCCGCCCCCGCCCCCGGTGCCGCGGTCCTCCCATGGTCGCGACTGGCGGGACCCAGGGCGATCCGCTATGTTTTTCCGCTTTCGGCCCGGCGTTCGCGCGGGGCCGGACCAGCAGATCGCAACGGGAGTCCGAGTGAGCATCAAATCCGACAAGTGGATCCGGCGCATGGCCGAGCAGAAGGGCATGATCGAGCCGTACGAGCCGGGCCAGATCAAGCTCCGCGACGGCAACAAGCTGGTCTCCTACGGCACGTCCAGCTACGGCTACGACGTCCGCTGCGCGCGCGAATTCAAGATCTTCACCAATATCAACTCCACCATCGTCGACCCGAAGGCGTTCGACCCGACCAGCTTCGTCGACGTGGAGGCGGACGTGTGCATCATCCCGCCGAACTCGTTCGCGCTGGCGCGCACGGTGGAGTACTTCCGCATCCCGCGCAGCGTGCTGACCATCTGCCTGGGCAAGAGCACCTACGCGCGCTGCGGCATCATCGTCAACGTGACGCCGCTGGAGCCGGAGTGGGAAGGCCACGTCACGCTGGAGTTCTCCAACACCACGCCGCTGCCGGCCAAGATCTATGCCAATGAAGGCGTGGCGCAGATGCTGTTCCTCGAATCCGACGAGGAATGCGAGACCAGCTACCGCGACCGCGGCGGCAAATACCAGGGCCAGCTCGGCGTCACGCTGCCGCGCACCTGATTCGCAGGAATTCGCGCGGGGCGGCAGCTGAACGGCCGTCGTCCCGCGCCGGTGCAGGCCAGGGGGCCGGCGCTACACTCGCTTCGTTGTCTTCACCTGAATTGAATTGCCGGAGATGCACATGATTCGTCTATCCACGCTACTCAGCCGCAGCGCTGCCGCCGTCCTGCTGGGCAGCATGCTGGTCCTGGCCGGTTGCCATCGCGGCGCCACCAAGGACGAGGCCATCAAGACGGCCCAGATGCAGGGCCAGTTCGACGCCACGGTGGAGGCCTACAAGAGCGGCCAGTTCGTGGTCGACGGCGCGGTGCTCTCGGCGCTCGACACCGGCAGCCACTTCGCCTACCTGAAGGACCAGGGCAAGCTGCCCAAGACCGTGCTGCTCACCCCCAGCGACGAGTCGAAGGTGCGCAAGGCGCATCTGGAATTCATGGCGCGCATGCAGCTGGATTACGGCTTCGCCGTGTACTACGACGACGGCGGCACGCTGAAGAAGATCAACCCGGTGGAGACCAAGGCGCGCGCGCTGGAGGACTACCACGCCCCGGTCAAGATGAACGACGAGCTGAAGGGCAAGGAAGCGAGCGGCGGCGGCTACGATCCGTCGCAGCGCTAAGCGCGCTTCGGTCCGGCAAGAAGCCCGCGAGCGATCGCGGGCTTTTTTGTTTTCGGCTAGGCCAGTGCGGCGCGCAGGCTGCCGATCAAGGCGTCCAGCGCCTCCGGCGCATACGCCTGCGCCGCACCGCTGCCCCACACCGGCCCCGGCCACGCCGCATCGCCTTCGCGCCGCGCCACCACGTGCACGTGCAGCTGCCGCACGATATTGCCCAGCGCACCCAGATTGAGCTTGTCGCAAGGCGCGCAACGGCGCAGCGCAACCGCCGCCTGATTCACTTCGCTCCACAGCGTGAGCTGCTCGGCGTCCGCCAGGTCCGCGATCTCCACCATGCCGGCCTTGCGCGGTACCAGCACCAGCCAGGCGAAGCGCGCGTCGTTCATCAGCAGCACTTCGCACAGCGGCAGACTGGCGACGTGGCGGGTGTCGGCGGCGAGGCGGCCGTCCAGCGCGAAGTGCCCGCTCATGCGCCGGCCAGTTCGTGCGCGAAGAAACCCATGCTGCGGTCCCAGGCCAGCGTCGCGCTGGGCTCGTGGTATTGCGCGCCGATGTCGCGGTTGAAGGCGTGGTCGGCCGGGTAGGTGTAGATCTCCATCTGCGGCAGTTTCTCGCGATGCCTGGCGACCATCTCCGGCGGGATGCTCTTGTCGAGTTCGCCGAAGTGGAACATCACCGGCGCCCGCAGCGGCTGGTCGAGATAGGGCAGGTTGCGCGAACCGTAATAGCTCACCGACGGCAGCCCCAGCCGGATCGCCGCCAGCAGCGCCACCGTGCCGCCCCAGCAGAAACCCACGGTGCCGATGTTGCCGGCGGAAGCGATCGATTCGGCCGCGCTGCCCACGGCCTCGACCGCGCGATCCATGCCCAGCTCGTTCACCAGCGCCTTGCCGCGCGCCATGGTGTCGGCGTTGTAGTCCATCTCCACGCCGCTCTCCAGGTAGTCGAAGAAATGTGGCGCCACGGCGATGTAGCCCACCGCGGCGAGACGGTCGGCGACGCTGCGGATGTGCGCGTTCACGCCGAAGATTTCCTGGATCACCACGATGCCGCCTTTGGGCTTGCCCTCGGGCTTGGCCAGGTAGGCGCCGATGCACTGGGTGCCGGAGGTGGGAAGGTTGATGTCTTGACCCATGCTGCATTCTCGCTGCGGCAAAGCACCGAGTTTAGGCGGATGGGAGCGGCCGTGCATTTATGAGAGGCTAGTGCGGCTTATTTCCCAGGATGTTTCGATGAACGGCCAATCCGTGCAAACCGATCTGCTGCGCCTGTTCGAGCGCCACGAGGTGGAACTCGAGCTGGACGAGGAATGGCTGGTCACCGACGGCGATTTCCCGGCCATCCGCGCCACCTGGCACGAGGGCGCGGGCGACGCGCCGGGCCGGCTCGACGTCGACGTGGTGATCAGCGAAGAGCGCCATATCGAGGAAAGCTTCGCCGGCCAGGGCCGCGGCGACGCGGGCATGTGCGATGCGCTGAAGGCGTTCGAGCGCAATGCCTTGTACGTCCTGCTGGCCTCGTGCTGGTACGTCACCGACGACCGGCGCATGCAATTGCAGAACTGGGAACTGGGCCTGCGCAGCTGGGACATCTTCGTCGGCCCGCTGGCGATGAGCCGCGACGACGTGGCCGCTCCGGATGGCCTGCTGCAAGGCTTGCAGGAAGCGCTGCGCAACGAATCGCTGAGCGGCGAGCTGCACTGGATCCGCCTGTTCTACCGCCGCGCCGACGACGGCGCGGTGCTGGCCGAAGCGCTGCTGGACAACCAGCCCTGGCCGGGCGGCGACCGCCTGCTGGCCCAGCTGGCCTGGCCGTCGGGCGGGCCGGGCTATAGCGCGCGCTGCTTCATCACGCTGGATATCCGCGATTATTGAAGCGCCGCGGCGCAGCGGAAACATCTTTGAAGTGTCGGGGGGCACGATGAGCGAGACAGCGGCGGGCCTGGGTATCGAGCAGTTGCACACGTACTGGGCGTGCCAGTGCGCGCCGGGTTCGGTGGCGCCGCTGCCGCAGGACGTAGTGAGAACCCTGCTTGCAGGCCTGCGCCTCAACGTGCTGGAAACCCTGCGTTATCTGCACCAGCACAAGCCGGGCTTCGCGCAGTTCGAAGCCTGGATCGGCGAGCGCCATGGCGGCGGGCTGGACGAAGCGGCGCTGTGTCGCCTGCGGCGTGCATTGGCAGGCGAGGCGGTCGGTTCGGAAGTCGGCGATCTCGACGACGTCGAAGGCTTGAGCGCCGACGACCTCGCGCATTGGGACGAACACGGCTACGTGATCCTGCGCAACGCCATCGCGCCGGAAGCGGCGCAAAGCACCGAAGCGGCCATCTACGATTTTCTCGGCATGGATCGCGACGACCCGGAGTCCTGGTACCGCCAATCGCTCGGCCACTCGATCTGGGTGCCGCTGCTGCACCATCCGGCGGTGGTGGCGAACCGTCGTTCGCCGCGCATCCACAAGGCGCATGCGCAGCTGTGGGGGCGCGAGGATCTGTGGGTCACCGTCGACCAGGTCGGCTTCAATCCGCCCGAGCGCCCCGAATGGATGTTTCCCGGCCCGCATCTGCACTGGGATTCCACGCTCGCCGAACCGCACCACCTGGAACTGCAGGGCATCCTGTATCTCGCCGACGTGGCGCCCGACCAGGGCGCCTTCAGCTGCGTGCCGGGCTTCCATCGCGAGCTGAAGCAGTGGCTGAAAACGGTTCCGGCCGGCGTGAATCCGAACGACCATGCGCGCCGCACCCTGACCATGCAGCCGATCGCCGCGAACCGCGGCGACATGGTCATCTGGCACCACCTGCTGCCCCACGGCAGCAGCCCGAACCGGGCGCAGCGCCCGCGCGTGGTGCAGTACATGTCGCTGCGGCCCACGCGCTATGCCTTTACCGAGGAATGGAAATCCTGAGCGGGGCGCCGGCCCGGACGGGGCAGGCGGGTTCAGCTATAATTCCCGGTTTGCCAACCTCTTAACGGTCCCCAGGTCATGTCCCAGGCCACCCAGAAGATCGGTTTCGTCAGCCTCGGCTGCCCCAAGGCCCTGGTCGATTCCGAGCGCATCCTTACCCAGCTCAAGGTCGAAGGCTACGAGATCGTGCCCAGCTACGGCGCGGCCGACGCGGTGGTGGTCAACACCTGCGGCTTTATCGACGCGGCGGTGCAGGAGTCGCTGGATGCGATCGGCGAGGCGCTGCACGAGAACGGCAAGGTCATCGTCACCGGCTGCCTGGGCAAGCGCTCGGAGCTGATCCGCGAGGCCTATCCGGACGTGCTGGCGATCACCGGTCCGCAGGACTACGCCAGCGTGATGAACGCGGTGCACGCGACCTTGCCGCCGAAGCGCAATCCGCTGTTGGACATCATTCCGGACACGGGTATCAAGCTCACGCCGAAGCACTACGCGTACCTGAAGATTTCCGAAGGCTGCAATCATCGTTGCAGCTTCTGCATCATCCCCTCGATGCGCGGCGACCTGGTGTCGCGTCCGGTCGACGAAGTGCTGCTCGAAGCCGAGCGCCTGGTGAAGGGCGGCGTGAAGGAACTGCTGGTGATCTCGCAGGACACCAGCGCCTACGGCGTGGACCTGAAGTATGCCGAGCGCCAGTGGCGCGACAAGAGCTACCGCACGCGCATGACCGAGCTGTGCGAAGGCCTGTCGGAGCTGGGCGTGTGGACGCGCCTGCACTACGTCTACCCGTATCCGCACGTGGACGAAGTGATGCAGCTGATGGCGGACGGCAAGCTGCTGCCGTACCTGGACATCCCGTTTCAGCACGCCAGCCCGCGCATCCTCAAGCTGATGAAGCGCCCGGGCAACATCGACAAGACGCTGGAACGCGTGCGCAACTGGCGCAAGGCGGTGCCGGACCTGACCATCCGCAGCACCTTTATCGTCGGCTTCCCCGGCGAGACCGACGCCGAATTCGAAGAGCTGCTGGACTTCCTGCGCGAGGCGGAACTGGACCGCGTCGGCGCCTTCGCCTATTCGCCGGTGGACGGCGCCAAGGCCAACGAGCTGCCGGGCGCGGTGTCCGAGGAATTGAAGGAAGACCGCCTGGAGCAGTTCATGGCGGTGCAGGCGGAGATCTCGGCGGCCAAGCTGCAGCGCAAGATCGGCCGCACCATCCGGGTGCTGGTGGACGAGGCCGACGCGCATGGCGCGGTCGCACGTTCCGCCGCCGACGCGCCGGAGATCGACGGCCTGGTGCGCATCGCGCTCGATCCGGCGAAGCCGGGCCAGCCGCTGAAGCCGGGCCAGTTCGTCGACGTGGTGGTCGAAGCCGCCGACGAGCACGACCTGCACGCGCGCCTCGCCGGCTGATTCCCCATGCGCTACGTGGCGCCCGCGCGCGGCTCGGTCGATCCGGCCGTGTTCCAGCGGCCGCCGCTGGCGGCCTGGAGCGAGTACGCCGATCTGTTGTGCGGGCCTGACTGGCCCGACGTCGCCCGGCTCGATGCGCTGCTGCCGCCGCAGCAGCGCGAACGCTTCGTGGCGCAGACGCGCGCCGTGCTGGACGACGGCCTGCACTACGAGCAGCGCATCCACGCGCAGGGCGCCATCGCCACGCGCGCCGCCAACTGGCACGACCTGTTCAATGCGCTGGCCTGGCTGCGCTATCCGGCGATCAAGCGCGCGCTGAATGCGCAGCAGGTGGCCGGGGTCGCGCAGATGGGGCCGAGCACGCGTTCGCGACCGCAGTACGCGCTCACTCATTTCGACGAAGCCGGCGTGCTGGTCGCCGTGCGCGACCCTTCGCTGCTGGCGCTATGGGACGCGCACGACTGGCACGGCCTGTTCTGGCGCCGCCGCGAGGCCTGGCTGGACGGTTCGATCCATGCCGAGGTGTTCGGCCATGCCCTGCTGGAGCACGCGCTGACCGACGGCAAGCTGCTGGTGGGCAAGGCCCTGGTGTTTGCCTGCGGCGAGCAGGGCGAGGCCGCGCTGGCGCAGCGCTGCGCCGCCGGCATCGCGGACGGCACGCTGCTGCGCGACCCGCTCGAGCTGCGCCCGCTGCCCCTGTCCGGCATTCCAGGCTGGCATCCGGACAATGGCAGCGAGGTTTTTCATCGCCGCGCCGAGTGTTACCAGCCCCTGCGCCACGGGCGCCGCTATCCGCCGCCGGTGTCGGCCGTCACGTCCCCGCTGTCATGAACTGTCGCGGCAATTGCCGACGCAGGGCCTTCGCGGCTATATAAACGCCGGGGCAAATCGGGGGCGGTTCTTATGGCGGCCGGAACGTCGGGGCGTTGGCGCTGGATCGGGTCTTGGCTGCTGGGACTGGCCTGCTGGCTGCCGCTCGCCGCGCTGGCGGCGGAGGCCGTGCCGGCCGAGCCGATCCGCTTCGGCATCCTGCCGATCGGCAGTGCGGCGGAATCGCGCGAACAGTGGCGTCCGCTGCTGGCCGACCTGGAGAAACGACTGGGCCATCCGATCACCACCGTCTCGGTGAGCAGTTACGCCGGCCTTTCCGGCGCGATCGGCGACCAGCGCGTGGATATCGCCTTCCTGTCCGGCCGGCTGGCCATCGAAGCGGTGCTGCGCCAGCAGATGAGCGTCTTCGCGCAGTTCGAGCGCAGCGACGGCGCCAAGGGCAACGTAGCCTTGCTGGTGGTGCGCGCCGATGGCCCGATCCGCGACCTGACCAGCCTGCTGGCGCACCCTGGCCGCTGGCGCTATGCGCGCGGCGAGCCTCTGTCGGTGACCGGCTATGTCGCGCCCGAGGCCGAGGTGTTCGCGCCGCGCGGACTCAATTCGGACACCTTCTTCGCCCGCGTGCGCGTGGGCAACCACCAGAACAACGCGCTGGCCGTGGTCAACGGCGAAGTGGATGTGTCCAGCGGCAACAATCCGGACCTGGATCTGTTCCGCCGCAATTTTCCCGAACAGGCCGCGCAGCTGAAGGTGATCTGGCGCTCCAGCCTGATTCCCTCCGGCGTGCTGGTGGTGCGCGCGGGCATGGAGCCGAAGCTGCGCAAGCAGCTCACCGATTTCATGCTGGGCTACGGCAAGGGCGGCGGCGCCGCGGGCGAACGCGAGCGCGACAATCTGGCGCGCATTCCCGATCTTGCCGGCTTCGTGCCCGCCAACAGCCTGGTGCTGCGTCCGTTCTCGGACATGGAATACACCTTGCAGCGGCAGCAGGCCCAGCATGGGCGCTGGGTCAGCGACGCGGCGCGCGATGCGCGGCTGCGGCAGATCGAGGCGGATCACAACCAGGTGCTGCAGCAATTGCAGGCGCATTGAGAGCCGGGAACCCCTTTCCCGGCGTCGGAAATTCAATCTTGCTCAGCCCGCCTGGGCAGGTGAGGTTCATCCTTTATCCGTAGGGTGAGGCGTTCATGCCACCAGGAGATCTCGCATGACTCAGCACCACGCCCGCCGCCGCGGCGCCTCCATGCGCTGGCTGTTCGCGCTCTCGATGATGGGCGCCGCCGCGCTGTCGCCGCTGTCGGCCGCGGCGCAGGCCAGCCCCCGCCCGCAAGCCGCACCGCAGCCGCAAGCGGCGCCGCAGCGCCAGTCCGGGCAGTCCGGCCAGTCACAGGCGAACGCGAGCGGTCCCGAACTGCCGGCCGCCGACCAGCTGGCGATCAGGAACTACACGCTCAACGAAGACGTGCTCGGCCGCCTGATGGCGGTGACCAAGGAAGCGCGTGCGCAGAACATCCACCCACAGCCGGCGCCCGATCCCACCAAGGTGCGCAACCTGGACGATCTGGCCAATTACGCGGTCGGCGGCGACAGCAAGCTCGCGCCGCTGGTGCAGAAGCACGGCTTCACGCCCAAGGAATTCCTGCTGGCCAATCTCGCGCTGATGAATGCGGCGCTGGCGGTGCAGGCGCGCAGCGATCCCAACCTGGCCAAGACCATCGACCAGTCGAAGGTGAATCCGGCCAACGTGACGTTCTTCGAGTCGCACCAGCAGCAGATTGCGGCGCAGATGAGCGAAGGCGCGAAGTAATCCAGTCGCGGCACCTGAGCGCGCCCTCGCGGCGCGCTCAGTACTCCACCGACACAATCGCAAACCGCGTACGCCCGCCCGGCAGCTCCGCGTCGAACTCGTCGTCCACGCGCTTCTTCAGCGCCGCCCGCGCCATCGGCGAATCGATGCTGATCCAGCCGGCTTTCGCGTCGGTCTCGTCGGGGCCGACGATGCGGTAGACCACCGTCTCCCCGCTGTCCACGTTCTCCAGCTCGATGCGCGCGCCGAAGAACACCACGCCGCGATCCGCCGGTGCGCCTTCCGCCACCTTCAGCGCGGGAATCCGCTTGCTCAGATAACGCACGCGGCGATCGATCTCGCCGAGCTGCTTCTTGCGGTAGGTGTATTCGGCATTCTCCGAGCGGTCGCCCTCGGCGGCGGCGGCGGCGAGCGCCTTCACCACTTCCGGCCGCAGCGTGTGCCAGAGGTGATCGAGTTCGGATTTGAGCTTCTCGAAGCCTTCGCGGGTGATGATCGCGGTCGAGGAAGGGGAAGGTGGGCGCCAGCGGCTCATCGGGCTTGAGGGGTATCCAGCAGTTGTCGTTCCAGGGCGAGCAGCTCCGCGTGCACCGGGTGATCCGGAAATGCGGCGGCGAGCTTGCGCAGCAGCACCAGCGCTTCGGCAGGCTGGTCCAGCCGCAGGCCGAGCTGCTGCGCGGCGAGCAGGCCGATGCGCGGTGCTTCCGGCGTGCGCGGCCATTTCGAAAGATAGCCTTTGCACAGCTTCACCGCGAGCCGGCTCATGCCCATGCGCGCGGCCAGTTCGGCCAGCGGGGCGGCGGTGGCCGGGTCGTCGGGCAGGAAGGCCGGATCGATCTCCATGCATTCCTGCACCAGGCCAAGCGCGCGCTTGCCTTCGTTGTTGGCGAGCAGGGCGGCGGTCCAGATCTGCCCGTGCACCAGCAAGGCCTCGCGCAGGCCTTCCTGGCGCAGCAGCTGGCGATAGGCCAGGTGCAGCGAGGCCGGCGCGCTGCGGTCCTGCAGGCGGCCCACCAGCATGTCGATGGCGGCGCGCGGCTGTTCCGCGGCGCGCTGCTGCACGGCGGCGAGCAGGCGGCTGTCCTCGTCCTGGCCGCTCGCGGCGACCAGGCGCTCGGCCTCGGGCGCCATGCCGAACTGCTCGTGCCGCTCGTGGATCATCGCGCCCATCAGATGGAAGCCGAGCACGATCAGATAGGTGTAGGCGAACGAATACAGCGGCAGCGCGAGCAGCCGCGGCAGCCAGCCGGTGGCGGCCGCGGCGAGCACGATCAGCACGGCCACGATCAGGTTGATCGCCACCGGGATCAGATAAGCCAGGCCGAAACCGCCGATCACGCGCAGCATCTGCAGCGGATTGAGCGCATCGGCCAGATTGCCCTCGAAGGCCAGCGTCATGTCGATCGCCGGCAGGATCAGCGCGGACACCAGCAGGATCGGCCACAGCGCGTGCGGAAAGAACACCGCCGCGAGCACGCACAGCGCGGCCAGCAGGAAATGGATCGCGGTCAGCGCCCAGCCGGAGGATTCATTGCCGCCCAGGCTGACATCCGGCGGATCGGCGAAACCGTTGGCGGTATGCAGCATGCAGTCGGCGGCATAGCGCCACGTCGCCGCCCACACCGCCAGCGTGCCGATACCGCCGAGCAGCGACGGCAGCAGGCCGACGTAGTGCACCAGCGCCAGCCCCACGCAACTGGCCAGCGCGGCGCCGCGCAGCGGATAGGCGAACGCCGCGGGCAGGCGTTCGGCGAAGGGTTTGTCCGCGGCGACCGTGGCGATCTTCGGCATCGGCTTAGCGCTTGCCGCCGAAGATGCTGCCCAGCACGCCGCGCACGATCTGCGTGCCCAGCCGCGAGCCGATGCTGCGCGTGGCCGACTTCGCCATCGCCTCGATCACGCCCTGGCGGCGGCCGTTGCCCAGCAGCACGTCGCGCACGGCATCGCCCCAGCCGGGGCCTTCCGCCGCGGCGGGTGCGCCCTTGCCGGCCGGCGCGGCGGAAGCGACCTTCTCGCCCGCGCGCGCCGCCAGCATCTCGGCTGCCGACTCGCGGTTCACCGCGGTGTCGTACTTGGCGCCGACCGGCGAACGCTGGCGCACCGTGGCGCGCTCGGCCTCGGTGATCGCGCCGATGCGCGCGGTGGGCGAGGCCACCAGTACCTGTTCCACCGGCGAGGGCACGCCGCCGTCGCGCAGGGTGGACGCCAGCGCCTCGCCGACGGCGAGCTTGGTGATGGCGTCGGTGACGTCGAGCTTCGGATTCGGCGCGAAGGTTTCGGCCGCGGCCTTCACCGCTTTCTGGTCGCGCGGCGTGAACGCGCGCAGCGCGTGCTGCACGCGGTTGCCGAGCTGGCCGAGGATATTGCCGGGCACGTCGTCCGGATTCTGCGAGCAGAAATACACGCCCACGCCCTTGGAGCGGATCAGCCGCACCACCTGTTCCACCCGCTGCAGCAGCGCGGCCGGGGCGTCGTCGAACAGCAGGTGCGCCTCGTCGAAGAAGAACACCATCTTCGGTTGGTCCAGGTCGCCCACTTCCGGCAGCTGCTCGAACAGCTCCGACAGCAGCCACAGCAGGAAGGTGGAATACAGGCGGGGTTTGAGGATCAGCTGGTCGGCTGCCAGCACGTTGATCACGCCGCGGCCGCTCATGTCCTGGCGCATCAGGTCGGCCAGCTCCAGCGCCGGCTCGCCGAAGAACTGGTCGGCGCCGTCCTGTTCCAGCTTCAGCACCGCGCGCTGGATCGCGGCGATGCTCTGCGTGCTGATCAGGCCGTACTGGGTGGAGATGTCCTTGGCATGTTCGGCGGCGAAGCCGAGCAGGGCGCGCAGGTCGGCCAGGTCCAGCAGCAGCCAGCCGTTGTCGTCGGCCACTTTGAAAACGACTTCGAGCACACCTTCCTGGGTGTCGTTCAATTCCAGGATGCGGCCGAGCAGGGTGGGGCCCATCTCGCTGATGGTGGCGCGCACGGGGTGGCCGAGCTTGCCGTAGATGTCCCAGAAGATCACCGGATTGGCCTGCGGCTTCCAGTCCTTCAGGTCGAGCTTGGCCAGGCGCGCTTTGAGCTTGTCGCCCGGCTCACCGGCGGCCATGGCCAGGCCCGCGAGGTCGCCCTTGGCGTCGGCCAGGAAGCAGGGCACGCCCAGGCGCGAGAAACCTTCGGCCAGCACCATCAGCGAGACCGATTTGCCGGTGCCGGTGGCGCCGGCGATCATGCCGTGCCGGTTGCCGTAATGCGGGTCGAGGTTGACGGTGGCGCTGTCGTTGCGGCCGATGAAGATGTCAGTCATGAGGATCCGTCCGAGAGTGGCGCCGCGATTGTAGCCGCGTGCGGACAGGCGCTGATCAGTTGAGCCGGATGCGGGCGGCGGCTATTGTCGTCGCTTTCGACACGCGACTTTCCTCATGCCGTCAACTGCTTCCGCGCGCTCCCTGCGCCTGCTTCCCCTGTTCGCGGCACTGGCCGCGCTGAGCGCCTGCGCGAGCGGCGGCGGCACCAAGGCGGCGGCGCCCTCGGCCCAGGTGAATGCGCTGTACGCGCAGCTGGACCAGGCCAGCAAGGGCTACGACACGGCGCTGCAGCAGGCGCGCGCCGGCGACGCGCAGGCTTCGCAGCAGACGCTGTCCACCTCGCTGGAGCAGCTCAAGCGCGCCTCGGCGCAGTGCGGCAGCAGCCCGGGCTGCGATCCGCAGCGCTTCTTCGCCGTGTACGACCGCCTGCTGCGCCTGAAGGACGGCAGCTTCTCGCTCGGCGACGACGTGGAAGTCAGCGGCGAGCAGACCCCCGAAGGCACCGCCAGCGCCGGCAAAACCGGCGCCGCCAGCCTGCCGCAGGCGCAGCGCAGCGTGACCCTGCTGCACGGCCAGAAGCTGTCGGAGCTGATCGCCATGAACGGCCCGGTGAAGGCGGCGCTGGAGATGTGGCTGACCCAGTGGCGCTCCAACCTGATGGACGCCTACGTCAACTACCAGTACATGCGCTACCAGATGTGGCCGGCCTACCAGAGCCGCGACCTGCCCGAGGCGGTGCTGTTCGGCATCATGGCCAAGGAATCCGGCGGCAAGGTGCATGCGGTGTCGCGCTCCGGCGCGGCAGGCCCGCTGCAGTTCATGTACGCGACCGGCCTGCGCTTCGGCCTCAGCAGCGACGGCGGCTTCGACGAGCGCTTCGATCCGGCGCTGGCCGCGCGCGCCAATGCCGAATACCTGGACGAGCAGCTCGGCATCTTCAACAACAACCTCGAAGTGACGCTGGCCGCCTACAACGGCGGCGAAGGCCGCATGCGCCGCCTGGTCGGCGACGATACCTCGGTGAGCTTCTACGACCCGCGCATCTACAACCAGTTGTCGCAGGAAACCCGCGACTACGTGCCGGCGGTACTGGCGGCCGCGTGGCTGTTCCTGCATCCGGACAGCTACAACCTGCGCTTCCCCAAGGTCGACGGCGTGCCGGGCAGCGTGGTGCTGAAGCGGCCGGCCTCGCTGAGCGAACTCACCGTGTGCCTGGGTTCGGCCGGCGGCATGGAGAGCGGCTGGTTCCGCACCTTGCGCAATCTCAATCCGCGCGTCGATCCGCAGGCGGCGCTGCCGCAGGGCACCAAGCTGGTGGTGCCGAAGCTGATCGAGCCCTCCTATGCGGCGCGCTGCGCGGACGGCCCCTGGCCGATCCTGGCCAACGACCTGCATACCGCGGTGGTGCCGGTGGTGGCTTCCACGCCGGATCCGTCGCCGTCGCGTTCGGCGCCGTCGAAATCGCGCAGCTATACGGTGAAGCGCGGCGACACCCTGGCCGGCATCGTGCGCAAGCTCGGCTGCTCGGACGTGCAGGAAGTGGCCCAGCTCAACGGCATCAGGCAGCAGCACATCAAGCCGGGGCAGACGCTCAAATTGCCCGCTTGCCGCTGACCCACACTCTCGTCATTCCGGCGTAGGCCGGAATCCAGTAACGATATCGATCGATGGTCGCGACAGGGCAGAGCTGTCGGACGAGGTCGCGAAAACCCAGCCATGACGCCACTGGATGATTCGCTTCGCTCACCCCTTCGGGGCCGCCCTTCAGGCGTTCTTCGCGCTACGCGCTCGTCCGGCCTGCGCCGGAATGACGGCTTTGGGAGGGTGTCGCTTATCGCACTCAGGCCGCGGCGAGGCTGTTGCCGCGGGTCGGCGCCGCCTCGGCGCCGTTGCGGTGTGCTTCCTTCAGGCCGTGCAGCACCTTCAGCAGATGGCGGTGCTGCAGCTGCAGCTTGAGGTGCGGGGAATCCTTGGTCTCGTGGTAGGCCACCGCCAGCCACAGGGCCACGCCGCGGATGGCGACTTCGGCGTTGTCCGAGCGGGCGCGCGCATAGCCGACGTCGGTGCCTTCGCCCCAGGGCAGGTAGCGCTGCTCCGGCGAGGTGCCATAGAGGTGCGGGAATTCGCTGCGCGAGGCCTGGCCGATCTCGCGGAGGGTCAGCGTGCCGAGCTGGACGCGCGTGCGGCGTGGCAGGCTGTTGACGATGCGCTCGATCTCGCGGAACTGACGACCCAGCTGCCGGCTGCGGCTCAGGGCGATGATCTGACTGACGATGCGCATGCGATTCCTCCGGTCGCGGATTCGGGATGCAGCGCGTCCACGCGCTGCGGCGAATACCGGGGAGGATAGCGACGCCTCGCTTCGCCTTGCGCCAAAAAAGTCACAAAACGACGAAAAGCGTCACTCGGATATGTGAGTCAGTTCGTACAGCGACCGAGACGCTGACCCACCTGCACCGCTTGCTGCGGCTGCAATTCGTCGAACTCCGCCATGCCGTCGGGCAGCAGCAGAATCACCGTCGAGCCCATGTTGAAGCGCGCCATCTCGGCGAAGCGCTCCAGTGAAATGTTCTGGCCGGCGAAGGACTTGCGGCGGATCGCCGGCGCATACGGCGGAATCACCAGGCCGTCCCACACGGTGGCCACGGACGACACCAGGATCGCGCCCACCATCACCGCCACGAACGGGCCGCGCTCGCTCTCGAAGTGGCAGACCAGGCGCTCGTTGCGCGCGAACAGGCGCGGGATCGCCTCCACCGCGAACGGCGCCACGCTGAAGATGCGTCCCGGCACGTGCACGGTTTCCTTCAGCGTGCCGGCCAGCGGCATGTGCACGCGGTGGTAGTCGCGCGGCGACAGATAGATGGTGGCGAAGCGGCCGTTGCGGTACGGCGCGGCGGCGGCCTCGTCGCCCAGCAGTTCGGCGGCGGTGTATTCCTGGCCCTTGGCCTGGAAGATGCGCCCGTCCACGATGCGGCCGGACTGGCTGATGCGCCCGTCGGCGGGGCTGAGCAGAGCCTGCGGGTCGGCGTCGGCACGGCGCGCATCCGGCCGCAGCTTGCGGGTGAAGAAGGCATTGAAGTGCTGGTAGGCGAACGGATCGGGCTGGGCGGCCTGGGCCATGTCCACCTGGTAGCGGCGCACGATCTGCCCGATCAGGAAGTTCTTCCACGGCACGAAAGTCCAGCGCGTGGCCCAGTAGACCACCCGCGACAGCGCGCGATGGGGCAGGAGGTATTGCAGGAGCACTTTGAAAGTCATCCGGCCAGTATATCGGCCAGCCCCACCCCCGCCGCCAGCCCGGTCCCCACAGTGAGGCCATCCCCAGCGGCTATACTTGGCGATCCTCCAGCCGCAGACCCTGGCCGCCGTGACCGCCGAACTCGCCTCCATCATCGATTTCATCCGCTACGGCGCCAGCCGCTTCTCGGCCGCCGGGCTGACCTTCGGCCACAGCCACGACAACCCGATCGACGAGGCCACTCATCTGGTGCTGGCCAGCCTGCACCTGCCGCCGGACATCCCGCCGGCCTATGGCGCCGGCAAGCTCACCGGCGAAGAGCGCGAGCGCGTGCTGGCGCTGATCGAGCGCCGCGTCAACGAGCGCCTGCCGGTGGCCTACCTGGTCGGCGAAACCTGGTTCGCCGGGCTGAAGTTCAAGAGCGACCGCCGCGCCCTGGTGCCGCGTTCGCCGATCGCCGAGCTGATCGAATCCGGCTTCCAGCCGTGGCTGGAGCACCGCCACGTCGAGCGAGCGCTCGACCTGTGCACGGGCTCGGGCTGCATCGGCATCGCCATGGCCGAGTACAACCCCCACTGGCAGGTCGACATCGTCGACGTCAGCGAGGAAGCGCTGTCGCTGGCGCGCGAGAACATCGTGTTCCAGCACGTGGAAGGCCGCGTCGAGGCGGTCAAGTCCGACCTCTTCAACGGCGTGCAGGGCCGCGTCTACGACCTGATCGTGTCCAACCCGCCCTATGTCACCGAAGCCGAATACGCCGCGCTGCCGGGCGAATACAGCCACGAGCCCAAGCTCGGCCTGACCTCCGGCGAAGACGGCCTGGACCTGTGCCTGCGCATGCTGGACGAAGCGGCCGATCACCTCAGCGAGGACGGCCTGCTGATCGTCGAAGTGGGCGAGAGCGAGCACGCGCTGGCCGCGCTGCTGCCGGAAGTCCCGTTCGTGTGGATCGAGTTCAAGGTCGGCGCCATGGGCGTGTTCGCGCTGGAGCGCCGCGACCTGATCGAGCACGCCGGCGTCATCCGCGCCGCGGCGCGCGCCCGCCACGGCTGAGCCGTGGACCTGCTGACGCCGCGCCTGCGCCTGGATGCCTTGACGTCCGGCGACGCCGCGGCGCTGTACGCCTACCGCGGCGACCCCGAGGTCGCCCGCTACCAGGGCTGGCAGCCCGCCTCGCCGGAGGCGGCGGCGGAATGGATCGAGGCGCTGGCCGCCGAACCCGCGCCGGGCCACTGGTGGCAGCGCGCCATCCGCCTGCGCGACAGCGGCGAGCTGATCGGCGACCTGGGGCTGGGCCTGGCCGCCGATGAGAAAGGCGGTGTCGAACTCGGCATCACCATCGCGCCATCGCATCAGGGCAGGGGCTACGCCGGCGAAGCGCTGCGCGCCGCCCTGGACTGGGCCTTCGCCCGCGGCGCCAACCGCGCCACCGCCTCGGTCGATCCGCGCAACACCGCCAGCGTGGCGCTGCTGTGCTCGCTGGGCATGCGCCAGGAAGCGCACTTCCGCGAAAGCTATTGGCTGCGCGGCGAATGGGCGGACGACCTGGTGTTCGCCCTGCTGGCGCGCGAATGGCGCACCGGCGCAGACCCGGCGGCCCGTACACGCTAAGCTTGGCCGGTTAGCCCCCAGGAAAAGCCCCGTGTCCAGCAATTCCTTCGGCAAGATCTTCACCGTCACCACCTTCGGCGAAAGCCATGGCCCGGCCATCGGCTGCGTGATCGACGGCTGCCCTCCGGGGCTGCCGATCGAGGAGAGCGAATTCCGCGCCGACCTCGACCGCCGCGCCACCGGCAAGAGCCGCCACACCTCGCAGCGGCGCGAAGCGGACGAGGTGGAAATCCTCTCCGGCGTCTACGAAGGCCGCACCACCGGCACGCCGATCGCGCTGCTGATCCGCAATACCGATCAGCGCAGCAAGGACTACGGCGACATCGTCAGCACCTTCCGCCCCGGCCACGCCGACTACAGCTACTGGCAGAAGTACGGCATCCGCGATCCGCGCGGCGGCGGGCGCTCTTCGGCGCGCGAGACCACCATGCGCGTGGCCGCCGCGGTGATCGCCAAGAAATGGCTGGCCGAGCGTTACGGTGTGCGCGTGCGCGGTTATCTCGCGCAGCTGGGCGGCATCGCGCCGCAGGGTTTCGACTGGGATGCCGTGGAGCAGAACCCGTTCTTCTGGCCGCATGCGGCCCAGGTGCCCGAGCTTGAGAAGACCATGGACGCGCTGCGCAAGTCCGGCGACTCCGTCGGCGCGCGCGTCAACGTGGTGGCCGAGGGCGTGCCGCCGGGCTGGGGCGAGCCGATCTACGGCAAGCTCGACGGCGACCTCGCCGCAGCGATGATGTCGATCAATGCGGTGAAGGGCGTGGAGATCGGCGACGGCTTCGCCGCGGTGGCCCAGCACGGCAGCGAGCATCGCGACGAAATGAGCCCCGCCGGTTTTGCGTCCAACCATGCCGGCGGCATTCTCGGCGGCATCAGCACGGGGCAGGCGGTGACCGCTTCGATCGCGCTGAAACCGACGTCGAGCATTCTGATTCCCGGCCACAGCGTGAACCTGGCCGGCGAACCGGTCGAGGTGGTCACCAAGGGCCGCCACGATCCCTGCGTGGGCATCCGCGCCACGCCGATCGCCGAGGCCATGATGGCCCTGGTGCTGATGGACCACGCCTTGCGCCATCGCGCCCAGTGCGGCGACGTGGGCGAGGTGAGTCCGCGCCTGGCGTGAACGCGCTTTGCGTGCACCGCCGGCGCGGCAAGACTGATGTGAGTACATGAGCGCAAGACAGAAAGTGTGGGTGTCGCGCCCCTTGTTCCCCGAGGTGCTGGCGCGGTTGTCCGAATACGTCGACGTGCAGGCCGAGGCGATCGAGCGCCGGCATGCGCCGGAAGAGCTGCGCGAGCACCTGGCCGGCGTGGACGCGGCCATCATCGGCCTGGCCGATCCGGTGGGCGCGGCGGTGCTCGAAGGCAACCGGCGCCTGCGCGTGATCTCCAACCTGGCGGTGGGCTACAACAACCTCGACGTGCCGGCGCTGACCCGCGCCGGCATCCTCGCCTGCAACACCCCCGACGTGCTCAACGAAACCGTGGCCGACTACGCCTGGGCGCTGATGCTGGGCGCGGCGCGCCGCGTCGGCGCCGCCGAGCGCTGGCTGCGCGCGGGGCAGTGGCAGGGCGGCATGCGTTTCGACGACTGGCTGGGCTTCGACGTGCACGGCAAGACGCTGGGCATCCTGGGCATGGGCCGCATCGGCCAGGCCATCGCGCGCCGCGCGGTCGGCTTCGACATGCACGTGCTCTATCACAACCGCTCGCGCCTGCCCGGGCCGGTGGAGCGCGAATGCCGCGCCAGCCTGGTCGACAAGGCCGAGCTGCTGCGCCGCGCCGATCACCTGATCCTGGTGCTGCCGTATTCGCGCGAAAGCCACCACGCCATCGGCGCGGCGGAGCTGGCCCTGATGAAACCCACGGCGGTGCTGGTGAATGTGGCCCGCGGCGGCATCGTGGACGACGCGGCACTTGCCGCCGCGCTGCGCGAGGGGCGGCTGGCGGCCGCGGGGCTGGACGTGTTCGAGGGCGAGCCGGCGCTGCATGCGGACCTGCTGCGCCTGGAGAATGTCCTGCTCAGTCCGCATATCGCCAGCGCCAGCGCGGATACGCGCCGCGCCATGGCCACGCTGGCGGCCGATAATGTGCTGGCCGCGCTGGGCCACGGACCGCGCGCCGGACGTCCGCCGGCGCCGCTCAATCCCGAAGTGATGAAACGTTGGTCCTAAAAAGCGGCTGTTTCAAAGCGTGATGCCATTCACGCCCAGGCAGATCGCGTATTGTTTTGCCTTCAACCCCGGCTAGATTTCCGTTGATGCGGATATCGGCCCCGTTCGGACGGATCTCCGAGTCCCTCTACTGAAACCTGGAACATGAGCAAGAAGAGCAGCTACAAGGTGGCGATGGTCGGCGCGACGGGCGCCGTGGGCGAAACCCTGCTGGCTATCCTGGCCGAGCGCAAATTCCCGGTCGGCGAGCTGGTCCCGCTGGCCAGCGAGCGTTCGGCGGGCGGCAAAGTGGACTTCGCCGGCAAATCGGTCACCGTGCGCAATCTTGCCGACTACGACTTCGCCGGCGTGGACATCGCCTTCTTCTCCGCCGGCGGCTCGGTCAGCCGCGAGCACGCGCCGCGCGCGGCGGCGGCGGGGGCGGTGGTGATCGACAACACCTCGGAGTTCCGCTACCAGGACGACATCCCGCTGGTGGTCAGCGAGGTGAACCCGCACGCCATCGCGCAGTACACCACGCGCGGCATCATCGCCAATCCGAACTGCTCGACCATGGGCATGCTGGTGGCGCTGGCGCCGATCCACCGCCAGGCCGGCATCACGCGCATCAACGTGGCCACCTACCAGTCGGTGTCCGGCGCGGGCCGCTCGGGCATGGAAGAACTGGGCCGGCAGACCGCCGCGCTGCTCAATTTCCAGGAAGTGGAAAAGTCGAAGTTCCCGAAGCAGATCGCCTTCAACGTGATCCCGCACATCGACGACTTCCAGGCCAACGGCTACACCAAGGAAGAAATGAAAATGGTCTGGGAGACCCGCAAGATCCTGGAAGACGACACCATCCAGGTGAATCCCACCGCGGTGCGCGTGCCGGTGTTCTACGGGCATTCCGAGGCCGTGCACATCGAGACCCGCGACAAGATCACCGCCGAACAGGCCCGCGCGCTGCTGGAAAAAGCCGAGGGCGTGGTGGTGCAGGACGAGCGCAAGGCCGGCGGCTATCCCACCCCGGTGGGCGACGTGGCGGGCAAGGACCCGGTCTTCGTCGGCCGTATCCGCGAAGATATTTCTCACGAGCGCGGCCTGGACCTGTGGATCGTCTCGGACAACATCCGCAAGGGCGCGGCGCTCAACGCAGTGCAGATCGCCGAGCTGCTGATCGAGGAACATCTCTGATGCAAGCCCGCCTGACCAGCCTGGCGCTCTGCGTCGCATGCATGGCGATGCCGGCCTGGGCCGGTCAGCAGCTGGGGGCCGCGGCCCCCGCACCGAAGGCCGAGGCCGAGCACCGCGTAGCCAGCAAGAACGCCGAGGTCCAGCGCCTGCAGCATGACGTCGCCTCGCAGGAGGCCCAGAGCGAGCAGGCCGACCGCAAGATGGAGCAGCAGGACCGCGCCATCGCGGAGCTGCGCCAGCAGCTGGAAGCACTGAAAAGCGCCAAGGCCGCTCCCGGCCCGGGCCATTGAGCAAGACCCAATAAGCGGGACCGCTGCGAGAACCTCTCGCAGCAATGCGTTGTAAATATCGGCCGCAACTATTGTTTGTGGGCCTTTTTCTAACTTAAAGTGTCGTCTTGTCGACGGAATCGCCGCCCGAGTGCGGCGATCCTTATATAAGAAACGTCACGGGGCAGTTCGGGGGAACACGCGATGAATCGTTCGTTGAGACTGTCGGTGCTGCTGGCGCTGGCCTTAGGCAGCACCCAGGCCGCCGCGCTCGAGCTGGGCCAGATCCAGGTCAAGTCGGCCTTGGGCCAGCCCTTGCTGGCCGAGATTCCGCTGAACCCGGAACATCCTTCCGAGCTGCAGAACCTGTCCGCCAAGCTCGCCTCCGGCGAGGAATTCGCCAAGGCCGGCATCAGCGGCGCGCCGAATATCCCGCTGCAGTTCGCGGTGATCGACGGCGGCAACGGCCGCAAGGTGATCCGCATCACCAGCGCCGCGCCGGTGAACGATCCCTACCTCGACCTGCTGGTCGAAGTGAGCAGCGCCACCGGCAAGAGCGTGCGCGAATTCGCCATCCTGCTCGACCCGCCGAGCAGCCCCGGCGCCGCGCCCGCCACCCGCGCGCCCGCTGTCGCCGCCTCGTCCGGCAAGCCCGCGCGCCACGCCGCGCCGGCACCCGCCACCGACGAGCAGCAGGCCGCCGCCAAGCCCGCGCCCGCCAAGGTCGCCAAGCCTGCGCCGGCCGCCGCGCCCGCGGTGAAGAACGGCGAATACGGCCCGGTCGAACGCGGCCAGACGCTGTCGTCCATCGCCAAGGACACCGCGCCGCAGGGCGTGGACATCAACCAGATGCTGCTGGCCCTCAAGCAGGCCAATCCGGATGCGTTCTACCGCGACAACATCAATGCGCTGAAGACCGGCGCCGTGCTGCGCGTGCCTTCCGCGCAGGACGCGCAGGCCATGGCGGTGGCCGCGGCCGCCGCCGAAGTGCGCCGCCAGAACGGCGACTGGAGCTCGGGCGCCGCGCGCACCGCCACCAGCGTGGCCGATGCCGGCACGCGTCCGGCCGCTTCCACCGCGCCGACCGCCGGCAAGGGCGAGCCTTCCGACCGTCTCTCCCTGGTGCCGGCAAAGGACGGCGCGCAGGGCGCCGCCGGCGGCAGCGCCAAGGGCGACGCCAAGGCCGCGGCTGGCCTGCGCGAAGACCTGCTGCGCAGCAAGGAGGCGATGGCCACCCTGGAACAGCAGGGCAACGAGCTGAAGTCGCGCCTGAAAGACCTGGAAGACATCAACCAGAAGAACACCAAGCTGCTGGCGCTGAAGGACAACGAGATCGCCGACCTGCAGCGCAAGCTGGCCGAAGCCCGCAAGGGCGCGCCGGCTGCCGCCGCGGCCGCCGCCGAGACCAAGCCGGCCGAAGCGAAGCCCGCCGAGGCCAAGCCCGCCGTCGCCGAGGCGCCCAAGCCCGCGCCCGCCGCCAGCGCGCCCAAGCCCGCCGACACGCTGGCCGTGACCCCGGCCGGCACCAGCTCCGCCCCGGCCTCCACCGGCAGCGCCGCCGCCACCGCACCGGTGGCCAGCACGCCGGCCAAGCCGGAGAACAAGCCGGCGCCGAAGCCCGCCCCGGTGGCGCCGCCCGCGCCGGCCGAGGAAGAACCCTGGTACATGCAGACCTGGGCGCTCGCCGCCGGTGCCGGCGCTGTCGTGCTGCTGCTCCTGGGCGCGCTGCTGGGCCGCCGCAAGAAGTCGGGCGATGCGCCCGCGCCGCGCTCCGCTTCCTCGCTGGCCGACCGCTTCGGCGCCGAACCGACCATCGGCGGCTCCGATCCGGACCAGGACGAACTGCTCGACCAGCTGGCCGAACATCCGGACGACGTCGGCCTGCACCTGGAACTGGTCAGCCTGTACTACAGCCGCCGCGACGTAGACCATTTCGAAGCCGCCGCGGAAGCGATGCACGCGCATATCTCCAGCCCCGACCAGCCGGAATGGCTGGACGTGGTGTCGATGGGCGAGGATCTGGTCCCCGGCCATCCGCTGTTCTCGGGCGGCAACCCGCCGCCGCTGCCGCCGCAGAACGAGGACGAGCACGAAGCGCTGCACCAGTTCGACCTGGACCGCTACGCCGAGACCTCGCACGATGACCTCTCGTCCAATGACATCCCGCCGATCCCGGCCGCTCCGCTGCCCCCGAAGAACCCGAAGGTCAGCGAGTACCACTTCGACTTCGACCTGACCCCGCGCCCGCTCGCCAACGCCGCGCCGGCTGCCGAGCCGGAACCGGTCGCCGCGACCGGACACGAGCCGGTGTCGACCTGGCAGTTCGCCGACCTGGAAGACGAGATTCCGGCCGCGCCGGCGCACAGCCCGGCGGAAGACGATTTCGTCCACGCCGGCGATGCACACGAAGGCGGCTTCAACGACGACCCGGTCGACACCAAGCTGGACCTGGCCCGCGCCTACCTCGACATGGGCGACCCGGATGGCGCGCGCGCCATGCTGGAAGAAGTGCTGCACGAAGGCACCCAGATGCAGAAGGACGTGGCGCAGAAGCTGCTCGACGGCATCCGCTGAGTCGTCGTTGCAAATGTTTCCACATCGGGCCGGCTATATGCCGGCCCGATGTTTTTGGGGCTTGCCGCGGGCGCGGGATGCTAACCTCGTCGGCCTTGCAGCTTCGCCTGGCTCCACATGCGCATCGCCCTGGGCATCGAATACGACGGCACCGACTTCCTCGGCTGGCAGCGCCTGACCCACGGGGCCACCGTGCAGGGCGCGCTGGAGAAAGCCTTGTCGTTCGTGGCCGCGCATCCGGTCGAGGTGACCTGCGCCGGCCGCACCGACGCCGGCGTGCACGGCCGCTGCCAGGTGGTGCACTTCGACACCGACGTGCAGCGCGATCCGCGCGGCTGGGTGCTCGGCGCCTGCGCCAACCTGCCGCGCAGCGTGGCGGTGCTATGGGCGCAAACGGTGCCGGACGATTTCCACGCGCGCTTCTCCGCACGCAGCCGGCGCTACCGCTACCGCATCCTCAACCGCCCCGTGCGCGCGGCGCTGGATGGGCGCTACGTGACCTGGGAGCGCCAGCCGCTGGATGCCGCGCGCATGCACGAGGCAGCGCAGGTGCTGATCGGCGAGCACGACTTCACCGCTTTCCGCGCGGTGTCCTGCCAGGCCGCGCACGCGCGGCGCGAAGTGCTGGCGGTGAGCGTGCGGCGCGAGGAGGAACAGGTGCTGGTGGAGATCGAGGCGAACGCATTCCTGCATCACATGGTGCGCAATATCGTCGGCTCGCTGCTGCCGGTGGGGCGCGGCGAGCAGCCGGCGGCCTGGGTCGGCGAACTGCTGGCCGGGCGCAACCGCGAAGTGGCCGGGCCGACCGCGCCGTCATCGGGCCTCACCTTTCTTGGCCCCCGCTACGAAGCGCACTGGGGCCTGCCGCCGGAGGTGAGCCAATGACCCGCATCAAGTGCTGCGGCATGACGCGCGTGGAAGATGCGCAGCTGGCCGCGCAATACGGCGCCGATGCGATCGGCGTGATCTTCACCGCACGCAGCAAGCGCCGGGTGGATATCGCGCGCGCCAGGGAAATCTGCGCCGCGCTGCCGCCCTTTGTCAGCACCGTCGCGCTGTTCATGGATGACGATGCCGCCCATGTGCGCGAAGTGCTGCGCGAAGTGCAGCCCGATCTGCTGCAGTTCCATGGCGATGAAAGCGACGAGTGGTGCGCGCAGTTCGGCCATCGTTATCTGAAGGCCATCGCGATGGGCGAGGGCGCTGCGGCCTTGCCGCTGCTGCGCGAGTATCCCGGCGCGGCGGGGTTGTTGCTGGATGGGCATGGCCTGGGTGAAGCGGGCGGTGGCGGCAAGGCCTTCGACTGGTCGCTGATGCCGACCGATCTCGATCAGCCGTTGATCCTTGCCGGCGGATTGACCGCCGCGAACGTCGCGCACGCCGTTCGCGTGGCGCAGCCGTGGGCGGTGGATGTGTCGAGCGGGATTGAGTCCGCGCCCGGCATCAAGGATGCAGCGAAGATGCACGCCTTCATCGAGGCCGTACGCCAATGCGTGGCGCAGCCAATCCGCCAGCGTTTCCACCTGTGCGCTGTACGCACGCCGCGGCACCGCCAGAATCCAATGCGCCGGCGTGGTGACGAACCCCCACGGCGCCAACAACCGCCCACTCGCCAGATCGTCCGCCACCAGCTGCACCGGCGCGATCGCCACGCCCAATCCCGCCACCGCCGCTTCGAGCAGGTAGTACAGATGATCGAAGCCCTGCCCATAGCGCAGCTGCGCCGGCTGCAGCCCCGCCAGCGCCGCCCACTGCGGCCACGCCTGCGGCCGCGAAGCGGTATGCAGCAGCGCCTCGCTCAGCAGCCCTTGTGGTGACAGCTCCTGCAGCTTCGCTGCCCCTGGATAACGCGGACTAAGCACCGGCCCGATCCGCTCAGGCGCCAGCTCATGCACACGCCAGTCGCCCGGCCATGGCGGCTCCGACAACAGCAATGCCGCATCGATGCCGGCGAGCGCCGGATCGAACGGCGCCTCCTGCGCGGACAGATGCAGCTTCAACGTGGGCAAGTCCTGCCGCAGCCGTTCCAGCCGCGGAATCATCCAGCGCGCCAGCAGGCTGCCGGGGCAGCCGAGCACGAACGGCGCATCCGCCTGGCCGCGCGCCACGCGTGCCCAGGTATCGCGCAGCTGTTCGAACGCATCGCGCGCGCCGTCGCGCAACTGCTCGCCCGCCGCGGTCAGCGCCAGGCCGCGACCCTGGCGTGCGAACAGCGGCTGGCCCAGCGCTTCTTCCAGCGCGCGCAGATGGCGGCTGATCGCGCCATGGGTGACGTGCAGTTCCTCCGCGGCGCGGCTGGCGCTGCCCAGGCGGGCGGTGGCCTCGAAGGCGCGCAGGGCATTCAGCGGGGGCAGGTCGCGGACGGCTGACATGTGAGTTTTGCTGACAGGTTGCGGCGATCTTATCGCTTTTCGTATGGCCGGTCCGTGCGTTAATTTATCGGTCTGGCGCCCGCGGGAAGGTTCTTCGCGGCGCCCCTGCCGCTAGAGGAAACCGCACATGTCCCAGGACTTCCACCGTTGGCCCGACGAGCACGGCCGCTTCGGCGACTTCGGCGGCCAGTACGTCGCCGAAACCCTGATGGCGCCGATCGCCGAGCTGACCGAGGCCTACCTGCGCCTGCGCGAAGACCCGGCATTCCTCGCCGAACTCGATCGCGACCTGAAGTACTACGTCGGCCGCCCCAGCCCGATCTATCACGCCGAAGGCCTGTCCCGGCACGTCGGCGGCGCGCAGATCCTGCTCAAGCGCGAGGACCTCAACCACACCGGCGCGCACAAGATCAACAACACCATCGGCCAGGCCCTGGTGGCCAAGCGCATGGGCAAGCCGCGCGTGATCGCCGAGACCGGCGCCGGCCAGCACGGCGTGGCCTCGGCCACGGTGGCCGCGCGCTTCGGCCTGAAGTGCGTGGTGTACATGGGCGCGGTGGATATCGAGCGGCAGAAGATCAACGTCTACCGCATGAAGCTGCTCGGCGCCGAAGTGGTGCCGGTGACTTCCGGCTCCAAGACGCTCAAGGACGCGCTCAACGAAGCCATGCGCGACTGGGTCACCAATGTGGCCGACACCTTCTACATCATCGGCACCGTGGCCGGCCCGCATCCGTATCCGATGATGGTGCGCGACTTCAACGCCATCGTCGGGCGCGAGGCGCGCGAGCAGATGCTCACGCAGTACGGCCGCCTGCCGGATGCGATCACCGCCTGCGTCGGCGGCGGCTCCAATGCGATCGGCCTGTTCCATGCGTTCCTCAACGATGCCGATGTACGCATCGTCGGTGCGGAAGCGGCGGGCGAGGGGATCGCCACCGGCCATCACGCCGCTTCGCTCGCCGCCGGCCGCCCCGGCGTGCTGCACGGTAACCGCACTTACGTGCTGTGCGACGACAACGGCCAGATCACCGAAACGCATTCGGTCTCCGCCGGCCTCGATTACCCGGGCGTCGGCCCCGAGCATGCCTTCCTGAAGGATGCCGGCCGCGCCGAATACGTCGGCGTCACCGACGACGAGGCGCTCGAAGCGTTTCATCTGCTGGCGCGCACCGAGGGCATCCTCGCCGCGCTGGAATCCAGCCATGCCGTGGCGCAGGCGATCAAACTCGCCCGCGGCATGCCGAAAGACCAACTCGTGCTGTGCAACCTGTCCGGCCGCGGCGACAAGGACGTGCACACCATCGCCGCCCGCGAAGGAGTGCAGGTATGAACCGCATCGACCGCCGCTTCGAAGCGCTCAAGCGCGCCGGCCGCACCGGCCTGATTCCCTTCGTCACCGCCGGCGATCCCGCGCCGGAACACACGGTGGCGCTGATGCACGCGCTGGTCGAGGCCGGTGCCGACGTGATCGAGCTGGGCGTGCCGTTTTCCGATCCGATGGCCGACGGCCCGGTGATCCAGCACGCCAGCGAGCGCGCCATTGCCAAGGGCGTGGGCCTGGCCGACGTGCTCGGCTGGGTGCGTGCATTCCGCCAGCGCGACGCCGACACGCCAGTGGTGCTGATGGGTTATCTGAATCCGGTGGAGATCCACGGCTACGAGCGCTTCGCCCGCGCCGCCGTCGAGGCCGGCGTGGACGGCGTGCTGCTGGTGGATTGCCCGCTGGAGGAATCGGCCGTGCTGGCCCCGCTGAAGGCCGCCGGGCTGAGGCAGATCCTGCTGGCGGCCCCCACTACCGCACCCGCGCGTATGGCGCGGCTGTGCGGGTCGGCGGAGGGTTTCCTGTATTATGTGTCGTTTGCCGGCATCACCGGCGCGGGGCGCCTGAGTACCTCGGACATCGCGGCCCGCGTGGCCGGGATCCGGGCCAGCGCCAAGGCGCCGGTGGCAGTGGGCTTCGGCGTGCGCGATGCGCAGAGCGCCAAGGCCATCGCCGGATTCGCCGATGCCGTGGTCATCGGCAGCGCGCTGGTCGAACGGCTGGCGGGGGCCGAGCGGGCGGACGACATCGCCGACCGCGCCAGGGCTTTCCTGCAACCGATCCGCACGGCGCTGGACGCACACTGAAACGATCTTCCTGATCGTTTCGGTCAGGAACGTTTGAGGTGTAGCGATGAACTGGCTGCAGAAAATCATGACCCCGCGTGCGCGCACGCAGAGCTCCAACGCCGGCAAGGGCAAGGTCCCCGAGGGCGTGTGGGAGAAGTGCGGCGGCTGCGGCACCGTGCTGTACCGCCCGGAGCTGGAACGCAACCTGATGGTCTGCCCCAAGTGCGGCCATCACCACGCGATCGAGGCGCGCGCGCGCCTGCAGGCCTTGCTGGACGAAGGCTCCACGCAGGAGCTGTGGTCGAACCTCGAGCCCACCGATCCGCTGAAGTTCCGCGATTCCAAGAAGTACCGCGACCGCATCGTGGCCGCGCAGAAGTCCACCGGCGAGAAGGACGCGCTGCTGGCCATGAGCGGCAAGCTCAAGGGCCGCCCGCTGATGGCGGTGGCCTTCGAGTTCAGCTACATGGGCGGCTCGATGGGCTCGGTGGTGGGCGAGAAGTTCGCCCGCGCCGCCGAACGCGCGCTGGCCGAGCGCAGCGCCCTGGTGTGCTTCTCCGCCACCGGCGGCGCGCGCATGCAGGAGTCGCTGTTCTCGCTGATGCAGATGGCCAAGACCTCGGCCGCGCTGGCGCGCCTGCGCGACGCCGGCGTGCCCTACATCAGCGTGCTCACGCATCCCACCACCGGCGGCGTGTCCGCCAGCCTCGGCATGCTCGGCGACGTCAACGTGGCCGAGCCGAAGGCGCTGATCGGCTTCGCCGGCCCGCGCGTGATCGAGCAGACCGTGCGCGAGACGCTGCCGGAAGGCTTCCAGCGCTCGGAGTTCCTGCTGGAGCACGGCGCCATCGACATGATCGTCGACCGCCGCGAGATGCGCGACAAGCTCGCCGACGTGCTGGGCATCCTCACCAGGGCGCCGCGCGCCGCGTGATCGCCGCTGCCGCGATTCAAGAGAAATGCCGCCGCGAGGCGGCATTTTTTTTGCGCGCGCGCAGATGTTTTCCACAGGCGGTGTGGATGGTTTGCGGGTAAGCCTGTGGAAAAGCACTGCAAGTCACTGACGGTGTTGCGATGCGCACGCGCTGCGAAAGTTTTGGTCATGCGCGTAACGCCGCAGCGTGCAGAAAACGCTTGCGAAATGGCTGAAAACATGCGTTTTCGCGCGCGGCGGCGTGGTGGCACCGTGGTGTTGTCCACAGCTGCTGTGGATGTTCTGCGGGTGAGCTTGTGGACAACACACTCAAGTGTCTGATGGTGTTGGTGTGCGCACGCGCTGCGAAAGTTTTGGTCATGCTGTCGCGGGTTTGCTTCGCATCTCCGCGCACCGGCGTAGGTTGGAGTGAGCGCAGCGAACTCCAACGCCGCGGCGGCGAGCACACATGCTGAGCGTGGGTTTTCCACAGTTGCTGTGGATGCTCTGCAGGTGAGCCTGTGGAAAACATCCTCAAGTGTTTGATGGGGCGGGTGTGTGGACGCGCTGCGAGAGTTTTGGTCATGACGTCGTCATGTGACGGGGGGTTTTCCACAGGTTTTGTGGATGTGGGCTGGGTAAGCTTGTGGATAAGCGTGCTGCGGGCCTTGGGGAACAGTGGGTTGGCACGCTTTGCGGAAGTTCTGCGCAACGAAGGGTGCGCAACCCCTTGCTCGTCATCCCGGCGTAGGCCGGGATCCAGTGGCGGTATCGCTTGGTTGTTGCGCTGACGCGTGGGTGTCTCGCCTGCGGCGAGTGTTTCGTGCCGCTGCCGCGGCCCGAGTTACTTTTTCTCTGCGTGCCCAGAGAAAAAGTAACCAAAAAGAGAGGGCACCCTGCTTGGCGCCCTCCGGTGGCTACGCCACCTACGGGTCCGTGAGGGCTGGCCGGGCTTTTTGACAGGGCATCCATGCCCTGATCAAAAAGGCGGGGACATCGTGTCCCCGCCCCCTGCGGGGCCTTTTCGTCCAGCCCTCACCGCCGGCGCCAAGGGGACCCGGTAGATCAAGAGCAAAGGCAAAAGCCAGAGCAAAAGCGCACCAGCGGAACGCCGCGGCTGCGCCGCGAGCTCTTCGCTCGATTTTCGCCTCGCCCTGCATCCCCCTCTCCCCTCCGGGGAGAGGGCCGGGGTGAGGGGGCGGTCGGAGCGATGTGCTGAGGGTCGAGAACGCCCAAGCGCTTTTCAAAAGCAATTAGCCCCAAGTCCCGATTCCCGTGATAACCACGTGAAAATCTTTTATACCCGGATCAACTAATTGAATTAACCAAGAGTTTTAATCGGATCACCAAATGCTGCGCCGCAGAAAATACCCCCTGCGCACCGTTTCCTCGCCTTCGTGAAGCTGACGTTGTCGGAAACGCTTCAAGCGCTGATTTAAAGGGTTTTTACCCAACGGCATGCGCCTTTCAAAAGCGCCCGATACCAGTCCTTGCGTTGCAACTTGCTTTTACCCCTACGCGAGTCAATCTTGCGAACGCTCGTATGAAACCACGCGTTCAAATGGAGACTTGAATCCGACGTTCCACTTGCCGGAGGGGCAGGCGGGGACGGCCGGAGGATCAGCGGGGACCGGCAACCGATGTCGAATCAGCTCAACGATGAGCAGGGCGCCAAACATCGCCTGTTGCGTGCAGCCGAGACGCTGTACGTCGAGCACGGCTATGAGGCGACGTCGCTGCGCATGATCGCGGGACTCGCGCAGGCGAATCCCGCCCTGGTCAGTTACTACTTCGGCAGCAAGGAAGCCTTGATGCGCGAATTGATGATTTCGTGTCTGAATCGCTTGAATCAGGAGCGCCTGCATTTGCTCGCAACGTGCGAACAACCTAATGGCAATAGCGCGATTGCCGCACAGGCCGTGCTTGGCGCCTTGATTATCCCGGTATTGCGCATGCGCGAAGACAGCATCGGGGAACGCACGCGGATCCAGTTGCTGCTGCGTGCCTATGGCGATTCATCGCCGGTCATCCGCGGTTATCTGAAAGAAAGCCACCGGTCGATTTCGACCCGCTTTTTCAAGGCCTTCAAGCGCGCGCTGCCGGGACTGCCGCCGCGTGAACTGGGCACGCGCCTGCGCTTTGGCCTGAAGGCCTTGGCCGGCGTCATGGCGGGGGCGAACCTGGCCGAGCTGGCCTGCGCCATCTGCATGGGCGAGCCGGTCAGCGAATCGCTGGTGATCACGCGCCTGCTGGTGTTCGTCACGCCGATCCTGGTCACGCCTTTCCGCGATCCGAAGCGCGACAGCCAGGTCGAGCAGGTGGTGGGCCAGGTGGTGGCCACCGCGGAAGTGGTGGAACCGGAGATACCGGCGGCCGCGCCTCGGGGAGTGCGGGCTGGCGGCCGCGATCCCTTTCGCGCCGCGGACGAAGTGATGGTCCCGGCGATGGGCGGCGAGAGGGCGCCGGTAGCGGCTTCCGCTTTCGACGAAGCCGCCGTAGCGGCCGGTCCGCCGGCGCGCCGCGTCCAGTGGTTTGCGTAGTTCTGCAGTGGTTCTAGGGGGAGGGCCTTCGGGCCGGGGATACAGGTGTCGCGCCTAGCGACTCTTCATTGGGAGGGGAGTAATGCAACACAAGCCATATCGGCCGCATACGTCGGTCAAGCCACGCGTGCTCATGCTGGCGATTCTGTCCTGTCTAGCCATCCAGGCGCGCGCGCATGCCACCGACAACGGCCGCGATGCCGCGGCACCGAACGACGCCAAGCCGGCGCCCGCGGCGAGCAATGCCGCGCCCGCGGCGGATCCCCAGGCGCAGGCGGGCGGCCAGGCCGCTCCCGACAAGAAATCCCGCGGCAAGCAAGGCAGCAAGGCGGACGCCGACAAGGTCGTCCAGCTCGGCGAAGTGACGGTGACCGCGCAGAAGCGCGAGGAGCGTCCGATCGACGTGCCGATCGCCCTGTCGGTGTTCGACGCGCAATCGCTGGACGACCACAAGATCGAAGGCGGCGCCGAGCTGCTGCGCGCCACGCCGAACGTGACGTTCTCCAAATCCAACTTCGCCAGCTACAACTTCTCGATCCGCGGCGTCGGCACCAAGGCGCTGTCGGTCACCACCGATCCCGGCGTAGCGGTGAGCTTCAACAGCACGCCGCTGATCCGCAATCGCCTGTTCGAGCAGGAATACTTCGACGTCAACCGCATCGAAGTGCTGCGCGGCCCGCAGGGCACCCTGTACGGCCGCAACGCCACCGGCGGCGTGGTCAACATGATCCCGAACCTGCCGTCGCTGGATGGCTTCGACTCCTGGTTCAAGGCCGAAACCGGCAACTATGACAGCCGCCGCTTCAGCGGCATGGTCAACGTGCCGATCGGCGACACCCTGGCCTACCGCCTGGCGGGTGCCTGGACCAAGCGCAGCGGCTACGACAACAACACCGTGACCAACAAGGACGTCAACGGCCGCGACCTGTGGAGCGGCCGCATGGGCCTGCTGTGGAAGCCCAGCGACAAGTTCAACGCCAGCCTGGTGTGGGAGCACTTCAACGAGAACGACGACCGCTCGCGCACCGGCAAGCAGCTCTGCCACAACGATCCGGGCCCGACCCAGATCGGCGACACCGCGGTGCCCGAATTCAACCAGCCGCAATTCAGCCAGGGCTGCCAGCCCGGCTCGCTCTACGGCAAGGGCGCGTTCGGCGTGCCCAACGGCGCCAGCCTGTCGCAGCTGCTGTTCGCGCGCACCAGCCTGCCGCTGGGCATCACGCCGGACTTTCTCGAGACGCCGTCGCTGGTCAAGCCGGGCGACCCCTTCGCCGGCGTGCAGCAGTCGACCAACCTGCGCACCATCGCCACCAGCTACGACCCGCGTTTCAAGGCCAAGAACGACGTGGTCCAGATCAACCTGGAGTTCAAGCCCAGCGAGGATCTGAAGCTGATCTCGCAGACGGCTTATTCGCGCGATTTCTATTATTCGACGCAGGACTACGGGCGCTTCCAGTCCAACCCGATCTTCAACGATTCGAACGGCCTGCTGAATCCGTTCCCGGATCCGGTGACGGGTAACTTCGGTGGCCCCGCCTATCCGATCACGCCCGGCGGCGTGTACACCGATCCGCAGCTCGGTCCGTCCAAGGGTTATCTGGCGGTGGACCTGGTGCGCTCGCACAGCAAGCAGTGGTCGCAGGAATTCCGCCTGCAGTCCTCGTTCGACGGGCGCTTCAATTTCAGCGTCGGCGCCAATTACCTGGACTACAAGATCGACGAAGACTATTTCGTCTTCAACAACGTGTTTACCGCCACCGCGCAGGAATTCTTCAACCAGGGCTATTTCGGCCGCACGCCGATCAACTGCACGCCGAACTACCTGGACCAGTACAACAACTCCTGCGTGTATATCGACCCGAATCCGATCGGCAGCATCAACGGCCAGGGCCATAACTATTTCCGCAGCCAGAATATCGGCGAGACCAAGTCCAAGGCGCTGTTCGGCGAGCTGTATTACCAGCTTTCCGATACGGTGAAACTGACCGCCGGCCTGCGCTACACCGACGACCAGAAGATCAGCACGCCGGTGCCCAGCCAGCTGCTGCTGATGCCGGGCGCCGCCGGTGGCGGCTACGTCAATTACGGCTATCCGCACCTGCCGGATATCGACCAACGCTGGCGCAAGCCGACCGGGCGCCTGGTGCTGGACTGGAAGCCGAAGCTGTCCTTCACCGACGAGACCCTGGTCTACGCCTCGCTGTCGCGCGGCTACAAGGCCGGCGGCACTAACTCGCCGGGCATCGGCGCCGATCCGAAGAACCTTTACTTCAATCCGGGCCCGTCGACGTTCAAGCCCGAATACGTCAATGCGTTCGAGATCGGCACCAAGAACATGATGGACGGCGGCAAGCTGATGCTTAACGCCGACGCGTTCTACTACGACTACAAGGACTACCAGGTCTCGCAGATCGTCGACCGCGCCACCTTGAACGAGAACTTCGATGCGAAGATCTTCGGCTTCGAGCTCGAAGGCGCCTGGCAGGCCACGCGCGCACTGCGCTTCGACGGCAACCTCGGCTATCTGCATACGCGGCTTGCCAACGGTTCCCGCTCGATCGACGTGCTGAACCGCACGCAGGGCAATCCGGACTACGTGGTGATCAAGCCCTGGCTGCAGCAGGCGTCCAATTGCGTGGCGCCGAAGGCGGAAGTGGAAAAGCTGCTGCAGTGGGCGCAGACCAGCGGCTACGTGCTGGCCTTCAACGATATCGCCTCGTTCTGCGGCGGTCCGTTCCCGACCAGCAACTACGTCGCGCCGGACGGTTCGATCCAGCTGGCCAGCGGCGATTTCTACAATCCCAATACGCAGGCGCCGAACGGCGGCAAGGGCTTCTACGCCGATCTCGGCGGCAAGCAGCTGCCGAACTCGCCGCACTGGACCGGCAACGTCGGCACGCAGTACACCTTCTTCACCGCCAGCGGCGACTTCACCCTGCGCGGCGATTACTACCGCCAGAGCTCCAGCTATGCGCGCATCTACAACACGGTGTCGGACAAGCTGCGCGGCTGGGGCAACGCGAATCTCTCGCTGACCTGGCAGTCGGCGAAGACCGATCTCACCGTACAGCTCTACGTCAAGAACCTGTTCAACGACACACCGATTACGGACGCCTTCGTCAACAGCGACGACAGCGGCCTGACCACGAACGTCTTCACTCTCGATCCCAGGATCTACGGGGTCTCCGTTCGCATGGGCTTCAACTGAGAGGTTTCACCGCTCTTATGCGGTGATAGCGCAGGCGCGTCTGCGATGTCCCCGCATCCACGCTGGCAATGCCCTGTGCGTTGCCGGCGCAAGCCACTGCGGCCTGCGTTCCGGCTGCGGTGCAGCCTGGTGCTGATCGCACCTCCCAACCTTGAAAGGAGTCATCGCATGACCTTCGTCAAATCCATCGCTGCAAGTGGTGTGCTGGCTGTTGGCATGTTGGCCGCCGCGCCTAGTTTCGCTTCGCATTTCACGCCGGACGGTACGTTTACCGCTGCGGGTTCCACCAGTCTGTCGGCGCTCGGCGGCGCAATCAGGATTCCGTGCCATTCCGTCTTCACCATTTCGGTGGTCGGCGGCGTGGGCTCCGTGACCAGCGCCGTGTTCAGCCCGGATCCGGCCAACGGCAACAATGCCAACTGCAACAACCTGCAGGCGACCAACTACAACTGGGCGCTCAACATCACCAGCGCGAGCGGTGGCGTGGCCCAGGGCGTCAAGGTGGTGGGCATCAACGGCAACCCGGTGACCTGCGGCGCCGGCCCGGTGCCGATCACGCTGAACAACGGCGTGGCCACCTTCAACGGCCAGCTCAATCCGGGCGCCTGCGCGGTGACCAGCGGCAACCTGCCGGTGGTCAACACCGGTGGCGGCGCCACGCTGAGCATCGTGTATCCGTAATCAAGGAGCGGCATGGCGTTCCGGCCGGCAGGAGCTTGGCCGGGACGCGCCAGGGACGGCGTAGCTGGGATGCTTTTCCGTCGTACCGCTGCGCAAGAGGGCGACCTCTTGCGCAGCCTTATTTATCCGCGCCGCGATCGAGCGTCGTGCCGTAGCTGATTTTGAAGTGAGAAGCCGCTTGCAGGGCCTTGATGGCGCTCGCGGGCCTGGTGCGGCTGTGCCGGAATCCATGGCTTGCCATGCGCAAGCTTTCACTAGAAACACCGGAGATCACCATGTCAAAAACATTGAAGCTCTTCGGCATTGCCGCCGCCGGCGCGCTGGGCATCTGCGCGCAGACGGCGAGTGCCGGAACACCTTCGGGCGACTATGCGGTTTTCCAGCATTGCCCGTATCAATCGAACGACCAGGTCACGGCTTGCGTCGTTTCCACCATCTCCTCGGGCTCGTTCAAGATCGGCAAGGCCACGGTGCCGATCACCAAGCCGATCGTGCTGCAGGGCGGTGTCAACAATATCGCGGGCCTGGGCGCGCTCTACGTTCCCGTCGATGGCGCGCCCGCCATGTCGGCGACGCCGCTGGAAGTACCGGGCGGCCTGCTCGGCTTGATGGAGCCGGACAGCACCTGGCCCGGTCCGCTGGCGCAGGCGTTCTGGCATATCGTCAATACGGTGAATGACGTCTACGCCACCGCGGAGCCGGTGGGGCCGGCGCAGGCCAACCTGATCAACGCTTCGTTCCCGCCATCGCCGCCGGAAGATCCCACCGTCATCCAGCTGCCGATCCGCATCCATCTGCAGAATCCCTTCCTGGGCAACACCTGCTATATCGGCTCGGCCAGCCATCCGATCATGTTGAAACTGGTCGCCAATACCACCAGCCCGCCGGCGCCGAATACGCCGATCAGCGGCGTGCCGGCCACGCTGTCGTTTCTCGATACGACGGACCCGGTCGGGCAGATCCTGATGGCCGATGGCGGCACCCTGGTCGACAACTCCTTCGCGGTGCCCAAGGCCGAAGGCTGCGGCAATACCTTGCTGCCGATCCCGATCGTCACGCCGATCCTGCAGGGCATCGTGACGGCCGCGGTCAACCTCAAGGAAGGATTGCCAGCCGCGGCAGGAAAGAACACGGCCATCATGAGCGGGGATACGGCGATCGGGCCGACCATCTACGTGCAGGCCAGCGAAAAATAAGCCGGGTTCCACGATTATCTTTGAATAAGCCGCCGGTTTTCGCGGAATAAAACCCCTCTCCTTTGCCCGCAGGGAAGGGAGAGGGGTTACTCCCACCGAAACGCCTATTCAATTCTGGATATTGAACTCGTTTTTATGCCGGTTATGGTCCGTCCGTGCTGGTAGGATCGGGTAGAACAGCAAAGGTGAGAATTTACGCGTGAATAGCCAAGTGACCGCGTCGGGAAATACCCGTATCCGCCTGTTGCAGGCAGCCGAAGCGCTGTTTATCGAGCGCGGCTTCGAATCCATGTCGCTGCGGCAGATTACCCAGCTGGCCGACGCCAACCTGGCCGCCGTGAATTACCACTTCGGCAGCAAGGAACTGCTGGTGCAGGAGCTGCTGTCCAAGCGGCTCGATCGCCTCAACCAGGAGCGCCTGCAATTGCTGGCCGCCTGCGAACAGGAGGCGGATGGCAAGCCGCTGCATGCGTCGGCCGTGTTGAGCATCCTGTTCGTGCCGGCGCTGCGGCTCAGCCGCGATCCCGCCGGCGGTCCTGCCTTCATGCGCCTGCTCGGCCGCGTCTACAGCGATCCTTCGCCGTTTATCCGCGACCATCTGCAGGAGCATTACCGTCCGATCTTCGGGCGTTTCTTCGAGGCGTTCTCGCGCGCGCTGCCGGAACTGCCGCGCAACGAACTGGGCATGCGCCTGCATTTCATCCTCAAGAGCCTGTCCGGCCTACTCGCCGGCGAGGACATGGACGAACTCATCGCCTCGCTCGGCATGGGCGAAACCTTGAGCGATGCCGTGGTGCTCGCGCGCCTGATTTCCCTGCTGTCGCCGATGCTGACCAGCCCCTTCGGCAGCCCGGAACAGATCGAGATCGTCGAGCAGGTGATGGGGCAGGCCGATGCCGCCGCGAAAGCGACCGATGCCGTGCAGGCGGCCAGCGGCCAGGCAGCGAGCCACAAGTCGTTCGGCGTGCTGACCATGTTGAACGAATCGAACGACGGCGCCTGAGCGCACGCCGCGAACGCGAACGTTCTCGGCTCATCCTGTTCACCAAAGAACGCATCGCGTACCAGTGAGCCACATGCGCGCGCATCGCGCGCGCGCATGCGTACGCGCGCCCGCAGTACGCCGCCGAATCGGCGAAAACGCCAACTGCACACGGCAACGCAAAAACTTGCGGCTTGCAAAGCCGCGCGCATTGTTTGAAGAATCTAAGAGGGGAGGGTCAAGCATGCCGCTCAGCGCACCAGCAGGTGCGCGTGCCTGCCGCCATTCCTGCCGTATCAGCATCGTTTTCCATGGATCTGAAACGTCGTGCGCGCGTTGGCGCCAGGACGTCCCTCGTTAGGAGTACGCATGTCTACCGGTTTGCGCCCGTCGGAAACACTTTACGAAGTCGTGGTCAATCAGCACGGCCAGTACTCGACCTGGCCCGTGTACAAGGCGCTGCCGCAAGGGTGGGCGAAAGCGGGCAAGCAGGGGCCGAAGGCGGCCTGTCTCGAATTCATCGGAGCGACGTGGACTGACATGCGTCCGACATCGCTCGGCGCTAGCGTGCGCCGCTAGCGCCGCAACGCGTTTCGCTTTGCGTTACTGACGATCTGTTGGGGATCGTCATCGTGATGCCCCTTGGGGGAGGGGAGTTGGCTGCACGGTCAGCCATGGTTTCCGTGTGCGCACGGCCGTCACCGCGGCCGTGCAGCGGAGCCATGAGCCAGTATGGATGCGTCGCTCGTGAAAACCGTACTTTCGTTCGTGGGGCAGGGTACCCATCACGTGGGGATGGGGCGTGAATTGTTCGAAGGCGATGCATGCTTCCGCGCGAGCATGCAGCACGCCGATGGGGTGGTGCGCGAGCGTTGCGGCGAGTCCGTATTGGCCTTGCTGTATCCCGCGCAGAGCAGCCATGAACCGCTGACGCGCCTGTTGCACAGCCATGCCGCGATCTTCATGGTCGAGCATGCGCTGGCGACGTCGCTGCGCGAGCGCGGCCTGCAGATCGATCTGGTGCTCGGCTCCAGCCTCGGCACGTTCGCCGCCGCGGCCGCCGCCGGCTGGATCGATGCGGATGCCGCGCTGCTGGCGGTGATCGAGCAGGCGCTGGCCGTCGAAGCGCATGCCGAACCCGGACGCATGATCGCCGTGCTCGGCGAACCGCAGCGCTATCTCGACGCCGCGCTGCTTGCGCTGTGCGAAGTCGGCGCGCGCAACTTCGCCAGGCATACGGTGCTGTCGCTGCCGGAAGCCAACGGCGAGGCCGTGGAATATCTGCTGCGCCAGCGCGGTATGAGTTTCCAGCGGCTGCCCGTGGCGTTTCCGTTCCATTCGCGCTGGGTCGATGCGGCGAAGGCGCCGTACGAAGCGTTCCTGCGCACGCTCGCGCCGAAGGCCGGCCACATGCCCATCGCCTGCTGCACCGCGGGCGCCGTGCTGCACGCGATGACGCCCACCGATTTCTGGTCCGTCGTGCGCGATCCCATCCGCCTGCCGGAAACGCTGGCGGCGATCGGTGCGCCGGAAGGCCATCGCTATATCGACGCCAGCCCCGCCGGGACGATGGCGACGCTGCTGAAACACGCGCTGCCCGTTGGCGGCGCGCAGATCCGCCCGATCCTGTCGTCTTCCGGCGGCGATCTCGCGCGGCTCGATGCACTGCTGCCAAGACCCGCGCGAACGGCAGCGGCAAGCAAGGGACAGGTAAGTAACGGACAACTACCGGAGTCACGCCCCATGAAGGCAGTCATCTTTCCAGGCCAGGGTTCGCAGTTCAAAGGCATGGGCAAGGAGTTGTTCCCGCTCTTTCCCGAGCAGGTGCGCAACGCGTCGGAGATCCTCGGTTATTCGCTGGAGGACTTGTGCCTCAACGATCGCGATGGCCTGCTTTCCAAAACCCAGTACACGCAGCCCGCGCTGTATGTGGTCAACGCGCTGCACTACTACCAAGCGCAGAGCAGTGAAGCCGCTGATGCCCCGATCATCTTCGCCGGCCACAGCCTCGGTGAGTACAACGCCCTGCACGCGGCCGGCGTGTTCTCCTTCGAAACCGGCCTGCGCCTGGTGCAGAAGCGCGGCGAGCTGATGGGGCGCGCGGGCGGCGGCGGCATGGCCGCGGTGATGGGGCCGTCGGCGCAGGATCTGCGCGGCATGCTGCAGGAGCATCGCCTGCACGGCATCGATATCGCCAATCTAAATACGCCGACGCAGACGATCATCGCGGGCGACCACGAGGCGCTGGCCGCGGCAGCGCAGTTGTTCGAGAAGATGCAACTGCGCTACGTGCCGCTGAACGTCAGCGCGCCGTTCCACTCGCGCCATATGCGGCCGGTGCAGGCGGAGTTCGCCGAGTTCCTGCGCGGCTTCAGCTTCGAGGCGCCGAAAGCCACGGTGATCGCCAACGCCACCGCGCGGCCGTATGAAGGCAGCCGCATCGCCGACACCCTGGCCAGCCAGATCGCCACCCCCGTGCATTGGGTGGATTCGATCCGCTATGTGATGGGCAAGGGCGAGGTGGAGTTCCAGGAACTGGGCGCGACGATCCTGTCCAAGATGGTGACGGAAATCCGTCGCACGCAGACGCCGATCTTCGACGACGAGGAGGATGCCGCCCCGATGGCGCCTGCCATCGTTGCTCGCGCGAACGATGCCGGCCGGCCGGTGGAGCCTGTCGCCGCCACGCGCAGCGAAGCTGGCGCGATCGAAGCATCGTCGCTGGGCAGCGCGATCTTCCGTCGCCGCCACGGCGTGCGCTACGCCTATATGAGCGGCGCGATGTACCGCGGCGTCGCCTCGGCCGAACTGGTGGTGCGCATGGGCAAGGCCGGCCTGCTCGGCTTCTTCGGCGCCGGCGGCCTGTCGCCGGCGAAGATCGAGCAGGGGCTGCTGCGCATCAAGGCGGAGCTCGACGCGGGCCAGCCCTATGGCATGAACCTGCTCGCCAACTACGAACACCCGGCGCAGGAAGAGGCGGTGGTCGATCTCTATCTGCGCCACGGCGTGCGCAACGTGGAGGCGGCCGCCTTCATGCAGATGACGCCGGCGCTGGTGCGTTTCCGCCTGAATGGATTGCGGCGCAACGCGGCGGGCGAGCTGGTGTGCACGCATCGCGTCATTGCCAAGGTATCGCGCCCGGAAGTCGCGCGCGCTTTCATGAGCCCGCCGCCGCCGGCCATCGTCGAGCGCCTGCTCGA
Source organism: Dyella sp. LX-66 (assembly GCF_018599165.1). Taxonomy (NCBI): domain Bacteria; kingdom Pseudomonadati; phylum Pseudomonadota; class Gammaproteobacteria; order Lysobacterales; family Rhodanobacteraceae; genus Dyella; species Dyella sp. LX-66. The sequence continues at coordinate 137,880 of NZ_JAHFVJ010000002.1, forward strand.
ACGCGGCCTGGTCACGGCGGAGCAGGCGGCCTGGGCGCCGTCGGTGCCGATGAGCCACGACGTCTGCGTCGAAGCCGACTCCGGCGGCCACACCGACGGCGGCATCGTGGCGGTGATGCTGCCGCCGCTGATGAAGCTGCGCGACGAGCTGCAGGCCGCGCATGGCTATGCCGAGCCCATCTGCATGGGCCTGGCCGGCGGCATCGGCGGCCCCGAAGCGGCGGCCGCGGCCTTCCTGCTGGGCGCGGACTTTATCGTCACCGGCTCGATCAACCAGTGCACGGTGGAATCGGGCATGAGCGCCGACGGCAAGGCGCTGCTGCAGGCCATGGACATCCAGGACACCGAGTACGCGCCGGCCGGCGACATGTTCGAGATCGGCGCGCAGGTGCAGGTGCTGAAGAAGTCGGTGTTCTTCCCGGCGCGCGCCAACAAGCTGCTGTCGCTGTACCGCCACCACGAAAGCCTGGACGACATCCCCGAGCGCACGCGCAAGCAGCTGGAGACGACGTTTTTCCACAAGAGCTTCGGCGAGATCTGGGAAGAGACCCGCGCCTATTTCCGTTCGGTGGGCCTGGAACACGAGATCGCCAAGGCCGAGGCCAATGCCAAGCACAAGATGGCCCTGGTGTTTCGCTGGTACTTCGCCTACTGCACGCGCATCGCCATGGAAGGCAAGGGCGACGACCGCGTGAACTACCAGATCCAGACGGGCCCCGCGCTGGGCTCGTTCAACCAGTGGGTGAAGGGCACGGCGCTGGAGCCGTGGACCGCGCGCCACGTCGACGACATCGCCGTCCGCGTGATGGAAGGCGCGGCCGAGCATCTCAATCGTTCCTTCGCGCGGCTGCGCCGCGGCTGATAACGAATCGAAGCACAGGAAGGCACGCGCATGAACGCCGGTCAGATTCAGCCTATCAACGTATCCCCCGAACGCGAGGACATCGCCATCGTCGGCATGTCCTGCCGCTTCCCGGGCGCCGCCGACTATGCGCAGTACTGGCGCAACCTGAGCGCCGGGGTATCCAGCGTGGGCGAGGTGCCGGCGAACCGCTGGGACAGGGAGGCGTTCTACTCGCCAGACGTGCGCGAGCCGAACAAGTCGACCAGCAAATGGGGCGGCTTCATGGACGGCGTGGAGTTCTTCGACGCCGACTTCTTCGGCATCTCCGCGCGCGAAGCGGCGGTGATGGATCCGCAGCAGCGCATCATGCTGGAGCAGGCCTGGAACTGCCTGGAGGACGCCGGCTACGACCCGCGCGCTTTCAGCGGCACGCGCACCGGCGTCTATGTCGGCGTGTTCACCTTCGACTACCGCGACCATCTGGGCCGCGCGCTCGATGCCGTGGAGGCGCACGTCGCCACCGGCACGCATACCGCGCTCATTCCCAACCGCATCTCCTATTTCCTCAACCTGCACGGCCCCAGCATTCCGGTCGACACGGCTTGTTCCAGTTCACTGGTGGCGCTGCACAAGGCCGCGCATGCGATCCGCCGCGGCGAATGCGAGCAGGCCCTGGTCGGCGGCGTCAGCGTGCTGTGCAGCCCAACGCATTTCATCTCGTTCTCCAAGACCGGCATGCTGTCGCCGGACGGCAGCTGCAAGACTTTCGACGAGCGCGCCAACGGTTACGTGCGCGGCGAAGGTGCGGCGATGGTGCTGGTCAAGCCGCTGGCCAAGGCGCTGGCCGACAAGGACCGCATCCTGGCGGTGCTGCGCGGCAGCGCCGTCAACCATGGCGGGCATGCGCGCACGGTCACTTATCCGGGTTCGCTGGCGCAGTCCAACGTGGTGGCGCATGCGCTGCGCGAAGCGGACGTGCCGGTGGGCACGGTGAGCTATGTGGAAGCGCACGGTACCGGCACGCCCAAGGGCGATCCGATCGAGATCGAAGGCCTGAAGATGGCTTTCGCCCGCGTGGCGCAAGAGCGCGGCGAAGCGCTGGATGCCGGGTCCTGCGGCATCGGCAGCGTCAAGACCAATATCGGCCATCTGGAATCGGTGGCCGGCATGGCCGGCCTGATCAAGACCATCCTGTGCATGCGGCATGGCGTGTTTCCGCCGCTGGTGCATTACACCAGGCTCAATCCGCGCATTGCGCTGGAAGGCAGTCCGTTCTTTATCGTCGACCGGGCGCAGCCGTGGGTGGTGCGCAAGGACGAGGAAGGGCGGCCGATTCCGCGCCGTGCGGGCATCAGTTCGTTCGGCTTTGGCGGCGTCAACTCGCATGTGGTGGTCGAGGAGTATCCCGTTGGCGAGGTAGCGGCCGACGAAGTGGTTCCTTCGCGCGAACCTGCGTTGATCGTGCTTTCCGCCAAGACCGTTCCGGTGTTGCGCGAGCGCGCGAAGCAGTTGCTGGATGTGCTGGCCTCCGGCGATATCGGCGATGGACAGTTGGCCGATCTCGCTTACACCTTGCAGATGGGACGGCAGGGGATGGCGGCACGCCTGGCTGTGGTGGTTGATTCGGTGGCGGCGCTGCGGGAGCGGCTGCAGTCCTGGCTTGAAGGCGGCACGAGCGGCATCTTTGCGGGCGAGCTTTCGGCCGAAGCGATCGCATCGTCTGCCGAAGCGGCTTTGCTCCGGCCCGATGCGGATGCACTGGAAACGGCGCGGCGTTGGGCCGCGGGCGAGTCCTTCGATTGGACCGCTCTTTACGCCTCCGTTCCGCGCCGCCGCCTCGCCTTGCCGACCTATCCCTTCGTGCGCGACAAGCACTGGGTCGAGCTGAAAGCGGCGCCCGGCGTGCAGGCGGCGATCCATCCGCTCGTGCATCGCAATACCTCGACCGTGTCCGGCCTGCGCTTCACCAGCCGGTTCACCGGCCGCGAATTTTTCCTTGCCGACCACGTAGTGCAGTCGCGACGGACCCTGCCGGCGGCGGCGCAGCTGGAGATGGTCCGCTGCGCAGCGGAGCTTGCGTTCGCCGCGGGTGGCGCCTGCCGCCTGCAGGATGTGGTGTGGCTGCGTCCCTTCGTTGCCGAAGACGAGTCCAAGGATTGCCATGTCGCACTGTTCCCGGAAGGCGAGGGGTGCTTCGGCTTCGAGATCTACGGCGACGACGGCGAGGGCAGCGTCTACAGCCAGGGTGCGGTGACGAGGCAGCTTTCCGCCGCGGACTCGGTGACGCACGATCTGGCCGCATGGCGCGCGCGCTGCCGCCGTTCCGTCCGCGATGCGGGCGCGAGCTATGAGCTGTTCGACCGTATCGGCCTGGCCTACGGTCCCGCGCATCGCTCGCTGGGCGACGTCCTGATCGGCGATACGGAGGCGCTTGCGCGCATCGTGCTGCCCGACGCCGCCAAGCCTTCGCAGGGCGACTACGTGCTGCATCCCAGCGTGCTGGATGCCGCGCTGCAGGCGGCGATCGTGTTTGCTGCCGACGGGCAATGGACGGATGCCGGACTCGCCCTGCCTTTTGCGCTGGCGTCGCTGGACGTGATGGCGCCATGCCACGGCGACCTGTGGGCGCTGCTCCGCCGCGAAGCAGGACAGCGCGCCGGCGACGGCGTCAGCCGCTTCGATATCGATCTTTGCGACGACAGCGGCGCGGTCTGCGCGCACCTTGCCGGCTTCTCGCTGCGTGCGGTGGGCCAGGCAAACGAAGAAACCGTGCGGACAGCTTTGTTTGTTCCCGCATGGACGCAAGCTGCGGCCGCGAAGTGGGCGGCTCCTGCGCAACATCTGGTGTTGTCATGCGTGCCGTCGACGGGTCTGCGCGAACGGGTTCCCGGCGCGGCGTTTATCGATATCGACGCGCATGGCGATGCGGCGGAGCGCTACGAGTCCGCGGCGGCTTCGCTGCTCGAAGCGATCCAGGCGCTGGTACGGCAGCCCGGGCGGCACCTGGTGCAGGTCGTCGCTCCCCAAGCTGGTGAAGCGCAGCTGCTGGGCGGCCTCGGCGGTCTGCTGCGCACCGCGCAGCGCGAGAACCCGCGCATCGTCGGGCAGTTGATCGAAGTCGAGCCGGGGCAGGACATCGCCCAGGCCATCACCGATAACCGCGACAGCCAGGCGTCGCGCATCCGCTATGTGGGTGGCGCGCGCCACGAAGGCTCGTGGGAGGAAGCGACTCCGTCTTCCGTTACCCGCTCATCTTGGAAGACCGGTGGAACCTACCTGATCACCGGCGGAGCAGGCGGCCTGGGCAGGATTCTCGCCCGCCACATCGCTGCAGCCGCGAAGGGCGCCACGCTGATCCTCACGGGCCGCTCGCCGCTGCCTGACGCCAGCTTTGCCGACCTGGCGGCCATGGGCGCCATGGTGCGCTATCGCCAGCTCGACGTCGGCGATCGCGAAGCGGTCCTGTCCTGCGTCAGCGAACTTGCCAACCTCAACGGCATCGTCCACGCCGCCGGCGTCCTGCGCGACAGCCTGCTGGTGCGCAAGACCCGCGATGAACTGCACGACGTGCTGCGCGCGAAAGTCGCCGGCACGCTGCATCTGGACGAAGCCAGCCGCGATCTGGATCTGGACCTGTTCCTCTGCTTCGCCTCCACCTCCGGCGCGCTCGGCAATGTCGGCCAGGCCGACTACGCGGCGGCGAACGCCTTCATGGATGACTTCGCCCGCCATCGCGCCGAACTCGTCGCGCAAAGCCAGCGCCACGGCCGCAGCCTGTCCGTGGACTGGCCGCTGTGGGAAGAGGGCGGCATGCGCGTCGATGACGCGACCCGCGCGGATCTGCTGGCACACAGCGGCCTGGTGCCTTTGCGCACGGCCAGCGGGCTCGCCGCGCTGGAACAGGCGCTGGCGATGGATGTCCCGCAGGTGCTGGTGGCGGAAGGTGCGATCGGCCGGTTCAAGGCTTCACTCGTGGGCACGCCGGTTGCGGCGTCCACACCCTCGATCGAAGCGGGTTCCGTCTCCGCCGAACTGCGCGATAAAGCCGTGCGCTACTTCGTCCGCCTGTTGGCCGGCACGCTCAAGCGTTCGCCGGAAAGCATCGACGCGCGGGCGCGGATGGAGGCCTATGGCATCGATTCGATCCTGGTGATGGAGCTGACCCGCTCGCTGGAGCAGGTGTTCGGTACGCTGTCCAAGACCTTGCTGTTCGAATACCAGACCATTGCCGAGCTGGCCGGGCATTTCCTCGAAGAGCATCGTGGGCGTTTGGTCGATGCGCTGGGCGATACCGCGCAGGCAACGCCGGTGGCGGCGCCTCGCGAAACGCTCGCACCGGTGCCGGCGCCGGTATCGCGCCGCCCCCGTTTCGGTTCCCACCTGCCTGAGCGCGCGGCGAAGGCGATCGATACCACCGGCGCCGTCGGCGAGATCGCCATCGTCGGCGTGGCTGGCCGCTATCCGCAGGCCGCCGACCTGGCCGCGTTCTGGGCCAACCTGAGCCAGGGCATCGACAGCATCACCGAGATCCCGGCCGAGCGCTGGGACTACCGCGACTACTACGACGCCGACCGCGATGCGCCGGGCAAGACCTACGGCAAATGGGGCGGCTTCATCGACGGCGTCGACCGCTTCGATCCGCTGTTCTTCAATATCTCGCCGCGCGAAGCGGAGCTGATGGATCCGCAGGAACGCCTGTTTCTCGAATGCGTGCATGCCACGCTGGAAGATGCGGGCTACACGCGCGAGAACGTGGCCGAGGACGGCAACGTCGGCGTGTTCGCCGGCGTGATGTACGAGGAATACCAGCTCTACGGTGCGCAGGAGCAGGCGCGCGGCAACAACCTTGCATTGCTCAACAGCCCCGCCTCCGTTGCCAACCGCGTTTCCTACTTCTGCAACTTCAACGGTCCCAGCCTGGCGCTGGACACCATGTGCTCGTCCTCGCTGACGGCGATCCATCTGGCCTGCCAGTCGATCCAGCGCGGCGATTGCGCCGTGGCCATCGCCGGCGGCGTGAACGTGTCGATCCACCCGAACAAGTACCTGATGCTGGCCCAAGGCCGGTTTATTTCGGGCAAGGGGCGCTGCGAAAGCTTCGGCGAAGGCGGCGAAGGCTATGTGCCGGGCGAGGGCGTGGGTGCGGTACTGCTGAAGCCGTTGGCGCAGGCGCAGGCCGATGGCGACCACGTCTACGGCGTGATCCGGGCCACCGCGGTCAATCATGGCGGCAAGACCAATGGCTACACGGTGCCGAATCCGAATGCGCAGGCGAAGGTGATCGAGCGCGCGCTGCGTCGGGGCGGCGTGGATGCGCGCGAGATCAGCTATATCGAGGCGCATGGCACGGGCACGAGCCTGGGCGATCCGATCGAGATCGCGGGGTTGGCCAAGGCCTTCCGCCACTGGACGCGCGACACGCGTTACTGCGCCATCGGTTCGGCGAAGTCGAATATCGGCCACTGCGAAAGTGCGGCGGGCATTGCCGGCGTCACCAAGGTGCTGCTGCAGCTCAAGCATCGGCAGCTGGCGCCGAGCCTGCATTCGGCAGTGCTGAATCCGAATATCGATTTCGACGCGACGCCATTCGTGGTGCAGCAGGAGCTGGCGCCGTGGACGCGGCCGGTGATCGATGGGCGCGAGCGGCCGCGACTTGCCGGCGTTTCCTCGTTTGGTGCCGGTGGTGCGAATGCCCATGTGGTGATCGAGGAGTACATCGCGCCGCAGCCGGTGGCGCAGTCGACCGGGCCGGCTCTCGTCGTGCTTTCGGCGCGCCATGAGGACCGGCTGCGCGAACAGGCCGCGCGCCTGCTCGCCGCGATCGAGGCGGACCCGCAGCTGCCGCTGCACGATCTCGCCTACACGCTGCAGGTGGGCCGCGAAGCGATGGATGAGCGCCTCGGCGTGCTGGCTCATTCGCTGGACGAGCTGCGCGCGAAACTCGCGGCCTATGTGGTCGGAGAAAGCGCGGTCGAAGATCTTTATCGCGGACAGGCGCGGCGCAACAAGGAAGCCTTGGCTGTCTTTGCCGGGGACGACGATGCGGAAGCCATCGTCGAGGCGTGGATCGCACGCGGCAAGTTCGGCAAGCTGCTCGATCTGTGGGTGAAGGGCCTGGCGATCGATTGGGCGCGTCTGCGCACGGATGCACCGCTGCGGCGCATCAGTCTGCCCAGCTACCCGTTTGCGCGCGAGCGCTATTGGGTGCAGACGAGCGAGGCCCGCCCGCTTGCCGCCGTAGCCGGTACGAATCTGCATCCGTTGCTGCAACGGAATACCTCGGACCTCGACGGGCCGCGCTTCAGCGCCGGTTTCCGCGGTGACGAGTTCTTCTTCGCCGACCACGTGGTGCGCGGCACGCGCATGCTGCCCGGCGTCGCCCAGCTGGAAATGGCGCGCCGCGCGGTCGCCGAAGTGGCCGGCGCCGGTTTCGAGCCGCGCCTGAAGAACGTGTCGTGGATGCGGCCGATCGTTGCCGGTCCGGATGGCATCGCGCTGCAGCTGTCGCTTTATCCGGAAGCGGATGGCGCTGTCGGTTTCGAGATCCATGGCGATGGCGACCTGGTTTACGCGCAAGGCATGGCCGTCGACGGAAGCGGCGCCGAGGCGGTGGCGAATCACGATCTCGTGCTGCTGCGCTCATCGTGCACGACCACTTACACCGCAGCGGACTGCTACGCCGCATTTGCGCGGATGGGCCTGCAGTACGGGCCGTCGTTCCAGGGCATCCGCGAACTCTTTACTGGCGCTGGCCAGGTGCTCGCGCGCATTGCCGTTCCCGCAGCAGCGCCGGCCGATGGCTATGAGCTGCATCCGAGCCTGCTCGATGCCGCATTCCAGGCCACGCTGGGCCTGCAGTTTCCGGTGCCAGAGGCCGCGGTGCCGCAGGTGCCGTTCGCACTCGGCGGGCTACGGGTGCTGCGCTCGTGTGCGGATGTCGCCTGGGCCGTGGTGTGCTACAGCGTCGGCAGCGACGGCGGACAAGCCGTGCCGCGGCTGGATATCGATCTGTGCGACGAGCAAGGTACGGTCTGCGTCCGCTTCACCGAAGTGGGGCTGCGCGCGATGGCGGCCGTGGCGAACGAGCCCGCCGCGATTCGCACCCTGATGCTGGAACAGGCATGGGCCGCGAAGCCGGCCGAGGCCGCCGGCACGGAGCCGCTCGCCAGCCATCTGGTCATGGCCTGCGGTGTCGATGCTGAGGTTGCGTTGCCGGGCGTGACGCTTGTGGCGCCGTCGATGGATGGCGACCTCGCAAAGCGTTACGAAGCCGCCGCCGCTACCTTGCTGGAGCGGTTGCAGGCATTGTCCACGCAGGGTGGCATCCATCGCGTGCAGATCGTGGTGCCAGCCCATGGCGACGATCGCCCGATGGCCGGCCTGCTCGGCATGCTGCGCACCGCACGGCTGGAAAATCCGCGCCTTCACGGCCAGCTGATTGTGGTCGAACCGGGACAGGATATTGCCAAGGCACTGCTGGAGAACCGGGACGACGATGCGCGCCACGTGCGCTACGTCGGCGGTGAACGGCAGGTGGCGGGCTGGTCCGAACGCCAGATGCCTGTCGCTCCCTCGCCGTGGAAGGACCATGGCGTCTACCTGATCACCGGCGGCGCCGGCGGACTCGGCTCGATCTTCGCCGAAGCGATCGCTCGCGACGTACGCAATCCGGTCCTGGTACTGACCGGCCGCTCCGCGCCGGACGAACGCATCCACACGGTCATCCGCCGCCTGGAAGCACTCGGCGCCGTGGTGCGCTACCACGCCATCGACGTCGCCGATGCTACGGCGCTGACCGCGCTGGTGCGCGACATCCCCGAAGAGTTCGAAAGCCTCGACGGCGCCATCCACGCCGCGGGCGTGCTGCGCGACGGCTACCTCGCCGGCAAGACCCGCCAGCAGCTGCGCGACGTCTTCGCGGCCAAGGTCGCCGGCACGCTGAATCTCGACGAAGCCACGCGCGACATGCCGCTGGATTGCTTCGTCTGCTTCTCCTCGATCGCCGGCGCCGCGGGCAATGTGGGTCAGGCCGACTATGCCGCGGCGAACGCCTTCATGGATGCGTTCGCGCACGAGCGCGCCGCCCGTGTGGCGCGTGGCGAGCGCCACGGCCGCTCGTTGTCGGTGAACTGGCCGCTGTGGGAAGAGGGTGGCATGCACGCCGACGAGGCGACGCGCGCCATGCTGCTGCGGCAGTGGGGCATGCGCGCGATGGGCAGTGCGCATGGCGTGGAGGCGCTGCACCGCGCGCTGGCCGCCGACATCGGTCAGGTGCTGGTGATCGAAGGCGATGCCGCCCGCATTCGCGAGGTCTTTCTCGATGCGCCGCGTGCTGCGCCCGCGGCGGAAACGCGCGCCGTGCCCGCTGCGCCCAGCGATGCTGCTCCGGCGCAAGGCCTGCGCGATCCGCTCAAGCGCGCGCTGATGGCTCAGGTATCCGCGCTGATCAAGGTGAAGCCGGAAGATCTCGACGGCGATACCTCGCTCAACGAGTACGGTTTCGATTCGATCTCGCTGACCGGCTTCGCCAATGCGCTGAACCGGCAGTACGGCCTCGACCTGATGCCGACGATCTTCTTCGAGTACTCCACGCTGGATGGCCTGGCCGGTTATCTGGAGCGCGAGTATCGCGACGTGCTGACGGCGCGCTTCGCTGCGCCGGCCCCGGCGGTAGCGACGCCCGCACTGGTCGTCGCGGTCGAAACGCCGATGCAGGAGACCCGCCGTGCGCGCCGCAGCTACGCCGCCATCGCCGCGGCCCCCGCACCCGCAGCGAAACAACCGGTAGCGATCATCGGCATCAGCGGCCGCTTCCCCATGGCGGAGGATATCGACGCGTTCTGGCGCAACCTCGACGAAGGCCGCGACTGCATCGGCGAGATGCCCGCCGGCCGCGCCGACTGGCTGGCCTGGCATGGCGAACGCGCGCCGGAAGGCAGCGCGGGCCGTGCGGTACGCGGCGGCTTTATCGAGGGCGTGGACGCATTCGACCCTGCTTTCTTCGGCATTTCGCCGCGCGAAGCCGAGCTGATGGATCCGCAGCAGCGGCTGATGATGATCCACGTGTGGAAGGCGCTGGAGGATGCCGGCTACGCCGCCTCGGCGCTGGCCGGCGGCGACCTGGGCCTGTACGTGGGCACCATGCCCAGCGGCTACGCCACCCTGGCCAGCCGCGCCGGTGCGGCGATCGAAGGCTATTCCTCCACCGGCACGGTGGCTTCGGTCGGCCCCAACCGGATGAGCTATTTCCTCGGCGTGCACGGGCCGAGCGAGCCGGTGGAAACCGCCTGTTCCAGCTCTCTGGTGGCGCTGCGCCGCGCGGTGCTGGCGATCGAGCGCGGCGATTGCGCCATGGCGGTGGCCGGTGGCGTCAACACCATCGTCAACCCGGAGTTGCATATCAGTTTCGAGCGCGCCGGCATGCTCAGCGCCGATGCCCGCTGCAAGACCTTCTCCGCCGACGCCAATGGCTATGTGCGCGGCGAAGGCGTGGCCATGCTGGTGCTGAAGAAGCTGGCCGATGCCGAGCGCGATGGCGACCATATCTACGGCCTGGTGCGCGGCACCGCGGAGAACCACGGCGGCCGCGCCAATTCGCTCACCGCGCCCAATCCCGCGGCCCAGGCCGCGGTGATCCGCCGCGCGCACCAGGACGCCGGCATCGATCCGCGCACGGTGACCTATATCGAAGCGCATGGCACCGGCACACCGCTGGGCGATCCGGTGGAAGTCAACGGACTGAAGGCGGCGTTCCACGATCTCTATGCCGCCACCGGCGGCGGCGAGGTGGCCGAGGCGCACTGCGCGCTGGGTTCGGTCAAGACCAATATCGGCCATCTGGAACTGGCCGCGGGCGCGGCGGGCGTGGTGAAGGTGCTGCTGCAGATGAAGCACCGCCGGCTGGTGAAGAGCTTGCACGCGGAGACGCTCAATCCGTACATCGACCTGGCAGGCAGTCCGTTCCGCGTGGTCAGCGAGGCGCGCGAATGGATGGCGCTGCGCGATGCGCAGGGCCGCGCGGTGCCGCGGCGCGCGGGCGTGAGTTCGTTCGGCTTCGGCGGTGTCAATGCGCACGTCGTGCTGGAGGAGTACCTCGCGCCGGTGGCGGATGCTGTCGAAGGCCCGGTTGCCGTGCTGCTGTCCGCACGCGATGGCGAGCGCTTGCACGAGCAGGTGCGGCAGCTGGCGGCGTTCGTCACCTTGCCGGAGACGCGTTCGGGCGTCTCATTGGCGGATCTCGGCTACACCTTGCAGATCGGCCGCGAGCCGATGGAGGAACGTTTCGGTGTGATCGCCAGTTCGCTGGACGATCTGCACGGCAAGCTGACGCGTTTCCTGGACGGTACCGGCGCGGTGCACCGTGGCCGCGCCGACAAGGCGCGCGAGGGCATGGACGGCAAGATCCAGGAATGGATCGCGCAGGGGCGGCTGGATACGCTGGTCGAGCTTTGGGTGCAGGGCCACGCGATCGACTGGCGCAGGCTGCACGCCCACCGCGCGCCGCGCCGCGTCAGCCTGCCGACCTATCCGTTTGCGGCGGAGCGCTACTGGATCGCGGCGAGCGCGGTCCCGCGCGTTGTCGCCGCTGCGCTGCATCCGCTGGTACAGCGCAATACCTCGACCTTGGAAGGGCCGCGTTTCAGCAGCCGCTTCGGCGGGAACGAAACGGTGTTCGCCGATCATCGCGTCGGCGGGCGTGCGGTGTTGCCGGGTGTTGCGCAGCTGGAGATGGCGCGTGCGGCGGCGGGCATGGTGCTGGAGTCCAGCGGTACCCTGCACCTGAAGGACGTCGCCTGGACGCGGCCGGTGCTTGCCGGCGACGAAGGCGTGGAGCTGCATCTGTCGCTTTATCCGCGGGACGGCGGCGATGTCGCCTATGAGCTCCATGCGGATGGCGATCTGCTGTATGGCCAGGGTACGGTCACCACGGCGGCCAGCGCGGCCGCGCCGATGCCGCATGACATCGATGCCTTGCGCGCACGCTGCGCGTCGCGGCATCTCGATGCTGCTGCCTGCTATGCGATGTTCGATGCCATGGGCCTGGGCTATGGCGAAGGCTTCCGCGGCCTGGTCGAAGTGTTTGCGGGCGAGGGTGTGGTGCTCGCCAGGGTTGCGGTGCCCGAGGTCTGGCGTGCGGCGGGGCAGGCTTATGAGCTGCCGCCGGGGCTGCTCGATGCGGCCTTGCAAGCCTCCATTGGCCTGTTCGTCGGTGATGGCGGCAACACGCCGCCGCTGATGCTTCCCGTGTCGTTGGCTGCGCTGGATGTCTTCGGGCCATGCGCGGATGCGAGTTGGGTTGTTGTGCGGCAGGGCGATGCGGCCGACGTAGTGGATATCGACTTGTGCGGCGACGACGGCATGCCGCGCCTGCGTTTCCGCAAACTGGCGTTCCGCATCGTCGAGGCCGCGGTCGCCGAAGACAGCGTTGTCGTGGAGCCGATGGCGATCGCCCCTGCCCAGGTGGCGCTTATGGCCGCCGTCGAAGAGGACGCTGCGTTTCTGGAACGCGCCACACGCCATTTCGAACGCTTCCTGTCGACCGCACTGAAGCTGCCCGCGCACCGGATCGACCGCAAGGCGCGCATGGAGACTTACGGCATCGACTCGCTGATGGTGCTCGACCTGACGCGTGCACTGGAAAAGACCTTCGGCCCGCTGCCGAAGACGTTGTTCTTCGAGTACCAGACGTTGGCCGCGCTGTCGGGTTACTTCGCACGGCAGCATCGCGAGGCGCTGGCTGGCCTGCTCGGCGAGCGGCGCAGCGCGGCCGCGACGGTATCCATGCCTGTGGCAACGAAGACGACGGCCGCGCCTCCGACACGTCAGGCACGCTATGCCTTGCGCAACCGCGCCACCGGTGAAGAGACCGGCACTATCGCCATCATCGGCCTCGCCGGCCGCTATCCCCAGGCCATCGACCTGGATGCGTTCTGGGCCAACCTGAGCCAAGGCGTCGACAGCATCACCGAGATCCCGGCCGATCGCTGGGATCACTCGCGCTACTTCGACGAAGACCGCAACGCTCCCGGCAAGACCTATGGCAAGTGGGGCGGCTTTATCGATGGCGTCGACCGCTTCGATCCGCTGTTCTTCAATATCTCGCCGCGCGAAGCGGAACTGATGGACCCGCAGGAACGTCTTTTCCTCGAATGCGTGCATGCCACGCTGGAGGATGCCGGCTACACCCGCGACAACGTCGCCGAGAATGGCAACGTCGGCGTGTTCGCTGGCGTGATGTACGAGGAGTATCAGCTCTACGGTGCGCAGGAGCAGGCCCGCGGCAAGGCGCTGGCGGTGCCCGGCCACCCGGCGTCCATCGCCAACCGCGTCTCGTACTTCTGTAACTTCAACGGCCCGAGCATGGCGCTGGACACCATGTGCTCGTCGTCGCTGACGGCGATCCACCTGGCCTGCCAGGCGATCCAGCGCGGCGATTGCGCGGTGGCGCTGGCCGGTGGCGTCAATGTGTCGGTGCATCCGAACAAGTACCTCACCCTGGCCCAGGGGCGCTTTATCTCGGGCAAGGGCCGCTGCGAAAGCTTCGGCGAAGGCGGCGAAGGCTATGTGCCGGGCGAGGGTGTGGGCGCGGTGCTGCTCAAATCCCTGGAGCAGGCCAAGTCCGACGGCGACCATATCTACGGCGTGATCCGCGCCACCGCGGTCAATCACGGCGGCAAGACCAACGGCTATACGGTGCCCAACCCGAATGCGCAGGCGGAGGTGATCGAACGCGCCTTGCGCAAGGGTAAGGTCGACGCGCGCCATATCAGCTATATCGAAGCGCATGGCACGGGTACCAGCCTGGGCGATCCGATCGAGATCGCCGGATTGTCGAAGGCGTTTGCGCATTGGACGGTGGACACCAGCTACTGCGCGATCGGTTCGGCGAAGTCGAATATTGGTCACTGCGAAAGCGCGGCGGGCATTGCCGGCGTCACCAAGGTGCTGCTGCAGCTCAAACACCGGCAGCTGGCGCCGAGCCTGCATTCGGCAGTGCTGAATCCGAACATCGATTTCGACGCGACACCGTTCGTGGTGCAGCAGGAGCTGGCGCCGTGGACGCGCCCGGTGGTCGACGGTCGCGAGCGGCCGCGGTTGGCGGGCATCTCTTCGTTCGGTGCCGGTGGTGCGAATGCCCATGTGGTGATCGAGGAATACGTCGAAGCCGTATCGATCGATCATCGGGATGACGGCCCGGCCATCGTGCCGCTGTCGGCGCGCGACGACGTGCGCCTGCGCGAACAGGCGCAGCGTCTGCTCGCCGCCATCGAGGCCGATCCGCAGCTCTCCTTGCACGATCTCGCCTACACGCTGCAGGTCGGCCGCGAAGCGATGGACGAGCGCCTCGCGTTGCTGGTGCATACGCTGGACGAACTGCGCGGCAAGCTGGCGGCCTGGCTGGCCGGCGACACGGCGATCGACGAGCTTTACCAGGGGCAGGCGAAGCGCAACCGCGAGGCGCTGGCCGAGCTCACCGATGACGACGATATGGACGGCACGGTGCGTGCGTGGCTGGCCAAGGGCAAGCACGGCAAGCTGCTGGCGCTGTGGGCGAAGGGCTTGGCGTTCGACTGGCGCAGCCTGCACGCGGGCCGGCCGTTGCGCCGCGTGAGCCTGCCGACGTATCCGTTTGCCCGCGAGCGTTACTGGCTGCCGCTGGATGCGGAGCCTTCGGCGCAGTTGCAGGCTGCCGCGCTGCATCCGCTGCTGCACCGGAATACGTCGACGTTTGCGCTGCAGCGTTTCAGCTCGCGCTTTACCGGCCGCGAGTCCTTCCTTGCCGATCACGTGGTACGCGGCAGCCGCGTGCTGCCCGGCGTGGCGCAGCTGGAGATGGTGCACCGGGCCGTGCGCGAGGCGCTGGATGGCGACGAGCGGCTGCGCTTGGTGGACGTGGCATGGCAGCGGCCGGTAATCGCGGATGCGGATGGGGTGGAGGTGCATGTCGCCTTGCTGCCGCAGGACGATGCGGCGATCCGCTTCGAGATATCCACGGGCGATGCGGTATGCACGGTGGGATCGGTGGCTCTCGTCGAGGAAGGCGAGCCGCCAGCCGCGCATGATATTGAGAGCCTGCGCCAGGTCTGCGTGGCGTCGCGGCTGGATGCGGCGCAGTGTCAGTTGGCCTTCGAGCGCATGGGGTTGGCATACGGTCCGTCGTTGCGCGGCCTGGCCGAAGTTCTGGTTGGAACGGGTCAGGCCTTGGCGCGCATCGTTCTGCCGGCAGGTACGAAGCTGGACGCATTCGGCCTGCATCCGAGCCTGCTCGATGCGGCCTTGCAGGCCACGGTCGGCCTGGCTTCGCCCGAGGGCGACACGCTGTGGTTGCCCGCATCGCTTGCGTCGCTGGACGTCCATGCCGCGTGCGTCGAGCGTATGTGGGCTGTGGTGACGCAGCGCGACGACAGCGACTCAGCCAGCAAGACGTTCGATATCGACCTGTGCGATGACGCGGGCCGGATCTGCATCCGTTTCGGCGGAGTGGTCCTCCGTCAGGCGCCGGCCATCCAGGATGCCGCGCCGGTTCTGCTGGCGACGCCCGCGTGGGTTGCGCAGCAAGCCGCTTCGGGAGACGTAGCCGGTTCCATGGCAAAGCATGCCGTGCTGCTTGCGGGCTTCGCGCCAGCAGAAGCCGATCGTGTGCGCGTTACGTTCGGCGACGCGATGGCCGTGGACCTCGGCAGCGATCTTGCGCAGTCCTACGAAGCGGCCGCCGCCGCCTTGCTGGATACGCTGCGCGCATGGGCCACCGAACCCGGCCCTTGCCTGGTGCAGGTGGTAGTGCCGGCGCAGGGCGCGGCGCAGGCAATGGTTGGACTGGAAAGTATGCTGCGTACCGCGCGGCTGGAGAATCCAGGTATCCGCGGCCAGCTGATCCGCATCGAGGCGGGCCAGGATGCGGCGCGTGCGCTGGTAGAGAACCGCTCTGACGACGCCGTTTCGATTCGCTATGCGGATGGCGTGCGCCAGACCGCCGGATGGATGGAAGCGCAACCGGCGGCGGATGCCGTTTCGCCATGGAAAGCCGGTGGCACCTATCTCATCACCGGCGGCGCAGGCGGCCTCGGGCTGGTGTTCGCCCGCGATATCGCGCGGCAGGCTCAAGGCGCCACCCTGGTGCTGACCGGACGCTCGCCGCTGAGCGGCGAAACACAGGCTGCGCTCGACGAGCTCGCGGCGCTGGGCGCCATGGCCCGCTATCGCCAGCTCGACGTGGGCGACCGCGCCGCGGTGCTGGCCGGCGTGCGCGAGATCGTCGAGGCCGATGGCCTGAACGGCATCGTGCACAGTGCTGGCGTGCTGCGCGACGGCTTTATCCTGCGCAAGTCGCACGGCGATCTGCGCGACGTGCTGCGCGCGAAAGTCGCTGGCACTTTGTATCTGGACGAAGCGAGCCGCGATCTTCCGCTCGACGCGTTTATCGTGTTCTCGTCGCTGGCCGGCGCCATCGGCAACGTCGGCCAGGCCGACTATGCCGCCGCAAACGCCTTCATGGATGCGTTTGCGCACCACCGCGATGTCCTGGTTGCACAAGGCCAGCGCAGCGGCCGCAGCTTGTCGGTGAACTGGCCGCTGTGGGATCACGGCGGCATGCGCGTCGATGCGGCTACGCGGCAGCGTCTTCTGCGCGAGCGGGGCATGGCTCCGCTGGGGACCGTGGAAGGTTGCACCGCCCTGGCGCAGGCATGGTCGCTGGGTTCGCCCCAGGTGCTGGTGGCCGCGGGAGACCTGGCGCGCCTGCGCTCGGACGTGCTGGGCCAGAAAGCGGAGCAGGGCGTCGCGGCGCCGAAGCCGGCGCAGCCGGTGGCGCCTGTCGAAACCGCGGTCGACGATCTGCGCGAGCGCACCGTGCGCCATCTGGTGCGCATGCTCTCGGCCACGCTGAAGCTGCCGCCGCAGCGCATCGACGCCGAAGCCCGCCTGGAAGCCTACGGCATCGATTCGGTGATGACGCTGGACCTGACCGCGCGGCTGGAACAGGCCTTCGGCGCGCTGCCGAAGACGCTGTTCTTCGAATACCAGTCGATCGCGGCGCTGGCGGATTACTTCCTGCAGCATCACCGTGCGGCGGTGGGCGGGTTGGTGGGCGAAAGCGCCGTCGCGACGCCCGCGCCGATGGCCGCGCCTTCCGCGCCCGTCGCAGCCAGCCGCCTACGTTCGCGCTTCGTCAGCCGCAGCGAAGTGCAGGAAGAAGGCATCGCCATCATCGGCGTCGCCGGCCGCTATCCGCAGGCGCGCAACCTGGAGGAATTCTGGGCCAACCTCAGCCAGGGCCGCGACAGCATCACCGAGATTCCGGCGGACCGCTGGGACCACAGCCTGTACTTCGACGCGGACCGCAACGCTGCCGGCAAGACCTACGGCAAGTGGGGCGGCTTTATCGATGGCGTCGACCGTTTCGACGCGCGCTTCTTCAGTATCTCGCCGCGCGAAGCGGAGCTGATGGACCCGCAGGAGCGCCTGTTCCTCGAATGCGTGCACGCCACGCTGGAGGACGCCGGCTATACGCGCGAGAACGTGGCCGAGGACGGCGATGTCGGTGTGTTTGCTGGCGTGATGTACGAGGAGTACCAGCTTTACGGCGCGCAGGAACAGGCGCACGGCCGCTTCGTCGCGGCGCCGGGCAGCCCGGCCTCGATCGCCAACCGCATCTCCTACTTCTGCGACTTCCACGGACCCAGCCTGGCGCTGGACACCATGTGCTCCTCGTCGCTGACGGCGATCCACCTGGCCTGCGAGAGTCTGGCGCGCGGCGGCTGCGCGGTGGCCATTGCCGGCGGCGTCAATGTGTCGGTGCATCCGAACAAATACCTGGTGCTGGCGCAGGGCAAGTTCATTTCGGGCAAGGGGCGCTGCGAGAGTTTCGGCGAAGGCGGCGAAGGCTATGTGCCGGGCGAGGGCGTGGGCGCGGTGCTGCTCAAGCCGTTGGCGCAGGCCAGGGCCGATGGCGACCATATCTACGGCGTGATCCGCGCCACCGCGGTCAACCATGGCGGCAAGACCAACGGCTATACCGTGCCGAACCCGAATGCGCAGGCCAAGGTGATCGAGCGCGCCTTGCGTGCCGGTGGCGTGGATGCGCGGCAGATCAGCTATATCGAAGCGCATGGCACGGGCACCAGCCTGGGCGATCCGATCGAGATCGCCGGATTGTCCAAGGCGTTCGGGCAATGGACAAAGGACACCGGCTACTGCGCGATCGGTTCGGCGAAGTCGAATATCGGCCATTGCGAAAGCGCGGCCGGCATTGCCGGGCTGACCAAGGTGCTGCTGCAGCTGAAGCATCGGCAGCTGGCGCCCAGCCTGCATTCGGCGGTGCTGAATCCGAATATCGATTTCGCGGCCACGCCGTTCGTGGTGCAGCAGCAATTGGCCGCATGGCAGCGGCCGGTGATCGATGGGCGCGAGCGGACGCGTATCGCCGGTATTTCCTCGTTCGGCGCGGGCGGGGCGAATGCCCATGTGGTGATCGAGGAGTACGAACCTGCTGTCGCGGCAGCGCCGCCCGGCGGTCCCGCGATGGTGCTGCTGTCCGCCCGCGACGAAGAACGGCTGCGCGAAAAAGCCGGCGAGCTGATGGCCTGCCTGGCCGAGCCGGAACTCAAGTTGGCGGACCTGGCTTACACGCTGCAGGTCGGACGCGAGGCGATGGACGAACGCCTTGGGCTGCTGGTGCATTCGCTGGACGAACTGCGCGGCAAGCTTGCGGCGTGGCTAGCCGGCGATACTGCGGTCGAAGGTCTTTATCTGGGACAGGCGCGGCGCAGCGCCGGTGCACTTGCTGCGCTGGCCGGCGACGACGATATGGCCGGCACGGTGGCCAGCTGGTTTGCGCGTGGCAAATACGACCGGTTGCTCGACCTGTGGACGAAGGGCTTCCATCTCGATTGGCGGCGCCTGTATGGGAATGGTTTGCGTCCGTGCCGTATCAGCCTGCCGACGTATCCGTTTGCGCGTGAGCGCCATTGGTTCCCCACGGGAGCGGTACAGACGCCTGCACGTGCCGAGCCAGTGATCGCTGCAGCGGCCGGACCGATCGAGACGCTGATGTTCCGGCCCGCATGGGCGGTGCGTCCTGCGGCCGAAGGTGGTGCCGCTACCGCTTCGCGAGTCGTGCTGCTGTGCGGCCTGGAAGAAGCGCTGGCCGTGCGTGTTAGCGAGCGGTTCCCACAGGCGACCTGCGTCGTTGCGCCAACCGCTGCCGACCTCGGCAGCTCGTTCGAAGCGGCAGCAACCTTGCTGCTGGAAACGCTGCAGAGCCTGAGCGCCCAGCCCGGCCGCCACCTGATCCAGGTCGTCGTGCCGCGGGAAGGCGAGTGGCAGGCGCTGTCCGGACTGGATGGCATGCTGCGTACCGCAAGGTTGGAAAGCCCGCGCCTGGTCGGCCAGCTGATCGCCGTCGAGGCAGGACAGGACGTCGCCGCCGCACTGGACGAAGACGGCGCCACCCAGCGCCTGCGCTATGTGCGCAGCGAGCGCCAAGCCGCGGAATGGATCGAAGTACGGCCGTCGACGCAGAGCGCATCGCCCTGGAAGGACCACGGCGTCTATCTGATCACCGGCGGCGCCGGCGGTTTGGGCCTGATCTTCGCCCGCGCCATCGCCAGCGAAGTGCGCAACCCGGTGCTGCTGCTGACCGGCCGTTCCACGCTGGACGAAACGATCAAGGGCCGCATCCGCGAGCTGGAAGCGCTCGGCGCGGTGGTGCGCTATCACGCGGTGGACGTCGCCGATGCCGAGGCCATCGACACGCTGGTGCGCGGCATTCCGGAGGAGTTCGAAAGCCTCGACGGCATCGTGCACAGCGCCGGTGTGGTGCGCGACAGCTTCCTGCTGGCCAAGACCCGCGACGAACTGCGCCAGGTGCTGCGCGCCAAGGTGGCGGGCACGCTGAATCTCGACCGGGCCAGCCGCGATATCGCGCTGGATGCCTTTATCTGCTTCGCCTCCATCGCGGGTGCGCTGGGCAGCGTGGGGCAGGCCGATTACGCGGCGGCGAATGCCTTTATGGATGCCTTCGCGCATGAACGCGCGGAGCGGGTGGTTCGCGGCGAACGGCAGGGACGCACGCTGTCGATCGACTGGCCGCTATGGGCCGAAGGCGGCATGCAGGTGGACGCGGCGACGCAGACGATGATGCAGCAGCAGTTGGGCATGCATCCGCTGGCCAGCACCGAGGGCGTGCGGATCCTGCGCGAGGCCTGGGCGAGCGATGCCAGCCAGTTGCTCGTCGTGGCGGGCGAGCCGGGGCGCATCCGCGAGGGAGTGCTCGGCACGGCAACGCAGAGCATCGCTGTGGCGCCGATCGCGGCGGTGGAAGAGATGGCGATCGAAGAGACGGCTGAATCTTCGCGCGAGGCAGTATGGACTGCGCTGACAGAGCTGGTCTCGGCCCTGATCAAGGTGAAGCCGGACGACCTGGACGGCGAAACCACCTTCAGCGAGTACGGCTTCGATTCCGTCTCGCTCACCGAGTTCGGTAACGCCTTGAACCAGCGCTTCCAGCTGCGGCTGACGCCGACGGTGTTCTTCGAGCATCCCACGCTGGACAGCCTGATCGATCACCTGGTGCGCGAGCAGGGCGTCGTCGTCGCGCCGCCGGTGCGCAAGCGCGCGGCGGCGGTTGTTTCCGTCGCCACCGTGAGCGCACCCGTGCCGGTGGCTGCGGTGCCCGCCGCGGACGAGCCGATCGCCATCATCGGCATGAGCGGCCGCTTCCCCCATGCCGCGGATATCGAAGCGTTCTGGCAGAACCTGCGCGCCGGCCGCGACTGCATCGACGAGATCCCGCCGGCGCGCTGGGACTGGCGCAGCCTGCATGGCGACCAGGGCCGCGAGGCGCACCGCACCCGGATCATCTGGGGCGGCTTTATCGAGTGCGTCGACGAGTTCGACCCGATGTTCTTCGGCGTCTCGCCGAAAGAAGCGGAGCTGATGGATCCGCAGCAGCGGCTGGCGATGATCCACGTATGGAAGGCGCTGGAAGACGCCGGCTATGCGGGCGATGCGCTGGCAGGCAGCGATACGGCGGTCTATATCGGCACGGGCGCCACCGGCTATGGCCGGCTGGTCGACCGCGCGGGGCTGGGCGGCGAAGCCTATGCCTCGACCGGTGGCGTGCCTTCGGTCGGGCCCAACCGCATCAGCTTCATGTTCGACTGGCATGGGCCGAGCGAGCCGGTGGAAACGGCGTGTTCCAGCTCGCTGGTGGCGCTGGCGCGCGGTGTTGCCGCGATCCGCGGCGGGCAGGCATCGGTCGCGGTGGTCGGCGGCGTCAACACCATCGTGACGCCGGAAGCGCATATCAGCTTCAGCAAGGCCGGCATGCTCAGCGCCGACGGCCGCTGCAAGACCTTCGCCGCCGAAGCCGACGGCTATGTGCGTGGCGAAGGCGTGGCGATGCTGGTGCTGAAGAAGCTGTCGGAAGCCGAGCGCGATGGCGACGCGATCCATGGCCTGATCCGTGGCGTGGCGGAGAACCATGGCGGCCATGCCAACTCGCTGACGGCGCCCAATCCGGTGGCGCAGGCCGAGGTGATCCGCAAGGCGCAGCGGCAGGCGGGCATCGATCCGCGCACGGTGAGTTATATCGAAGCGCACGGCACCGGTACGCGGCTGGGCGATCCGGTCGAGGTGCAGGGGCTGAAGGCTGCCTTCGGCGCAGAGGCGGTTGCCGCGCCTTACTGCGGGCTGGGTTCGGTCAAGACCAATATCGGCCATCTGGAACTGGCCGCCGGTGTAGCCGGCGTGGTGAAGGTGCTGCTGCAGATGAAGCACCGCACGCTGGTGCGCAGCCTGCATAGCGAACAGCTTAATCCGTATCTGGAACTGGATGGCAGCCCGTTCTATGTGGTGCGCGAGGCGCGGGAGTGGGCGGCGTTGCGCGATGCGCAGGGCAAGCCATTGCCGCGCCGTGCGGGCGTGAGTTCGTTCGGCTTTGGCGGCGTGAATGCGCATGTGGTGCTGGAGGAGTATCTGGCGCCGATGGCGGCGCGGCCGCCGGTCGGCGCGCCCGTGCCGGTGGTGCTGTCGGCGCGCAGCGAGGCGCAGTTGCAGGAGCAGGTGCGCCTGCTGCTGGATTTCCTTACGCGGTCCGAAGTGGATCTGGGCGATCTCGCCTATACGCTGCAGGTGGGGCGTGAGGCGATGGAATCGCGGCTGGCGTTGCCGGTGGCGTCGATGGATGAACTGCGCGAGCGGCTGCGTTCCGTCGTGGCGGCCGGGGAGTCGTCGGCACATATCCATCGTGGCACGGCCTCGCGCGGACGCCGCGACGCTGCAGCAGATGCGCAGGCGATCGACGCATGGATCGCAGCCCGCGATCTCGACAAGCTGCTCGATGCCTGGGTGAAGGGCGCCGTTGTCGACTGGCGCCAGTTGCACGGTGCGCGCACGCCGCGTCGCATCGGCCTGCCGACCTATCCGTTCGCACGTGGCCGTTACTGGGTGCCGGAGACGACGGCGCCGGCTCGCAGCGAGCCCGTAGAACCCGTGGCCACTGGCCACGAATGGCTGCTGCTGCCGACCTGGGAAGTCGTCGAACCGAAGCTCGCCGCCAGTACGGAAGGTGGGCGCACGCTGATCGCCGGCGGCTCGTCGGCACAGCGGGCGATGCTGCTCGATGCGTTGCCGGATGCGGTGGTGCTCGATTCGATGCTGGCGGATGTCGCCGTGCTCGAACAACACCTGCGTGCGCTCGGCTCATTCGACCGCATCGTCTGGCTGGCAGACGGCGAAGCACATGCGGCGCATGACGACGAAGCGCTGATCGACGCCCAGGAACACGGCGTCATCGCCGCCTTCCGCCTGGTGAAGGCACTGCTTGGCATCGGCTTCGACCGCCGCGCGCTCGACTGGACCGTGGTGACCGTGCAGGCGCAATCCGTACACGGCTCCGACACCGTGGCGCCACGGCATGCCGCGATCCATGGCTTCATGGGCGCCGTGGCGAAGGAATTCGCCAGCTGGCGCCTGCACCTGCTCGACATGCCGCGCGTCGACGCCTGGCCACTCGACCGCATGTATCGGCTGGCCGACGAAGCCCGCGGCGTCACGCTGGCCTGGCGTGGCGGCCAGTGGTTCCGCCAGGTGCTGTCGCGTGTGGAGGCGGCGAGCGTGGCGCAACAGGCTTCGCCTTATCGCGACGATGGCGTCTATGTGGTAATCGGCGGCGCCGGCGGCATCGGCCAGGCCTGGAGCGAGCACATGATCCGCACGCACCGCGCGCGCATCGTGTGGATCGGCCGCCGTGCGGAAGACGAGGCGATCGCGCAGGCGCGGACGCGGCTGGGCGCGCTCGGTCCGGCACCGCTCTATATCGCGGCCGATGCGGCCGACCGCGCGGCGCTGGAACGGGCCTGCGCGGAAGTGCTCGCACGCCATGGCGCGATCCACGGCGTGGTGCATGCCGCGATCGACCTGCTCGACAAGAGCGTGGCGCAGATGGACGAAGCGCGGCTGCGCGCGGGGCTGGCGGCCAAGGTCGCGGCCAGCGTGCGGATCGCCCAGGTGTTCGGCACGCAACCGCTCGATTTCATGCTGTTCCTGTCCTCGCTGGCCGGCTTCGTGCGCGCCGCGGGGCAGGGCAACTATGCGGCGGGTTGCACCTTCAAGGACGCCTACGCGCTGCATCTGGCCGCCCGCCTGCCGTATCCGGTGAAGGTGATGAACTGGGGTTATTGGGGCAGCGTCGGCGTGGTCGCTTCCGACGACTACCGCGAGCGCATGGCGCGGCAGGGTATCGGTTCGATCGAACCGGCCGAAGGCGTGCGGGCGCTGGAGCGGCTGCTGCGTTCGCCGCTGCCGCAGCTGGGCTTTATGAAGGCGATGCGCGAGGACGTGCGCGGCGGCGTGTTCGATCTGGTCGGGCAGGCGAAGGTGCGCATGCACCCGGCGCGCTTCGACTCGGTGGCGAACACCCTGAGCGCGCCGCCCGCATTCCAGGGCGATGCAGTGCATCTCGCGGCCGAGGGCCGGGAGATCGATCGCCTGGCGCTGGCGATCCTGCGCGGCGAGCTGCAGGCTTTGGGTCTGGCGGATCCGGGATCCGCGTCGCCGCGCTATGCGCGCTGGCTGCAGCACAGCCTGCGGATGATCGCCCAGGCCGGTTTCAGCGCGTTTCCTTCGCTGGAACACGCCTGGTCCGAATGGAACGCACGCAAGGCGCAGTGGCAGGCCGCAGGCCACGTACGGCAGGCCCAGGTAACCCTGGTCGACACCATGCTGCGCTCGCTGCCGGCGATCCTGCGCGGTGAGGTCGAAGCCACCGCGGTGATGTTCCCGGATTCGTCGATGCGGCTGGTCGAGGGCGTGTACCAGGGCAATGCCGTCGCCGATCATTTCAACGACGTGCTGTGCGATGCCGTGCTCGCCTTTGTCGCGGCCCGCGTGGCGCGCGATCCGACGGCGCGCATCCGCATCGTCGAGATCGGCGCCGGCACCGGCGGCACCAGCGCGCGCGCGATGGCGCGGCTGGCGCCGTATGCGCCGCATATCGGCGAGTACTGCTACACCGACCTGTCGCGCGCCTTCCTGCTGCATGCGCAGGGCAAGTACGGGCCGTCGTATCCCTATCTCTCCTACCGGCTGCTGGATATCGGCAGCCCGCTCGAAGGGCAGGAGATCGAGGCCGGCGGCTACGACCTGGCCATCGCCACCAACGTGCTGCACGCCACGCGTGACATCCGCGAGAGCCTGCGCAACGCCAAGGCCTTGCTGGGTGCGAACGGACAGCTGGTGCTCAACGAGCTGGCCAGCTGCGAGCTGTGGTCGCATCTGACCTTCGGCCTGCTCGACGGCTGGTGGCTGTACGAGGACGAGGCGTTGCGTATTCCCGGCTGCCCGAGCCTGTCGCCGGCGCGCTGGCAGGCCGTGCTGCGCGAGGAGGGTTATCGCCAGCTGCGTTTCCCGGCGGAACCGGCGCATGGCCTGGGGCAGCAGGTGATCGTCGCGGAGAGCGACGGTGTCGTCCTGCAGAAGCCGGCGGTGAAGGCGAGTGCGCCTGCACGGGTGGAAGCTGCCGCGGTTTCGCACCCGGCCGAAGCGGCTGCGCCGGCGGATGCGGCTTCGCTGCGCGAGCGTTGCCGCGCGAAGCTTGCGAAGCTGATCGGCAAGGCGCTGAAGCTGCCGGCCGGCGAGATCGATACGGCGACGGGGCTGGACCGCTACGGCATGGATTCGATCCTGGTGCTGGAGCTGACCAACGCGTTGCGTGCGGCGTTCGAGGAGCTGGGTATCGAGGAGCGGGTTTCCTCCACGCTGTTCTTCGAGCATTCGAGCATCGATGCGCTGGCCGATCATTTCATCGCGGTCGAGCCGGAAGCGATGGGGCGGTGGACGGGTGCTGAGGTACGGGCCACAACGCCCCGCAAGCATCCGTTGCTGCAGACCGCCGATGCGGCGGCAGGCCGCTTCGGCAGCCGCTTCGACGGCACGGAGTTCTTCCTCGCCGACCATCGCGTGCAGGGGCGCCGCGTGCTTCCCGGCGTGGCTCAGCTGGAAATGGTTCGCGCCGCCGCGCAGCAGGCGATGCCGGGATCCGGCGTGCACCTTGGCAAGGTTGCATGGATCCGTCCGGCGGTAGCGGACGACAGCGGACTGTCATTGCAGCTGGCGCTCACCGCGGAGCCCGACGGCGCGTTCCGCTTCGAACTGCGCGGCAACGACGGCGCGATCCACAGCCAAGGCATCGCAGCCGCGGCGCAGGCCGCCACCGACCGGCACGACCTCGCCGCGCTGCGCGCCCGCTGCACGTCGGCGCATGTCGGCCACGAGCGCTGCTACGCCATCTTCGAAAGCAAAGGCCTGCAGTACGGCCCGGCCTTCCGCGGCATCGACGAGCTGTTCGTCGGCGAGGGCGAAGTGCTGGCGAAGATTTCCTTGCCAGCTTCGGTCGCCGCCACACTGCCCGATTACGCGCTGCATCCCAGCCTGCTCGATGCCGCCTTGCAGTCATCGCTGGGCATGCATCTGGCAGCGCATGGCGAACAAGGCATTGCGCTGGCCCTGCCGTTCGCGGTCGACGCCGTGCAGGCCTGCGCACCGTGCACCGCCGCGATGTGGGCCTATGTGCGCCACTCGTCGGGTGCCACAGCCACCGGCGACATCCGCCAACTCGATATCGATCTTTGCGATGCACACGGCCAGGTCTGCGTGCGTATCGAAAAACTCAGCCTGCGCACCGTCCATCTCAAGCCGACACCTCCGCTGTCACGTGACACGAACCACGAACGGAACTCACCTGCCATGAACGATTCCAAGGACTTCACCCCGCACCACGGTCACGCCACCGACACGCAGCCGGCCAGCGCCGTGCTGCGCGAAAAGAGCATCCTGCAGTTCCGCAAGCTGATCAGCCGGCGCCTGGCGCTGCCGCTGGAGGCGATCGGGGCGACGGTGGGCTTCGACGAGTACGGACTCGATTCGATCCTGGTGATGGAGCTGACCGACGCGTTGCGCGCGGTGTTCGGTGCGGAGCACATCGGCGCGACGCTGTTCTTCGAGCATCACGATATCGAAGGGCTGGTCGATCACTTCCTGCGTACCGACCCGGCAGCGTTGTCGCGCTGGGCAGGTATTGCTGCCGCCGCACCGGCGGCAGCGCCGGCTGCGGTGGTACAGCCAGTCAATGCCACGGTACGCGACGTGCAGCCGGTGGGAGCGACCATCCCCACCGTGCCCGCCGCGGTGGCGCCGTTCGACGTGGCGATCGTCGGACTCTCGGGCCGCTACCCGGGTGCCAACGACGTCCACCAGTTCTGGGACAACCTCGCCGCCGGCCGCCACAGCGTGAGCGAGGTGCCGCCGGAGCGCTGGGCGCACGGCCGCTTCTTCGACGAGCGCAAGGGCCAGGCCGGCAAGACCTATACGCGCTGGGCCGGGCTGCTGGACGACGTGCAGGGCTTCGACCGCCTGTTCTTCCATATCGCGCCGAGCGAGGCGCGCCTGATGAGCCCGCAGGAACGGCTGTTCATGCAGGAAGTGCATGCCAGCATCGAGGACGCGGGCTATACGGCCGCCGGCCTCAGCGCGACGCGCAAGGTCGGCGTGTTCGTCGGCGTCACCAACGAGCACTACGCCACCGGCGCGCGCTTCTGGTCGATCGCCAACCGCATTTCGCACCTGTGCAATTTCCAGGGGCCGAGCCTGGCGGTGGATACCGCGTGCTCGTCCTCGTTGACGGCCATCCATCTGGCGCTGGAGAGCCTGCGCAGCGGCGACAGCGAGGTGGCGATCGCCGGCGGCGTGAACCTGATCGTGGCGCCGACCCAGCTGATCGACCTGGCCTCGATGGCGATGCTGTCGGCCGACGACAAGTGCAAATCCTTCGCGGCCGGTGCGGATGGCTTCGTCGACGCGGAGGCGGTGGGCGCGCTGGTGCTTAAATCCCTGCATCGCGCGGTGGCCGACGGCGACCATATCTACGGCGTGATCAAGGGCAGCGCGATCAATTCCGGCGGCAAGACCAACGCCTACCTGGTGCCGAACCCGAATATGCAGTCGCAGCTGGTGGGCGATGCGCTGCGCCGCGCCGGCATCGATGCGCGCACGGTGAGCTATGTGGAAGCGCAGGGCACCGGCAGCCATCTGGGCGATCCCATCGAGGTGGCCGGCCTGGCCAAGGCGTTCCGCCAGTGGACGCAGGACCGCCAGTTCTGCGCGCTGGGTTCGGCCAAGTCCAATCTGGGCCATAGCGAGAGCGCCAGCGGCTTCGTCGCGGTGAGCAAGGTGCTGATGCAGATGAAGCACGGCATGCTGGCGCCGAGCCTGCATGCGGCCACGCCGAATCCGGAAATCCGTTTCGCCGACACGCCGTTCTTCGTGCAGCAGGCGCTGGCGCCGTGGACGCGGCCGCAGCTGGATGTCGACGGGCGCCGCCGGGAGTTCCCGCGGCGTGCGGGGATTTCCTCGTTCGGTGCGGGCGGCGCGAATGCGCATCTGGTGATCGAGGAGTACGTCGAGCCGTCGTCGTCGATGCGAGGTGGCTTGCATGGCCCCGCGATGATCGTGCTGTCCGCCCGCGATCCGGAGCGCCTGAAAGCGCGCATCGAACGCCTGCTGGCAGCGCTGGCGCCGGAGCGGCACGCTTCCGACCTGGCGCTGGCCGATATCGCCTACACCTTGCAGGTGGGGCGCGAGGGGATGGAGGAGCGCCTGGCGCTGCTGGTGGAATCGCTGGACGAGTTGCGCAGCAAACTGGCGGCGATCCTCGCCGGCAGCAAGGACGTGGACGAAGTCTATGCGGGACAGGCGAAGCGCAATGCGTTCTCCGCGCTGGCCGACGATGAGGACATGCAGGTCGCGGTGCAGGCCTGGGTGGCCAAGGGCAAGTACGGCAAGCTGCTGGACCTGTGGGTGAAGGGTTTCGCGTTCGACTGGAACGGCTTGTACGCCGGCGCCGTGAAGCCGCGCCGCGTGAGTCTGCCGAGCTATCCGTTCGCACGCGAGGTGTGCTGGACGGATGTGCGTTATCCGGATGCCGTCGATGCGTTGCCGACGCTGGGGGCGGTGCGCAAGGAAGGGCTGGCGCTTGCTGCAGCCGACGTTCCGGCCACCGACGCCACCGGCACCATGATGCGCATCTGGTGCGAACTGCTGGGCCGCCCGTCGGTGGCCCTCGACGACGACTTCTTTGAACTCGGCGGCCAGTCGCTGCTGGCGACGCGGCTGTCGGTGCGCATCCGCGACGAGTTCGGCGTGGAGGTGCCGGTGGCGGCGATCCTCGAAGCGCCGACGGTGGCGGCGCTGGTGGCGTGGGTGGCTGCCGCTGCGCCTGCGGCGGCGCCGGCCAGCGCGGTGGCGGCGCCGGCCGCGGTGCGGGAAGAAAGCTATCCGCTGTCGTTCGCGCAGCAGCGGCTGTGGTTCCTCGACCAGCTGGAAGGCTACAGCCCCACTTACAACATTCCCGCCGCGGTACGCCTGAAAGGCCGGCTGGACACGGCCGCGCTGGAAGGCGCGCTCAACGACGTGGTGCTGCGCCACGATGCGCTGCGCGCGCGCTTCGGCAGCGCCGACGGCACGCCGGTGCAATACATCGCCGAGCGCCTGGAACTGGCGCTGAAGCTGCACGACCTGCGCGGCAGCGCGCCGCGCGAACGCGAGACGCAGACCCGCCAGCTGATGCTGGACGAAGCGAGCACGCCGTTCGACCTGCACGGCGGTCCGCTGGTGCGCGGCAGCCTGCTGCGGCTGGCCGACGAGGAGCACCTGCTGCTGCTGACCATGCACCACATCGTTTCCGACGGCTGGTCGATGGGCATCCTGGTGCGCGAGCTGGGCACGCTGTACGCCAGCCGCGCCTTCGGTGCGCCGGTGGCGCTGCCGGAGCTGCCGATGCGCTATGTCGACTTCGCGCGCTGGCAGCGCGAATGGCTGAGCGGCGAGGTGCTGGAGCGGCAGCTCGGCTACTGGAAGCAGCAGCTGGCGGGCGCGCCGCCCCTGCTGACCCTGCCCACCGACCGTCCGCGTCCGCCTACCCAGGGCCAGGACGGCGCGGCGCTGGCCTATGCGCTGCCGGCGGACTTGAGCGCGAAGCTGCAGGCGCTGAGCCGCAAGTCGCAGGGCACCTTGTTCATGACCTTGTGCGCGGCCTTCAACGTGCTGCTGGCGCGCTATTCCGGGCAGAACGATATCTGCATCGGCACGCCGATCGCCAACCGCAACCGCAGCGAGATCGAGGACCTGATCGGCTTCTTCGTCAACACCTTGGTGCTGCGCAACCAGGTGGACCTGAGCGCCGGCTTCACCGACCTGCTCAAGCAAGTGCGCGCCAATACGCTTGACGCCTATGCCCACCAGGACGTGCAGTTCGAGCAGCTGGTGGGCGCGGTGCAGCCGGAACGCCATACCAGCTATTCGCCGCTGTTCCAGGTGATGCTGGTGCTGCAGAACGCGCCGCTGAATCTTGCCTTGCCCGGGCTGGAACTGGAGCTGGTGCCGCACGAGACGGTGACCGCCAAGTTCGACCTCACGCTGACCTTCAGCGAAGGCCCGCAAGGCCTGTACGGCAGCTTCGAATACAACACCGACCTGTTCGACCGCGCCACCATCGAACGCATGGGCGAGCACTTCGCCAACCTGCTGCAGGCCATCGTGGCCGAACCGGAACGGCCGCTGGGGGAGCTGCCGATGGTCAGCGCGGCGGAGCACCGGCAGCTGGTCTACGGCTTCAACGACACGGCCAAGGTCTATCCGCGCATCACGCCGGAAACGCAGACGCTGCACCAGCTGTTCGAGGCGCAGGTGGCGCGCACGCCGGACCACACCGCGGTGGTGTACGAGAACAAGTCGCTGACCTATGCCGAGCTCAACGCGCAAGCCAATCGCCTGGCCCGCCATCTGCGCCATCTCGGCGTGGGGCCGGACGTGCTGGTCGGCCTGTGCACCGAGCGCTCGATCGAGATGATCGTGGGCCTGTATGCGATCGAGAAGGCCGGTGGCGCTTATGTGCCGCTGGACCCGACCTATCCGTCCGACCGTCTCGCCACCATCGTGGAAGACGCGGCGCCCGCCGCGATCCTCACCCTGGCGCACCTGCGCCACGCCGCGCCGGCGATTCCCGGCCTGCCGGTGCTGTGCATCGACGGCGACGCCGCGAGCTGGGCGATGGAGGATGCCGGCAATCCGATCAACGCCACCCAGCCGGGCGACCTGGCCTATGTGATCTATACGTCCGGTTCCACCGGCAAGCCCAAGGGCGTGGGCATCGACCATCGCGGCATCGTCAACCGCCTGGAGTGGATGCAGGAGGCTTATCCGCTGACCGCCGCCGACCGCGTGCTGCAGAAGACGCCTTTCAGCTTCGACGTCTCGGTGTGGGAGTTCTTCTGGCCGCTGCTGGAAGGCGCCACCCTGGTGGTGGCCAAGCCCGGCGGCCACCAGGACGTGGCCTACCTGGCCGGCCTGATCGACGCCGAGCGCATCACCACCACGCACTTCGTGCCGCCGATGCTCGAAGTGTTCCTCAACGAAGTGGAGCCCGGCAGCGGGCGTTCGCTGCGCCAGGTGATGTGCAGCGGCCAGGCGCTGCCGATGGATCTGCAGCAGCGCTTCTTCGCCACCTGGGACCACGTGGAGCTGCATAACCTGTATGGCCCGACCGAGGCTTCGGTCGACGTCACCTACTGGCAGTGCCGCAAGGACAGCGCGCTCAACTGCGTGCCGATCGGCAAGCCCATCGCGAACATCCAGATCCATATCCTGGACGACTACTTCAACCCGGTGCCGGTGGGCGTGGTCGGGCATCTGTATATCGCGGGCGTCGGCCTGGCACGCGGTTACGTGAACCGGCCGGATCTCACCGGGCAGACCTTTATCCCCAACCCCTTCAGCACGGAGGACGGTGCGCGCATGTACCTGTCGGGCGACCTGGCGCGCTATCTGCCCGACGGCAACATCGAGTACCTGGGCCGCAGCGACCACCAGGTGAAGATCCGCGGCCTGCGCATCGAGCTGGGCGAGATCGAATCCACGCTGGCCGGGCTGGATGCGGTGCGCGACGTGGTGGTGCTGGCGCGGCCGGACGAGCGCGGCGTGCAGCGCCTGGTGGCTTACCTGGTGGCGCACGACGGCCAGTCGCTGCCGGATCCGGCGGTGCTGCGCCGGACCCTGGCGCAGACGCTGCCCGACTACATGGTGCCGGAGTACTTCGTGGGGCTGGCGGTGATGCCGCTGACCTCCAACGGCAAGGTCGACCGCAAGGTGTTGCCGGCGCCGGAGATGGCGCAGGACGAAGGCGAGCACATCGCGCCGCGCACGGCGATGGAAAAGGCCATCGCCGCGGTGTGGTCGGAGCTGCTAAAGGTGGAGAAGGTCGGGCTGACCGACGACTTCTTCGAACTCGGCGGCCACTCGCTGCTGGCGACCCAATTGGTGTCGCAGCTGCGCAAGCGGCATGTGGCGGAGATCGAACTGCGCGACCTGTTCTCGCACGCCACGCTGGGCGCGCTGGCTTCGTTCGTGGATACGCGCAAGCAGGGCGGGCTGCATCCGAACCTGGTGCCGATCCGCGCCAAAGGTGCGGCCGCGCCGCTGTTCCTGATCCATCCGATCGGCGGCGGCGTGCAGTACGCGTTCGACCTGGCCCAGCACCTGGATGCCAACCAGCCGGTGTATGGCCTGGCGGTGGGCGAGACGCTGCACCGGAGCATCGACGCCATGGCCACGGCGTATCTGGATGCGATCCGCGAGGTGCGGCCGTCCGGTCCGTACCTGCTGGCCGGCTGGTCGCTGGGCGGCATGGTGGCGTACGAGATCGCGCATCGCCTGCTGGCGGCGGGCGAGGACGTGCAGTTCGTCGGCATGATCGACACCAGCGCGCCGGCGCTGCGCGCCAGGGAGCGCGAGCGGCATCCGGTGCAGCACGACGCCTGCCGCGCGCTGCTGAACTGGCTGCTCGACCTGAACCTGGCCGGCGACTGGCGCACCCATCCCGACTATCCCGAGCTGATGGCGCGCGCCATACGCGGCGATCTCGACGGCATGATCGCGCTGTGCATGGGCGCGGGGTTGGTGCCGGCGGGGCTGGATGCGGACGAAGTGAAGCGCACGGTGGCGCTGTACGAAGCCTGCGGCCGCGCGGCCGACGACTATCGTCCGCCGGCGGCGCAGCTGCCGGTAACGTATTTCGCCGCCGATCGCCATGAAGGCGACGAGGTCTCGCTCGGCTGGCGCGACCTGGTGGGCCGGCATCTGGAGGTGTCGCGGATAGGCGGTTCGCATCTGTCGATCGTGTCGGCGCCGCTGAATGAAAAGCTGGCGCGCGACATCTCGGCGCGGATCGGCCGCTATACGCCGAATCTGTCCTTCACCGCGGCCAGTCCGTGAGCGCTCAACAGGGGAATGCCATGAACGAAACCGCCGCCTCCGAAGCACTGGCTCTGCCCGAGGAAGCCCCGGCCCAGCTCAGCTACACCCGCCGCATCGAGGACCTGCCCGCACCGAAGGGCCAGCCCGTGGTCGGCAATGCGCTGCAGCTGAGCGGCCGCCAGATGCACCAGAAATTCAGCGCCTGGGTGCGCGAGTACGGGCCGATGTTCCGCCTGCAGGTGTTCGGCCACACCATCGTGATCGTTTCCGATTCGGCCACCGCGCACGGCGTGATGCGCGAGCGTCCCGACGGTTTTCGCCGCAACGGCGGGCTGAAGACGATCATGAATGAGCTCAACATCGGCGGCGTGTTCACCGCCGAGGGCGCGGCCTGGCGCAAGCAGCGCAAGCTGGTGATGAGCGGGCTCAATGCCGAGGTGATCCGCAACTTCTTCCCGAAGATGGTGACCTTGACCGAGCGCATGCTCGAACGCTGGAAGAAGGCCGTGCTCGAAGGCCGCGCCATCGACCTGCGCCGCGACCTGAAGGCGATGGCGCTGGACACCATCGTCGGCATCGCCATGGGCCACGATATCGACGCGGTGAACCAGGACGGCGATCCGCTGCAGCGCGATATCGACAGCATGTTCCAGCGCCTGGGCCAGCGCACCACCGCGGCGTTTCCGTACTGGCGTTATTTCAAGCTGCCGGTGGACCGCGCGGCGGAGCGCTCGTTCGCCGAGATCGAGACGCGGGTGCAGGAGTTCATCCGCAACACGCGCCAGCGCATGGAGCAGCAGCGCGAACTGCAGCGCAAGCCGGCCAACATGCTGGAGGCGATGATCGCGGCCAGCGAGGATCCGGAATCCGAATTCACCGACGAGGAGCTGGTGGCCAATGCCATCCTCAGCGTGATCGGCGGCGAGGACACCACCGCCAACTCGATCGGCTGGATGCTGTGCCTGCTGGCGCAGAACCCGGCCGCCGCGGTCGCGCTGGCGGCGGAAGCGGACCAGGTGCTGGGCGAAGCGCCGCTGCCGCGCGAGTGGGAGCAGATGAAGGCTTTCCATTATCTGGAGGCGGCGCACAGCGAGACGCAGCGGCTGAAGGCGGTGGCGCCGTATCTGGGGCTGACCGCGAACGCCGATTGCGTGGTGGCCGATACCTTCATTCCGAAGAACACCGCGATCATCGTGGCGACGGCGGGCGAGGGGCATGACGCGGCGCAGTTCCCCGAGCCGGATCGCTTCCGGCCGGAGCGCTGGGTGGCGGAGCTGCGCGAGCCCGGCGAGGAAGACCCCAGCCGCAAGCTGTTTCCGTTCGGCGGCGGTGCGCGGCTGTGCCCGGGGCGGTTCCTGGCGCTGACCGAGATCAAGGTGGTGGTGTCGATGATCGTGCGCAACTTCGAGCTGGAGCCCGACCCCAAGGCGCCACCCGCGAAGGAGCTGCTGAATTTCTTCATGGCGCCGAGTTCCGTGCCGGTGCGGCTGAAGCTGCGCGTGCCACCGGCGGGAGGCGCGGCTTGAACGCCATCGCGCCCGCGTCCAGCGCCGCCATCGCGCGGCGCATCCTGAAGGTGTCGCTGCCCCTGATGGGCTCGATGATCGGCAACCTGATCATGATGCTGGTCGACCGCATCTGCCTGGCGCGGTACTCGGCCGATACGCTGGCCGCGTCCGGCCCCGCGGTGTACACGGCGATGGCGATCGTCGGCTTCTTCGTCGCCGTGGTGGGCTTCTCGCGCTCCTGCGTGGCGCAGGCCTATGGCCGCTCGGGACATGCGGATGCGGCGTGGCAGGCGGCGATCGGCGTGGTGGTGGGCGTGGTGTTCGCGCTGCTGCTGTGGCTGATGGCGCCGCTGATGGCGTGGATTCCGGCGCTGAGCGACCGGCCGCCGAACCTCACGCGACTGGAATCGCAGTTTCTCTACTGGTCGGCGTATTTCGGCGCGGCGATGACCTTCAACATGGCGCTGTCGTCCTACTTCAACGGTATCGGCAAGACGCGCATCACCCTGGTGGCGGGACTGGTCGGCCAGGCGGTGGGCATCGTGGCGACCATCGGCCTGGTGTTCGGCCGCTTCGGCTTGCCGGGGCTGGGCATGCGCGGTTCGGCGCTGGGCACCCTGGCCGGCACCCTGGCGATCACGTTGATCTATGTGGCGTACATGCCGAAGGACGTGTGGAGTGACGTGCGGCGGCTGGTGGCGGCGCGCGGGCTGCATCGCGGCGACCTGATGCCGCGGATCAAAAAGGGCGTGGCGCTGGGCGTGACCGCGGGCATCGGCAACTTCGGCAATGCGGCGTTTATCTGGATCATCGCCGGGCTGGGTGCGATTGCGCTGGCGGCCAACAATGTCAACCTCACGGTGAGCTATATCGGCGTGATTCCGCTGCTGGGCTTAGGCATCGGTTGCAGCGTGCTGTGCGGCAATGCGCTGGGGCAGGGCGAGTTCGAGCAGGTGCCGCGCATCATGCTGGTAACGCTGGCGCTGGAGCTGGTGTATGTGGCGTTCACGGCGTATCTGCAGATCGTCACCCCGAACGTGCTGCTCGATCCGTTCGGTCTGGCGGACAAGCCCGACGAGATCCGCCACGCCGCGGTCGCCACTTCGAAAGTGCTGTGGACGTATTCGCTGGCGTTCGCGTTCTCGATGACGGGGCAGGCGGTGCTGGAGGCGTTCGGACTGACGCGGTTCCTGTTCGCGGTGCGCTTCGTGATGATGTGGGTGCTGAGCATTCCCACGATTTACCTGATCACCTTGGGGCATGTGGGCGATCCGGAGTATCTGCCGACGGCGTGGGTGGTCGGTTCCTCGTTCGAGGCGGGCATCGGGATTCTGTATTTCTGGCGGATCTGGGTGGCGGTGCGGCGGCGGCAGAATGAGATTGTGTTGCGGCCGCAAGTAGAAGCTTGAGCTCGCGTCGGTTCTGCAGTCTGGAATCCTTCTCCCTCCGGGAGAAGGTGGCGGCAGCCGGATGAGGGTACGGGCGGAGTGTGGCGCACCGCTCCGCCCGAACCCTCACCCCAACCCCTCTCCCGGAGGGAGAGGGGCTTAATTCGAGGCGATGTGCAAAGGAGAGGGCATGCAGGAGTTGCGGCGTCTGTCGTTGGAACGACATCCAGGGAATTTGCCCGATGCATTCGTGTTGGCGTTTGATATGGAGGAAAGCGACGACACGCATTTCGCCCATCACGGCATCGCTTGCCCGCCATCCATCGCGCGAAGCGTGCCAAAGCGCAAGGCGGAATATCTTGCCGGACGGCGTGCTGCGATGGCGGCGCTCTCGGAAGCTGGCGCTGAGGCGGGCGACCTGGCGATCGGGCCGTCGCGTGCACCTGCATGGCCGCAGGGTTTTATCGGAAGCATTACGCATGCGGTGGGGATCGCCGCGGCCGTCGTCGTGAGCGAAGTCGCGGTGCGCGGCGTCGGGATCGATATCGAACACGTGGTGGCGCCAGGCGCGTTCGATGCGATCGTGCAATCGGTGGTCGATGTGGCGGAGCGCAAGGTGCTGGCCGGACTCGCGCGGCGGTTCGGCGAGCCGATGGCGCTGACGATCGCGTTTTCCGCCAAGGAAAGTTTCTACAAGGCGACCGCGGCTGAGGTCGGCCGGGTCTTCGAGTTCAGCGCGCTGAAGATCGTCGATTCGAATGAAGAAGCGATCGAAGCGGAAATCGCCGAGACCTTGGTGCCGGCACTGCCGGCCGGGATGCGCTTCCGCCTGGGTTACTCGCTGCTGGACGACAGCACCGCCATCACCAGCTGCGTGTGGAGCCGCTGACCGCTCAGTGCATCCAGTGCATCAGCGGCAGCACCCACAGCGAGAGCGAACCCAGCGCACCACCGATCGCGGTGGCGGCGATCACATCGCTCGGATAATGCAACCCCAGGATCACCCGCGAGGCGCCGACCAGCGCCGTAAAGGTGAGCAGCAGCGGGGCCAGCAGCGGATACCAGGCCAGCGCCACGATGGTGAAGCTCACCGCCTGCAGGGTGTGGCCGGAGGGGAAGCTGAATTCGTCCAGCGGCGGCACGTGGGCGATCACGCCGGGGCAGGCGCGGAACGGGCGCGGGCGGCGCGTCCAGCGCTTGAGCAGGCGGTACAGCAGCAGGGCGGTGAGGCCGGTGATGGCCATCTGTGCAGCGGCGGCGAGGCCGCGGCGCCCGTCGAACAGGGCCAGGGCCAGCATCAGCGAATACCAGAACACCCCGTCGCCCAGGCGGCTGACGATGCCGAAGAACACGCCGACGGCGCGGCGCGCGCCCCAGTGGTTGGCGGCGACGCAGATGCGCCGGTCGATGGCCAGGCGTGGTCCGTTGGAAAGCTCAGGCGTGTGCAGCGGCGGCAGAGTGTTCATCGCGATGCTCCTTGGCCAGTTCACGCAACAGGGATTCGAATTCGCGGATCACCGCGTCCGGCGAGAGATTGGCGATGCTGGCCTGCGCCGCGCGGCCCATGTGGCGGATCAGGCTGGCGTTGGCGGTCAGCGTGCAGGCGGCCTCGATAAAGGCACGCTCGTTGCCGGCCTCGATGCGGAAGCCGTTGACGCCGGAGGACAGATGTTCGCGGGCGGCGCCTTCCTCGTAGGCCACCACCGGCAGGCCGGCGGCGAGCGCTTCGAGGATCACGTTGCCGAAGGTTTCGCTGAGGCTGGGGAAGGGGAACACGTCGGCGCTGGCGTAGTGGCGCGACAGCGCCTCGCCGCGCTGCACGCCGGCGAAGATGAAATCGGGATTGGCTGCCTGCAGCGCGGCGCGCGAGGGGCCGTCGCCCACCCACACGTAGCGCGCCTTGGGCACTTCGCGCTGGATCGCACGGAAGGTGCGCACGGCCAGGTCCAGGTTCTTTTCCGCGGCGATGCGTCCGACGTAGAGCACCACCGGCGTATTGCCGTCGACGCCCCAGGAGGCGCGCAGTCCGAGATCGCGGTGGCTGGGGTGGAACAGCTGGGTGTCCACGGCGCGGCGCAGAAGGCGCACCGTGTCGACGCCCAGGTCCGCCAGTTCGCGCGCCAGCGCGTCGGTCGGCACCAGGGTGGCGGCGGCACGGCAGTGGAAGCGGCGCAGGTAGCCGCGCACGATCGGGGTGAGGAAGCCCACGCCGTAGTGGTTGGCGTAGGTATCGAAGCGGGTGTGGAAGCCGGTGGCGGCCGGGATGCCCAGTGCCTTGGCCGCGCGCACCGCCGACCAGCCGAGCGGGCCTTCGGTGGCGACGTAGATGGCGTCGGGGCGCAGCCGCGTCCAGCGCTCGCGCAGGTTGCGGCCGGCCGGCAGGCCGAAGCGCAGGCCCGGATAGCGCGGCAGCGCGGCGCCGCGCATTTCGACGGGGAAGATGCCCGGCTCGTCGTGGAACGGTTCGGCCTGGCGCGGCCGGGTCAGTTCGACGGTGTGGCCGCGAGCGGCGAGGCCGGCGGCGAGGCTGTGCACGGTAAGTGCGACCCCGTTGATTTCCGGCGGATACGTCTCAGTGACAATGCCGATGCGCATGGCGATACCTGTGCTGGCCCGGCATAGGTTCGTCCTGGGGCGTTGCGGGGGCGTGGCGCGTTCATGACGCCCGCGTTACGACTACTCCCAGTTGAGAGTTCGTAGGGCGCTTTCCGCATGACGATGCGCTTACACTGGCCGTCCCCCTTCATGCCAAGGAGATCCCACGATGAAGCGCATTCTGTTCGCTCTGGCCCTGGCCTCGACGGCCGCCGCCGCGATCGCCGCCGACGCTCCCGGCCTGCCGGTGACCAAGTCCCCCGCCGGTGCCGAGGTCTACATCATCAGCCCGAAGGACGGCGCCACCGTGGGCCAGGAATTCACCGTCGAATTCGGCCTCAAGGGCATGGGCGTGGCCCCGGCCGGGGTGAAGAAGGACGGCACCGGCCATCACCACCTGCTGGTCGACGTGAAGGACCTGCCGGCCGCCGGCCAGGTGATTCCGAAGGACGAGAACCACCTGCACTTCGGCAATGGCCAGACCGAGACCACGGTGAAGCTCAAGCCCGGCACGCACACGCTGCAGCTGGAGCTGGCGGACGAGA
Source organism: Dyella sp. LX-66 (assembly GCF_018599165.1). NCBI lineage: Bacteria > Pseudomonadati > Pseudomonadota > Gammaproteobacteria > Lysobacterales > Rhodanobacteraceae > Dyella > Dyella sp. LX-66. The sequence goes on from NZ_JAHFVJ010000002.1 coordinate 176,566, forward strand.
ACCATATTCCGTTCGATCCGGCGGTGGTCTCCAAGAAGATCACCGTGCACGTGAAGTAAGGCAACGGCTGACACCTCCGGCGTAGGTTGGGGTGAGCCGAAGGCGAACCCCAACATTCGTGCGATGCGTGTGCTGCAACGTTGGGGTTCGCCTTCGGCTCACCCCAACCTACCCACAGGTTCGGGGTCAGCGCCCGAAAAACATCGCCACGCCGAGCCCGGCCTCCCAGGTCGGCGCATGCCCGCCCAGGCGGTGGCGCACCCAGCTGTCGAACTGCAGATTGGCCAGCGGCTGCCAGGCCAGGCCGGTGCCGGCTTCGCTGCCGAAGCCCTGGGTTGCGTCGTGCTGGGCCATGGCTTCCAGATACGCACCGAACTGCGGATTGAACTGGTAGCCGATGCTCGGCGCGAACTGGACGCTGTCCTTGCCGCCGCTGCGCTGCCATTGCGCGTAATAGCCGAAGGCGATCTTGCCACCGGTCTGCTGGGTGGCGTCGAACCCCAAGGTGTAGGCGGGATGGTCGTTGCGGAAGGCGCGTGCGCCGTCGGTGAATTCCGCGGTGCCGAGCAGGCCCCACGACCACACGTCGCCGATCACCGGCACCCACTTCAGCCCGAGGGTGGTGTCGCCGCGGCCGTGCACGGAGGGCTGTCCGGTCTGGCGCAAACGGTTGTATGGCGTGCCGCCGAGCTGCAGTTCGGTACCGCCGCCCAGGCCCAGGCGCAGCAGGCTGTCGTACATGGACAGGTCGCTGCTGGCGCCGGCGTCGCGCTGGCGGCTCCAGTCGGGCAGGCCTTGTTCGTAGGCGAACTGGCCGGCGTGCAGCGGGTTGGTGGCGAAGCCCCAGCCGGGGCGGTCGAAGCCGGGAGCGTCGTCGGCCAGCGCCGCGCCGGTGCAGCAAGTCAACAAGACGAGCAGCTGGGCGGGCAGCAGGGCGCGGTGCCGGCGGCCGATTCGGCTAAAATCCATCGTTTCGCTCCATACCCCAAGAAGATCCAATGACCGTCCGCACCCGCTTCGCCCCCAGTCCTACCGGCTTCCTGCATATCGGCGGCGCCCGCACCGCGCTTTATTGCTGGCTGGAAGCGCGCCGCCGCGGCGGCCAGTTCGTGCTGCGCATCGAGGATACCGACCGCGAGCGTTCCACGCAGGAGGCCGTGCAGGCCATTCTGGACGGCATGCGCTGGCTGGGCCTGGTCCACGACGAGGGCCCGGTCTACCAGACCCATCGCCTGGAGCGCTACAAGCAGGTAGCCGACGAGCTGCTCAAGGCCGGCAAGGCGTACTACGCCTACGAGAGCAAGGAAGAGATCGAGGCGATGCGCGAGGCCGCCATGGCCCGCGGCGAGAAGCCGCGCTACAACGGCTATTACCGCGACCGCAACGAGCCGCTGCGCGACGATCCCAACCGGGTGATCCGCTTCAAGAACCCGCTGGAAGGATCGGTGGTGTTCGACGACAAGGTGAAGGGCCGCGTGGAGTGGGCCAATGCCGAGCTCGACGACCTGGTGATCTTCCGCTCCGACGGCTGGCCGACCTACAACTTCGCCGTGGTGGTGGACGACATCGACATGGGCATCACCGAGGTGATCCGCGGCGACGACCACGTCAATAACACGCCGCGCCAGATCAACATCTACAAGGCGCTGGACAAGCCGGTGCCGGAATTCGCGCACCTGCCGATGATCCTCGGCCCCGACGGCCAGAAGCTGAGCAAGCGCCACGGCGCAGTGAGCGTCATGCAGTACCGCGACGACGGCTTCCTGCCGCACGCGCTGCTCAACTACCTGGTGCGCCTGGGCTGGTCGCATGGCGATCAGGAGATCTTCTCCGAGCAGGAGATGATCGCGCTGTTCGATATCGGCGACGTCAACAAGGCCGCTTCGCGCTTCGACGTCACCAAGCTTTCCTGGCTCAACCAGCATTACCTGAAGACCGACGAGCCGCAGGCGATCGCGCCGGAATTCGAGCACCAGCTGCAGCTGGCCGGCATCGACTACAGCAATGGCCCGGCGCCGGCCGACGTGATCGTGGCGCTGCGCGACCGCGTGCAGACGCTGAAGGAAATGGCCGAGCGCGCGAAGATCTGGTACGGCCCGATCGTCGAATGGGACGACAAGGCGGTGGCCAAGCATCTGCGCAACGACAGCGCCATCGCGGTGCTGGAGCAGGCCAGGGCGCTGTTCGCCGCCAGCGAGTGGAAGCCGGAGGCGATCCACCAGGCGGTGGAGCAGATCGCGGCAAAACTCGAGCTGGGCATGGGCAAGATCGCCCAGCCGCTGCGCGTGGCGATGACCGGCACCCAGGTGTCGCCGTCGATCGACCACACGGTGTTCCTGGCTGGGCGCGAGGAAGCGCTCAAGCGCATCGACGACGCCATCGCGCTGGCGCGCGGCTAAGGCGCGCACGCCGCCGTGGACGAGCTGCTCGCCAGGGCCACCCAGGGCGTGGACATGGATGCGCCGGACGCGAGCTGGCACATCTTCTGGAACCTCATGGCGATGGTGCCGTGGGCGGCGATGTTCTGGTGGTCGCTGGTGTTCGTGGCGGTCGGCGCGCTGCTGGGCTGGTGGCGCGGGCGCACCTGGGAAGGCGTGGTGTGGGCGGCGGTGCTGGGGCCGCTGGGCTGGGTGGCGATCTTGCTGCGGCCCAGGCGGCTGTTGCCGCCGCCGCTGCCGCGCCGGCGGCCCTGAACGGGCTCTTACCCGAGGCGGTGTATCATCCCGCCCCGAGGTGAACCCATGAGCCATTCCGCTACCGACAAGCCGCACGACCACCACCATCACGACGATGCCAAGGGCTTCGTGCGTGCGGTGGAAAACGCGAGCGAGGAACGCGGGCTGCGCCTGACCCCGCTGCGCAAGGAAGTGCTGGAACTGGTGGCCGCCGCCGGCAAGCCGGTGAAGGCCTACGACCTGCTCGACCATCTGCGCGAGCGCCATGGCAATGCGGCGCCGCCCACGGTGTACCGTGCGCTCGACTTCCTGCTCGAGCACGGCTTCATCCACAAGCTGGAATCGATCAACGCCTTCGTGTCCTGCCACCATCCGGCGGAGGCGCACCAGGTGCCGTTCCTGATCTGCGACGTGTGTTCGAGCGCGCAGGAAGTGTGCGACGAGCGCGTGGCCGAACTGATCGAGGCGCAGGCCAAGGCCTTCGGCTTCCGTCCGCAGGCGCAGACGCTGGAAGTGCACGGCATCTGCAAGCACTGCTGCAAGGGCTGAGGCCCGTTTTCTCTCTCGGATAAAAGGCGGGGCGCGATGCATTGCGCATCGCGCCCCTTGGTTTCGGCCACGCCATCGAGGGGGGGAGGGGCTGGCGCGACCGAGAACGCGGTGGTGCTTAGAAGAACGCGCGCAGGCCCATCGACACGCTGCGTCCCGGCAGCAGGACCTGGTCCTTGAACAGCGACGTGGCGAGACGGCCCTTGCGGTTGGTGAGGTTGCTGCCGTCGAGGAAGGCTTCCCACTGGCTGCGCTCGCCGTTGTGGAAGGTCCATGCGGCATGTGCATTCACCAGGGTGTAGCCGGCGGTGCGCGTTTCGAACGCGGCGGTGCGGTTCTGCGCGAAGTAGCGCACGGCGCCGACGCTGGCGCGCAGGTCGTCGCGGCTCCAGCTCAGCTGGCCGCCGAGACGCCCGGCCGGGATGCGCGGCAGGTTGCCGCCGCCGTGTTCCAGATCCGCGCGCACGGTGTCGCCGTAGGCGCGGAAATCCCAGGCGCCGCTGGCATTGCGGGCCAGATGGAAGGTGGCTTCGGCTTCGGCGCCGCGGAACTTCGCATCGCGCTGCGACCAGGTGCGCACCGGCATGCCGTCTTCCACTTCGCCGGTGTCGGCCAGATAAATGAAGTCGTGGTAGCGGTTGCTGTAGACGGCGACTTTGCCTTCGACGAAATCGCCGTGATAGTGCAGCGCGAGTTCGGCCTGGTTGGCAGTTTCCTTCTTGAGGTTGGCGTCGCCGATTTCGTAGCTGTTGGACGCGGCATGCGGGCCGTGCGCGAACAGTTCTTCCTCGGCCGGCGCGCGCTGGGCGCGATCGAGGTTGAGGCTTAGGTGCCACCGTTCGGTGAAACGCCACGATGCGCCGGCGGAGAAGCTCGACGGAGAGAACTTGCGGCGCGGCTGGTCGTCCGGCGTGACGGTGTGGCGGTCGGTGCGCGCGCCCAGTTCCAGCTTGAGCGGGCCGAACTGGCGCTGCTCGGTGAGGAACAAACCCCAGGCTTTGGTCGAGGTGGGCGGCACGAAGGTCTCCTCGCCGACGGCGGAGAAGTCGCGATGGATGTACTGCAGGCCGAAGGCGCCTTCCCAGCCGGCCAGCGGTTCGTGGGTGAACAGCAGGCGGCCTTCGTTGGCCTTGGTCTTGAACGTAGTACCGGCGGCTTCGCCTTCGTATTCCACGTGCTGGTAGTCGTTGTGGCCGAAGCTCACTTCCGCCTTGGCGATGCCGGGCAGCGGTTGGTTGAAGCCGCCCTTCATGTCGTAGCGGGTCTGTTCGAGCTTAATGTGCACCGGCGGCTCGCCTTCTTCCGCATTGCCCGGTTCGGCGGGGCTGCCGTACTTGTCCAGATAGCGCGACACGGAGAGGCCGAAGTAACCCCAGTCGCCCAGCAGTGAGGCACCGGCCGCGCCGGAGGTGGTCTTCACCTGGCTGTTGGCCTGGGTGCCGCCGGGGATGTCGTAGTTGCCGTCGTCGCGGCGCATGCCGTCTACGTGCAGGGCGAACTGCTGGTTGCCGGCGTCGGCGCGGAACACGCCGGTCTTGCCCTCGGTGCCGGTGTCGTAGCGGCCTTCGGCGCGGCCGCTGAAGCCGTTCTGCGGCGCGGCCATCGGAATGCGGCCGTCGACCACGTTGACCACGCCGCCGATGGCGCCGGAACCGTAGAGTAGGGTGGACGGGCCTTTCAGCACTTCGATCTGGTCGGCCAGGAAGGGCTCGACCGAGGTGGCGTGGTCCTGACTGATATTGGACACGTCCTGCGAGCCGAGGCCGTTCTCCAGCACCGCCACGCGTGGGCCGTCCATGCCGCGGATCACCGGCCGGCCCACCGCCTTGCCCAGGCCGGTGGTCTGCACGCCGGGGATGGCGGAGACTGTCTCGCCCAGCGTGCCGGCCTTCACTTCGTCCAGCGCCGAGCCGGCCAGCACGGCCACGGGGGCGACGATCTGGTCGGCTTGCTGGCCCAGGGGCACGGCGTTGACGGTGATCGCGTCGAGATCCTTGGCCTTGGGCTTGTGGTTGTCCTTGTCCGCCGCGATATCCGTGGTTTCGTCGGCCGCCTGCAGCGGCGGGGCGATGGCGGCCAGGCTGGCGGCGAGGGCGATGGCGATCATGGTCTTGCGCATGCTGGGTTGTTCCTGGGGAGTGGATTCCGTGGATGTTATAAAGTAACATCACTTCCCATCGCCCAGGCAAGAAGTCACGTTTGGCGCATTTTTTTACGAGTCGACCGATGGACCAGGAGAGCAAAACCCGTTGGTGGCGCATTGCCGATCGCATCGGTGCGATGGCGTCGTTCCTGTGCGCGATCCACTGCGCCGCGCTGCCGTTCGTGCTGGCGCTGCTGCCGCTGCTCGGCCTGGACTTCCTGGCCGATCACCGTTTCGAGCGCGCTTTCGTGCTGTTCGCCTGCGTGCTGGCGCTGGTCAGCCTGCTCAGCGGCTATCGCCGCCACCATCGCGTGCTGCCTTTGCGCCTGGCGCTGCCGGGACTTGCCTTGCTAGTGCTCGGCGTCACCGTGGCGGAGGGATATTCGGTCGGTGTGCACAGCGCGCTGGTCACCTGCGGCGGCCTGCTGGTGGCGGCCGCGCATTTCATCAACCTGCGCGCGGACCGCGAGCAGGGGCACGTGCACAGCGTGGACTGCGCGCACTGATGCGGCCTCGTGATTGTGTAACGGCGAGCGCGCTTTCTAGCATTCGCGCATGAGTCATACGCACGACCATTCCCACGATCATGCCGATCACGCGCACGAGCATGGCGCGCACGGCCACGATCATTCGCACGCCGGCATCGGCTTGAACGGCCGCGAGCGCAAGCTCGCCTTCGCCTTCGTGCTCACCACCTTGATGATGATCGCCGAGGCGGTCGGCGGCCTGTGGTCCGGTTCACTGGCCCTGCTGGCCGACGCCGGCCATATGCTGGTGGATGCGCTGGCGCTGCTGCTGGCGGTGCTCGGCGCATGGATGGCGCGCCGCCCCGCGGATGCACGGCGCAGCTACGGCTACGGCCGCGTGGAAGTGCTGGCGGGTTTCCTCAATGCGCTGACGCAGTTCGCGCTGGTGGCCTTCATTGCTTATGAGGCGATCGAGCGGCTGTTCACGCCGACGCCGATTCTTTCCGGCGTGATGTTCATCGTGGCGCTGGTGGGCCTGGTGGTGAACCTGGTGGTGCTGCGCACCCTGCATGGCCATGACCACGACGACGTAAACGTGGCCGGCGCGGCGCTGCACGTGCTGGGCGACTTGCTCGGTTCGGTGGCCGCGGTGCTCGCTGCCTTGGCGGTGCGCTGGATGGACTGGCTGTGGGCCGACCCGGTGCTGTCGCTGCTGGTGTCGCTGCTGATCCTCAACAGCGCCTGGCGCCTGCTGCGCCGCTCCGCGCACATCCTGCTGGAAGGCGTGCCGGAAGGGCTGGATACGGGCGAGATCGAAATCGCCTTGCGCGAGTCGGATGTCTCCATCAGCAATGTGCATCATCTGCACGTCTGGCAGCTCGCTTCCGGTTCGCGCATGGCCACCGTGCATGCGCAACTGCACGACGAAGGCAACGGCGCCACGGCGATCGCGGCGATCAACCGCGTGCTTGGCGAGCGCTTCGGCATCCGGCACGTGACGGTGCAGATCGACCCCGGCCCCTGCCCGGATCACACCCGCGGCTGCGCCGGCCAGCGCCGCGATTGAGCCTGCCGGGCCGCGCCCGGGCGCCTATTGCGCTTTGGGCGGCCACTGCTAGGATGATCGGCCGTTCAACCTGCGTCGAGTCAAACTCGATGCACCCACTCGACTAACCTAAGGAGTTCCCCATGGGCAAGGGCGATCGCAAGACCCGTCGCGGCAAGACCTACCGTGGCAGCTACGGCAACACCCGCGTGCACGGCGCGCAGCCTGCCGTGGTGGGCGCCAAGGAGACCGTGACCAAGCCGGCCGCCGCCAAGAAGGCCGCGCCGAAGAAGAAGTCGGCCTGAAGCGCCGACCTGTCTCGAGCAGAGACGGGTTCCGGTCGAAAAGCCCCGCTACGGCGGGGCTTTTTCTTTGAGGGCGGCAAACGGCGCGCGCTCATAGCCATTGGGCTGCGATGCGCCGGTAGCGTTCGTTCTCCTGCCAATCGGCCTGCTCGCGGGCCGAGGCGAGCTGGTTCCGCCATGCCGCGCCGGCCTGCCGCCACGCCGAGGACAAACGGTGGAAGCGGGTGCCCGCCAGCCACGCCTTTGCGCACAGGCGGCAGGCGCGCGCGAATTCTCCATGGCGGATAAAGGTGCGGGTCATGTCTTCGACTGCTTCGGCCGTCGGCAGCGGCTGGCGCTCCAGCTTGCGCGCCAGATCGAGCGCCACGTGACCCTGTGGCGACATCTCCGGCAAGGCTTCATAAGCGAGCTGGATGGCGAGGCGGCAGCGCAGGCTGGCCTGTTGCCAGCGCGGGTCGCAGCCGGCGATGAAGGCGTGGGCGAGGGCATGGGAAAAGATCTCCTTTGCCGACTCGACCGGGGCGGCGCGGCCGTGTTCCAGCGAGGCTTCCGCCACCGCCATGGCGACGCGCGCGCTTGAGGTGCGCGTAAACAACCCATCCAGCAGGTGCTGCGCATCGGCCAGCATCTGCAGGCGTATGTCGCCGCGCTCGCAGCCCGCGAGGCGCAGCAGCACACGTGCCAGCAGGTACTCTCCCGCATCGGCCATATCCGGCACAGCGCACAGCCGCTGGGCTGCGAGCATCGCTTCAGTCAGCTTGCTGAGTGCGACATCGCCCAGCTGCTGCTCGGCCGTGTAGAGCAGCGCCTCGATCCAGGCCTTTAGCACCACACCCGAACCCTGCTCGACCGCCGCGGCATGGCGTGCGCCCATGTCGTGCAGCGCGAAGCGCCTCGAGGCGCCGCTCAGCCGCCTGGCCAGCGCCAGATCCAGCTCGATGCGCCGCGCCTGCCATTCCGTCCTGGCGTCTTCCTGCGCCTGCTCTTCGCCACGCAAGGCATGCGCCTGCGCAACGCGATGCAGCGCATGCACCTGCGGCATGGCGGCCCGGTCCAGCTGCAGGGCGAGCACCTGGACGAGCAGCCAGCGTGCTTCCTCGTGGCCCGCATCGCAGGCTTCGAGCAGGGCCGCTTGCCAGGCATCGAGCAGGGCGGTCGGCAGCTGGGCCGAATCGCCGGGCTCGATAACGGGAAAATCCGCCGCGCGTTCCATCGGGAAGGGCGTGCCCGGCGCGATGACCGCCGCCATCGCTTCGAGGCGGGCGATGAGCGGAAGAATGTCACTATCCATGACCGGTGCAGCGTCCAGCGATGACTCCACCGCATGGCTCATCGATACGCGCACGCACCAGCCTTCACGCAGCGAGGGATCGAGCAGAGATGCCCATGCCGTCGAGCGAGCGCCATCCGCGCCCGGAAGCACCGGCACGCAACCGACATACCGCATATTCGAAAACTGACTGAAGTCCACCATCGCGCCTCCCGCATGCGCCCGCACGTTCCGTGTGGGACCGCAGACAAAGGCTAGCGGGAGACGCGATCGGAGTGTTCTGAAAATCAGTGGCGTATCAGGCTTGCCGTCCGCCGCGATACACCGCACGCACCAGCTCGCCGCCGATCCAGTAGCACAGCTCCGCCGGCCGCTTCGCCTCCCACATGGCGAGATCCGCGCGCTTGCCCACCGCCAGCGTGCCACGATCATCGAGACCCAAGGCACGCGCCGCGTTCACCGTGATGCCACGCAAGGCTTCTTCCGGCGTCAGCCGGAACAGCGTGCAGGCCATCCCGGCCGCCATGCGCAGCGACAGCAGCGGCGAGGTGCCGGGATTGCAGTCCGTCGCCACCGCCATCGCCACGCCGTGCTCGCGCAGCGCGGCGACCGGCGGCAGTTTCGTTTCGCGCAGCGCGTAGAACGCACCCGGCAGCAGCACCGCCACCGTGCCCTTCGCCGCCATCGCGCGCGCGCCGTCTTCGCTCAGGTATTCCAGATGGTCGGCGGAAAGCCCGCCGTATTCGGCCACCAGCGCCGCGCCTTCCAGATTGGACAGCTGCTCGGCATGCAGCTTCACCGGCAGGCCCAGCGAGCGAGCGCGCTCGAACACGCGGCGCGTCTCCTCGCGGGTGAAGCCGATGCCTTCGCAGAACGCGTCCACCGCATCGACCAGCCCTTCCTCCGCCAGCGCGGGCAGCATGCGGTCGCACACCAGCTCGACGTACGCGTCGCGGTCCTGCTGGTATTCCGGCGGCAGCGCGTGCAGGCCGAGGAAGGTGGTGCGCACGGTGATGCCCAGTGCTTCGCCGAGCCGGCGCGCCACGCGCAGCATGCGCCGCTCGCTTTCGAGTTCCAGCCCGTAGCCGGATTTGATCTCGATGGTGGTGACGCCATCGGCAAGCAGCGCACGCGCACGCGGCAGTGCCTGCGCGAACAAGCCGTCTTCGCCGGCCTCGCGCGTCGCCTTCACCGTCGAAGCGATACCGCCGCCGGCGCGCGCAATTTCCTCATAGCTGGCGCCGTTGAGGCGCAGATCGAACTCGTGCGCGCGGTCGCCGCCGAACACCAGGTGCGTGTGGCAGTCGATCAGGCCGGGCGTGACCAGCGCGCCGTCGAGTTCTTCGACGTGCGCTGCACGCTTCGGCGCATCGGCCGGCAACCGCGCACGCGGGCCGATCCAGGCGATGCGTCCGCCGGCCACGGCGATGGCGCCGTCCTCGATCAGTCCATAGGGCTGCGCGCCTTCGAACGTGGCGAGCGTGGCGCCGGTCAGCAACAGGTCCCAGGCTTGCGTGTTCATGGTGTCTCGCGTGGTTCGGGTGGCGTGGGCGTGGCGGGATCTTCCACCAGCGCCGCGTTGTTGTCGCTGGCAGCAGGCGGCGTGTCGCGCCGCGCCAGCTCCTGCTCATAGCCTTCGATCAGCCGCTCGGCCAGAGCGCGGTACACCGGCTTGCGGCACAGCAGCGAGGAAGCCGCGCGCGCCAGCAGGCAGGTAGCCATGATCGGCAGCGCCATCTGCTGGTTGGCGGTCAGCTCCATCGAGATCACGGTAGCGGTGAGCGGCGCCTGCGTCACGCCGGACAGATACGCCGCCATCGCCAGCAGCACCACTGCCGACATGTCCGCGCCGGGCAGCAGCGCGGCGATGTTCTGGCCGAGTCCGGCGCCCACCGCCAGCGCGGGCGAAAAGATGCCGCCGGGAATGCCGGCCCAGTAGGAAGCGATATTGCCCAGGAATTTCAGCGCGCCGAATGCGCTCACGGTGTCGTGGTGTCCTTCCAGGATGGCGCGGGCCTGCGCATAGCCGGTGCCGTAAAGCCCGGTCTGCGTGAGCTGGCTGAGCAGCACCAGGGCGAGGCCGCAGGCCGCGGCGAACAGCACCGGATGGCGTGCGCGCAGGCGGCCCATCGCGCCGCGTACACCTTGGTCGTGCGGCAGGATCAGGCGCGCGAACAGCCCGCCCGCCAGGCCGCAGCCGACGCCGGTGGCTAGCACCGCCCACCAGGCGCGGCCGAGCGGCAAGCCGATGTCGAGGCGGCCGAAGTACGCGTAGTTGCCGAGGATGCCCAGCGACACCACGCCCGCGATGATCACCGCGGTCAGCAGGATGCCGCTCATGCGGTGCTCGAACGCGCCGCTCATTTCCTCGATGGCGAACACCACGCCGGCCAGCGGCGTGTTGAAGGCGGCAGCCAGGCCCGCGGCGGAACCGGCCAGGATGAAGCGCCCCGCCGCGGCCGCGTCGGCAAAGCCGAAGCGCCGGCCCAGCGAATACAGCAGGCCGGCGCCGACGTGCACCGTGGGGCCTTCGCGCCCCACCGAGGCGCCGCCGAGCAAGGCGGCCAGGGTGAGCGCCATCTTGCCCAGCGCCACGCGCAGCGACAGCAGGCCGCTGCGGAAGCCTTCGTCTTCCACCTTCAGTGCCGCGATGGCTTGCGGAATGCCCGAGCCGCGCGTGGGCTTGAGCGCGCCGGAGGTCAGCCAGGCCAGTACGGCGAACATCGACGGCGTGACCAGGAAGGCCCACCAGCGGCTGTGCTCGAGCATGCGATGGAACAGGCCGAAGGCGTAGTCGGCCGCCTGGGCAAAACCGACCGCGGCCAGGCCGACGATGACCGCGCCGCTCCAGAACAGCACCCGCCGGCGCCAATGCACCGGCGAGAACAGATCCGAACCGGCCAGCCGCCGCAGCCGGCCGGCCGGCGTTCCGGTGTCCGGTTCGCTCATGATTTGCCGTCGCGCTTGGTGGTCCAGCGCGTTTCGTACAGGTCGAAGCGGCGGTCCTTGAGGTTCTGCACCGCGCCGGCGTTGCGCGCGCGGGCCAGGCTTTCCAGGCGCAGGTCGGCGAACAGCACGGTTTCGATGTTGGGCGTGGAGTCGGCGGCGATGCCGTCGCGCGCGAACGGGAAGTCGCTGGGCGTGAGGATGCAGCTCTGGCCGTACTGGATGTCGAAGTTGTTCACGCCCGGCAGGTTGCCGACGTTGCCGGACAGCACCACGTAGCACTGGTTCTCGATCGCGCGCGCCTGCGAGCAGTAGCGCACGCGCAGGTAGCCTTCGCGCACGTCGGTGCAGAACGGTACGAACAGGATCAGCGCGCCCTGGTCGGTGAGGTGGCGCGCCACTTCCGGGAATTCGGAGTCGTAGCAGATCATCACGCCGATCGGGCCGCAGTCGGTCTGGATGGTGGCCGCGCTGTCGCCGCCGGTGATGTTCCACACGGTGCGTTCGCTGGGCGTGGGGTGCAGTTTTTCCTGCTCGTGGATCGAGCCGTCGCGCAGGCACACGTAGCAGACGTTGTGGATGTCGCCGTTCGGCTGCTCGGTGGGATGCGAGCCGGCGATGATGTTGATGTTGTAGTGCACCGCCAGCCGGCTGAAGAGTTCCTTCACCTGCGGCGTGTACTGGCTGAGCTTGCGGATCGACTCCACCGGCGACAGTTCGGCGTTCTCGATCGACAGCAGCTGCAGGGTGATCAGCTCGGGGAAGGTGACGAAATCCGCGCTGTAGTCCGCCGCGATATCGGTGAAGTATTCCACCTGGGTGGCGAATTCCTCGAACGACTGGATGCGCCGCTGCAGATACTGCACCGACGCCACGCGCACCGAATCGGGCAGGCGCTGCGGCGAGGGAATCGACGGCACGTCCGGCTGGTTCAGCAACTGCGGGTTGCGCCATACCAGATGCGCGGCGTAGCCCAGCGATTCGTAATCCGACGGCACGTAGCCGCGCAGCACGCCGATCACCTGGAAATCGTTGGACAGCTGGAAGCTGAGCGTGGGGTCGCGCCGCTTGCCTTCCACCACCGCCTGCACGTAGGCCTCGGCGCTGCCGTAGCGCTGGATGGTGCGGGCCAGGCCCGGCACGCGGCCGCCGAACACGATGCCGCGCAGCTTCAGGTCGGTGCACAGCCGCTTGCGCGCCTGGTACAGGCGCTGGCCGATGCGCATGCCGCGGTAATCCGGATGCACCACCACTTCCATGCCGTACAGCCAGTTGCCGTCCGGCTTGTGGCGCGAGCCCATGCCGCCGCCGGTGATCTGCATCCAGGTATGCGGCGCCAGCGCGCTGGCCTCGTCGATGCGGAAGGTGGCGCAATAACCGACGATGCGCCCTTCGTACTCGACCACGAACTGCCCTTCGGGGAAGTGCGTCTGCTGCGAACGCAGCATCTCGGCCGAATGCCCCCACTCGGGCGTATAGACGCGGCCGGTCAGCGCGACCAGGGCAGGAACGTCGGCCGGCTGCGCCTGGCGCACCAGCAGCTTGGGAGTGTGTTCATTCTTCTTGGCCATGCCGCGCATTATGCCGTAGCCATCCGTGCAGGGCCGGTTACACTCCGCGCAACGCAGCCGGAGCCTTGTCGATGAGCGATGCCACCCGTACTTACAGCGCCGACCAGCTGTGGCTGGCCGATGGCTGGAGCGCCGACGGCGCCTTCGCGGTGGATGCCACCGGCCATGTCGCGCCGCCCCTCGGTGAGCATGGTGGGGGCGAGGCCGAACGGCTCGGCACCTGGGTGCTGCCGGGCATGCCCAACCTGCATTCGCACGCGTTCCAGCGCGCCATGGCCGGCCTGGCCGAGCGCAAGGGGCGCAGCGACGACAGTTTCTGGACCTGGCGCGAGACCATGTATGCCTTCGCCGCCGCGATCGGTCCGGAGGAACTGAAGGCGATCGCCGCGCAGCTGTACGTGGAAATGCTCAAGGCCGGCTATACGCAGGTCTGCGAATTCCACTATCTGCATCACCAGCCCGACGGTACGCCGTATGCGCAAGCCGAGGCGATGTCGCTGGCGCTGATCGAAGCGGCGCGCGAAACCGGCATCGCGCTGACCTTGCTGCCGGTGCTGTATATGACCGGCGGTTTCGACGGGCGCCCACTCAGTCCGCGGCAGCGGCGCTTCGGCAACGACTTGTCTTCTTACGTGAAGATGCTCGAAGCCCTGCGCCGCCACGAAGGCGACGGCCTGCGCATCGGCATCGCGCTGCATTCGCTGCGCGCGGTGCCGGAAGAAGCCATGCGCGGCCTGCTCGCTACAAACATCGCGCAGGACCTGCCCATCCATATCCACATCGCCGAGCAGATCGGCGAAGTGCAGGACTGCCTCGCCACGCGCGGCGCGCGCCCGGTGGAATGGCTGCTCGACCATGCGCCGGTGGACGCGCGCTGGACCCTGGTGCATGCCACCCACTTGACCGGCCACGAAACCTCGCGGTTGGCGCGCAGCGGCGCGGTGGCGGGCCTGTGCCCGACCACGGAAGCGAATCTCGGCGACGGCCTGTTTCCGCTGGGCGATTATCTCGACGCCAAGGGCGTGCTCGGCGTCGGTTCGGATTCGCATATCTCGATCTCGCCGGTGGAAGAACTGCGCTGGCTGGAATACGGCCAGCGCCTGTCCACGCGCCACCGCAATATCGCGGCGCGGCGCGAAGGCGACAGCGTCGGCGAGACCTTGTGGCGCGCCGCGCTGCACGGCGGCGCACGCGCGGCCGGCCTGCCCGTCGGCGGCTTGAACGCCGCCGCGCGCGCCGACCTGCTGGTGCTGGACGAGGCATCGCCGCTGCTCGCGGCACGCGACACGCGCTCGCTGCTGGACAGCTTCCTGTTCGCCGGCAACACGCCGCTGGTGCGCCATGTGATGTGCGGCGGCCGCTGGGTGGTGCGCGATTTCCATCATCACGACGAAGCCGGCATCGCCGCACGCTACCGTGCGGTGGTGGAGCGCCTGGCGCGCGGCTGAGCTGTAACGCCCGGCCGCGCGGGGCGGCCGCTATGCCGACGGAGAGCCTTCCATGCAGTCCTCATCCAACGAACTGGGCAAGCTGGTGCTGCGCGTGGTGCTGGGCGCGCTGATTTTGTTCCATGGCGTGTCCAAGCTGATCCACGGCCCGGGCTTCGTCGTGCAGGTGCTGGCGCAGCAGGGCTTGCCGTCGTTCCTCGCCTACGGCGTGTACGTGGGCGAAGTGGTGGCGCCGCTGCTGCTGATCCTGGGCCTGTGGACGCGCATCGGCGCGCTGATCGTCGCGGTCAACATGGTGGTGGCCTTGCTGCTGGTGCACACCAGCCAGTTCCTGACGCTGGCCGACACCGGCGGCTGGGCGCTGGAGCTGCAGGGCATGTACCTGGGCGGCGCCATCGCGGTGATGCTGCTGGGCGCGGGGCGCATGGCGCTGGGCAAGCCGTACAGCCGCTGGACCTGACGCCGCACTGCATCATCGCTGGGACGGCGCCGCACGCTGAACGCCGTCCCTCCGCGGCCTGAACGCACGGCATCGTGCGCCGCGCCGCTTCGTCATCGCCATTTCACACGCGCCGTTTTCCTGCCCACCTCTCCACTCGGAGCACGTCAATGGGCCGGACCAAGATCTTCTTCTGCGCTGCCTTGCTTGCCGCCACCGCGGCGCTCAGCGGCTGCATCGTCGTTCCCGCGCGCGGCCGCGTGTGGGTGCCGGGCTACTGGTCCGGCCCGCACGTATGGGTCGAAGGGCATTACCGCTATCGCTGAGCCATGCGCTCGCGCAGGAAGTCGATGAACGCGCGCAGTTTCGGCGGTACCTGGAAGCGGCTGGGGTAGTACAGATAGAAACCGTCGTAGGGCGGCAGCCAGGTGTCCAGCACGCTTTCCAGGCGGCCGGCGGTGAGATGTTCGCGCACCGCCGGCTCCAGCGTATGGGTCAGGCCCAGTCCGTCCAGCGCGGCGCGGATCGCCAGCGCCGGATGGTTGACGATCAGCGGCCCGCCCACGTCGAGATCGAACCAGCGTCCGCGCTGCGCGAACTCCCAGCGGTAGATCGCGCCGCTGGTCACGTAGCGGTTGCGGATGCAGGCATGGTTCTGCAGATCGCGCGGATGCTGCGGCCGTCCATGTTTGTCCAGATACCCCGGCGCGGCCGCCACGATCGAACGCACTTTGCCGCCCAGCGGCACCGCCACCATGTCGCGCGCCAGGCGTTCGCCCAGGCGGATGCCGCAGTCGTAGCCCTCGGCCACCAGATCCACCAGCCCGCCGGTGACGCCGATATCCAGCGTGATCTCCGGCCAGCGCCGCAGGAAATCCGCCTGCAGCGGCGCCACCAGCCAGTCCAGCACGATCTCCGGCACGGTCACGCGCAAGGTGCCGGCGGGGCGGTCGCCATGCTGGCGCAGTTCGTCCAGCGCGCCGTCGATCGCGGCCAGCGCCGGGGTGATGCGTTGCAGGAACTGCCGGCCCGCTTCGGTCAGGCCGACCTTGCGCGTGGTCCGCTGCAGCAGGCGCACGCCGACGCGCTGCTCCAGCTGGCGCATGGTCTGGCTGAGCGCGGAAGCGGTCACCTCCATGTCGGCCGCTGCGCGCGTGAAGCTGCCGTAGCGGGCGATCAGGTGGAAGGCGCGCAGGGTGGGGGAGTGGTCGTCGCGCATTGATTAGATTTCCTAAATAACGCTTCAAAAGAATCCGTATTTTTCTACGCAATGGCAAGGGCCAGACTGCCTCCATCCCAACCGGAGGACTCCGACCATGCCGCTCGATCGCTACTACACCCTCGGCCGCTCCGGCCTGCGCGTCAGCCGCCTCTCGCTCGGCACCATGACCTTTGGCGAGGACTGGGGCTGGGGTTCGGACGCTGCCGAGTCGCGCCGCATCTTCGACCTCTACGTGGAGCGCGGCGGCAACTTCATCGACACCGCCAACTTCTATACCGGCGGCAGCTCGGAACGCCTGCTCGGCCAGTTCATCGGCGAGCGCCGCGATTCGCTGGTGGTGGCCACCAAGTATTCGCTCAACATGCGGCCGGATGATCCGAACGGCGGCGGCAACCACCGCAAGAACATGATGCGTTCGGTGGAAGCGAGCCTGCGCCGCCTCGATACCGACTACATCGACCTGCTTTACCTGCACGCCTGGGACGACCTCACCCCGGTGGAAGAAGTGATGCGCGGCTTCGACGACCTGGTGCGCTCCGGCAAGGTGATGTACGCCGGCATCTCCGACGCGCCGGCCTGGCAGGTTGCGCGCATGCAGACCATGGCCGACCTGCGCGGCTGGGCACCGCTGGTGGCGCTGCAGGTGCAGTACAACCTGGCCGAGCGCACGGTGGAGCGCGAGCTGCTGCCGATGGCAAAAGAGCTGGGCCTGGGCGTGCTGGCCTGGTCGCCGCTGGCCAGCGGCGTGCTGACCGGCAAGTACAGCCGCGCGGACCTGGCCCACGTCGGCCAGGTCGTCGGCAGCGACGTCACCGGCACGCGCAAGGATGTCGCCGCGGCGATCGGCGCATTGACGCCGCGCGCCCTGGATATCGCCGAGGTGGTCAAGCAGATAGCGCTGGAACTGGAACGCACGCCATCGCAGGTGGCGCTGGCGTGGACGCTGCTGCATCCCGCCGTCACCGGTCCGATCGTCGGCGCGCGCACGCTCAAGCAGCTGGAAGACAACCTCGGCGCGCTGGAGATCGCCTTCAGCGACGAACAACGCCGCCGCCTGGACCAGGCCAGCGCCATCGAACTCGGTTTCCCGCACGACTTCATGCAGCTCGAACAGACCCGCCAGGTGCTGTTCGGCAACGCCAAGGTCGGCCGTCTTCCCTGATTTTTCCAGCCCTGATTTTCTTAGCCCTGACCTCCCCACCCACGCTTTCAAGGAACAGAACGATGTCACTCGACCAGTACTACACCCTGGGCCGCTCCGGCCTGCGCGTCAGCCGCCTTTCGCTCGGCACCATGACCTTCGGCGAGGACTGGGGCTGGGGCGCCGCGGAAGACACCGCGCGCGCCATGTTCGACCGCTATCTCGACGCCGGCGGCAACTTCATCGACACCGCCGACATGTATACCGAAGGCAGCAGCGAAAGCCTGCTCGGCAAGTTCGTGGAGCAGGCCGGCGTGCGCGACCGCGTGGTGATCTCCACCAAGTTCAGCTACAACGCGCAGCCCGGCAATCCCAATGCCGGCGGCAACGGCCGCAAGAACATCCTGCGCGCGGTGGAAGGCTCGCTGCGCCGCCTGCGCACGGATTACATCGACCTCTATCTGCTGCACACCTGGGACCGCATCACGCCGGCCGAGGAAGTGGTGCGCACGCTCGACGACCTGGTGCGCGCCGGCAAGATCCGCTACGCCGGCCTGTCGGACACACCGGCCTGGTATGCGTCGCGTGCGCAGACCTATGCCGAGGCGCATGCGCTGACGCCGCTGGTGAACATGCAGCTGGAGTACTCGATGGTGGAGCGGCATATCGAGCACGAGTTCGTGCCGCTGGCCACCGAGCTGGGCATGGGCATTACGGCGTGGAGTCCGCTCGGCATGGGCCTGCTGTCGGGCAAGTACCGGCCGAGCCAGGCCGGCGGAGAGGGCGATGGGCGCCTGGCCAAGGTCACCGCGGCGCCGGGCTTCGAGCGCTTCACCGAGCGCAACTGGCGCATCGTCGCCGCGCTGGAAGAAGTGGCGCGCGAAAGCGGCCGCAGCATGGCGCAGGTGGCCTTGAACTGGGCCGCGAACCGGCCGGGCATCGCGGCGCTGATCGTCGGCGCGACCAAGCTGGCGCAGCTGGACGACAACCTCGGCGCACTCGACTTCACGCTGCCGGACGCTTTGCGTGCACGGCTGGACGAAGCCAGCGCACCGGACGCGCCATTCCCGTACTACATGTTCGCCGACCGCCAGCAGACCCGCATCCACGGTGGCGTCGCGGTGGGCGACAAGCCGGCCGGCTATGCGCCACCGGTGTGGGTGGATGCGGTGGAAGCGCGCGACGTGCGCGCCAGCCGCTGAGGAGAGGCCTTCATGTCAGCGACTTTCTTGCACAAGAAGACCGGCGCGCCGCAGGCGCGCTGGATCGAGGCCGACGGCGTGCATTTCCATGCCGAACAAGCGGGGCGCGGCGATGCCGTGACGATGCTGCACGGCTTCCTGGTCGACAGCGGCCAGTGGGACGAAGCATTCGCCGCGCTGGCCGATGACCACCGCGTGCTGCGCTACGACCTGCGCGGCTTCGGCCGCTCGTCGATGCCGGCCACGCCGTTCTCGCATCACGAAGACCTGCAACGCGTGCTCGACGACAGCGGCATCGAACGCACTGCCTTGCTCGGCTGTTCCGGCGGCGCCGGCACGGCGCTGGATTTCGCGCTGGCGCATCCGCAGCGGGTGAGTGCGCTGGCGCTGATCGGCGCCGGCTACTGGGGCTACTACGCCACGCGCACGGCGGAGGCGCAGGCGTTCTGGGCGGCGGTGCAGGGCGGCGATGCCGATGCCTTGCTGGAAACCTCGCTGCGCAGCTTTGTGGATGGGCCGCGCCGCACGCCACAGCAGAGCAACCGGGAAGCACGCGCACGCATCGCCGCCATGAGTGCATGGAACTTCGGCCGCGCAGACGGCTATTGGAAGCACGCTTCGCTGCAGCGTAATCCGCCGATCCCCGCGCCGGAGCGTCTGGCGGAACTGCGCATGCCGGTGCTGCTGATCGTAGGCGAGGAAGACCAGCCGGAAGTGATCGAGCTGTCCGAGCGCCTCGCCGCCGGTTTGCCGGATGCGCGCCTCATCCGCGTGCCCGACGCGGGCCATCACGCGAATATCGAACGTCCCGACGTGGTGTTGCCGCTGCTGCGCGAATTCCTCGCCACGGTGCGCGCATGAGCCGCCCGCCTTCGTACGGCGCGCCGATTTCTCTCGCCGATGCCGCTCGCGTGATGGCCGCGGCGCAGGCCGAGGCGCAGCGCAACGACTGGCCGATGGCCATCGCTGTCGTCGGCAGCGGCGGCCATCTGGTGATGCTGCATGCGCTGGACGACGTGCAGCATGCGAGCGTCGCGGTGGCGCAGGCGAAAGCCGAAACGGCGGTGAATTTCCGCCGCCCGTCGAAGCTGTTCGAGGATGCCGTGCGCGACGGCGGACTGGGCCTGCGCCTGCTCGGCATGGACAACCTGCTGCCGCTGGACGGTGGCCTGCCGCTGTACCGGGACGGCAAGGTGGTCGGTGCGATCGGCGTCTCCGGCATGCAGTCCGCCCAGGACGCCCAGGTGGCCGCCGCCGGCGCGGCCTTGATGCCGGCGTAAAAAAGCCGCGTCCGCACGGGGCGGACGCGGCTTTCACCGGGGCACTACCCTTCCAGAGAAGGTCTTACTGGGCCGTCGACGCGCTGGAGCCGGCGGCCTTCTGCTGCGCCTTGAACTGCATCCACTGCTGGCGGCGCTGTTCACGCTCCTGCTTCAGTGCGGCCCACTGCGCCTTCTGCTGCGTGGTCAGCAGGGCGTAGATCTGCGCCTTGATCTGGGCCTGCTGCTGCACGCGGGTCTGCGTGGCGGCGGCTTCGGCCTGGGCCAGCTGGGCCGCGGCGGCCTGGTAGCCGGCCTGGTCCGGGGTCATCGACTCGAAGGACTGGCGCTGGGCGCGCAGGGCGTCGCGCTGGGCCTTGTTCTGGCTGAAGCTGTTCTTGACCAGGTCGTGGATGCTGGCCTTCTGCGCGTCGGTGAGGTTGAGCTTCTGCATGGCCATGAAGCCGTGGCCGCCGCGATGGCCGCCGAAATGCTGGCCGCCGTCCTGGCCGGCCGCGAACGCCGCGGTGCCAAGGGTCATGGCGGAAGCGAGGGCCAGGCCGAGGAAGAGGGACTTGCGCATGTTCTTCACCTTTCGGGTTGGGGGGACTTGCGGAGTATTTGACGACAACCCCGCGTGTATGTTTTTTGCCGATGGGTAAAGAAGCGTAAAGCCCGTGGTTCCTGGGCTCCCGCGCCGTTTGAATGGCGCAAAAACCCACGCCAGCGACTCATGCAACGAATCCTGCTTGCCGACGACGACCGCGCCCTGACCGACCTGCTGGCCGAATACCTGCGCCGGGAGGGTTTCACGGTCGACGTGGCCCACGACGGCGAGGAAGCGCTGGCGCGGCTGAGCAATCCCGCGCAGCGGCCGGACCTTTTGATCCTCGACGTGATGATGCCCGGCCGCGACGGCCTGGAGACTTTGCGCGAGCTGCGCCTGCAGCACCGGCTGCCGGTGATCATGCTGTCCGCGCGCGGCGAGCCGGTGGATCGGGTGATCGGCCTGGAGCTCGGCGCCGACGATTACCTTTCCAAGCCCTGTCTGCCGCGCGAACTGCTGGCCCGCGTGCGCGCGCAGCTGCGCCGCCATTCGCCGGCCGCGGCGGGCACGTTGGAGGTGGGCGTGCTGCGCCTGCTGCCGGGCGAGCGGCGCGCGTATGCGGGCGAGGCGGAGCTGTCGCTGACCGGTGCGGAATTCGGTCTGCTGCTGGCGCTGGCCCAGCGCGCCGGCCAGCTGGTGGACAAGGCCACGCTGACACGCATGGCGCTGGGGCGCGAGCTGGAGCGCTTCGACCGCAGCATCGACGTGCACGTGAGCCGCCTGCGGCACAAGCTGGCGGAGGCGTCCGAACAGGCGCCGCGGATCGAGTCGGTGCGCGGCGCCGGTTACGTGCTGGTGGTGGGCGTGGCATGAATCCGTTCAAGACCTCGCTGTTCTGGCGCCTGCTGGTGTGGATCGTGCTGGCCAACCTGGCGGTGCTGCTGCTGGGCGGTTATGTCACGCGCAGCTTCATCGAATACAACACCGCGGTGGAGATCAACTGGACCGCACTGGCCGACAGCGCGAACGAAGCCTATGCAAGCGGAGGCACCGGCGGCCTCGAAGCATGGATCCGCGACCAGCGCCGCGACGGTGTCGACGCCACCTTGTACGAGAACGGGGCGCCGCTGGTGCCGATCCGCCTGCCGGGCAGCGTGCGCGATCAGTTGCCGCAGTGGCTGGCGTCGGGGCATGACCTGGTGATGCAGCCGTATCCGCGCATCTATCTCGCCGTGCAGCAGGTGGGCGGCGCGGATGGCCATACGCGCCAGCTGGTCGCGCTCAGCCGCACGCATTCGCGCATTCCCATGCAGACGCGCAACCAGATCTACCTGGCCGTGCAGTTCGCGCTCTCGCTGCTGTTCATCGTGCTGATCGGCTGGTGGTTCGCGCGCGGCGTGGCGCGGCCGGTGGAAGCAATGCAGCGCGCGGCGCGGCGCATGGCGGCGGGCGAGCTGTCGACGCGGGTCGGCCCGGAAGGGCGGCGCGGGCCGGGCGAGCTGTCGCAGCTGGCGCAGGATTTCGACGCCATGGCCGTGCGCATCGAGGCGCTGGTCGCGCACGACCGCGCCGTGCTGCAGGACCTCTCGCACGAACTGCGCTCGCCGCTGGCGCGGCTGCAGCTGATCCTCGACCTGGCCCGGCGCAGCGACGGCGAACAGGCCGCCGGGTACTTCGCCCAGGCCGAGCGCGAGATCGTCCGCCTGGACCGCATGACCGGCGAGATGCTGGCCCTCTCGCGCCTGGAAGGCGGCCTGCCGGGCATGGAGCGCGAACCGGTGGACCTCGCCGCGCTGGCACGCGAATGCGTGGCCAAGGCGGCGATCGAGACCTCGGCACGCGGCCTGCGCCTGAATGCGGCGATCGAGGCGCCGGCCTGGGTTTCGGGCAGCGGCCAGTTGCTGGAGCGTGCGCTGGATAACCTGCTCGGCAACGCCCTCAAGTACAGCCCCGAAGGCGGCAGCGTGGAGCTGGCGGTGCGGGCGGAGCACGGGCATGCCGAGCTGATCGTGCGCAACCACGGCGCTGGCGTGCCGGAAGAGGAGCTGTCCCAGCTGTTCCGCCCGTTCTTCCGCGGCAGCAACGCGCCCAAGGCGGAGGGCCACGGGCTGGGCCTGGCCATCGTCAGCCGGGTGGCGCAGGTGCACGGCGGCGAGGTCGGCGCGCGCAATGCCGAAGGCGGCGGGCTGGAAGTGCGCCTGAGCTTGCCGCTGCAGGGGTAATGGCGGCCTGCACGTAATGACATTGTCAGTACGTCCTGCTAGGCTGGAGCCTTGCCTGGAGTCTGAATCTCATGACCAAACCCGACGCTCCTTCCGCCAAGCGGGATACGCTGAACCTTCGTATCAAACCGGAGGACCGCAGCTTGATCGACCGAGCCGCCCAGGTCCGGGGTAAGACCCGCACCGACTTCGTCCTCGACGCCGCCCGCACGGCCGCCGAGGAAGCCCTGCTGGAGCAGGCGGTCGTCATGGCC
This sequence comes from Dyella sp. LX-66, assembly GCF_018599165.1. Taxonomy (NCBI): domain Bacteria; kingdom Pseudomonadati; phylum Pseudomonadota; class Gammaproteobacteria; order Lysobacterales; family Rhodanobacteraceae; genus Dyella; species Dyella sp. LX-66. The sequence goes on from NZ_JAHFVJ010000002.1 coordinate 199,271, forward strand.
ACGCCGGAGGCATACACCGCCTTCCTGGAGCGCCTGGACGAGCCGCCCCAGTCCAATGAACGCCTGCGCCAGACCTTGCGCAGCAAGGCCCCCTGGGACAAGGCGTGACGCTGACCGCTCCGCAACCGCTGTCCGCGCACCACCAGCTCGAACCCTTCGCCTGCGGCGTCGACAGCCTCGACCGCTGGCTCAGGCGGCGAGCCATCAACAACCAGGCGACGGGTGCTTCGCGCACCTACGTCGCCTGCGAGGGGGCACGCGTGGTCGCGTTCTACGCGCTGGCCTCCAGCGCGGTGGCCGGGGACATCGCCACCAGCCGCTTCAGCCGCAACATGCCCGACCCGGTGCCGGTGGTGGTGCTGGGACGGCTGGCCGTCGATCGCGCCTGGCAGGGCCAGGGCCTGGGGCGCGCCCTGGTGCGCGACGCCTGCCTGCGCATGGGCCACGCGGCCGATGCGATCGGCATCCGCGGCATGCTCGTGCATGCGCTCAGCCACGAGGCGCGCGCGTTCTACCGCCACGTGGGCTTCGATCCTTCTCCGCTCGATCCGATGCTGCTGATGATCACGCTGGCCGATCTGCAGGCGAACCTGTAGACGCCGGCATGCCGGCCGCATCGCCTAAGATCGATCTTCGTTCCACCCGTCCTGAGTTCCCCATGCGCTCCAACGCTCTCGCCGCCGTCGGGCTCGCCCTGTGCTCGGCGCTGTTCTTCACGCTGACCTATGTGCTCAACCGCAGCTTCGTCGCCGGCGGCGGGCATTGGGCGTGGGCGGGCATCCTGCGTTATCTGATCACCTTGCCGCTGCTCGCCCTGGTGCTGCCCTGGCAGGGCGGGCTGGGCGAGCTGCCGCGGGAGCTGCGCCGCCATCCGCGCACCTGGCTGCTGTGGAGCAGCGTGGGTTTCGTGCTGTTCGGTGTGCCGTTGACCTGGGCCGCCAGCAGCGGGCCGTCGTGGCTGATCGCCGGCAGCTTCCAGACCACCGTGCTGGCCGGGCCGCTGATGGCGCCGCTGATCTACCGCGATGCGCGCGGCCGGCTGGCCTGGCGCACGTTGGCGATCGGCGCGTTGATCGTGGCCGGCGTGTTCGCGCTGCAATGGGGGCATGCGCAGGGGCGATTGAGCGCGGGCGACTGGCTGGCGATCGGCGCGGTGGTGGTGTCGGCGTTCGCCTATCCGCTGGGTAATCGCATGCTGCTGCTGCATCTGGAGCACGGCCACGCACGGCTCGGCGCGGTGCAGCGCGTGTTCGGCATGACGCTGTGCAGCTGGCCGCTGTGGCTGCTGTTCGCCGGCATCGCCTGGGCCACGGTCGGTCCGCCGTCGTGGCGCGACGTGCTGCTCGCCGGCGGCGTAGCGCTGTCCTCCGGCGTGATCGCCACTGTGCTGTTCTTCCGCGCCACCGACATGGTGCGCAGCGAGCCCACCGCGCTGGCCGGGGTGGAGGCGATGCAGGCGGCGGAGCTGCTGTTCGCCACCTTGCTCGGCGGCCTGCTGCTGGGCGAGGCCTGGCCGCATGGCTACGCCGCCTGCGGCGCGGTGCTGATCGTGGCGGGCATTGCCTTGTTCGGCTGGATCAGCGGCCGCGGCGCGGCCGGCCACGATGAGGAACTGCGCACATTGCGCACCGACCGCGGCGCTTGAATCGCGGCCGTCCAGACGTCCGGAACTTGCCTCGCCCGCACGCATCGGGTTAAACACCTCCGTTTAGCAGCATGGGCGAGGTGGACGATGCGGCATTTCTACGCGCGGGCAGTGCTGGCCTGCATGGTGGCGGGAGCGTCGCTGGCGCTGGCGCCGATGGCGCAGGCGGACGAACACGGCGCACCGGCCTTGCGCTGGGATCCGGCCCGGCTGGGCAACCATCGCTATCTCGTGCAAGTCGACGCGCCGGCCGAGGCCATACACGTGGTGATCCCCTGGCGCCGCCGCGATGCGCATCCGGAGAAGGTGGCGGTGATCGTGGCCGATCCCGACGGCACGCCGGTGGCCAACCTCGTCACCGGCACCATCGACCGCGCATCCGGCGAACTGGTGTTCCAGGCAGCGAAGGCAGGCACCTACGCGGTGTACTACCAGCCTTACGTCGGCGGCGGCCGCAGCAATTACCCGGTGGTCACCTACGTCGCGGCGCGCGACATCGCCGACCCGGCCTGGGCCGGCAAGCTCGGCAAGGCCTCGGCCTGGAAACGCCTGCCGCAGGCGCAGGTGCTGCGCTACGAAGCGGTCGACGATTTCGATGCGTATACCGACATGGAACGCACCGCCACGCCGGCCGAACTCGATGCACTGCTGGCGAAGCATGCCGAGCCGCTGCTGCTGTTTCCGGAAACGCGCGCCAACCCCGTGCGCATGTTCGACACGCTGCCGGCTTCCTGGGCGCAACGCGGCCCTGGCGGCGATTTAAGCGACACCGTGCTACGTGGCGAATACCTCAGCTTCCAGATCGGCCTGTGGGCAGCGCGCGCGCCTGCAAACGCGGTGCGCGTGGCTTTCGGCGACCTGCACGGCCCCGACGGCGCGATCATCCCCGCCACCGCGCTGACCTGCTTCAACCTGCGCGGCATCGACTACACCGGCCGGCCGTTCGACACCCGCGTGGACGTGGCGAAGGGCCGTGTGCAGCCGTTGTGGATGGGCGTGGATATTCCCGCGGACGCCAAGCCCGGCCTATACCAGGGCGAAGTGACCGTCGGTGCCGACGGCGCGGATGCGCAGCGCGTGCCGCTTTCCATCACGGTAGGCGACGGCGTGGCGGTTGCGCATGGCGACGACGATCCGTTCAAGCTCACCCGCCTGCGCTGGCTCGATTCCACCCTGGCGCAGGACGACACGGTGGTGAAGCCGTTCACGCCCATCGCGGTGAAAGGCGCGACGCTGGACATTCTTGGCCGCGACATCTCGCTCGCCGACAGCGGCCTGCCCGCACAAATCCAAAGCCGCTTCGACGAGCGCATGACCGGCTTCGCCAAGCAGCCGCAGGCGCTGCTGCAGGCGCCGATGCAGTTGCTGGTGGAAGACGGCTCGGGTGTGCATCCGCTCGCCGGCAAGGGCGCGCCGAAAGTGGAAACGGATGGCCCGGGCAAGGTGCACTGGACGGTGACCGGCAACGCCGGCCCGCTGCGCGGCGAAGTGAAGGCGTCGCTGGAAGCGGACGGCACGCTGCAATACGCGATCGAGCTGCAGGCCGACAAGGAAACCCAGATCGGCGACATCCGCCTGGAGATTCCGCTGCGCAACGAGGTGGCCCATTACCAGCTCGGCCTCGGCCAGCAGGGCGGCGAAGCGCCGGCCGATTACAGCTGGCACTGGAACGTGCGCAACAACCAGGACGGTGCGTGGATCGGCGCGGTCAACGCCGGCCTGGAATTCCACCTGCGCGACGAACATTACCTGCGCCCGCTCAACACCAATTTCTACCAGCAGCAGCCGCTGCGCATCCCGCAGTCCTGGGACAACGGCGGACAGGGCGGCATCGATCTGGAGCGAGGCAAGGAGCGCTACCTGGTGCGCGCCTTCAGCGGCTCGCGCACGCTCAAGGCAGGGCAGACGCTGCGCTACGACGTGGTCCTGCGCGTGACGCCGTTCAAGACCATCCAGCCGGCGCAGCAGTTCGGCCAGCGCTTCTTCCACAAGTACGGCGACCTCGACGCGATCAAGGCCGACGGCGCCAACGTGGTGAACATCCACCACGCCACGCCGATCAATCCGTGGATCAACTATCCGTTCCTGGAAGCCGAGGCGATGCGCAAGTACATCGACGCGGCCCACCAGCGCGGCATGCGGGTGAAGATCTACGACACCATCCGCGAGCTGTCCGACCGCGCGCCCGAGCTGCCCATGCTCGAATCGCTGGGCCACGAGGTGATCAGCGCCGGCAAGGGCGGCGGCTTCTCCTGGCTGCAGGAACACATGGACGGCGATTACATCCCCGCCTGGCACGTGCCGGAAAACCGCGACGCGGCGGTGATCAATGCCGGACAGAGCCGCTGGCACAACTACTACATCGAAGGCCTGGACTGGCTGGCGCGCAACGAAGGCATCGACGGGCTGTATCTGGACGACGTCGCCTACGACCGCATCACCATGAAGCGCGTGCGCAAGGTGCTGCAGGCACGCCGGCAGGATCCGCTGATCGACCTGCACTCGGCCAACCAGTACAACCCGCGCGACGGCTATATCAACAGCGCGCTGCTGTACATGGAGCTGTTCCCCTACATCGACCGCCTGTGGTTCGGCGAATACTTCGACTACGAGAAGAGCACGCCGGCGTACTGGCTGACCGAGATCTCCGGCATCCCCTACGGCCTGATGGGCGAAATGCTGCAGAACGACGGCAACCCGTGGCGCGGCATGGTGTTCGGTATGACCAGCCGGCTGGGCTGGTCGCCCAAGAGCGATCCGCGTCCGCTGTGGAAGCTGTGGGACGACTTCGGCATCGCCAAGGCCGAGATGATCGGCTGGTGGGTGCACGATGCGCCGGTCAAGACCGGCCGCGACGACGTGCTCGCCACCAGCTACGTGCGCAAGGGGCAGGGCACCCTGGTGGCACTGGCCTCGTGGGCGCCGGAGAAGACCGACGCGAAACTCGCCATCGACTGGAAGGCGCTGGGCCTGAATCCGGCCAAGGCGAAACTGGTGGCGCCGGCGATCCCGGGCTTCCAACCGGCGGCGACGTTCAAGCCGGGCGATGCGATTCCTGTCGAACCGGGCAAGGGCTGGCTGCTGCGGCTGGAATAAGTCCGGTCGATCGCACCGCACGATGGTTCTATCCTGGACGGACGCGCCAGTCCCCGGCGCGCCGCCAAAGACCACTATGCACGGGACCACCATGCAAGCCCAGGCCGCCGCGAACCGCGCGGACGAGGAGTTCATCCGCCACGGCACGCCGCTGTTCCGGCGCACCAATTTCGCGCTGTTCGCCGCGGGTATCGCCACCTTCGGCCTGCTGTATTGCGTGCAGCCGCTGATGCCGGAGTTCAGCAAGGACTTCGGCGTCAGCGCGGCCGGCGCGGCGCTGTCGCTGTCGGTCACCACCGGCGTGCTGGCGGTCGCGATGCTGGTCGCCGGCGCGGTATCCGACGCCTGGGGCCGCAAGTCGGTGATGACGGTGTCGCTGCTCACCTCCTCGCTGCTGGTCATCGCCACCGCGATGGTGCGCGACTGGCACATGCTGCTGGTGCTGCGCACCTTGCTCGGGCTGACCTTGAGCGGATTGCCCGCGGTCGCCATGACGTATCTCAGCGAAGAGATGCATCCGGATTCGATCGGCCTGGGGATGGGTCTGTATATCAGCGGCAATGCGATCGGCGGCATGGGCGGACGCCTGGTCGCCGGCGTGATGGCCGACTTTGTCGGCTGGCGCGCGGGCGTGGGCGCGGTCGGTGCGATCGGCCTGCTGGCGGGGCTGGTGTTCTGGCGCAGCCTGCCGCCGTCGCGGCATTTCACGGTGCAGCCGTTTCACTGGAAAACCCTGCAGCAGCGCTTTGCCGGCGCGTTCCGCGACGCGGGCCTGCCGTGGCTGTTCGCCGAGGGCTTCCTGCTGCTGGGCGCCTTCGTCACCGTCTACAACTTCATCGGCTATCGCCTGCTGGCGCCGCCGTACGGGCTGAGCCAGGCGGTGGTGGGCCTGATCTTCAGCGTCTATCTGATCGGTACGTTCAGTTCGGCCTGGATGGGACATCTGGCCGGCAAGCTGGGGCGGCGCAAGGTGCTGTGGACCGCGTTCGCGCTGATGCTGGCCGGCGTACTGCTGACCCTGACCGCGCCGCTGGCGCTGATCGTGCTGGGCATCGTGGCGATCACCTTCGGTTTCTTCGGCGGGCACTCGATCGCCAGCAGCTGGGTGGGACGCCGCGCGGGCCTGGCCAAGGCGCAGGCGTCGTCGATGTATCTGTTCGCGTACTACATGGGTTCCAGCCTGGCCGGTGCGGGCGGCGGGTTGTTCTATGCGTCCCATGGCTGGAACGGCGTGGCGGCCTTTGTCGGCGCGCTGGTGCTGGCGGGGCTGCTGATCGCGTGGCGGCTGCGCCATCTGGCGCCGCTGCCGGGGCCGCCGTCGAAGGGCGACGAGCCGCCGCTGGCGGAGCTCTGATCACTTTGGCGTAGGTTGGGGTGAGCCGCAGGCGACTGCGAAGGCAGGATGCCGTAGCGAACATCCGCGTAGCGGATGGCCCAAAGGGCTGGCTGCTGATGCAGCCAGTAACCCCAACAGTGCGAGGCCTTGATGTTGGGGTTCGCCTGCGGCTCACCCCAACCTACGACAGGCGTTATGGCTTGAGCGCACCCTTCAACGCCTGCGCATCGCCATCGTTCTGCACCGGTGTCAGGCCCAGCAGCTGGGTCATCAGCGGATACACGTCCACGTTCGAGATCGCCGGCAGCACGGTGTCCTGGCGGAAGGCCGGGCCGCGCGCGACGAACAGCGCCTGCATGGTCGGGTCGGCATTGTCGTAGCCGTGCTCGCCCAGGCTCAGCTTGTCGCCCTTCTTGAGCTTCTTGGCCACGTAGTCGCTGGTGGTCACGCGCCAGCCCACGTCGGCCAGGCACACCAGCTGCGGCACGCGCGGGTTCTTGCCGTAGGCCAGGCGCGCGGGGATGCGCGTCTTGTCCCAGCACTGCATGTGCTGCTGCTGTTTCTCCAGCTTCGCCTCGATCTTGGCGAAGTCATGGCCCGGCTTGGCGTTGAAGCCGGCCAGCACGCCCAGGCTCACCACCTGCACCTGGTTCAGCGGCACCAGCTTGTCCACCATCACGTTGTGCTTGGCCGGCACGCTGGCCATGCCGTGGTCGGACACCACGATCATATTGATACGGTCGAGCAGGCCGCGCTGTTTAAGGCCGTCGACCAGGTGGGCGAGCGCACTGTCGACCTTGGCGATGGATTCGTTCACCTGCTTCGAATCCGGGCCGTAACTGTGGCCGGCATGGTCGACGTCGTCGAAGTACAGGGTGAGGAAGGTCGGGCGTTCGCCGGCCGGCAGGTCCAGCCAGCTCAGCACCGTGTCCACGCGCTGCTCCGGCGACATGGCGCCGTCGTAGGGCAGCCAGTGGTCCGGACGGTAGTCGTGGATCGGTGCTTCGCTGCCGGGCCAGAACATGGTGGCGGTCTTCAGGCCCTGGCGGCCGGCGGTCTCCCAGATCGGCGTGCCCTGGGCCCACCAGCGGCCGTCGGCGCCGGCGGCGCGGTTGCTCAGCGAGAACTCGCCCAGCTCCGGGTCGAACATGGTGTTGTTGACCATGCCGTGGTGGTCCGGGCGCAGGCCGGTGACGATGGTGTAGTGGTTCGGGAAGGTCAGCGACGGAAACGACGGCTGCATGGCCTGGGCGCGCACGCCTTCGTGGGCCAGCGCGGCCAGGGTGGGGCTGAGGCCGCGCTGGATGTAGTCGGCGCGGAAGCCGTCGATCGAGATCAGCAGCAGCGGGGCCGGCGCGGCCTTGACCACCGGCGCGGGTTTAGCCGGGGGACGGGTGGCACACCCGGCGCTGAATGCGGCAACGGAGCAGAACAGCAGGCGAAACAGGATTTTCATGCGCGAGTCCATACGATGATCCAGGCAATCCCACCATCATCGCGCACTCGTATGACCATTACATCTCTGTCCATACAGCGTCTTGTCCGGCCAGCCCTGCTCGGGCTGGCGGTGCTGGCCGTCGCGGCGCCGGCCGCCGCGCAACAGCAGCAGCGCCAGCAGGCGCAGCAGCCCAACTACCAGCCCAACTACAACGCCATCAATTCGCAGCAGGCGAACCAGCAGGCGATCCTGCAGGACAAGCTGCGCACCAGCCAGCTGCAGGAGCAGCAGCGCCAGCGCAATGCGGCGGCGGTGCGCCAGCCGCTGGCGAACAATCCCGCCGCGGCCCAGGGGCTGGACCTGTCCAACCAGGCCCAGCAGGACCGCTTCGACGCGCGCCAGCGCGCGGCCGTGGACCAGTACCGCGCCGCATCGTCCAGCGCGCCGGTGGTGCTGCCGCAGCCGGTGCGGCAGTCGTCGACGGCGAAGAAGCCGCCGCCGTCCGTGCTCGATCAGCTGCATCCCACGCCGCAGGCGCAGCCGCAGAACCAGCAGCCGCCGCAGCGCTGAGCGCCGCGGCCCGCGCTACGGCAGCGCGAACAGGTCGCCGTGCGCGATGCGGTCTTCCATCGACAGCAGGAAACGCTTGGTCGGCAGCCCGCCGCCGAAGCCGGTGAGGCTGCCGTTGCTGCCGATCACGCGGTGGCAGGGCAGGATGATCGGGATCGGATTGCGCCCGTTCGCCGCACCCACCGCGCGCATCGCCGCGGGCTGGCCGATGCGCCGCGCCAGTTCCCCGTAGCTGATCGTCACGCCATAGGGGATGCGCCCCAGTTCCTCCCACACGGCCAGCTGGAACGGCGTGCCGACGGGATGCAGTTTCAGCTCGAAGGATGTGCGTTCGCCGGCGAAGTATTCCTCCAGCTGGCGGCGTGCCTGGGCCAGCGGCTTGGCGGCATGCACCCATTCCGGCTGCGGCGACTTGCGCTGCCGGCCGGTCTCGAACCACACCTCGCGCAAGCCATGCGCATCCGCCACCAGCAGCAGCTGGCCGATCGGGGTGGGCAGTACGTCGTACCAGATCGTCTCGCTCATGCGCTCTTTGCCTTCGGTTTGGCGCGCTCGGCCGCGTCGGTGGCGGCGCGCCACAGATGCATCACCGCATAGGCGCGCCAGGGGCGCCAGTCTTCGGCCAGCGCGGTGAGCGCCTTGGTGCTCAGTTCCGCGCCGTCGCCGGCGGCGGCGCGGCGCAGGATCAGGTCCGCGGCGGGGAACGCATCCGGGTGGCTGAGCGCGCGCATCGCCATGTAGTGCGCGGTCCATTCGCCGATGCCGGCCAGTTCCACCCAGCTCGCCACGAACGCGTCCAGCGGCTGTTCGCTGCGGAAATCGATGCGCCCGTCCAGCAGCGCGCGCGCCACGCCTTGCACGGTGTTCGCGCGCGCCGAGGTGAGGCCCACTTCGCGCAGGTCCACGTCGACCAGCCGTTCCGGCCCGGGAAACAGGCGCTCCAGCCCCGGCGCCACGATGCCCGTCACCGGCGTGCCCCAGCGCTGCACGATGCGCGTGGCCAGCGTGCGCGCCGCCGCCACGCTCACCTGCTGGCCGAGGATCGCCCGCACCGCGATCTCGAAGCCGTCCCAGCCGCCCGGCAGGCGCAGGCCGGGGCGGCGCAGGTGCAGCGGTTTCAGCACGCCGCCGGCATCCATCACGGCGCCGATCGCCTGCGGGTCCGCGTCCAGGTCGAACATGCGCCGCAGCTTCGACACCACGCCGAGCATGCGCGCCGGCTGCGGGCATTGCAGTTCCAGTTTCAGTGCGTGCTCGCCGTTCGGCCACGCGCTCAGGCGCAGCCAGCCGGGTGCATCCGCGGGGCCGAACACGCGTGCATAGCTGTGCTCGTCCACCTGCTCCACGCCCGGCAGCGCACGCGTGCGCAGGAACGCCAGGATCGCCTCGAAGTCGTACGGCGGCCGGTAGTTGAGGCGCAGCACCAGGCCGCCGTCCGCCGCCTTCGCCGGATGGCGGCGCAGTTCGCGCGGCGGCATCCGGTTCGCCTGCTGGAACGCCGCGTTGAAGCGGCGCAGGCTGCGGAAGCCGGAGGCCAGCGCGACGTCGGTCACCGGCAGCTCGGTCTCGGTCAGCAGCTGCTTCGCGAACAGCAGGCGGCGCGTGGTGTGCACGCTGATCGGCGGCGCGCCCAGGCGCTCGACGAACACGCGGCGCAGCTGGCGCGCGCCGACGCCCAATCGCTGCGCCATGTCTTCCAGCGAGTCGTCTTCCAGCACGCCTTGCTCCATCAGCTTCAGCGCGCGTGCGATCACATGGTCGCCGCGCTGCCAGCTGTCGTTGCCCGGCGCCAGTTCCGGCCGGCAGCGCAGGCAGGGACGGAAGCCGGCCGCTTCGGCCGCGGCGGCGCTGGCGTAATAGCGCACGTTCTCCGCCTTCGGCGACGGTGCCGGGCAGACCGGGCGGCAGTAGATGCGCGTGCTGGTGACGGCGGTGAAGAACAGCCCGTCGAAGCGCGCGTCGCGGCTGAGGCGGGCCTGTTCGCAGAGGCGGTCGGGGAGGGGCGCGTTGGGGGTGGGGACGGTGGCCATGCACGCAGGCTAGCACCGGGGGCGGCGGGGGACTCGCCGTTTTCGGACATCAATCGGGCGGGCTCCCGGGTTGGTGGGGGTGAGCGCAGCGAACCCCAACGGACCTCTCACCGCGGCAGCCACGTTGGGGTTCGCTGCGCTCACCCCAACCTACGCCGTGGTGAAAGCCGCTGCGGGGTTATTTCACCGGCGCCATCAGATGCTGATACGGCGTCCCCGCCCACATCACATATGGCGCCGACGTATCCGGGTCCGCGCCTTTCGGATACGCGTCGTAGAACGCCGCATCGGCGCCCACCACCATGATGTGCGGGCCGGTCTTGATCCAGTGATTGCTTGCATCCGGTTTCGTCGCATACGGATCCGTGTTGCTCGCATCCGTGCCGCCCGACAGCATGTACATCACGCCCATCTTGCCGGTCGGCGGCGGCTTGTGGCCCATCCAGGCCTGCGCCCATTCCATTGCGTTCTTGTCCATGCACATCGGATCCGGCCCGGGTGTTTCCGGGTTGTCCGGCATGCAGGTGTAGTCGTTCGTGCCCTTGCGCAGCGTGCGCGTGCTGCCGTCCGCATTCATCGCGATGATGGTGGCGCCCTTGGCGACGCCCGGTGGCGCGGCGCGCATCGCGCTGGCGATCAGTTCCGCATCGCCCGGCGTTTTCTTCGGCGCGGCCTTGTCGGCGGCAGTGGCGGAGCCGGCCATCAGCACGCCGACGGCGAGCGCGGCAAGGTAATAAGTCGTACGTGTCGCGTACATGGGAGCCTCCCGTTCGAACCGCGACGGCGGCCAGTGCCTTGATTCCCCTGCGCAAAAGTCTGGTCCCGCCCCGGCGGGGCGGCAATCGGCCAAACGGTCGGGTCGGCGGCGGCGCGGTTTTGCCGCAGTGCAGTTGGCGGCGGCGAAAACGGGCGCCCATAATTGCTTTTTTCCCCCGCTGGTCAGGATTTCCCATGAATGCCCCGACGCGTATCGACACCACCCGCACCATCCGCGCGCCGCGCGGCGGCGAGCTGAGCTGCAAGAGCTGGCTCACCGAAGCGCCGTTCCGCATGCTGCAGAACAACCTCGACCCGGAGGTGGCGGAAAACCCGGCCGAGCTGGTGGTGTACGGCGGCATCGGCCGCGCCGCGCGCAACTGGGAATGCTTCGACGCGATCCTGCGCGCGCTGCGTGAACTGAACGACGACGAGACCCTGCTGATCCAGTCCGGCAAGCCGGTCGGCGTGTTCCCCAGCCACCCGGATGCGCCGCGCGTGCTGCTGGCCAATTCCAACCTGGTGCCGGCCTGGGCGAACTGGGAGCACTTCAACGAGCTCGATAAGAAGGGCTTGATGATGTACGGCCAGATGACCGCCGGCTCGTGGATCTACATCGGTTCGCAGGGCATCGTGCAGGGCACCTACGAGACCTTCGTGGAAATGGGCCGCCAGCACTACGGCGGCAGCCTCAGGGGCAAGTGGATCCTCACCGCGGGCCTGGGCGGCATGGGCGGCGCGCAGCCGCTGGCGGCGTCGCTGGCCGGTGCGTGTTCGCTGAATATCGAATGCCAGCAGAGCCGCATCGATTTCCGCCTGAAGACCCGCTATGTCGACGAGCAGGCCACCGACCTGGACGACGCGCTGGCGCGCATCGCCAAGTACACCGCTGCCGGCGAAGCGAAGTCGATCGCGCTGCTCGGCAATGCGGCGGACGTGCTGCCGGAACTGGTGCGCCGCGGCGTGAAGCCGGACGCGGTCACCGACCAGACCAGCGCGCACGACCCGGTCAACGGCTACCTGCCCAGCGGCTGGACGGTGGAGCAGTGGTTCGAGCGCCGCAAGAGCGATCCGGCCGGCACCGCCAAGGCCGCCAAGCACTCCATGCGCACGCACGTGGAAGCGATGCTGGCGTTCCAGCGCGCCGGCATTCCCACCTTCGACTACGGCAACAACATCCGCCAGATGGCCAAGGACGAAGGCTGCGCCGACGCCTTCGAGTTCCCCGGCTTCGTGCCGGCCTATGTGCGTCCGCTGTTCTGCCGCGGCGTGGGTCCGTTCCGCTGGGTGGCGCTGTCCGGCGATCCGGAAGACATCTACAAGACCGACGCCAAGGTGAAGGAACTGATCCCGGACGATCCCCACCTGCACCGCTGGCTGGACATGGCGCGCGAGCGCATCAGCTTCCAGGGCTTGCCGGCGCGCATCTGCTGGGTCGGCCTCGGCCTGCGCCACAAGCTCGGCCTGGCCTTCAACGAGATGGTGCGCAAGGGCGAGCTGAAGGCGCCCGTGGTGATCGGCCGCGATCACTTGGATTCCGGCTCGGTGGCCAGCCCCAACCGCGAGACCGAGGCGATGCAGGACGGCAGCGACGCCGTGTCCGACTGGCCGCTGCTGAACGCCATGCTCAACGTGGCCGGCGGCGCCACCTGGGTGTCGCTGCATCACGGCGGCGGCGTGGGCATGGGTTATTCGCAGCATTCCGGCGTGGTGATCGTGTGCGACGGCAGCGAGGCAGCCGACAAGCGTCTGGCGCGAGTGCTGTGGAACGATCCCGGCACCGGCGTGATGCGCCATGCCGATGCCGGCTACGACATCGCGGTGCAGTGCGCGAAAGAGCAGGGTTTGAAGCTGCCGATGGTGTGAAGCCGGTGTGAGCCTGCCGATCAAGCGCCCTCATCGATGAGGGCGCTTTTTTTTTCCAGCCCCGCACGTGACTTCAGGCATCTTTGTTGATGCCCGGCAAGGCTTATTCTTCGCCCCTTGCCGGTCCGGCCGCGGGCCGGACCATGGAACTCATGGAGAGAGCATCGATGAAACGCGTCGCGCTGTTCGTTGTGCTGTTCTTGTCGTCCGCCGCCATCCACGCGCAGGACACCACCACCGCGCTTACCGGCGGCACCCTGGTCAATTCCGACGGCAGCGCGCCGGTGCCCGATGCGGTGGTGCTGATGCGCGACGGGCGCATCGTGCAGGCCGGCCCCGCGGCGAAGGTCGCCGTGCCCAAGGGTGCGCAGGTGATCGATGCGCGCGGCAAGTGGGTGGTGCCGGGCTATGTCGATGCGCACGTGCATTTCTTCCAGTCCGGCGGCCTGTATACCCGGCCCGACGGCCTGGATCTGCGCAAGGCGGTGCCGTACGAGACCGAGATCGCCGGCATCAAGACGCAGCTCGGCGACACCTTCGCGCGCTATCTGGCCTCGGGCATTACCGCGGTCGCCGATGTGGGCGGCCCGATGTGGAATTTCGAGGTGCGCGATATCGCCGCGCGCACCGAACGCGCGCCGCGCGTGGCGGTGACCGGGCCGCTGATCTCGACCTGGAAGCCGCCGGTGCTGAGCGACGTGGCCGATCCGCCGATCATCCTGGCCGACACGCCGGAGAAGGCGCGCGAGCTGGTCCGCCAGGAACTGCCGCATAAGCCGGACTACATCAAGATCTGGTACGTGGTAGAGAAGGGCAGCACCGCGCAGCAGTTCGTGCCGATCGTCAGTGCCGCCATCGACGAGGCGCATCGCCACGGCTTGCGCGTCGCCGTGCATGCCACCGAGCTTGAGACCGCGCGCGCCGCGCTCAAGGCCGGTGCCGACATTCTCGTGCACGGTGTGGACGATAAGCCGCTCGATGCGGACTTCATGGCGCTGCTGAAACAGCGCAAGGCGCTGTACAGCACCACGCTGGAAGTGATGCGCGCCTACATGCGCAGCTTCTACCAGCAGTTCGCGTTCACGCCGCAGGAGTACGCGCTGGGCAATCCGGCCATCATGGGCAGCCTGTCCGACCTGATGCAGCTGCCGCCCGGGCTGGTGCCGGAGCGGCTGCTGAAGCGCATCAAGGAGCACCCCGCGATCCCCGATCCGACCGTGCTGCTGCAGAACCTGAAGACGGTGCAGGATGCCGGTGTGCCGGTGGTGGTCGGCACCGACGCGGGCAATATCGGCACGCTGCCGGGCCCGTCGATCTATCGCGAATACGCCTGGATGGCCAAGGCCGGTCTCACCCCCGCGCAGATTCTCACCGACACCACCCTCAACGGCGCGCGCCTGATGGGCCGCGAGCGCGAGCTGGGCAGCGTGGCGCCGGGCAAGTTCGCCGATCTGGTGGTGCTCAATGCCGATCCGCTGCAGGATTCGGCGCATCTGCACGACATCGCCCTGGTGATCAAGGGCGGCCATGCCTACCGCCAGGACGAACTGCTGCCGGTCTCCGCCGCCGACGTGGTGCAGCGCCAGGTCAATGCCTACAACGCGCGCGACATCGACGCTTTTCTGGATACCTACCAGCCGGACGTCAAACTGTACGACCAGCCGGACAAGCTGGTGACGTCCGGTACCGAGGCGATGCGCAAGGGCTACGGGAAGTTCTTCGAGAACTCGCCGCAGCTGCATGTGCGCATCGTCAGGCGCATGCTGCTGGGCAAGCGCGTGATCGACGAGGAAGAGGTGACCGGCGTCGGCCCCGACAACAAGACGCTGCATGCGGCGGCGATCTACGAAGTGGAGCAGGGCAAGATCGCGCGCGTATGGTTCGTGAAAGATCAGCAGTGAACGCTTCGACGGCTGGCTACAACGCCTATCTGGCCCGCATCAACCGGGTCTTCGACTACATCGACGCGCATCTGGCCGAGCCGCTGGATCTCGATGCGCTGTCCAAGGTCGCGCATTTCTCGCCGTATCACTTCCACCGCATCTTCAAGGCGCTGGCCGGCGAGACCCTGGCCGAGCGCGTGCGCCGGCGGCGCGTGGAAGTGGCAGCGGCGCGGCTGATGGCGGCGCAGCCGGCGACAGCGTCGGCGATTGCGCTGGATGTCGGCTTCGCGTCGCCGGAAGTATTCACCCGCGCCTTCCGCGGCTATTTCGGCATGACGCCCACGCAGTGGCGCGGCGGCGGCCATCGCGGCTGGATCGAGGCGCGGCGCGAGCTGCTCAGCAAGATTCGTCAAGACGAAAGCAAGAAGCATCAAGCCGTGCTGGAAGCGATCCGCAACGATGGGGGCATGTGGCCGCACGGCCACGTTCCCGCCAACGGAGACCTTCCCATGCAAGTCGAGATCAAGCTGCTCAACGATGCACGCATTGCTTATATGCGCCACGTCGGGCCTTACGGCAGTGCGAGCATTTCCCAGCTGTGGCAGCGCTTCGCGGTGTGGTGCCGCGAGCAGGGGCTGATCCCGCCGCCGCGGCTGATGTACGGCGTGTGCATGGACGACCCGGGCGTCACGCCGGCGGACAAGCTGCGCTACGACGCCTGCATCGAAGTGGCGGACGACTTCAAGCCGCAGGGCGAGATCGGCTTGACCACGCTCAAGGGCGGCTGCTATGCCTGCGCGCTGTTCGGCGGTACCGCCGCGCAGATTTCCGGCGCCTGGGGCCGCTTCGTGTCGGAATGGCTGCCGGGCAGCGGCTATGTGGTCGACACCAGCGACGAGGCGCGCCGCGCGGTCGAGCTGTACGGGCTGGACTTCAAGATGGACAAGGACACCGGCGTGTTCAATTGCCTGCTGTGCCTGCCGGTGCGCCACGCCGGCTGAGCGCGGCGCCGCGGCCCGAAACCCGCGGTATCGCTCGTCAGGGATACCTCTTTCGATAGCTCAGGGTGCTGCGGAGCACCCCGCGCCCCGGGGAAAATGAAGCCCCGCGCCGGTTGGCGGCTGCTGGCCGGCACAGCCCCGCGAAACCGCGTCGGCCGGCCTTTCGGCAGCGAAGGGGCGGCCGATGGCACTACCCCGAAGAGCCGGACACTTTTCGATGTCCTGCCACCTCCAGTACGAAGAATATGTGATCTCCGGCACCTTTCTGGCGCCGGGGCGTCGGCCATTCGGCCGACGTCAGTCAAAACACTGGAGATCGCATCATGACTACGCAATTTGAACGCACCGGCGCGCTGACCGAGCTGAGCAGCTATCCGCACTGGGCGCAGGACATCGTCCACGCCGCCGAGGAGACCAAGCGCACGGTGGTGAACCACGAGGTATGGGAGCTGATGATGAACAGTCGTCTTCACGCTGCCTCCACGCGAGACTTCATGGTGGGGATCTGGCCCGTCATCGAGCGTTTCCCGGCCTACATGGCGCTGAACCTGCTGAAGACCCAGTACGGCCGAACCCAGGGCGACAACCTGGCCCGGCGCTGGCTGGTGCGCAATATCCGTGTGGAGCAGAACCATGCCGAGTACTGGCTGGATTGGGCCGAAGCGGCGGGGATCAGCCGCGACGAGGTCCTGCACGGGTTGCCGCCCCATGGCACGGGAGCCTTGCCCGACTGGTGCGAACAGGTAAGCACCAAGGCTTCCCTCGCCGCCGGCATGATCGCCACCAATTACGCGGTGGAAGGCGCAACCGGGGAGTGGTCCCAGAAGGTGTTCGAAAGCCCCTACAAGGAAGCCTTTGCGACCGAGACCCGGGGCAAGGGCTTGCGTTGGCTCCAACTTCACGCAGCCTACGACGATACTCATCCTTGGGAGGCGCTCGAAATTGTGTGTACGCTAATGGGGACGGCGCCGACGCCGGCCGAGGTGGCTTATCTGGGGGAATGCGTGCGACGCAGCTACGTCAGCATGCAGATCACCTTGGACCGCTGCCTGGACGTGCGCCAGGATCCGTGGTCAGTCAGTGAAGCCGCAGCCTGACGCAACGCGTTTGCCGGGCGGGACGCATCGCAGGCAGTGGATGTCGGCTTGAATGAGGACACGGGACGCTATGCGTAACGCTCGTACTGGCTTGCGAAGACCCCTGCTGCAAAGGCTGCTGCCGCTGGCCTACGCACTGGCGGCAATGCTCGGGCTGGTCCTCGCCCTTACATGGGGGGCCTTGCAGCTCCAGGTGACTCTCGCCGGTTTTCTCAACGGCGAGAGTCTTTGGTCCAAGGCGCAGAAGCAGGCGGTGGTGGACCTGGAGAATTACGCCACCAAGGGCGACCCGGTCTACCTCCAGGGTTTCCGCCGCAACTACGCGGTGCTGATGACCGACCGCTTTGCGCGCGACAAGATCGACAGCGGCGACTTCGACCGGGCCGAAGTGATCGAGGCCTTCCGCCGCGGCGGGGTGATCCCCTCGGCGATCCCCGGCATGGTTTTCATCCTGCAGTATTTTTCCGCCGCCCCGCATATGCGCGAGGCGCTGGTCGACTGGCATTCGGTGGACGGCCAGATCGCCGAACTGAACGTGATCGCCGGCGAACTCGAACGCAGCTATGCCACCGGCGCGCTGGCCCCGGCCGAGCTCGCGCGGCAGCGCGACCGCATCCACCAGCTCAACGATTTCATCGAGCCGCGCAGCAGCAGCTTCTCGCTGCACATCGCCAACGGCGCCACCTGGATGGGCCGGGTGCTGTTCGCCAGCGTGGCCCTGATCACCCTGGTCGCCGGACTGCTCTGGCTGCGCATGGCGCGCCGCATCCTGGCCGGCATCCGCGGCACCGAGGAACGCTACCGGCTGCTGTTCGACAGCGCCGCCTCGGCCATCGTGATGGTCGACGAATCCTCCGGACAGATTCTCGACGCCAACCGCACAGCCGCGCGCTGGACCGGGCGCGGCCCGGACGAACTGCTGGGCGAATCGTTCGCGCGCCTGTTCGCCTCGGGCGAGGCGCCGCAGGACAGCAACGTCGCCCTGCTGCGCGACGCCGGCGGCGAGGCGCGCCCGGTGGAAACGCAGAGCGCGCTGGCGCTGTGGGGCGAGCGCTTCGTGCGGCAGGCGATCATCAGCGACGTGTCCGAGCGGCTGACGATGGAGCACGAGCGGCGCATCGCCTCCGAAGCGCTGGCCGGCATCGCCGAAGGTGTGGTGATCGCCGATGCCGAGCGCCGCATCACCACGGTCAACACCGCCTTTACCCGTATCACCGGCTACGACGCCGACGCCGTGCGCACGCGCCGCTTCGACGAGACGCGCACCCAGCTCGACGGCTCGCCGCTGCCGGCTTCGATCTGGGACACGGTCGCCAACGGCGGCAACTGGAAGGGCGAGGTGTCGAGCCGGCGGCAGGACGGCAGCACCTATCCGGAACTGCTCAGCATCAGCGCCATCCGCGACACCTACGGCCGCGTGCAGCACTACGTGGCGGTGCTGACCGACATCACCGCGATCAAGGCCGACCGCCTGCGCCTGGAACACCTGGCCACGCACGACCCGCTCACCGGCCTGGTCAACCGCGCCGAGTTCGAGCGCCTGTGCGAACACGCCATCCTCGGCGCCACCCACGGCCGCAATGCGGTGGCGGTGCTGTTCGTGGACCTGGACGCCTTCAAGGTGGTCAACGACAGCTACAGCCACGCGATCGGCGACAGCCTGCTGGTCAAGGTGGCCGAGCGCATCGACCGCGCGCTGGGTCCGCACGACGTGGCCGGGCGCATCGGCGGCGACGAGTTCACCGTGCTGCTGGGCCGCCTGCCCACGCGCGAAGATGCGCGCACCATGGCTACGCGCCTGCTGTCCTCGCTGGCCGAGCCGGTGCTGGTGGGCGACTACGAGATCGCGCTCAGCGCCAGCATCGGCATCGCCGGCTTCCCGCTGGACGGCGGCGACCCGATCACCCTGATCACCAATGCCGACGCGGCCATGTACGTGGCCAAGACCGAGGAGCGCAACGCGTTCCGCTTCTACACGCCGCTGATGCATGCCGACGCGCGCCGCCGCCTGATGCTGGGCGTGGACCTGCGCCAGGCCCTGATACGCGGCGAGCTGTACCTGGTCTACCAGCCGAACGTGGAACTGCGCACCAGCCGCATCGTGGCGGTGGAAGCGCTGCTGCGCTGGCGCCATCCGGAACGCGGCGTGCTGCTGCCGGACGAATTCATCCCGATGGCGGAAAGCTTAGGCCTGATCCGCCAGATCGACGAATGGGTGATGCGCGAAGCCTGCGCCCAGGTGCGCCGCTGGGACCAGGCGCACCTGCCGCCGCTGCGCATGGCGATCAATGTCTCGGCCAGCACCTTCGGCCACCGCACCTTTATCGAGCGCCTCAGCGCGGCGCTGGATGCCGAGCAGCTGGACGGCAAGCGCCTGCTGGTGGAGATCACCGAGAGCGCCATCCTGCGCCTGGGCGAACAGACCGACCGCACCATGCATGCCTTGCACGCGCTGGGCGTGGGCGTGGCGATCGACGACTTCGGCACCGGCTATTCCTCGCTGGCCTATCTGAAGCTGTCGGCCATCGCCTTCCTCAAGATCGACCGCTCCTTCATCAACGGCCTGCCGCAGGACTCCAACAACGCCGCCATCACCGAGGCGATGCTGGCCATCGCGCGCAGCCTGGGCCTGCGGCCGATCGCCGAAGGCATCGAGACCAAGGAGCAGCACGAGTTCCTGCTCAAGGCCGGCTGCGCCGAAGGCCAGGGCTTTTACTACTCGCGCCCCGAAGCGGCCGAGGAGATCGCGCGCCAGCTGGTGCGCAGCCCGAAGCCCGCGAAGCTGCGGCTGGTGCCGCCGAAGCAGCGTTGAGGATGCTTATGCGTAGGTTGGGGTGAGCCGCAGGCGAACCCCAACCTACGCCGTTCGTCTCAGTGCAACTGCACGTCCACGACGCTTTCGTCCGGCTTGTACTCGGCCGGGAACAGCTCCTTCAGATGGCGCACCTTCGGCGCATCGTTGATCACGATGTACGGATAGTCCGGATGCAGCCGCGCGAAATCCTGGTGGTAGGCCTCGGCCATGTAGAAGGCCCTGAGCGGCGCCACCTGGGTGACGATCGGTGCGCGGAACACGTGGGCCTGGTCGAGCTGGGCGATATAGGCGCTGGCCACGCGCTTCTGCTCGTCGTTGCCGTAGAAGATCACCGAGCGGTACTGCGTGCCGGTGTCCGGGCCCTGGCGGTTGAGCAGGGTCGGGTCGGTGGCGACCGAGAAGAACACCTGCAGCAGCTTGCCGTAGCTGACCTTGGCCGGGTCGTACACGACCTTGACCGATTCGGCATGGCCGGTGTTGCCGCCGGAGACCTGCTCGTAGCTGGCCGTAGCCGCTTGCCCACCGGCATAGCCGGACCAGACCTTCTTCACGCCCTTGACGTGCTCGAACACCGATTCGACGCCCCAGAAACAGCCGCCGGCGAATACGGCGGTCTGCTCGCCCAGGGCGGGCGCGGCGTCGACGGTGGGCGCCGGTGCGGCGACGGGTGCGCTGTCGGCGGCAACGACGCCGCAGGCGGTGGTGCCGGCGGCCAGCATCAGGCCGGCGAGCAGGCGGAGGCGGGGCAGGCGGGTGCTCATGGTGCGAGGCTCCATCGATCGAAAGGGGCGGCGCGCACAGCGGCGCCGTTCGAACTGTTTTCGCCCACGAATGGCACGGGGTTACCTCCGGCCGCAGTGCTATCGTGCCGCCTCCCCAGCCGCTCCCCAAGGTGTTTTCCATGAGCTACGCCATCGACCTGCCGGCCTATCTGCGGCGCATCGGTTTCCAGGGGGAAGCGAAGCCCGACGTGGCGACCTTGCGTGCCTTGGCGGTGGCGCATGTGGCGGCGATTCCGTTCGAGAATCTCGATCCGTTCCTGGGCATTCCGGTGGTGCTGGAGCCGCGGCGGCTGGAGCGCAAGCTGGTCGAGTTCGGGCGCGGGGGGTACTGCTTCGAGCAGAATTTCGTGTTCCGCGAAGTGCTGCGTGCGATCGGCTATCCGGTGCGGGGGCTGATCGCCCGCGTGCTATGGCAGCGTGACGACGATGATGTCACTGCGCAGAGTCACATGCTGTTGCGCATCGAGATCGATGGCGAGAGCTGGCTGGCCGATGTGGGGTTTGGGGGGATGGTGTTGCCGGGGGCGCTGAAGCTGGTGCCGCTGGTGGAGCAGGTGAGTACGCATGAGCCGTATCGGCTGCTGGAGCAGGGGGGCATCTGGCGCATGCAGGCGCTGGTGCGGGAGCAGTGGCAGACGCTGTATCGGTTTGATCTGCAGCCTAAGGATGATGTCGATTATGTGGTGGCGAACCATTACACATCGACGTTTCCTGAGTCGCATTTTCTGCATGGGTTGAATATTGCGCGTACGGTGCCGGGGCGGCGGTTGACTTTGCGTAGTCGGGATTTTGCGGTGCATACGTTGGGTGGGGAGACTGTGCGGCGCACGCTTACCGATACGGATGAGATCCTTGATGTTCTGGAGCGCGAGTTTCTGTTGCGGGTGCCGCAGGTGACGCATCTGCGGGCGCGGATTGATGCGATGCCGCTTCCTTCGCCTGTTGTGTCGGCGTAGCCCTCCCTGCTCGTCATCCCGGCGTAGGCCGGGATCCTTTTGCGGTATCGCCTGGTTTTCGCGGTGCCGCGAATGGGCCGCTTATGCAGCGGGCATTTCGTGCGCCTGCCGGCGCCCGAGTCACTTTTTCTTTGCTGGCCCAAAGAAAAAGTAACCCAAAAGAAATGGCCTGAGAGCAACGGCTCGCGACGCGACTAGAAGGAGCGGTGGGCGGCTGCGGTAACCTGATTAACCTGGGTCTATAAGAAACGACGTTGCGTTTACGTAGCGGGTGCTTCAACGTGCCGTGGCGAAGAGGACGTTCAAGGACTGGCGCTAGCTTTTGTTCTTCGTTCCTGCCTGCCTCACGACTTCACCCCTCTCCCCTCCGGGGAGAGGGCAGGGTGAGGGGCCGGGGCTCGCGATGGCGTTGTTCGAGCGAGCTTTACGGCGCGCGCTTCACGCGAATACGAATGTCGTCGATCTCGACGACCTGGCCTGCGTGGATCTTGCAGGTCTTGCGTAGCTCCTGCTGCCCGTCCACGTACACCGCGCCGCTGGCCACGATGGCCTTGCCGGCGCCGCCGCTGTCGCACAGGCCGGTCAGTTTCAGGAGTTGGTTGAGTTCGACGTGCTCGTGGCGGTCGTCGAGGTCGAAATCGATGGACTGCATCAGAAATCCGGGTCGTTGAAGGCGCTTTCGGGCATGGCGAAGAAAGCGAAGAAGGGTTTGCTGTCTTCCTGCCAGGTCTCGGCGGCTTCGTCGAGGATGTCCAGGAGGATGTCGAAGTCTTCTTCGCTGGCTTCGCGCAGGTCGTCGGCGTGGTCGAATAGAAGCAGGTAGCCGGTGCCTTCGAGCCAGTCCAGGTCGTTGACGGCGTCGGCCAGGGCGTCCCAGTTGTCGCCGAACTCGGCGGGCAGGCGCCAGGAGGCTTTCAGGCGGCGCAGCAGTTCGTCCTTGCCGGTGCAGCCTTTGAGGCTGGTGCGGGCGACGAACAGGCCCTGACTGGAACCCTGGGCGCCCAGCGGATCGAGGTCTTCCTCGATCACGAAGAACACGCCGCCGGCGTCGGGGTCGAGCAGGTCGATGTCGTGGTCCTGGGGAGTCATCGCGGCACCTCGAAAGCGCGGAACGAGCGGTAATGGTCGTCGGTGTAGTAGTAAACCACCGGCGGATTACCGCCAGTGATGATCCGCCGCGCGCCGCGATAGTCGAGGCCGGGCGTGGCCACCGTGTACTCGTGGTAATAGCCGCGCGGCTGCTGCGGCAGCAGGCCTTCGCGGTTGCCGAACACCACGCCGTCCTGGCGGTTCGGGAACGGGCCGCCGCGCGCGATCAGGGCGAGGGTGTCGCCGGCCTCGGGCGGCAGGAAGGAGGGCAGGCCGTTGGCAGGCACGCTGGCTGGGGATGTTGCGCCACGAGCCTGGCGCGCCATCGGCGCGGGCGTGGCTGCGGACTGCGCCTGCGGCGTGGCCGCAGGAACCGGCGGCGCCGTGCGGCGGTTCCACAGCAAGACCGCGAACACCACCACGGCCAGCACCAGCAATGGTTTGAAGGAGCGCATGGGACCCCGCCGCTTGAAGTGGCGCGCAGCTTAACAGGGCCAGATGACGCGGCACTGGCTTGGTGTCCGCAAAATCTTGCGGCACACTCGAGGCTTTGGCCGGTCCCCTGGAGCCACGCATGAGCGCCGCCCCTTCCACCGCGCGCGGCCGCCTGCCGCGCCAGATCCCCTTCATCATCGGCAACGAGGGCTGCGAGCGCTTTTCCTTCTACGGGATGCGCAACATCCTCACCCCGTTCCTGATCACCTCGCTGCTGCTGCACCTGCCGGAAGCCGAGCGCCCGGGCGCGGCCAAGGACGTGTTCCACACCTTCGTGATCGGCGTGTACTTCTTCCCGCTGCTCGGCGGCTGGCTGGCCGACCGCTTCTTCGGCAAGTACCACACCGTGCTGTGGATGAGCCTCGTGTACTGCCTGGGGCATCTGTGCCTGGCGCTGTTCGAGCACCATCCCACCGGCTTCTACGTCGGCTTAGGCCTGATCGCGCTGGGCGCGGGCGGGATCAAGCCGCTGGTGGCCTCGTTCGTGGGCGACCAGTTCGACAGCGCCAACAAGCACCTGGCCAAGCCGGTG
Source organism: Dyella sp. LX-66 (assembly GCF_018599165.1). Classification (NCBI taxonomy): domain Bacteria; kingdom Pseudomonadati; phylum Pseudomonadota; class Gammaproteobacteria; order Lysobacterales; family Rhodanobacteraceae; genus Dyella; species Dyella sp. LX-66. The sequence goes on from NZ_JAHFVJ010000002.1 coordinate 222,658, forward strand.
TTCGACGCCTTCTACTGGATCATCAACTTCGGCTCGTTCTTCGCCTCGCTGCTGGCGCCGATGTTCCTGCGCCATTTCGGCGCGGCGGTGGCGTTCGGTATTCCTGGCGCGCTGATGCTCGCGGCCACGTTCGTGCTGTGGCTGGGGCGGCACCGCTACGTGATGGTGCCGCCATCGCCGCCCGATCCGGATGCGTTCTCCCGCGTGGTGCGCACGGCCTTGCTCACGCAGGCGCCGGGGCAGGCGCGGCCGGGCCTGTGGCTGGCCGGCGCGGGCGTGCTCGCCGCACTCGCCGCCTTGGCCATGGCTCCTTCGCTGGGTTTCGTGATCGCGCTGTGCCTGGCCATCGTGGCGCTGCTCGGCGGCGTCGGTGCCGGCGCCTGGCTGCAGCTGGAGCGTGCGCGCGGTCGGCATGCGGATGCGGCGGTGGACGGCGCGCGCAACGTGCTGCGCGTGCTGGTGGTCTTCGCGCTGACCACACCGTTCTTCTCGCTGTTCGACCAGAAGGCCTCGACCTGGGTGCTGCAGGGCAATGCGATGGCCGCGCCGGGGTGGTTCCATCCGGCGCAGATGCAGGCGCTGAACCCGCTGCTGGTGATGCTGCTGATCCCGTTCAACAACCTGGTGCTGTTCCCGCTGCTGCGCCGCCGCGGCGTCGAGCCCACCGCGCTGCGCAAGATGACCATGGGCATCGCCTTCGCCGGGCTGGCCTGGATCGTGGTGGGCGGCTACCAGCTGCTGCTGGACGACGGCCAGGCGCTGTCGATCGTGTGGCAGGTGCTGCCCTATGTGCTGCTGACCTTCGGCGAGGTGCTGGTTTCCGCCACCGGGCCGGAGTTCGCCTACAGCCAGGCGCCGGCGTCGATGAAGGGCGTGATGATGAGCTTCTGGTACCTGTCCACCACCATCGGCAACCTGTGGGTGCTGATCGCCAATGCCGCAGTGCGGGACGAGGCGGTGACCGGGCATATCGCCAGCACGGGCCTCAGCGTCGACGCCTTCCAGATGTTCTTCTTCGCCGCCTTCGCGCTGCTGGCCGCGCTGGCTTTCGGCGCCTATGCGCGCCGCTATCGCGAGGTGGACAACTACCGCGCGGCCTGAGTCGCCGCGTCGATTGGACGGCTAGACGGTTGTGGCCGATGGGCGATTCCTGCGAACCGCGCCGCATTGAGGCGCATCCGGCGTTGCCCGATTGCCGCAGTGCAAGGTACATTTCGGCTAATTAGCTGGGGGGAAACCATGAACAAGACGACGATGGCCCGTGGGGCGGGCCTGGCGGTGATCGCGCTGGCGCTGGCCGCCTGCGGGGGACAGAAGGCGCGCGAGACCGCGCCGGTGGATGCACTGGTGGTGCCGGCCTTCGCGCCGTGGATCAGCGTGGAGCCCACCGCGGGCGACCTGCAGGTGCGCGGCCTGGACGACAAGGTGGTGCTCAGCCCCTCCCGCCCCGTGTCCGAGGTGCTGCAGGCCCAGCTGCGCCAGGCGCTGCAGCCGGCCTACATCTCCAACCTCACCGTGGCCTGCGAGCGGGTCAAGACCGACATCCGCGTGCGCCACGAGGACGACAAGCCCTCGATCGCCACGCTGGACATCAGCATGCGCTGCACCACCAATGCGCGCGGCTTCGTCACGCGCAGCGAGCCGCACCTGGAGCCGACGGCCGAGGTCAACGGGCAGACCAACTATCCGAAGCTGTTCGTCAGCCTGCTCGACCATGCGTCGAAGGAGCTGGCGACCAAGCTGCAGGCGGATATCGACGCCAGCAAGGCGAATCTGAAGTAAGCAGCACAGGACGTAGGTTGGGGTGAGCCATAGGCGAACCCCAACCATGCGGTGAGCTGAATGTTGGGGTTCGCCTGTGGCTCACCCCAACCTACGCGTCCTTGCTAGAGCGGACGGGCCAGCGCCCACGCCGCCGCGGCGGCGCCCGCGCGCAGTCCGCTGGCGAAGCAGGCGGTCAGCAGGTAGCCGCCGGTCGGCGCTTCCCAGTCCAGCATCTCGCCGGCGCAGAAGCTGCCGGGCAGGGCGCTGAGCATCAGGCCTTGGTCCATCGCTTCGAGGCGCACGCCGCCGGCGCTGCTGATCGCTTCGGCGATGGGGCGGGGCTGTTTCAGCCGCAGATCGAGCCGTTTGATCGCGCGGGCGAGCTTCGAGCTGTCGTGCAGTTTCTCCTTGCTCACCAGCTCGTGCAGCAGCGCGGCCTTGACGCCGGCGATGCCGGCTTGCCGGCGCAGGTGTTCGCTGAGCGAGCGGCTGCCGCGCGGCTTGGCCAGGTCCTGTTGCAGGCGTTCCAGCGGACGGTCCGGCGCGAGATCCAGTGTCAGCGTGGCCTGCCCGTCGCGTGCGATCGCCTTGCGCAGCATCGCCGAGAGCGCATACACCAGGCTGCCCTCGATGCCGGTCGCGGTGATCACGCACTCGCCCTGGCGCTGCTGCTCGCGGCCGTCCGCGTCGTGCCAGTGCGCCACCACCGGCTTGAGCGGTGCGCCGGCATGGCGCTCGGCCAGATGCGCGCTCCAGCCGATATCGAAACCGCAATTGGCCGGCTCCAGCGGCGCCACGTCCACGCCGCGCGCGGCCAGCCACGGCTGCCAGGCGCCATCCGAACCCAGCTGCGGCCAACTGCCGCCGCCCAGCGCCAGCACGGTGGCATCCGCGCGCACCGCCAGTTCGCCAGCAGGTGCGGTGAAGCGCAGCGCGCCGTCGTCCGTCCAGCCCAGCCAGCGGTGCTGCACGTGGAAGCGCACGCCGCTCTCGCGCAGCCGATGCACCCAGGCGCGCAGCAGCGGCGCGGCCTTGAGGTCGGCGGGAAACACCCGGTGGGAAGTACCGACGAAGGTCTCCACGCCCAGGCCGCGCGCCCATGCGCGCAGTGCGTCGGCATCGAAATCGTCCAGCCAATGCCCGACTTCGGCCGCGCGTTCGCCGTAGCGCCCGTCGAAGGCGGGACGCGGCTCGCCATGCGTGAGGTTCATGCCGCCCACGCCGGCCAGCAGGAATTTCCGGCCGACCGAACCCTTGGCTTCGTAGACGTCGACGTCGAGGCCGGCGGCGCGGGCGGTTTCGGCGGCCATCAGGCCGGCGGGGCCGGCGCCGACGATGGCGAGAGTGGGCGTGGGCTTGGACATGAAGAACGCATTGTAGGTTGGGGTGAGCCGAAGGCGACTGCGAAGGCAGGATGCCATAGCGAACATCCGCGCAGCGGATGGCCCGAAGGGCGGGCTGCGGATGCAGGCCGTCACCCCAACGAGGCGTCGCATCGTGCCGCCATGTTGGGGTTCGCTGCGCTCACCCCAACCTACGCCCACTTGCTATAGGAGGGGGCGGCCCTCAACTTGTCATCCCCCTCACCCCCTTTTCAGGCACCATGCCTCACCTGGCATGGCAGGACCTCCCCATGATCTTCCGCTGGTTCGAATCCCTGATCGACGCCTTCAAGGAACCCGAGGACGGCATGCCGCCGGACTCGGTCTGGCGTTTCTACGTGTTCTATCTGCGCCAGGTGTGGCCGGTGTTCGCCGCGGCGATCGTGGTTGGCTTCGGCGTGGCCATCGTGGAAGTGGCGATGTTCGGCTTTATCGGCCGCATCGTGGACCTGGCCAAGGGCGTGCCCACGGCCGGCTTCTTCGCCGAGCACGGCAACGAGCTGCTGTGGATGGTGCTGGTCACCCTGATTGCGCGCCCGGTGCTGATCCTGCTGCACGACCTGCTGGTGAACCAAGCCATCGTGCCCAACCTCACCAGCCGCATCCGCTGGCAGAACCACCGCTACGTGATCCGCCAGAGCCTGGGCTTCTTCCAGAACGACTACGCCGGCCGCATCGCCAACCGCATCATGCAGACAGCCGGCTCGCTGCGCGAATCGGCGGTGCAGATCGTGGATGCGATCTGGTACGTCACCATCTACACCGGCAGCGCGCTGGTGATGTTCGCGCACGCCGACGTGTGGCTGGCCGCGCCCTTGCTGGCCTGGCTGGTGCTGTACGTGATCACCCTGGCGTACTTCGTGCCGCGCACCAAGGAGCGCTCCTGGAAGCAGTCCGAAGCGCGTTCGCGCCTGATGGGCCGCATCGTCGACGGCTACAGCAATATCCTCACCCTGAAGCTGTTCGCGCATACCCGCCGCGAGGAGGCCTACGTGGCCGAGGCGATGGGCGAGCAGATCCAGCGCATGCGCGCGATGACCCGCCTGACCACCGCCATGGATGCCACCATCAGCGCGCTCAACGGCCTGCTGATCGTGGGCACCTCGGCGCTGGCGGTATGGCTGTGGAGCCAGGGCAGGGTGACGGTGGGCGCGATCGCGCTGTCCACCGGGCTGGTCATCCGCATCCACAACATGTCCGGCTGGATCATGTGGGTGGTCAACGGCATCTTCGAAAACGTCGGCACCGTGCAGGACGGCCTGGAAACCATCGCCAGGCCCCGCCTGGTGCAGGACCGCGCGGACGCCGTGCCGCTGCAGGTGAACCACGGCGGCGTGCGTTTCGACGAGATCCATTTCCACTACGGCAAGAAGGGCGGCGTGATCGCCGGCCTGGACCTGGCCGTGCGCCCCGGCGAGAAGATCGGCCTGGTCGGCCCTTCCGGCGCCGGCAAGTCCACCCTGGTGAACGTGCTGCTGCGCCTGTACGACCTGGAAGGCGGCCGCATCCTGATCGACGGCCAGGACATCGCCCAGGTGCAGCAGGAAAGCCTGCGCTCGCAGATCGGTGTGGTCACCCAGGATACCTCGCTGCTGCACCGCTCGATCCGCGACAACCTGCTGTACGGCCGCCCCGACGCCACCGAGGAAGACATCCGCGAAGCCGTGCGCAAGGCGCGCGCCGACGAGTTCATTCCGCAACTGGCCGATGGCGAAGGCCGCACCGGCTACGACGCGCACGTCGGCGAGCGCGGCGTGAAACTGAGCGGCGGCCAGCGCCAGCGCATCGCCATCGCGCGCGTGCTGCTGAAGGACGCGCCGATCCTGATCCTGGACGAGGCCACCTCGGCGCTGGATTCCGAAGCGGAAGCGGCGATCCAGGACAGCCTGGAACTGCTGATGCGCGGCAAGACCGTGATCGCCATCGCCCACCGCCTGTCCACCATCGCGCGGATGGACCGGCTGGTGGTGATGGACAAGGGGCATATCGTCGAAAGCGGCACGCATGCGGAACTGATCGCGCGCGACGGCCTGTATGCGCGCTTGTGGAAGCGGCAGACGGGTGGGTTTGTCGCAGCGGAAGACGACGCAGTCATCGCCTGAACTTGCCTGAGTTCGTCTTAGCTCGCCTCACCCTTTCATCTCCCTCTCCCCTCCGGGGAGAGGGTCGGGGTGAGGGGCCGGCCGGAGCGCTGAGCTGAGGGTCACGGCAGCCGCAAAGCTCTTCATCGCGTGCTCAAAACGCGCCGATTGTCTCCAAACCATATGCCTCAGTCAGCGAAGCATCGCGCACCGACCTCGTGATGCACTTCTAGCTTTTCTCCCTCCGCGCCGCACTTCTGCACCCCCCGCAGAAAATCATCGCTACCTCTTCCAGCCACTCCCGCCCTGCCTAAGCTGAGCATCCTCCCCCCACGGACGGAACCCGATGCTCACCTCAACGCCTCCACGCGGCGCCTCCCTGCTCGAAGTCCTCGTCGCCCTCGCCATCTTCAGCATCGGCACCCTGGGTATCGGCGAATGGATGCTGCTGGCCGCGCGCGCCAGTCATATCGCCTATCTGCACACGCAGGCCAGCCTGCTTGCCGGCGCCATGGTCGAACGCATGCGCGCCAACACCGCCGCGGTATGGACCGGTGCCTACGATGGCGAAGCGGAAGTCCGCAGCTCGGCTTGCGGCGCTGCCGTCGGATGCATGCCCGAAGCGCTCGCGGCGCATGACCGCGCCGTCTGGGCGGCGCGGCTGCAGGCGGTGCTGCCGGGTGGCAAGGGCAGCATCCACTGCGACCGCGGCGCCGGCTTCGCGCTCACGGCCGAACCGTTGCGCCGGCCACCGCCGTTCGGCGGGCTGTGCACGATGACGGTGCGCTGGCTCGAGCGCGGTATCGGCGACCGGGACCACCGCGCCACCGCGCCGCGCAGCTTCGCCTGGGTCTTTCAGCCATGACCGTCGCCCAGGTTGCGCACCGCCCCTCCGGCCATTCCCTGATCGAACTGATGGTCGCGATGGCGCTGGGTCTGATCGTGGCCATCGGTTTCGTCGCCGCCTTCGTGGCGACCTCCAGCAGCTACCGTACGCAGGCCCAGCTCAACCTGCTGCAGGAAAGCGGCCGCTTCGCCATCGACCGGCTCAGCCGCGACCTGCGCGCGGCGAATGCGTTCTACTGCGGCCGCGCAGGCGCCGCGCCCACCGTGCTGGCGAGCGACCTGCTGGGTGCGCTGCATGATGTAACGACACGCTGGGGCCGTGCGCCTTATCCGGCCGCGCCGGTTTCGCCGTACCGGTTCCCGCGCTTTCTGTCGATGCGCGGCTACGCGTGCGGCAAAACGAGCTGCGTGCCGGCGGCGCCGGCTACTTTGCCCGCGATGGGGCGCGCCGCGGGGCAGCGCGTGATCGGCGCCGACGTGCTCACGCTGCGCTACCTGGATCCGGCCGGCGGATGGGCGGTGCGCGGAGCCGCGGCGATCGCCGGCAGCGAGAACGGTGCGATCCATCACCTTGCCATCCAACCGGCGGAAAACGAGCCGGCCATCGCCGATACCTATCAGCCCGGCGACCTGCTGATGCTCGCCGACTGCGCGCTCACGCAGATATTTTCGGCGAACCTGCAAAGCGGCGGCATGTTCTATCCCGACGCGATGGACGCCGGAAGCAACCTGGCGCAGCCACGGATGCCACAGTCGTTCAATGCGCCGCGCCTGTTCGATGTCAACCGCGATTTCCGCACCGTTACCTACTACCTGCAGGTGGTGAATGCGGGCGACGGCATCACCACCGGTGCCCTGATGCGGCGCGAAAACGGCCACGCCAGCGAAGTCGTGCGCGGGGTGGAGCGGCTGGACTTCCGCTACGGCGTGCAGGATGCATCCGGCGCGACGCACCACCTCGCCGCCGCACAGGTCGACGACGGCGCCGGCGGCGGCATCGCCTGTCCGCCGATGTCATCCGACGCCTATGGTTGCCTGTGGGGTGCGGTGAGGTCGATTGAGGTCCACCTGCTGCTGGACGGCCAGCAAGTGCAAGGCGCACTGGGCGGCGGCGCGATGCACTACGCCTACAGCATCGACGGCGACGTCGTGCCCGCCGCGCCGGAGGCCCCGACGCGCAAGCTGCGGCCGGCCGAACAGGGCTTCGACCGGCGGATGTTGCGGCGTGAGTTCGGCGCGTTCGTCGCGGTGCGGAGCTATCCCCGTGAAGACGATGAGACCGAAGGAGCCACGCATGTCCTCACACCATGATTCGCGGCGAACCCACGGCCGCGCTGGGCAACGCGGCATCGTACTGGTGCTGGCGCTGGTCTTTCTGCTGCTTTCGGCCTTGCTCGTCGCCGCCGCGGGGGACCAGGCTCTGCTGCAGCAGCGCATGGCCGGCAATCGGCGCCATGCCCAGCTGGCCGAGATCGCGGCGGAGTCCGCGCTGCGCGGCGCGGAGTGGCGGCTATGGCGGGACGCGTCCGCAGGGACGCTCCATTGCGGTCCGGCGGCAGCCGATGCTTGCAGGATTTTCGATCCGGCCCGCTCGAACCGATGGACGGAGGCTCTGCTGGACGAGGCGGCCTGGATACGCGAGGGCGCCGTGCCGTATCGGGGAAGCGATGGCCGCCACGACTTCACTACGCAGGCAGGCCGCGGATTGGATGACGAGGCGCGCAACAGCGCCGTGCTCGCGGGCAACCCGTATTACCTGATCGAGGATCTCGGACCGCTATGGCCAGCCGGTGCGGGTACGGCGGCCGGAGCGGAACGCCATATCTACCGCATTACCGCTCGGGCCGTCGGCGCAGACGCTGGCGCTGCGCGTACCGCGGTGAGCGTCTTCGCGGCCGGAGGCGATTGAATGAGGCGCCGACATGGTTTTTCCCTGGTCGAGCTGTTAGTGGTGCTGGTCATTGCCGCGATGCTGGCGGCGCTGGCCGTACCCATGCATGGGCGTTACACCCTTCGTGCGCGCCGCATCGAGGGCAAGCAAATGCTGTGGCGCATCGCTCAGGCGCAGGAGCGCCACTACGCCACCTATGGCCGCTACGGCGGATGGGCCGAACTGGGCTTCGCCGAGCCCGCGTGGTCGGAGCAGCGGCATTACCGGGCAAGCTTGCGCCTGGGCGAGGGAGACCGGCCGCAATCCTTCGTGGCGACGGCATGGCCGGTATCGATGCAGGCCAAGGATCTTTGTGGCGCACTCGCGATCGACGATGCCGGCAGGAAGACGCCCGGCGTTGCCGACATCGCGGCGAACGGCAATGGGGCGTGCTGGTAAGGGAGTGCCGCGTGGACGCGGCACTCCCGCCGATGCCGTCAGCGCCGGCAGCTGCTGTTGCCTACGACGTGAAAGCAGAAGCTGGCGGTCGCGTTGTTGTTCGCGCCGAGCAGATGGTCGTAGTTCTTCTTCTTTTCGATCAGGTAGAACGAATCGATGTAGTCATTGCCGCTGTCGATCGAATTGATCACGGCCTGGCCGATGACGGAAAGGGAAGCCGGATCCTGTGCGGCCACCGGAAGCTGGGTATTGACCTTGTTGATGATGGATGCGGCGATGTCGGCGTAGCTGGACCAGTCGTCCTGCTCGAAGAGCTGCACATTGGCGGCATCGAGGCCATAGTTCTTCCAGGCGATCATGTCCTGGAACGGCGCATAGTCCGTGTCCCACCAGTCCAGATATGACATGTCCTTCAGCTCGATCTGCGCTTTCGTCTCGCCCGGCTGGACGCCGGATATGACGGCGAAGACCTCCGCGGCGCCGCGGACCCAGTCCTCTCCGGCATCCTTGACGCGAATCTTCGAGAGCACGGTAAATTCCGCTCCATCCTGCACCTCGGATTCGCTTCGGACCTGCATGTCGGCCCGGCGCAGCGCATGGTTTACGAGCAGGGCGCCTGCCCGCCCGGATTCCCGGCCATCCACGTCCAGAATCAGAACGGGGTTGCGGGGCGGGGTCTTGGCATCGAGGTCGTGGCGATTGCCTTTGGCATCGAAGGCGGGGACAGAGGCCCGCTCGCTTTCATCACCGGATGGTTCGACCGCAACCAGTACGTCCTTCCATTGCGCGGGAAGCCGGGAGGCGTCGCGATCTGGCAGGTACAGGCGCAGCTGGAGTACGCCTTGCGACCAATCGGACAGTCCTTTGGTCGCCGTTATTTTTCGATTGATGTCGCCAAGCCGCGAACTGTCCGTTCCACGGGCATCGGCCAGCAGGTCGTGCAACGGCACGCTGATGTCGCCGCCGGAGATAGCCTGCCTGGTGAGCATCCTGGATGTGGCGGCGGAAAAATTCGCGTGCTGAAGCTGCTTGGCAATGGATTTTGCCGCTTCTTCCTTCAGTTGCTGAACATCGTGCTTTTTGTCGGCATGAACGGTGAAGGGGGCCGTTGCGGCCAGCATGGCGAACAGCAGCTTGGTCTTGGTGATCATGGCGTTGCTCTCCTCAAGGAGGTCTGCGCGCCGACGTTGGATTCCGCGGCAACGGCGGAACCGGAGTACACGGTTCGTTGGTGATGCATGACGAACGATGCCTGGCAAATGCAGGTAGCTGCAGCAGGCGGACTGCCGATATTGACGAGCGGTATCGGCGGTCTGCCGGGATGGCCTTCGGCGCATCGGCCACGGCGCCTATATTCGAATGGCTCCATGGCTCCGGCGATTCCTGATCGTCGCAACCTAGTGCCTTATCCGTCCGGTTTGGTGAAGGCGTGCGCTGCGCCGATGGCATTCGCATTGGATCGGAATAATCCTTCAGATGCTTCGCCAAGCGGAGCTATGGAAGCGCGCAGAGCAAGACGGCGCGTCAGGGCGCCACCAGCCGCTCCCGCAAGCCCGAATGCCGCAAGGTGAGGCGCTGCACCGCGATCTCCACCAGCTTCTCGCCACTCACGAGCATGAAGCGCCGCCGCGCACGCGTGATGCCGGTATACAAAAGCTCGCGCGTAAGAATCCCGCTGTCCTGCGCCGGCAGCACCAGGGCGGTGGAGTCGAACTCCGATCCCTGCGATTTGTGCACGGTCATCGCATAGACCGTTTCCAGTTCGCCCAGCCGCGAAGGCAGCACGAAGCGCACGCGCGCGCCGTCCGGCCCTTCCGATGGACCCGCCGCGGCAAAGGCCACGCGCAGGCGCGGCACGCCGTCCTCGCCGGGCATCATCAGCGCCACGCCGACGTCGCCGTTCATCAGGCCCAGGTTGTAGTCGTTGCGCGTGACCAGCACCGGCCGTCCTTCGTACCAGACATGGACGGGATCGATCAGCCGCGCGCGGCCCAGGATGTCCTCGATCTGCCGGTTGAGTCCTTCGGTGCCGTAGTCGCCGCGCCGCAGCGCGCACAGCAGCTGGAAGCGGCCGAATGCATCGAGCACGCGATGCGCCCAGTCCTCGTGCGCGGCCTCGCCTGCATCGGACGCAGGGCGTTCGCGCCGCAGCAGTTCGAGATAGTGGCGATAACCCTGCGGCGCTTGGTCATCCGCGGCGAAGCGTTCGTCGCCACCGTGCAGCACCAGTTCGGCAAGATCGCCCTGGCCGGCCGCATGCGCCATCCACGCGATGTCCGGCCGCGGCGCCGCCAGCAGCGCGCGCAGCGCGGACATGTCGCCTGCATTCACCGCCTGCGCCAGCCGCCCGATGCCGCTGTCCGCACCGAAGCGATGGCTATGGCGCAGCATCACCACCTGCTGGTCGAGCGCCTGCGCGTCGGCCGCGGTCCACGCGCCGACGTCGTCGCCGGATACGCCACGCAGCCACTCGGCGGTGTCCTGTCCGTAATGCCCCGCCTCGGCGCGCCGGCACAGGTCGCCCAGCACCGCGCCGGCTTCCACCGACGAGAGCTGGTCCTTGTCGCCCAGCAGCACCAGCCGCGCCGACGGCGGCAAGGCCGCCAGCACGGCGGACATCATTTCCAGGTCCACCATCGAGGCTTCGTCGATCACCAGCACGTCCAGTGGCAGCGGATGCGCCGCGTCGTGGCGGAAGCGGCGCGTGTCCGGGCGCGCGCCGAGCAGGCGGTGCAGCGTGTCCACCTGGGCGGGAATGACGGCGCGTGCCGCTTCGTCCACATCCAGCTGCGCCAGCTGGCCCTGGATCGAGGCCTGCAGGCGTGCCGCCGCTTTGCCGGTCGGCGCGGCCAGACGGATGCGCAGCGGCCGTTCGCCGGCGCGCAGGCGCAGCGTCTGCAGCAGGCCTAGCAGGCGCACCACGGTGGTGGTCTTGCCGGTACCGGGGCCACCGGTGATGACGGTGAAGGCGCCGCGCGCGGCCAGCGCGCAGGCGATGCGCGGCCAGTCGGGCGAGGCTTCGCCAGGAAACAGGCGCGCCAGCTGCTCGCGCAGATGCGCCGGCGCGGCATGCGCTTGCGCAAGCCGCGCGCGGATCGCTTCGGCCACCTGGCGTTCGTGGTTCCAGTAGCGGCGCAGATACAGGCGCGTGCCTTCCAGCACGAGAGGCGTGGTATCGCTGCCGGCGCCGATCCACGCCGGCACGCGCTGTTCGTCGAGCACGTTCGCCACCGCCTCGCGCCAGGGTGCCGGCCAAGCCTGCTCCTCGGCCAGCGGTTGCCACAGCGACAGATCCAGGCACAGATGCCCGTCCGCGACGCGCCGGCTGAGCAGCGCGGCGAGCAGCAGCCAGGCGCCGTCGGCCTGCGCATCCAGTTCGGCGAGGAAGCGCGCGAACGCCACGTCCAGCGCACGCAGGCGCTGCTGCTCCTCGGCGGCGAACAGCGGGATAAGGCGCTGATCAGGCGGCATCGGCGCGGCCTCCCTCGGCGAACAGACGGTCCATCGCCTCGACCAGGCGCAGCGGCAGGCGCTCGTGGTGCACGCCATGGCCTTCGCCATCGAGGCCGCGCAGATACAGATAGAGCACGCCGCCGATATGCCGCTCGTAGTCGTAGTCCGGCAGGCGCGCGCGCAGCTGGCGATGCAGGGCCAGGGTGTAGATCGCGTACTGCAGGTCGTAGCGCTCGCGCAGCACCGAATCGCGCACCGCGTCGGCGGTGTAGGCGCCGGCGTCCGTGCCCAGCCAGTTGGATTTGTAGTCGACCACGTAATAGCGGCCGCCATGCTCGAACAGCAGGTCGATAAAGCCCTTGAGCATGCCGTTGAGCCGGTCGTACAGCAGCGGCATGCGCGGACGTCCGTCCAGCGTGCCGGCGGTGACCAGGCGATCCAGCGCCCGCGTATCCACCTCGCGCACGGCGAACCAGAATTCCAGCTCGGCGCGGTAGCGCGCCGGGTCGGCGAGATCCGCCAGGGCCACCGCATGTCCATCGCCCAGCGGCAGCGGCGTGCGCAGCAGCGCCGGCACCCACTGCGCCAGCAGCGCGGCCTGCGCCTGCCAGCCGTGGCGCTGCACGCGGCGCGCGATCAGCTCGGCCAGCGGCTGCGGGTCGGCGGCGGTTTCGGCAAAGCCTTGCTCGGCCGCCCATTCCAGCAGGTCGTGCAGGAAGGTGCCGGCCACCGCGCCGCGCGGGAAGGCGTGGATGCCGCTGCCCTGCGCGTCGGCCACGGGTGCGGGCTTTTCCGCGCCGGCTTCGGCGAGCACGTCCTGCGCCGGCGTTTCGGGCGCGGACGGCGCATCGCCGGAGAGTGGTGCGTTCTCGTCGTACTTCAGCGCGCTGTAGCTGGCGATCCACCAGCGCTCGCCGGGGCGGCCGGCGTAAGTCCGGGCCGGTCGCGTGTCTTCGTGTTCGTGCGGCGCCGGTGGCGCGATGCGCGGCTGCGGCGCTTCCGGCAGTGCATCCACGGCGATGGCGGTTTCGCCGCCGCGCAGCGCCAGCAGCGCGGGCAGCAGATCGGAGGCGTCGATCGCCGTGCCGCCCGCGAGCAGATAGCCGAACGCGGACTTGTGCAGCGACGAGGCCTTGGCGTTGCCCACGCTCACGCTGGCCACGCCCACCCAGCAGGCATAGCGCGCGCGGGTCAGCGCCACGTAGAGCAGGCGCAGGTCTTCCTGCAGGCGTTCGCGCTCGGCCTGGCTCCAGGCCGCGTCGTCCGGTTCCAGGTCCATATGCGGCTGGCCGTCGCCGTCGTGCCAGACGAACAGGTCGTCGCGCTTCACCTCGCGCGCGGCGCAGGCGAACGGCAGCAGCACCAGGGGATATTCCAGGCCCTTGGACTTGTGCACCGTCACCACCTTGACCAGTTCGGCCTCGCTCTCCAGCCGCACGATCTGTTCCTCGGCGGCCTCGGCCAGGCCTTCGCGCGCCTCGGCGATCTGCTCGGCCAGATAGCGGATCAGCGCATGCTCGCCGTCCAGTGCGCCGGCCGCCTGCTGCAGCAGTTCGGCCAGGTGCAGCAGGTTGGTCAGCGCGCGCTCGCCGCCGTCGTGCGCCAGCAGGCGCGCGGGCAGGTCGAAGGCGTGCAGCAGGTCGTGCAGCATGGCCAGCACGCCGTGGCGGCGCCAGGTCTGCTGCAGTTCGCGCAGGCGTTCGCCGCAGGCTTCCCACCAGCGCTCGTCGGTATTGAGGCGGTCCAGTTCGGCGTCGCCGCGGTCCAGGCTGCGGGTGGCCAGCGCGGCGCGCATGGCGCGGTCGGAACCCGGTTCCGCGCAGGCCTTCAGCCACAGCAGCAGGTCGGCCGCCTCGGGCGAGCTGAACACCGAGTCGCGATCGGACAGGTACACGCTGCGCAGCCCGGTGTCGCGCAAGGCCGCGCGCACCATCGCCGCCTCGCGTCCGCTGCGCACCAGGATGGCGACGTCGCCCGGCGCCAGCGGCAGCAGCAAGCCATCGGGCGTGGCGAAGCCGCAGCGGCCTTCGCGCGCCGCATCGAACAGGCCGGCCAGCCACGTTGCCGCCTGTTCCGCCATGCGCTGGCGATACGCGGTGCTGCCCACGTTGCGGCCTTCGTCCAGCACCGCCAGCCGCAAGGCCGGCAAGGGCTCGCCGTCGAGCACCAGGGTCGCTTCGCGGCCGCGCGCGGCGACCGGATGGAACGGCAGCCCGCGCTCGCCGCGGCCGAACGCGAACGCACCGTCGGCGTGGCGGTCTCCGTGCTCGAACACGCGGTTCACCGCGCCGACCAAAGCGGCGGTGGAACGATGGTTGGTGCCCAGCGTCCACACCGGCGGCGCGGCGGCGGCGCGCGCCTGCAGATAGGTATGGATATCGGCGCCGCGGAACGCGTAGATCGCCTGCTTGGGATCGCCGATCAGCAGCAGGCCCAGCTCCGCGCGATCCGCATACAGGCGATGGAAGATGCGCCACTGCAGCGGGTCGGTGTCCTGGAACTCGTCGATCAGCGCCACCGGATACTGCGCCGCGATGGTGGCTGCCAGGCGCTCGCCGGCGGGGCCGTGCAGGGCTTCGTCGAGGCGGCGCAGCATGTCGTCGAAGCCGAGCAGGGCGCGGCGGCGCTTGGCCAGGTCGATGCGCTCGGCCACCCGCGGCGTGGCATGGGCGAGGATCAGCGGACGCGCCAGCTCGAGTTCGGCGGCGCTGGCCAGCAGCTCGTCGATGGCGGCGAAGGCAGCGTGCGCCGGTGCCGTGCGGTTCTTGTTGACCGCACCGTCCAGCCGCGACTGCGCATAGCGGTCCAGCAGCTTGTCGTCGGCCTCGCCGCCGCCGGCCCAGGCGCGCAAGGCCGCCAGGTCCTGCGGCAGGCGCTCGGCCGGATAGCTGCGGCCGTTCAGCGCCTTCTCGCGCAGGGCGTCGTCCAACTGGCGTTCGATGCTATCGAGATCCGCCAGCCACAAGCTGCGCGCGCGCTGCATCGCCGCCTGCGCACGCGCCAGCGGCGCTTCCAGAATCGCGCGCACGTCCGCCGTCTCCGGCAGCGGCTGCCCGTGCAGGCGCAGGTTGGCCACCGGCTGGCGCAGCAGCGGACGCAGGCTCTGCTGCAGCTCGCGCGGGTCGCTCCACCAGCGCGCCAGCAGCGCGGCGGCATCGCGGCCCAGCGGCAGGCATTGCAGGCGCCAGTAGTCGCGCACCGCTTCGGCCAGCAGTTCGCCGTCGTCGGTCTGGATGTCCTGCACGAAGGGATGGCCGCTGTCGAACGCGTGCTGCGCCAGCATGCGCTGCGCCCAGCCGTGGATGGTGTGCACGGCGGCCTCGTCCATCCACTGCGCGGCCAGTTCGAGCTGGCGCGCGGCGGCGGCGCGGGCGTCCGTCTCCGGATATTCGGCGAGCAGCGCGGCGAGGAATGCGTCCGCTGCTTTCTGCGCGCGGAACACCGCGGCCGCTTCGGTAAGCCGCGCGCGGATGCGGTCGCGCAGCTCCGCCGTGGCGGCCTTGGTAAAGGTCAGCACCAGGATCTGCGCCGGCAGCAGCGGCCTGGCGGTGCCATGGCCGAGCACCAGGCGCAGATACAGCGCGGCGATGGTCCAGGTCTTGCCGGTGCCGGCGCTGGCTTCGATCAGGCGCACGCCGTGCAGCGGCAGGCGCAGCGGATCGAGTGCCATGGCGACCGGCGGCTGCACCGCGCTCATGCGCCGTCCTCCCAGCGCACGCTCTGCGCCATCGCCCGGTACAGCGGCAGCCAGTGTTCGAAGCCGGCGTCGAGCATGGCTTCGAACGCGGGCCAGGCGCGTTGCAGGTAAGCGTCCTCGTCCACTTCGGCAAAGCGCTGGCCGCTGTCGTCGCGGTCGTAGCACTGGCGCGCCGCGGCCGCGGCGTCGCGGCCTTCGTGTTCGGCCTGCAGCCAGGCGAAGGCGGTCTTGCGCGCGACCGGCAGCGGCGCGCGCATGCCGTGGCGCAGCGCATCGAGCAGGGCATCGAGCAGGGCGCGCGCCTGCGGCGGATCCAGCGCAGGGAAATACGGCTGCGCATCCGCCGCGACCACGCGCGTCTCCACCCGCAGCCCGCCCGCATGCGCGAACAGGTGCGCGACCCAGGCGGCGACCAGCTTGTCCAGGCGGCGTCCGCGCGGGCGTGCCAGCAGCGGGCCCTGGATCAATTCGAGCCGCACGAAGTCGATGCCTGCCTGCGTTGACTCGGGCCGGCGCAGATCGGACAGCCAGTCCTCCAGCACCAGGCCGTGCGCTTCGTGGCGCAGCTCGAACTTGTCGTCCAGCCGCGGCCAGCGCCGGTCGGCGGCATGCCAGTGCGCGGCGAGCACGCCGGCTTCGGCGGCGATCTTGTCCTGCCACAGCTCGCCGAAGCCGCCGGTGGGCAGGCGGCCCTGCTGGGCCAGCCGCTGCACGGCGTCGTTGACCGCCTGCGGCGCACGGTCGCCATCGGTGACCAGCGCCGCCTGCAGCACGCCGAGAATCGCCTGGTAGCGCTCCAGCCCGTCGAGCGCGAACGGCTCGTCGTCCAGCGCGTCGGCCTCCTCGCCGCCGAAGTGCACCTTCAGGCGCTGGTTGAAGAAGTGGCGCACGGGACGGGCCAGGAAGCCCTGCAGCGCATCCAGCGCGATCGGTGTTTCCGGCAGCCACGGCGCCAGCGGCCCGGTTTCCGCCGCCCGCACGTCGAGCGCATGCGCGCGCTGCCATTCGTGCGCATAGGTAAAGAGAGCCGGGTCGCTGTCCGCGCCGAAGTAGCGCCGGCTGAACGGCTGCAGCGGGTATTCGGTGGTGAGCGCATCCAGCAGTTCGCCATCCGCCGCCTGCCAGCCGCCCGCGAGGTAATCGCGCAGCTGGCCGACCAGCACCGACGGCGGCAGCACCGCGTTGTCGCGCACGCTGCGGCCGACCCAGCTCACATGCAGGGTGTCGCGCGCGGACAGCAGCGCTTCCAGGAACAGATAGCGGTCGTCCTCGCGGCGCGAGCGGTCGCCGGGCATGGCCTGGCCCGGCTGCGCCATCAGGTCGAAGTCGGCCGGTGCCTGCTGGCGCGGGTAGTCGCCGTCGTTCATGCCGAGCAGGCAGACCACGCGGAAGGGAATCGCGCGCATCGGCATCAGCGTGCCGAAGCCGACCGCGCCGCCCATGAAGCGCTGCGACAGGCGGCTGGCGTCGATGCTTTCCAGCCAGTGCTCGCGCACGATCTCCAGCGGCAGCAGTTCGTCCAGCGCCGCTTCGGCGCAGGCTTCCAGCCAGGCGTCCAATGCTTCGTCGAGGCGGCGCAGGCGGTCGCCGTCGGTGTGGTCCGCACTGTCGAAGAAGGCGGCGAGCAGGTCGCGCAGGCGCGCCGCCCAGACGGCCGGCGCCGCGGGCGCACGCAGTGCGTGCCAGTGCAGTTCGAGCTGGTCGAGCAGGAGGCTGAGCGGGCCGAGCAGGCTGGCGTCGAGGCCGCCGACTTCGCCGTAGGGCGCCATCTCCGCCCAGGTGTCGCCGTGTCCCACCGCATAGCCGAGCAGCAGGCGGCGCAGGCCGAAGGCCCAGCTGTTCTGCGCCTGCGGCGGCAGGCCCAGGCTTTCCTTCTGCGCGCCGTCCAGGCCCCAGCGGATGCCGGCGCCTTCGATCCAGCGGCGCAGGGTGGGCAGGCCGGTTTCGTCGAGCCCGAAGCGCTGGCGCAGCGCGGGCACGTCGAGCAGGTCGAGGATGTCGCTCACCGTGAAGCGCGACTCCGGCAGCGACAGCAGATGTTCCAGCGCCACCAGCAGCGGCGCGGCGCCGCGGTCCGGCTGGTCGGCGACGGCATAGGGCAGGTAGCGCGGATCGTCCGGCGGGATGCGCCCGAACACCGCCTGCACGTGCGGCGCATAGCTCTGGATGTCCGGCACCATCACGATCACGTCGCGCGGCGCCAGCGGGTGGCCGTCGCGCTGGGCCTGTTCGAACAGCGCGAGCAGGCGGTCGTGCAGGATCTCCACCTCGCGCTGCGCGTTGTGCGCGACGTGGAAGCTGAGCGAACCGTCGCCCGCGCGCCACGCCTGCCGCCGCGCCGGATCGGCCGGCAGCGGTTCCAGGTCGAGCACGGCCTGCTGCACCTGGTGCAGCAGGGTGTCGCGGCCGGGGTCTTCGAACAGGTCGATGCTCGAACCCCAGGCCGTGAAGCGGCGGCGATAACGCTCGGGCTGGTCGAAGCTGTCGAGCAGCCGGATGTAATCGCGCCCCTGCTTGCCCCAGGCGGCCAGCAGCGGGTTGGCATGCAGATGCAGTTCTTCGTAGCGCGGCTGCTCGGGCAGGCCGGGCTTGCCCGGCTGGCGGCGGCGCTCGCCGCGCAGCAGCTCGCGGTCTTCGATGATGTCGGCCCAGTAGTGGCGGCAGGGATTGGCCACCATCAGCAGCACCTGGCTGTGCCGCGCCAGCGCGGTGAGCGCTTCCAGCGTCTGCAGCGGCAACGAGGAAATACCGAACACCACGATGCGCCGCGGCAGCCGCGCAGGCCGTTCGGCCAGCGCTTGCGCGCGTTCGAGGAAGGCGGCGTGCACGGCGGCGCGGTGGCTGTGGCGGAACTCGCCGCCGACGTCGTCCAGCAGCAGGCGCCATAGCTGCGCCTGCCAGCGCTGGCCCGGCGGCAGCGGCGCGTGCCGGCCGCGCCAGTCGTCGTACAGCTCGTCGACGCCGCGTTCCCAGTCGGCCAGCCAGTGCGCGCGATAGACCTGGTACTGGTCGAACAGGTCGGCGATGCGCGCGGCCAGTTGATGGCGCTTGCGCCAGTCCGGCTGCTCGCCGAGGAAGTCGCGCAGCGGGCGGAAGTCGGTGTCGTCCAGATGCAGCGGGATCAGCCGCAGCAGCCGCCAGGCCAGGCGCGACTTGTCGAACGGCGACGTGGGCGGCACCGCATCGCGGCCGAGCACGGCGCGGTACGCCTCCCATAGAAAGCGTCCCGGCAACTGCACCTGCACCGCGGCGCTGATCCCCAAGCCGCCTTCCTGCGGCGGCCGCGCCAGCGCCAGCTTCAGCCACTGCGCGATGCCGTTGCTCTGCACCAGCATCAGCTCGTCTTCGAGCGGACGCAGCGGCGTGCGCTGGATCCAGGCGGTGAGCAGGTCGCGCAGATCTTCCAGGCGGTTGCCATGGATGACCATCAGGCCCGGTTCGATCGGCACGTCGAGGGGCAGGGCCAGGGAAGAGGTCATGCGGGAATTGTGGCGGACATCGGCGCGGCGGGCGAGTGGTGGCGGCATGCCCCGAGCGCACGTTCCGAATGGCATGTCCTGAAACGAACATCGCCGCATGCGGTGAGGCATGCGGCGATGGGTGTTGCGGGTGAAGCTTGGCAGTGGGCCCACGCGTATTCGGCGCGGGTGGCGCATTGTGCGCCAACGTACGTGGTCGGTGTCAACTACTTTAGTTGCGCGAGCGGTTGGCGAAGGTGGCGGTTGCGGATGCCGTTACGCGTATTCGATGCATGCGCGCGACGGCATTCATGATCAGAACGTGTAGCGCGCACGCCCATACCAATACGCGCCGTTGACGCCGATCGGCGAGATCACGTCGTAAGGAAAATTGCCGGCGTAATTGATGTCGCTGTTGGAGCGCGTGGGGTACTGGTTGGTGAGGTTGTAGCCGCCCAGCGCCAGGCTGAAGCGCTCGGTCACGTGCAGCTCCGCTTCGGCATCCAGCTGCCAGCGCGCGGCATAGACCTGGCGCGGTTCGAAGCCGCCGCCGAAGTCGAATACGCGCACCGTCGAGCCCTGCCGCGTGACGCGGCCGAGCAGGGACCAGCGCCGGTTGCTCCAGTTGGCGCTGAACGAACCGCGCTGGCGCGGCGCGGCGTCGGTGAGGGTGTTGCGCTCCTCGTCGCCGAACAGCACGTTGCCGGCGCCGGTGGCGGCCAGCTCCGGCGGCGTGGCGCGCACGCCGCGGATGTCGGTGTGGTTGCGGCTGTAGGCGAGGGTGAGCAGCAGCCGGCCGCCGGCCCAGGGCGTGCGGTAGTTGCCGACCAGTTCGGCGCCGCGCGTGCGCGTGTCCACCGCATTGGTGAAGAAGGCCACGCTCTGCACGCCGGGGACACCGAAGTGCTGCAGGATGTAATCCGCAAGGCCGGCGCTGTCGATGGTTTCCGACAAGGTGACGCGGTCGTCGATGCTGATCTGGTACGCGTCGAGGCTGAAGTCGAAGTGTTCGCCGAGCTGACCGGTCAGCCCAAGACTGAAGTTGCGCGACTTCTCCGGCTTCAGCGCCTGCGCACCCAGGCCGCGCGCGAGCGGGTTGTTCACCGACAGGATGCGGCCGGTGACCAGCTTGCCGTCGGCGCCGTAGCCGCTGGTGGTGGATTCGAAACCGATCTGGCTGAGCGAGGGCGCCCGGAAGTTATTCGAGGCGGCGCCGCGCAGCGCGAAGCCCGGGGCGAATTCCCAGCGCGCGCTGAGCTTGCCGCTCCAGTTGCCGCCGAAGTCGCTGTAGTGCTCGTAGCGCGCGGCGGCGTCGGCAAAGAAATGGTCGGTGATGTCGCTGGACACTTCCGCGTAAGCCGCGCCGACATTGCGCGACAGCCGCGCCGCATCCTGCGGCTGCAGGCCGCCGCCGGCCTGCGCGCCGACCGGTGCGTCGAGATAGGGGCCGGCGGCGTACGAGGCCGGATCGCCGGGCAGGGTGCGGAACTGCTCGTGGCGGTATTCGCCGCCCAGCGACACGGTGACGTAGCGGCTGCCGATGGCGAACTCGCGGTTGGCATCCAGGTTGGCGCTGCCCTGGTCGAAGCGGTAGCTGCCGATATGGAACGCGGTGGGGCTGGTAGGCCCGAGCGAGGCGTTGAGCGAATCGCGCAGGTCGTAGTCGAAGGCATTGCTGCCCCAGTTCAGGCTGCCGTCCAGATGCCAGTCGGCCAGCGTGCCGCGGATGCCGGCGGCGGTCTGCACGTCGCGGTTGCTGCCGACCGATTCGGGGCGGTAGCCGTCGGGGTAGATCGAGGCCACGTTGGCGCTGCTGTCCGGATAGCGGAAGTAGTTGTCGCCGATGGTGTGGCGCTGGGTGTAGGTGCCGAACCAGTACAGCCTGGCGTTATCGCCCAGCGGCAGTTCGCTGTTGAGCCAGCCGCTGTAGTTCTCCGACTTCGGATCGCCCGCCGCATAGTTGCGCCGCCCGCGCAGCGCCAGGTTGGCGGGCGTGGGATCGGCCAGCCAGTCCGGCACGGTGTCCACGCCCGCGCGGTTGGTGGCGTCGTGGTGGCCGGCCTCGATGCCGGCGCGGAAGAAGCCGGTGCCGGCCAGCCGCGTGCCGAACTTGGCGGCGCCGTAGCTGCTGTTGCCGTCGGTGATGGTGCGGTCGGCGGGGCTGAAGCGGGTGTGGTTGGCACCGTAGCTTCTGGTGACTTCGCCGCCTTCGGGCGCGTCGTCCAGGATGATGTTGACCACGCCGGCGATGGCGTCCGAACCGTATTGCGCACCGGCGCCGTCGCGCAGCACTTCCACCCGCTTGATCGCGCTGATCGGGATGGCGTTGAAATCCACCGGCGTGGTGCCGCGGCCGATCTTGGTGTCGCTGTTGACCAGGGCCGAGGTGTGGAAACGCTTGCCGTTGATCAGCACCAGCACCTGGTCGGGCGACAGCCCGCGCAGCTGCGCGGCGCGCACGTGGTCCGAGCCGCCGGAATTGGACTGGCGCGGGAAATTGAACGAAGGCAGCAGGTTGGCCAGCGCCTGGCCCAGTTCGCCGTTGACCGCGCCGGCGGCGCGCAGGTCGTCCTGGCTCAGCACGTCCACCGGCACCGGCGATTCCAGCGCGGTGCGGCTGCTGGCGCGTACGCCGGTGACCACGACTTGGTCCAGCGTGCGCGGCGGTGCGCTGTCGGCCTGCTGGGCTTGCGCATGGACGGCGGACGCGGCGAGCAGCAGCGCGGTGGACAGATAGGTACGGCGGTACGTGCGGGAAGCGGTGGACATGCGGGTTCCTTGCGGCGGGCAGCAGCGGGGCGCGCCGCGTGGGAGTGCGGCGTCGAAGGTCTTGTTTGAAGGGCGCTGGATCAGCGCGTCGCGAAAGAATTCAGCGACAGCAACATCGCCGCATTCGGGCGGTACGCGGCAAGCGGCGTTGTCCGGCGGGCGTGGTGGTCACGGCGAGGTTCGCGAAGAAAGGGAGGGGCGCGATGCTCCGGCGCCGTTCGGCATTTGTTGCATTGCGCAAGGTTCATGTCAATACTTCGTCACGAAACTTTCCGGGCATACGACGGTTTATCCGTCTGGACGTCCAAACGACGACAGGGAATCCCTATGCAATTTCAGCGTGCGCTGGCGGCAGTGCTGGCTTTTGGCCTGGTGGCGGGTTGCGCCACGCAACCGCAGGCCACGGCCGGTGCGACCCTGCAGGGCGACCATGCGCATCCGGCCGCGGCTCAGGGCTGGGTGGAGACGCGGCTGTATTTCGGCCTGGGGCTGGCGGATCAGCCGGGCAACGGCGTGAGCGAGCAGGCCTGGCGCGAGTTCCTCGATCGCGAAGTGACGTCGCGCTTTCCCGACGGGCTCAGCGTGATCGACGTCTACGGCCAGTGGCAGGGCAAGCAGCAGAGCACGCCCGAGCGGCTGCGCTCCAAGCAGCTGGTGATCGATTATCCGGACACGGCACAGAACCGCGCCAAGGTCGAGGCGATCCGCGCGGCGTGGAAGCAGCGCACAGGCGATCAGTCGGTGCTGCGGGTGACGCAGCCGGCGGATGTGTCGTTCTAATCAGCGCGCCAGGACATCACTTTGAACAACACCGCGACACGCCGCTGGCTTACGCCCGGCGACCTCAATGGTTTCCTCGGCCTGGTGGTGGACAACCTGTCCATCATGGCCTTCCTCGCCACGGCGCTGATCGGCATCTTCGGGTTCCCCGCCGACATCGTGTTCCTGCGCATGTTTCCCGGCACCGCGCTGGGCGTGCTGCTGGGCAATCTGGCCTACACCGCGATGGCGCGCCGGCTGGCCGCGCGGGTGGGCCGCGACGACGTGACCGCGATGCCGCTGGGCCTGGACGCGCCGACCAGCATCGGCATGGCCCTGCTGGTGCTCGGCCCGGCCTTCGTGCATTTCAAGCAGGGCGGCATGGCTGAAGCGGCCGCCGCGCAGGCCACCTGGGAACTGGGCATGGCCTCGCTGGTGGTGATGGGCGTGCTGAAGTTCGTGCTGTCGTTTTTCGGCGGCGCGGTGCAGCGGCACGTGCCGCGCGCGGGGCTGCTCGGTTCGATCGCCGGCATCGCCCTGGTGCTGATGGGCTTTCTGCCGCTGGTGGAAATCATGAAAGTGCCGCTGGTCGGTTTCGCCGGCTTAGGGGTAGTGCTGTACGCGCTGGTGGCGAAAGGGCGCCTGCCGTTCGGCGTGCCGGGCGTGCTGGCGGCGGTGGCGATCGGCGCGGCGCTGTACTACGTGCTGGGGCCGCTGGGCTGGCTGGGCAGCGGCTATCACGCGCCGGCCGGATGGACCTGGCGCTTCGCGCTGCCGCTGCCGACGCTGAAGTGGCTGGACGGCATCGCCTATACCGTGCCGTACCTGCCGCTGATCCTGCCGTTCGGCCTGCTGATGGTGGTGGGCGGCATCAACGTCACCGAAAGCGCGCGCGCGGCCGGCGACGAATACCGCACCCGCGACATCCTGCTGGTGGAAGCACTGGCCACCCTGGTCGCCGGTTTCTGCGGCGGCGTGGCGCAGACCACGCCGTATATCGGCCAGCCTTCGTACAAGGCGATGGGCGCGCGCAGCGGCTATACGCTGCTGACCGGCATCGTGATCGGGCTGGGCGGCGTGTTCGGCTATCTGTCCAACCTGGTGGAGCTGGTGCCGCTGTCGGTGCTGGCGCCGATCCTGGTGTTCGTGGCGATCGGCATCACCGTGCAGGCGTTCGAAGCCACGCCGATGCGCTATGCGGCGGCGGTGGTGTTCAGTTTCTTTCCGGCGGTCGCGCGGATGGTGACGATCAAGCTCAGCGACCCGACCTATGTCTCGCCGCAGCACTTCGGCGAACTGTTCAACCAGCAGGGGCATGGCATCGCGGAGCTGGCGGTGATCACCATCCTGGGCAACGGCTTCATCATCACCTCGATGGTGTGGGCCAGCTTCGTGGTGGCGATGATCGACGGCAAGAGCGGGCGCGCGGCGCTGATCCTGCTGCTCGGTGCGGGCCTGACGCTGTTCGGTTTGATCCATTCGGTGGATCCGGCGGGCGGTGTGTATCTGCCCTGGCTGCTCGATGCCGGCGCGCGTGCGCTGGTGTGGCAGTTCGCCGGAGCTTACGCAGTGCTTGCGGCGGTGCTGCTTCTGTTCAGCCTGCAGCGTGCGAAGCCATCGGCCATGTGACATAGATCGCATGGCCGATGTCCGGCACTAAAGACCCGTCAACGACGGGTTTTTTTTTGCGTTCTGCATCACACGCAAGCAAGACGCACGAACCTGGGTCTGCGCGGCGCAAGTCATTGCGCCGGGAAATCGCTAGCCTAGGCACCGGAGCGCATCTCTGCGGGCGCATCCTGGCAGGGACTGCCACGCCGCAAGGCGAAGGGGGTGGGATACCCGGTAGTCCAGTCAGAATGCTTTGCCTAGGGGGACATCGATGCTGTTGAATAACGCCGGCTTGGTGGTGGAAGACTGTGTCGTCCTCGGGTTGGGAGAGCCGTGGGATATTTTCTTCTTCGTCGAAGAAGTTGTCGCTGGCGCGCGCAAAGGGCATTTCAATAACGCGCATTGTTCTATGGCTTACGTGTTGCGCACACTCGGCTTCGCCTGCGCCAAGGCGATGCTGGCCAAGCGCTTGCCCTGGCATCGTGCTGGCGGCAGGACGCGCTTCGTGGTGGCCCGCAAGGCTGGCAAGGCGCTCGGTGCGATGCTGCTCGAAGAAGCGCAACTCAACGGTGGCGAGGCAATGCTGGCGATCAAGTACTTGGTCGTGGATTCGTCTGCCCGGCGCTTGGGTATCGGCAAGTTGCTCGTGGAATATGCCCGGCGCCGCGCGCCGGCCGGCGGCGTGGAATGCTTCTGCACCGACTTCTCGCGCGGCATGCAGCGCCTGCTCAAGCGGCAGGGTTTCGTGCGCACGCATCGGGCCAAGGAGATCCAGCTCAACGAGGACAGCCGGATCGCCGTGCCCGCACGGTTTCTCTGGACGCCGTAATGAAAAAAGGCCCGGCAACGCCGGGCCTTTTTCATTTGCGTGGAAGCCGGCGCTCAATCGCGCGCTTCGAGCGCCCGGTTCAGGCGCAGCGCGCCCAGCGTGCAGATCGCGCCGGACAGCAGGTACACCGTGACCGCGCCCAGGCCGAACTTGCTGGACAGGCCCAGCGCCACCAGCGGCGCGAAGGCGGCGCCGATCAGCCAGGCCACGTCGGCGGTGAGGGCCGCGCCGGTGTAGCGGAAGCGGATCGGGAAGTTCGAGGTCACCGTGCCGGCGGACTGGCCGTAGGACAGGCCGAGCAGGGCGAAGCCGATCAGGATGAAGGCGTCCTGCGCGGCACGGCTGCCGCCGAGCAGCCAGGGCGCGAAGAAGCTGAACAGGCCGATCAGCGCGGCCAGCGTGCCCAGGGTGGTGCGGCGGCCGATGCGGTCGGCCACGAAACCCGAGGCGATGGTGCCCAGGATGCCGACGCCGGCGCCGACCACCTGGATCAGCAGCACCTGGTTGACCGACTGGGTCGAGCCCAGGCTGATCCACGACAGCGGGAACACCGTGACCAGGTGGAACAGCGCATAGCTGGCCAGCGCGGCGAAGGCGCCCAGGAAGATGTTGTAGTCCTGCTTGCGCAGCATCTCGAAGATGCCGATCGGTTCCAGCGCGCTTTCTTCCAGCGCCTGGGTGTATTCCTCGGTCACCACCAGGCGCAGGCGGGCGAACAGCGCCACCACGTTGATGGCGAAGGCCACGAAGAACGGATAGCGCCAGCCCCAGCTGAGGAAGTCTTCGCTGGACAGCTGGCTGTGCAGGAACAGGAACAGCCCGCTGGCCAGCATGAAGCCGATCGGCGCGCCGAGCTGGCCGAGCATGGCGTACCAGCCGCGGCGGCCCTTCGGCGTGTTCAGCGCCAGCAGCGAGGGCAGGCCGTCCCAGGAGCCGCCGAAGGCGATGCCCTGCAGCAGGCGGAAGAAGGCGAGCAGGGCGATCGCGCGCCAGCCCAGCGTGTCGAAGCCGGGCAGGAAGGCCATGCCCACGGTGGCGCTGCCCAGCAGGAACAGTGCGGCGGTGAGCTTGGTGCCGCGGCTCCAGCGGCGCTGGATGGTCATGAACAGGGCGGTGCCGAACGGGCGCGCCACGAAGGCCAGGGCGAACACCACGAAGGACAGCAGCAGGCCGTGCAGGCGGTCGCGGAACGGGAAGAACACCGACGGGAACACCAGCACCGAGGCGATGCCGAACACGAAGAAGTCGAAGTATTCGGAAGCGCGCCCGATCACCACGCCGACGGCGATCTCGCCGGGGGCGACCTGGGAGTGGCCGGGCGCGGGCCGGTCTTGGTGGAGCGCGTCCTGGTGGGCCGTGTCCGGGGATCCGTGTTGGTCAAAAGTGCTCGACATGGCCATGCTTGAACTTGAGAACTGGGGTGGTTCGCGTAAGGATCGCACCGGCGGCGTTTAATCGCCATGAGACAAAGTGTCCTATTCCGCGGCGCAGCACGCGTAGGTTAACTTTCCGGGTCTCTCCCCATGCTTCTGCTCCCCTTCCGGCCCATGTCCTCCAAGGCTCTCCGCGGACTGCTGCTCCCCGCCGTCCTGTTGCTTTCGGGCTGCCAGACCGTGCTCATGTCGCCGTCCGGCGACATGGCCGTCCAGCAGCGCGACATCATCCTGATCTCGCTGGTGCTGATGCTGCTCATCGTCGTACCGGTGATCGGCCTCACCCTGTTCTTCGCCTGGCGCTACCGGGCTTCCAACCAGAAAGCCACCTACAAGCCGGACTGGGACCACTCCACCGTGCTGGAGCTGCTGATCTGGTCGGCCCCGCTGCTGATCATCATCGCGCTGGGCGCGCTGACCTGGGTGAGCACGCACAAGCTCGATCCGTTCCGGCCGCTGGAGCGCATCGCCGCCGGCCGCGGGATTCCGGCCGGCGCCAAGCCGCTGGAAGTGGACGTGGTGGCGCTGGACTGGAAGTGGCTGTTCATCTATCCGGAGCAGGGTATCGCCACGGTGAACGAGCTGGCCGCGCCGGTCGACCGCCCGATCCAGTTCAAGATCACCGCCTCGACCGTGATGAATTCGTTCTTCATTCCCTCGCTGGCCGGCCAGATCTACGCCATGCCGGGCATGGAAACCAAGCTGCATGCGGTGATCAACAAGCCGGGCAGCTACGAGGGCATGTCGGCGAACTACAGCGGCGCCGGTTTCTCGGGCATGCACTTCAAGTTCCTGGGACTCAGCGAAGGCGAGTTCGATCAATGGGTGGCCAAGGCGAAGGATGGCGGCGCGCTCACCCGCGAAAGCTATCTGCAGCTGGAAAAGCCCAGCGAGAACGAACCCGTGCGCCGCTACGCCACGGTCGCGCCCGACCTGTATCCGGCCATCGTCAACCTCTGCGTCGCGCCCGGTACGCCGTGCATGCACGAGACCATGGCCAAGGATGCCGCCCGCGCCGGCAAGCCGGCCGGCGAGCACGACATGTCGCACATGGAACACATGGAGCACTGATCGTGCACCGTCCCATCCGCCTTACGCATTACGCCTTCCCGGGTGTCCACGATGTCTGACCATCCCGATCTGACCAAACTGATCTTCGGCCGTCTCAGCTGGGACGCCATTCCGTTCCACGAGCCGATCCTGCTGGCGACCTTCGCCGCCGTGCTGGTCGGCGGTCTGGCGCTGCTCGCGGTGATCACCAAGTACCGCCTGTGGGGCTATCTCTGGCACGAATGGTTCACCAGCATCGATCAC
This sequence comes from Dyella sp. LX-66, assembly GCF_018599165.1. Lineage (NCBI taxonomy): Bacteria > Pseudomonadati > Pseudomonadota > Gammaproteobacteria > Lysobacterales > Rhodanobacteraceae > Dyella > Dyella sp. LX-66. Next base: position 250,383 of record NZ_JAHFVJ010000002.1, read on the forward strand.
AAGAAGATCGGCATCATGTACATGGTGCTGGGCCTGGTGATGCTGCTGCGCGGCTTCGCCGACGCCATCATGATGCGCCTGCAGCAGGCGATCTCCTTCGGCGACAACCTTGGCTACCTGCCGCCGCATCACTACGACCAGGTCTTCACCGCCCACGGCGTGATCATGATCTTCTTCGTGGCGATGCCGATCGTCACCGGCCTGATGAACTACGTGGTGCCGCTGCAGATCGGGGCGCGCGACGTGGCCTTCCCCTTCCTCAACAACTTCAGCTTCTGGATGACCACCGCCGGCGCCGTGCTGGTGATGGCGTCGCTGTTCGTGGGCGAGTTCGCGCGCACCGGCTGGCTGGCGTATCCGCCGCTGTCGGGCATCCTGGCCAGTCCGGATGTGGGCGTGGACTACTACATATGGTCCCTGCAGATAGCCGGCGTAGGAACCTTGCTGTCGGGCGTGAACCTGCTGGTGACCATCATCAAGATGCGCGCGCCGGGCATGAAGCTGATGCAGATGCCGGTGTTCACCTGGACCGCGCTGTGCACCAACGTGCTGATCATCGCCGCCTTCCCGGTGCTGACCGCGGTGCTGGCGCTGCTGTCGATGGACCGTTACCTCGGCACCCACATGTTCACCAACGAGCTTGGCGGCAACGCCATGATGTACGTGAACCTGATCTGGATCTGGGGCCATCCGGAGGTCTACATCCTGATCCTGCCGATGTTCGGCGTGTTCTCCGAAGTGGTCTCCACTTTCGCCCGCAAGCGCCTGTTCGGCTACACCTCGATGGTGTACGCCACCATCGTGATCACCGTGCTGGCCTACCTGGTGTGGCTGCACCACTTCTTCACCATGGGCTCGGGCGCGAGCGTGAACTCGTTCTTCGGCATCACCACGATGATCATCTCGATCCCCACGGGCGCGAAGATCTTCAACTGGCTGTTCACCATGTACCGCGGCCGCATCCACTTCGAGCTGCCGATGATGTGGACAGTGGCCTTCATGGTCACCTTCGTGATCGGCGGCATGACCGGCGTGCTGCTGGCGGTGCCGCCGGCGGACTTCTCGCTGCACAACAGCCTGTTCCTGATCGCGCACTTCCATAACGTGATCATCGGCGGCGTGCTGTTCGGCGCGTTCGCGGCGATCAACTTCTGGTTCCCCAAGGCCTTCGGCTTCAAGCTCGACGTGTTCTGGGGCAAGTGCTCGTTCTGGCTGTGGGTGGTGGGTTTCTACTTCGCCTTCATGCCGCTGTACGTGCTGGGCCTGATGGGCGTGACCCGCCGCATCAGCCACTTCGAGGATCCCTCGCTGCAGATCTGGTTCCAGATCGCCGCCTTCGGCGCGGTGCTGATCGCGCTGGGCATCGGCGCCATGCTGATCCAGTTCGTGGTGAGCTTCCTGCGCCGCGACAAGCTGCGCGACGTCACCGGCGACCCCTGGGACGGCCGCACGCTGGAATGGTCCACCTCCTCGCCGCCGCCGGCCTACAACTTCGCCTTCACCCCGGTGGTGCACGACGGCGATGCCTGGTGGCAGATGAAGCAGCTGGGCTGGAAGCGTCCGCTGTCGGGGTTCATCGACATCCACATGCCGAAGAACACCGGCGCCGGCATCATCCTGGCCGGCATCAGCACGGTGCTGGGCTTCGCCATGATCTGGCAGATGTGGCTGGTCGCCGCGGTGGCCTTCGTGTCCCTGCTGGCCGTGGCGATCGGGCATACCTTCAACTACAACCGCGAGTACTACATCCAGGCCGCCGACGTGGCCCGGGTGGAGGCGGCGCGCACCGAGCAGCTGGCCAGCCATGTCTAACGCGACCTCCTTGAACGCGGCCGCCGGCGAGCCGCTGAAGTTCCATCAGGAAACCGAGCACCATCCGGAGAACGGCACGCTGCTGGGCTTCTGGCTGTACCTGATGAGCGACTGCCTCATCTTCGCCTGCCTGTTCGCGGTGTACGGCGTGCTGGGCCGCAGCTATGCCGGCGGCCCCACCGGCGCGGAAGTGTTCGAGCTGCCGCTGGTGGCGCTCAATACCTCGCTGCTGCTGCTGTCGTCGATCACCTATGGCTTCGCCATGCTGGAGATGCAGCGCAAGCGGGTGAATCCCACCCTGGTGTGGCTGGCCATCACCGGCCTGCTCGGCGCCGGCTTCATCGGCATCGAGCTGTACGAGTTCGGGCACTTGATCGCCGAGGGCAACGGCCCGCAGCGCAGCGCCTTCCTGTCCTCGTTCTTCACCCTGGTCGGCACGCACGGCCTGCACGTGAGCTGCGGCATCATCTGGCTGATCACGCTGATGGTGCAGGTCAAGCGCAAGGGCCTGATCGGGCCGAACAAGCGCCGCCTGTGGTGCCTGTCGATGTTCTGGCACTTCCTGGACGTGGTGTGGATCGGCGTCTTCAGCTTCGTCTACCTGATGGGAGTGCTGCCGTGAGCGCGCATACCGACGTCCATGCCGGACATGGCCACGATGAGCATGGCCATGGCGAGCATCACGAGCACGACGACGGCATCGGCCACGTCTCGCTGAAGGGCTACATGATCGGCTTCGTGCTGGCGGTGCTGCTGACCGCGGTGCCGTTCGGCCTGGTGATGAGCGGCGGCCTGAAGGATCCCAGCGCCACGGCGTTCGTGATCCTCGGCTTCGCCGCCGTGCAGATCGTGGTGCACATGGTGTACTTCCTGCACATGAACGCGAAGTCGGAGGGCGGCTGGAACATGCTGGCCCTGATCTTTACCGCGGTGCTGGTGCTGATCACGTTGAGCGGTTCGATCTGGGTGATGTATCACCTGAATCACAACATGATGCCGGCCCTGATGGATCCGCGGAACCTGCCGTGATCCCCGCCGCGGCGGCGCTGCCATGGCTAGGCTAGGCGCCGCCGGCGCACCCGAACGCGGCCCGCGCGGGCCGCTCGCCTTGTCGCTGCTGGCGCTGTGCGCGCTGGTGGCGTTTGCCGGTTTCATCGCCCTGGGCACCTGGCAGGTGCAGCGCCTGGCCTGGAAGCGCGAGCTGATCGCCCGCGTGGAGCAGCGTGTGCATGCGCCGGCCGTTGCCGCGCCCACGCCGTCCGAATGGCCCGCCGTCACCACGGCCAGCCACGAATACCGCCACGTGCGCCTTGCCGGCGCGTTCCTCTACGAGCAGCAGGTGCTGGTCACGGCCAGCACGGCCTTGGGCAGCGGCTACTGGGTGATGACGCCACTGCGCCAGGACGACGGTTCCATCGTGCTGGTCAACCGCGGCTTCGTGGCGGCCGAGGCCTGCGGCCGCGACGGACGCTGCGCGCCCGGCCCCGCGGGCGAGGTAACGGTCACCGGCCTGCTCCGTACGCCCGAGACGAAAGTGTTCCTGCGCCATAACGACCCCGCGCATGCACGCTGGTATGCGCGCGACGTGCAGGCCATCGCCAAGGCGAGAGGGCTGGGTGCGGTGGCGCCGTTCTTCGTCGACGCGGACGCCGGCCCGGCGCAGGCCGATGCCTGGCCGCGCGGCGGACTCACCGTCACCAGTTTCCCCAACAACCACCTGAGCTACCTGATCACCTGGTACGTGCTGGCCCTGATGGTGCTGGCGGCGGTGGTCTACGTGGGCCGCCACGAATACCGGCTGCGGCGGCGGGCGGGGTAGGGCCGCCGGGACTCAGAATCTTCGGCCGCGGGCATTGACCTGCTGGTGAAGTCCCCGTATAGTTTCGCGCTTCCGGCGGGCGGTTAGCTCAGCGGTAGAGCACTGCCTTCACACGGCAGGTGTCACAAGTTCGATCCTTGTACCGCCCACCATCAGATCGAAACACGAAGGCCACCCCCGCGGTGGCCTTCGTGTTTTCGCGGCGCCATCGCGTCCACACCTACAATGCCCCGGCTGACCCGTACGGATAACCGCCATGCACGAAGCTCTCGCCAATCTGCACCTGATCACGCTGACGCCGTGGAAAGTCATCGGCCTGCTCGGCACGCTGCTGTTCACCGCACGCTGGTTCGTGCAGTTCTACGCCACCAAGAAGCAGAAGAAAGTGGTGGTACCGATGTCGTTCTGGTACCTGTCGGTGGCTGGTAGCGTGTTGACGCTGGCCTATTTCATCTGGGGCAAGAACGATTCGGTCGGCATCATCCAGACGGCGTTTCCTATGCTGGTGTCGATTTACAACGTGTTCGCGCATCTGCGGCAACACCGGCCGGAGACGGTGCGGCCGGGTGGGCCGGAGGAGACCTGAGGCCCGGGGCCTTTTTGCGGTATCGCTTGGTTTTCGCGTTATCGCGATTTGGCCGCTTATGCAGCGGGCATTTCGTGCGCCTGCCGGCGCCCGAGTCACTTTTTCTTTGCTGGCCCAAAGAAAAAGTAACCCAAAAGAAATGGCCTGAGAGCAACGGCTCGCGACGCGACTAGAAGGAGCGGTGGGCGGCTGCGGTAACGTGATTAACCTGGGTCTACACGAAACGACTGTGCGTTTACGTAGCGGGTGCTTCAACGTGCCGTGGCGAAGAGGATGTTCAAGGACTGGCGCCGGCTCTTGCTCTTCGTTCCTGCCTACCTCACGACTTCACCCCTCTCCCCTCCGGGGAGAGGGCAGGGTGAGGGGCCGGGCGGAGCCCAACGTTCGTATGCCTCATCCGCAAAGACCTAAAAGTCTGCAAAGCCTTACAGATCAGGTCGAGGTGAGATCCAGCGCCGTGCTCCGCCCGGCCCCTCACCCTGCCCTCTCCCCGGAGGGGAGAGGGAGAAGTGCGGTGGTGTCGCATACAGGAGCAAAAACCAAAGCCGGCTCAGTCACTGAACATCCTCTCGGCCACGGCACGTTGAAGCGCACGTCACGAAACCGCTCCCCGGCTCGTGTCGACTCTGGTTAATCCGTTTACCGCAGCCGCCACTGCTCCTTCTAGTCGCGTCGCGAGCCGTTGCTCTCAGGCTATTTCTCTTTGGTTACTTTCTCTTTGAGCCAGCAAAGAGAAAGTGACCCGGGCGCCGGCAGGCGTCCGGAATGCCCGCTGCATAAGCGGCCAGTCTGCGGCCACGCGACAATCGAACGATACCGTTACTGGATTCCGGCCTGCGCCGGAATGACGAGCAAAGAGCAGGCGTCCGGAATGCCCGCTGCATAAGCGGCCCATTCGCGACCACGCGAAGTAGAGTTCAGCGGCACCCGGCCGCGCCGCCCCCCTCAATCCGGGTCGTAGTCCAAGTTCGGCGCCAGCCACCTCTCCGCCTCCTCGCGAGTCCAGCCCTTGCGCTTCGCGTAATCCTCGACCTGCTCGCGGGTCAGCCGGCCCACCACGAAATACTGGCTGTCCGGATGCGAGAAGTACCAGCCGGACACCGCCGCGGTGGGATACATCGCGTAGCCCTCAGTCAGTTCGATGCCGGTGTTGGCGGTGACGTCGAGCAGCTTGAACAGCGTGGTTTTCTCGGTGTGGTCGGGGCAGGCCGGATAGCCGGGGGCGGGGCGGATGCCGCGGTACTTTTCGTCGATCAGCGCTTCGTTATCCAGCGCCTCGTCCGGGGCATAGCCCCAGAACTCGCGGCGCACGCGTTCGTGCATGCGTTCGGCGAAGGCTTCGGCGAGGCGGTCGGCCAGTGCCTTGAGCAGGATCGACGAGTAGTCGTCGTGGTCCGCTTCGAAGCGGGCGATATGTTCCTCGATGCCGATGCCCGCGGTGACCGCGAAGCCGCCGACCCAGTCGCGCTTGCCGGTTTCCTTCGGCGCGACGAAGTCGCCCAGGGAGAGGTCCGGACGGTCTGCCGGCTTGTCCGCCTGCTGGCGCAGGTGACGCAGCATGGCGAGCCTGCGGCCGTCATCGCCGTAGACCTCGGTGTCGTCGCCGACCTGCGCCGCGGGCCAGAAGCCGATCACCGCGCGCGCGGTCAGCCAGCGCTCGGCGACGATGCGGTCGAGCATCGCTTGCGCGTCGCGGAACAGTTCGCTGGCCTGGGTGCCGACGACGTCGTCGGTGAGGATGGCCGGATAGCGGCCGGCCAGTTCCCAGGCCTGGAAGAACGGCGTCCAGTCGATGTAGGTGCGCAGTTCCGCCAGGTCGTAGTCGTCGAATACGGTGACGCCCGGCTGGCGCGGCTGCGGCGGCTCGTACGCGGCCCAGTCGCAGCTGTAGCGCTGCGCGCGGGCCTTCTCCAGCGGCACCAGGCTCTTGCCGGGGCCGCGGTTGCGGTGGCGTTCGCGCACTTCCTCGTAGTCGGCGCGCACCTTGGCCATGAAGGCGTCGACGAGGTCCTTGCTGACCAGGGACTGCGCCACGCCGACCGCGCGCGAGGCGTCCTTCACCCACACGGTGGGCGCCTTGTAATGCGGGTCGATCTTCAGCGCCGTGTGCGCGCGCGAGGTGGTGGCGCCGCCGATCAGCAGGGGAATGCTGAATTCCTGCCGCTGCATTTCGCGCGCGACGTGGCTCATTTCCTCCAGCGAGGGCGTGATCAGGCCGGACAGGCCGATCAGGTCGGCCTTGTGCTCGCGCGCGGCCTCCAGGATCTTCTGCGCCGGCACCATCACGCCCAGGTCGATCACCTCGAAGTTGTTGCAGCGGAGCACCACGCCGACGATGTTCTTGCCGATGTCGTGCACGTCGCCCTTCACCGTGGCCATCACGATGGTGCCGTTGTTCTTGCCGACGTCGCCGGTGCGGGCCTTTTCTTCCTCGATGTACGGCAGCAGATAGGCCACCGCTTTCTTCATCACGCGGGCGGACTTGACCACCTGGGGCAGGAACATCTTGCCGGCGCCGAACAGGTCGCCGACCACGTTCATGCCGTCCATCAGCGGGCCTTCGATCACGTCCAGCGGGCGCGCGGAGAGCTGGCGCGCCTCTTCGGTGTCGCCCTCGACGAAGGCGTCGATGCCGTGCACCAGGGCGTGGCTGAGGCGCTCGCGCACGGGCTTCTCGCGCCAGGCCAGGTTCTCGACCACCACCTCGCCTTTCTTCGCCTTGTAGTTGTCGGCGATCTCCAGCAGGCGCTCGGTGGCGTCGGCGCGGCGGTTCAGCACCACGTCTTCGACGCGCTCGCGCAGCTCGGCCGGCACGTCGTCGTAGATCATCAGCGCGCCGGCGTTGACGATGCCCATGTCCATGCCGGCCTTGATGGCGTGGTACAGGAACACCGAGTGGATCGCCTCGCGCACGGTGTTGTTGCCGCGGAACGAGAACGACACATTGGAGACGCCGCCGGAAATATGGCTGAGCGGGAAGCGCCGCTTCAGCTCGCGGGTGGCTTCGATGAAGTCCACCGCGTAGTTGTTGTGTTCCTCGATGCCGGTGGCGATGGCGAAGATGTTCGGGTCGAACACGATGTCTTCGGGCGGGAAGTCGAGCTGTTCGGTGAGCAGAGCATAGGCGCGCGAGCAGATCTCCACCTTGCGCTCGCAGGTGTCGGCCTGGCCCTGCTCGTCGAAGGCCATCACCACCACGGCGGCGCCGTACTGCTGCACCTTGCGCGCGTGTTCGAGGAACAGCTCCTCGCCTTCCTTCATCGAAATGGAATTGACGATGCCCTTGCCCTGCAGGCAGCGCAGGCCGGCTTCCAGCACGCTCCACTTGGACGAATCGACCATCACCGGCACGCGGGCGATGTCGGGTTCGGCGGCGATCAGGTTGAGGAAGCGCGTCATCGCCGCTTCCGAATCGATCAGGCCTTCGTCCATGTTGACGTCGATGATCTGCGCGCCGCTGGCCACCTGCTGGCGCGCCACGTCGACGGCTTCCTCGTAGCGGTCTTCCTTGATCAGCTTGCGGAACTGCGCGGAGCCGGTGACGTTGGTGCGTTCGCCCACGTTGACGAACAGCAGGTCGGGCGTGATGACCAGCGGTTCCAGGCCGGACAGGCGGGTATGGCGTGTGCTCATCGGATCAGGCGGCTTCGGCGGTGTCGATGGAAGGAAGGGCGCGCGGCGCGCAGTCGCGCACCGCTTCGGCGATCGCCTTGATGTGCGCCGGCGTGGTGCCGCAGCAGCCGCCGACCAGGTTGAGCAGGCCGTCGCGGGCAAAGCCGCCGATCACCGCGGCCATCTGCTCGGGCGTTTCGTCGTATTCGCCGAACGCGTTCGGCAGGCCGGCATTGGGGTGGGTGCTGACGAAGCAGTCGGCGACCTGAGCCAGGGTCTGCACGTGCGGGCGCAGGTCGGCCGCGCCGAGCGCGCAGTTCAGGCCCACGGTGAGCGGGCGCGCATGCGCGACGGAGTAGTAGAACGCCTCGGCCGTCTGCCCCGAGAGCGTGCGGCCGGAGCGGTCGGTGATGGTGCCGGAGATCATCACCGGCAGGCGCGCGCCGCGCTGGCGGAACAGTTCGCTGATGGCGAACAGTGCGGCCTTGGCGTTGAGCGTGTCGAAGATGGTCTCGACCATGATCAGGTCGGCGCCGCCGTCGACCAGGCCGGCCGCGGCCTCGGTGTAGTTGGCGGCCAGTTCCTCGAAGGTGACGTTGCGGAAGCCCGGGTCGTTGACGTCCGGCGACAGCGAGGCGGTGCGGCTGGTGGGGCCGAGCACGCCGATCACGAAGCGCGGCTTCTGCGGCGTCTTCGCGGTCCAGGCATCGCAGGCGGCGCGCGCCAGGCGCGCGCCTTCGAGGTTCAGCTCGTGCGCCAGGTGTTCCAGGTGGTAGTCGGCCTGGCTGATGCGCGTGCTGTTGAAAGTGTTGGTCTCGACCAGGTCGGCGCCGGCTTCGAGATAGGCCTCGTGCACGCCGCGGATGATCGCCGGCTGGGTCAGCGTGAGCAGGTCGTTGTTGCCCTTGAGGTCGCAGCCGGGGTGGTCGTGATGCGCCTCGTGCGCATGGTCGCGGCCTTCGACGAAGCGGTCGCCGCGGAAGCCTTCCTCGTCCAGGCGGTGGCCCTGCAGCATGGTGCCCATGCCGCCGTCGAGAATCAGGATGCGTTGGCGCAGCGCGGCGTCGAGCAGGGCGACGCGGTGGGGGTGGAGCCAGGGCAGGGCGCTCATGCGGGTGTTCTCCTTACGGCTTGCGGGCGAGCAGGCTGATCACCTCGAAATGAGGTGCCTTGCGCTCGCGGCTCAGGCGGGTACAGCTGATGTCTTCCAGGCCCGCGCCGCGCGCGAAGCCGGAGAGTTCGTCCTGGGAAAAACCCAGGTTGCGGTGGTCGAACGGCTCCACCACGGCGCGGTGGTCGTGCCGGCCCAGGGTCACCGCCAGCAGGCGGCCGCCCGGGCGCAGCAGGCGCGAGGCCTCGGCCACGGCCTGGGCCGGGCGCTCGGCATAAGTGAGGGCGTGCAGCATCAGCACCAGGTCGAAGCGGCGCTCGCCCAGGTCCAGCGCGTGCATGTCGCCCTGGCGCACTTCCACGTGCGAGAAGGGCTGCAGGCGCTGGGCGGCGGCTTCGGCCACGCGGTCGCTGGAATCCACGCAGACGATCGAGCGCGCATGCGGCGCCAGCAGCTCGGCGGTGATGCCGTCGCCGGAGGCGATGTCCAGCACGTCGCCGGTCTCCAGCAGCTGCAGCAGCGAGCGGGCCAGGGTTTCCCAGGTGCGGCCGGGCGAGTAGTGGCGCTCCATGTCGCCGGCCACGGTGTCGGCCCAGCCGGCCTCGCCGGCGCGCTGGGCCAGCACGGTGGGCAGGCGGTCGGCGTCTTCGCGCAGCAGGGCGTCGTCGATGCTGTCGCGCAGCGAGCGGATCAGGTCGTGCTGGCGCTCGTCGCCCTCCATGTTGGCGCGGTAGTAGGCGGACACCCCGGCGCGGCGGTCGCGCACCAGCTCGGCCTCTTTCAGCTTGGCCAGGTGGGTGGACACGCGCGGCTGGGCCAGGCGCAGCACGGCGGCCAGTTCGGCGACGGTGAGTTCTTCACGTTCGAGCAGGGCCAGCAGGCGCACCCGGGTGGGGTCGGCCAGCAGGCGCAGGACGCTGGAAGCGGTGGCGAGATCCATGCCGCATCCTTATATCGCGATGGAAAGATGCAAAAGGCTAGGACGGGACCGGGAGGGCGTCAAGCGACAAATTCCAGGGCGGCCCCGGCGCGGGCCGGCGGACGGGGCGGCAGGCCCTCTGTTGCACCGCACACGGGCCTTTTCCCCGCGCCGGCTAAAATAGCGGGCTAGCTTTTTCCCCTTGCCCTCCCCCGGAGTCCCCCATGGATTTCAGCTTTACCGAAGACCAGCTTTCGATTCAGTCCATCGCCCGCGATTTCGCCCAGAAGCGCATCGTGCCGGTCGCCGCCGAGCTGGACGCCAGGGGCGAATTCCCGCTGGAGAACATCCGCGAGATGGGCCAGCTCGGCCTGATGGGCATCGAAGTGCCGCACGAATACGGCGGCGCCGGCATGGACCCGATCGCCTACGTGCTGGCGATGATCGAGATCGCCGCGGCCGACGCGGCCACCTCCACCGTGATGTCGGTGAACAATTCGCTGTTCTGCAACGGCATCCTCAAGCACGGCAACGAGGAGCAGAAGCAGAAGTACGTGCGCGCCATCGCCCAGGGCGAGGCGATCGGTGCTTATGCGCTGACCGAGCCGCAGTCCGGCTCCGACGCCTCGGCCATGCACACGCGTGCAACGAAGAACGCCAATGGCGACTGGGTGATCAACGGCAAGAAGAGCTGGATCACCTCCGGCCCGGTGGCCCGCTACATCGTGCTGTTCGCCATCACCACGCCGGGCATCGGCGCCAAGGGCGTGTCGGCGTTCATCGTCGACACCCAGCTGCCGGGCTTCATGGCCGGCAAGACCGAACCCAAGCTCGGCATCCGCGCCTCGGCCACCTGCGAGATCGAATTCAGCGACTACGTCTGCCCGAAGGAAAACCTGCTGGGCGACGAGGGCAAGGGCTTCTCCATCGCCATGGGCGTGCTCGACGCCGGCCGCATCGGCATCGCCTCGCAGTCGGTGGGCATCGCCCGCGCCGCCTACGAGGCCACCCTGCAGTGGTCGCGCGACCGCAAGGCCTTCGGCCAGCCGATCGGCACGTTCCAGATGACCCAGGCCAAGATCGCCGACATGAAGTGCAAGCTCGACGCCGCCACCTTGCTGACCCTGCGCGCGGCCTGGACCAAGGGCCAGACCGAGAAGCACGGCGGCCGCTTCGGCACCGAGGCTTCGGTGGCCAAGCTGGTCGCTTCGGAAGCGGCGATGTGGATCGCCCACCAGGCGGTGCAGATCCACGGCGGCATGGGCTATTCGAAGGAGATGCCGCTGGAGCGCTATTTCCGCGACGCCAAGATCACCGAAATCTACGAGGGCACCAGCGAGATCCAGCGCCTGGTGATCGCGCGCGCCGAGACCGGCCTGCGCTGAGCGTTCGGGCCAATCCGTAACAGCAAAGCCCGGCGGGTCACCGCCGGGCTTTTTTTTCGGTCCGCCTAAAGCAGAAGCCCCGGCAGGGCCGGGGCTTCGCTTGGTTGCGGACTTGAGGGCGATCAGTGCCCGGAGTGTGCGTCGCCGCCACCGCCGTGAGCCTGGCGCACCTTGTGCGAGCTCTCGTCCAGCTTGTCGCCCAGGGCGCGGCGCACCACTACGTAGAACACCGGGATCAGCAGCAGACCCAGGAAGGTGGCGAACAGCATGCCGCCGATCACGCCCGTGCCGATCGCATGGCGGGAGTTGGCGCCCGCGCCGGTCGACACCGCCAGCGGGAACACGCCCAGGATGAAGGCCATCGAGGTCATCAGGATCGGGCGCAGTCGCAGGCGGGACGCCGTGACCACCGCGTCGAACAGCGACTTGCCCTGCTGCTGCTGTTCCACCGCGAATTCCACGATCAGGATGGCGTTCTTCGCCGCCAGGCCAATGACCGTGATCATGCCGATCTTGAAGTACATGTCGTTCGGCAGGCTGCGCAGCATGGAGAACACCACCGTGCCGAGCAGGCCCAGCGGCACCACCAGCAGCACCGCGACCGGGATCGACCAGCTCTCGTACAGCGCCGCGAGGCAGAGGAACACGATCACGATCGACAGCACCAGCAGCAGGGTGGCCGAGTTGCCCGCCAGGATTTCCTGGTAGGACTGGCCGGTCCAGTCGGCGCCGAAGCCCTTGGGCAGGTCCTTGTCGACGATGTTCTGCAGCGCCGCCATGGCCTGGCCGGTGGAGTACCCCTGGCCCTCGCTCGCCACGATTTCAACCGCCGAGTAGCCGTTGTAGCGGGTGAGTGCCGGCGAGCCCGTGCCCCAGTTGGAATGCACCACGCTGGAGATCGGGATCATGTTGTAGGGGTTGGTGACCGACCGCGCGGTGCTGCTGCCGGTGCTGGCCAGCGCGCTGGGCGTGAACACGTGGCTCAGGGCGTCCGGGCTCATGCGGAACGGCTGGTCCGCCTGCAGGTAGACGCGCTTCACGCGGCCGCCGTAGACGAAGTCGTTGACGTAGATCGGCGCCAGGGTGAGCTGGATCGCGGTGTACACGTCGCTGACCGACAGGCCCATCGACTCGGCCTGCACGCGGTCCACCTTGAGGTTCCACAGCGGAGCGTCGGGCAGCGAGTTCGGACGGGTGCCGAGCAGGGCAGGGTTGCCCTGCGACTTGCCCAGCACCATGCCCATGGCCTGCATCAGCTCGCCGTGGGTCTGGCCGGCACGCGCCTGCAGGTACATGTCGATGCCGCCGAACTGGCTGAGGCCGCGGATGGTCGGCAGGTTCACCACGAAGATCTGCGCGTCGCGGATGCCGTGCAGCACGCCGTTGGCCTGCATGATCAGCTGATCGGCGGTGATCTTGCGCTCGCTCCAGTCCTTGAGCTTGATGAAGGCCATGCCCGCGCTTTCGCTCTGGCCGACGAAGCTGAAGCCGCTGATCTGGTACATGCCGACGATCGAGTCGTTCAGCGGGCTGTTCTTGATGCGCTCGCGCATCTCCGCCATCACCTGCTCGGAGCGCTTGAGGGTGGCGCCCGGCGGCAGGTTCACGATGGCCAGCGCGAAGCCCTGGTCTTCGCTGGGCACGAAGCTGGTGGGCAGCTTGGTGTACAGGAAGCCGGCCAGCGCGGTGATCAGCGCGAACATGATCATCCACCGCGGCGCATGCCGCGCGGCGCTGGAGATATGGCCGCTGTAGGTGTGGGTGACCCAGTCGAACATCTTGTTGAAGCCGCGGTACACGACGTTCTTCTTCTGGTCGTGGGTGGGCTTCAGCATGGTGGCGCACAGCGCCGGGGTGAACGACAGCGCGAGGAACGCGGAGAAGCCCATCGACACCGCGATGGTCAGCGCGAACTGCTTGTAGATCACGCCCGAGGCGCCGGCCTGCAGGGCCGACGGCACGAATACCGCCGCCAGCACCACGGTGATCGCCACCACCGCGCCGGTGATCTGGCCCATGGCCTTGCGGGTGGCCTCCTTCGGCGGGAGGTGCTCCTCGGTCATGATGCGTTCGACGTTCTCGATCACCACGATCGCGTCGTCCACCACGATGCCGATCGCCAGCACCATGCCGAACAAGGTCAGCTGGTTGATGGTGAAGCCCAGCGCGATCAGGCCGATGAAGGTGCCCAGCAGCGCCACCGGAATGACCAGGGTGGGGATGACGGTGGCGCGGAAGTTCTGCAGGAAGATCAGCATCACCAGGAAGACGAGGATGATCGCCTCCACCAGGGTGTGCACCACTTCGTTGATCGACACCTTCACGAACGGGGTGGTGTCGTACGGCGCGAACCAGGTGACGCCCTGCGGGAAGTCCCTGGCCAGTTCGTCCATCTTGGCGCGCACAGCGGTGGCCACGTCGAGCGCGTTCGCGCCCGGCAGCAGCTGCACGCCGAGGCCGCCGACCGGCTGGCCGTTCCAGGTAGAGGTCAGGCCGTAGGACTGCGGACCGAACGACACACGGGCGACGTCGCTCAGGCGTACAACGGTGCCGTCGCTGTTGGCGCGCAGGATGATGTTGCCGAACTCCTCGGGCGAGGAGAAACGGCCTTCCGCCGACACCGTGGCGGTAAAGCCCTGGTCGGCCGGCGCCGGATCCGCGCCCAGCGAGCCGGCGGCGAACTGCACGTTCTGGGTGGACACGGCGTCGCGCACGGCGCTGGCCGAGAGGCCATAGCCCTGCAGCTTGTCCGGGTTCAGCCAGATGCGCACGGCGTACTCGGCGCCGATCACGCGGGTGTTGCCCACGCCGGGAATGCGGCCGACCTGGTCGGCGACCTGCGAGGCGATGATGTCGGCCAGGCGGTTGCCGTCGATGTCCGGGTTGGTCGAGACCAACGAGACGAACATCAGGAAGTCCGGATTGTTCTTCGCCACCACCACGCCCTGCTGGGTCACGGCGGTGGGCAGGCGCGGCTGGGCCAGCGAGACCTTGTTCTGCACCTGCACCTGGGCGATGTCCGGGTTGGTGCCGGTCTCGAAGGTGAGGGTGATGGAGGCCGAGCCGTTGGAGCTCGAGGAAGAGGAGAAGTACAGCAGGTGGTCGATGCCGGTGAGCTGCTGCTCGATCACCTGGGTGACGTTCTTCTCCACCGTATCCGCGTTGGCGCCCGGGAAGGTGGCGTTAACCACCACCTGCGGCGGCGCGATGTTGGGGTAGGACTCGATACCCATGTTCAGCATCGCAATCGTGCCGACCATGGTGATGAGGATCGCTACCACCCACGCGAAAATCGGGCGGTCAATGAAAAAACTGGGCATGTCGGTCGACTCCCGTCAGTGCTTGCCGGCCGCGGGCTGCCCGCCCGGCGCGCCGTTCGGCGGACCGGCGTTCTGGCCCGGCGTCCACGGCGAGGCCTTGGCGGGCGCGCCCTGCTGGACGGACTGGAGGCCCGACACGATCACCTGGTCGCCCGCGGCGAGGCCGCCGGTGACGATCCAGTTGCCGTTGCTCAGGTCGTTGGCGGTGACGTCCTTGCGCTGCACCTTGCCCTCCTGGTTCACCACCAGCACGTAGGCGCCGGCGACGTCGCGCGCCACGCCCTGCTGCGGCACCAGGTACACGTTGTTCTGCTGGCCCAGGTTCGCCTTGATGGTGACGTAGGTGCCCGGCAGCAGGCGCTTGTCCGGGTTGGCCAGCTGCGCGCGCAGGTTGACCGTGCCGGTGGTCGGGTCGACCGAGGCGCCGGAGAAGTCGAGCTGGCCCTGCTGCTCGTACTTGCTGCCGTCGGGCAGGATCACGTCGACCGTGGTCTTGGTCGGGTCGGTCAGGCTCACGTGGCCGGCGGTCTGGGCGCGGCGCAGGCGGTCGAGGTCGGCGGCGCCGACGGTGAAGTTGATGTACAGCGGATCGAGCTGGTCGACCGTGGTGAGCAGGGTGGAGCTGGCGCCGGCATCGGCGTTGCCGTTGCCCACGATGGCGCCTTCGGTAACCTGCTGCTGGCCGGCGCGGCCGTCGATCGGCGCGGTGACGCGGGTGAAGCCCAGGCTGATGCGCGCGCTTTCCACCGAGGCCTGCGACTGCTTCACCGCGGCCGACGAGCTGCGCTCGCTGGCTTCGGCGTTGTCGAGGTCGGCCTGCGACACGTAGCCCTGCGGACGCAGCTGGCGGGCGCGTTCGGCGGCCTTGCGGGCGTTGGCGTAGGTGGCCTGCGCCGAGGCGAGGTTGGCCTGGGCCGAGTTCAGGTTGGCCTGGTAGACCGACGGATCGATCTCGAACAGCACCTGGCCCTTCTTGACGTCGGTGCCTTCCTCATAGACGCGCTTGAGCAGCACGCCGGCCACGCGGGCGCGGACGTCGGCGCTGCGGAAGGCGGAGAGGCGTCCCACCAGGTCCTTGTTGAGCGGGGCGGAAACGGCCTGGGCCTTGACGACGCCGACTTCCGGCGGCGGCATCTGCGGCGGGCCTTGTTCCTTCTTGCCTCCGCAGGCGGCCAGCGCCAGCAGGCCAAGGCACAGCAGGGGTGTGCGCAGTGACGAGGACTTCATGGGGACTCCATTTATAGGTATCGGGTGTACGGGTCTCGCCGATCCCCGGATCGGCCGCCAGGCGCGTAGCTTTCCGTGGCGCAGCATGCCTGCCTAGTGCCGCCGGTCAGCTTGCGGCTGAACGACGGCTGTGAACAACGCATGCGGTGCTCCGGACAGGCAGCGGGCTTGACTATACCGGCCAGTTTACAATTTGCTTTGACGAATGGTCTAGCCCTGAATTCTTCGTGTTTTCGCCGCGAAGGGGGTGTGACGGGGTGTGACAGCGACCGTGCGCGGGCGCATGGTCCGGGTAGCGATCCGGGTGGAATGTTCCCTCAGAGGAATTCTTAAGCCGGCGGGCGGCGACCGCGCCGCGGCGGCTGCGTTCCGGGTATCGGCTTGTCATTTTTGCCCGGGTCTTTCATTGCGGAGCCGGGTTCGCATGTTGCGATGCAGCGAAGCAGCGCGAGACCTGCTGCCGATGAAGCGATGCGGCATCGCTCGCGCCATCGACATGCCAGCGCGATCGATGACGCGCACACATCGCTTCATCGCACGCGCCACGCGTATCCACGCGCATCGCTCATCGACCCACCACGCACGCTCGCGCAAAACGATCGTTTGCCGAACCGCAGGCTGAAGTGATTGCCGCAATGCAGGTGGCTATCGCGTTGGTGCGAGCGTATCCTTTTGCGGCTTTTCTGCCCCATCTCCGTCACTGCCAATAGATGCCATGAACGCAATTCGTGCGGCCAGCGAAACATCGATCCAGGCTGAAGTTCTGGATGAACTGAAAAAAACCGGTTTCCCCAACCAGCGCCTTGATGAGGCGCAATTTTTTATCAGCGCCTTTTTCTCCCGCGTCGCCGCCGGCGACCTCGAACTGCACACTGCAAGCGAATGGGCTGCGCTGATCGGCGGCCTGCTCGAGTTCGTGCAGCAGCGCCAGACCGGCCGCGCTTCGGTGCGCGTGTTCAATCCGCAGGCCGGGCATGCCGGCCGCAGCGTGGTGCAGATCGCCACCGACGACATGCCCTTCCTGGTCGACACGGTGAGCATGATCGTGTCCGCCCGCCTGCAGATCCACGCGGTGATCCATCCGGTGGTGAAGGCCGCGCGCGATGCCGCCGGCCGCCTGCAGCGCCTGGGCGCCGACGACGGCGCGCCCGAGTCGGTGATGCACTTCGAGATCGACCGCCTCGCCGACGAGGCCGAGATGGCCCAGCTCAAGGCGCAGATCGAGAGCTCGCTGGAAGACGTGCGCGCCTCGGTCGCCGACTGGAGCCGCATGCGCGACCAGGCCCTGGCCATCGCCGCCGACCTGCCGAATCGCCAGCTGCCGCTGAACCGCGATTCGGTGGAAGAAGCGGTCGAGTTCATGCGCTGGCTGGCCGACGACAACTTCACCTTCCTGGGCTACCGCGAGTACCAGGTCACCCAGAACGCCGGCGACGAAGTGCTGTGCTCGGTGGAAGGCTCCGGCCTCGGCATCCTGCACAAGCAGGAGCGCTCGGTGGCACCGCGTTCGCTGCGCAGCATGGTGGCCAGCGAGCTGCCGCAGTCCGGCTCGACCGACGCGATCATCCTGACCAAGACCAATGCGCGCTCGCACGTGCACCGCCAGGGCCACATGGATTACGTCGGCGTGCTGCGCTTCGACGCCAGCGGCAAGCCGGTGGCCGAACAGCGCTTCCTCGGCCTGTTCTCCTCCAATGCCTACATGGCGCGTCCGCAGGACGTGCCGCTGGTGCGCCAGCGCGTCGAGGCGGTGATGGCCCGTTCGGGCCTGAAGCGCGATTCGTATTCGGGCAAGTCGCTGCGCCACATCCTGGAAACGCTGCCGCGCGACGAGCTGTTCCAGAGCAACGAGGACGAGCTCTACGCCACCGCCATCGGCATCCTGGAACTGCGCCAGCGCGCCCGCACGCGCCTGTTCGTGCGCCGCGACCGCTACGGCCGCTTCTTCACCTGCCTGGTGTTCGTGCCGCGCGAGCGCTTCAACACGTCGGTGCGCGAGCGCATCGAGAACATGCTGCGCGACGCGCTGCACGGCGAGCAGAGCGATTCCTCCGTGCTGATGGGTGAGGCCGCGCTGGCCCGCCTGCACATCGTGGTGCGCCCGAAGATCGGCGACCACGTGAACTACGACGCCGCGGCGCTGGAGCAGAACGTGGCCGCGATCGTGCGCAACTGGCACGACGACCTGCGCGACGCCCTGGTCAAGCTGATGGGCGACCACGACGGCGTGGTGCTGGCCAACCGCTACGGCAAGGCCCTGCCGGCCGGCTACGTGGAAGACGTGCTGCCCGCCGCCGCCGCCGAGGACGTGCGCCAGCTGGCCCTGCTGAAGGGCGATGATGCGGTGCGCATGTCGTTCTATCACCCGGAACAGCGTCCGGAAGAACTGCGCTTCAAGGTCTACCGCAGCGGCGCCGACATCGCGCTGTCCGAAGTGCTGCCGCAGCTGGAGAACCTCGGCCTGCGCGTGCTCACCGAGCACGTGTACGACGTGAAGACCGGCGGCACGCCGCTGTTCATCCAGGACTTCGAGGTGCAGCCGGTGGGCAACCTCACGTTCTCGGTGGAGCAGGTCGGCAGCCTGTTCGAGGACGCCTTCGAGCACATCTGGCGTGTCAACGCCGAGAACGACGGCTTCAACCGCCTGGTGCTCGGCGCCAAGCTGAGCTGGCGCCAGGTCGCCATGCTGCGCGGCTACTGCAAGTACCTGCTGCAGACCGGCGTGGCGTTCTCGCAGAACTACATGGAGGACGCCTTCAACCGCTATCCGGCCATCGCCGGCCTGCTGGTGGAGCTGTTCCTGGCCAAGTTCGACCCGCGCCGCGAGGCGCTGGAAGCGGTGGAGCTGAAGAACGCGCAGGCCGCCCTGGCCGGCGAGATGCAGGCGCTGATCCCGGAAAGCGTGCGCCACGCGCATCCGGCCCTGATCGACGGCCTGGTCGGGGCGCTGGCACAGCCGCGCGCCGAGCAGATCAAGGTGATCGAGGAAACCATCGGCGTGCTGCTGGAGAATGTCTCCAGCCTGGACGACGACCGCATCCTGCGCAGCTTCATGGCGCTGATCCGCGGCACCCTGCGCACCAGCTTCTTCCAGCAGTGGGAAGGCGCGCACCGCGGCTACATCAGCTTCAAGTTCGATTCGCACCGCGTGCCCGACCTGCCCAAGCCGGTGCCGTACCGCGAGATCTTCGTGTCGGCGCCGCGCGTGGAAGGCATCCACCTGCGCTTCGGCGCGGTGGCGCGCGGCGGCCTGCGCTGGTCCGACCGCCGCGAGGATTTCCGCACCGAGGTGCTGGGCCTGGTCAAAGCGCAGATGGTGAAGAACACCGTGATCGTGCCGGTGGGCTCGAAGGGCGGCTTCGTGGTCAAGCGTCCGCCGGTCGGCGGCGACCGCGACGCGCAGCTGGCCGAGGGCATCGCCTGCTACCGCATGTTCATCAGCGGCCTGCTCGACATCACCGACAACCTGGTCGAAGGCAAGGTGGTACCGCCGCACGACGTGGTGCGCCACGACGCGGACGACCCGTACCTGGTGGTGGCGGCCGACAAGGGCACGGCGACGTTCTCCGACATCGCCAACGCCATCTCGCTGGAGCACGGCTTCTGGCTGGGCGACGCGTTCGCTTCCGGCGGCTCCAACGGCTACGACCACAAGGGCATGGGCATCACCGCCAAGGGCGCCTGGGAATCGGTCAAGCGCCACTTCCGCGCGCTGGGCCGCGACAGCCAGACGCAGGACTTCAGCTGCGTGGGCATCGGCGACATGTCCGGCGACGTATTCGGCAACGGCATGCTGCTGTCGCGCCATATCCGCCTGCTGGCCGCGTTCGACCATCGCCATATCTTCCTGGACCCGAACCCGGACGCGGAGCGTTCCTTCGTCGAGCGCGAGCGCATGTTCAAGCTGCCGCGTTCGAGCTGGGAGGACTACGACAAGTCGCTGATCTCCGCCGGCGGCGGCATCTATCCGCGCACGCTCAAGGCCGTGCCGGTGTCGCCGGAAGTGCGCGCCGCGCTGGGCATCAAGGGCGACGTCACGCAGATGGCGCCGAACGAGCTGCTCAACGCCATCCTGAAGGCACCGGTGGACCTGCTGTGGAACGGCGGCATCGGCACCTACGTCAAGGCCAGCAGCGAGAGCCATGCCGACGCCGGTGACCGCGCCAACAACGCGCTGCGCGTCAATGGCGGCGAGCTGCGCTGCAAGGTGGTGGGCGAGGGCGGCAACCTGGGCTTCACCCAGAAGGGCCGCATCGAAGCCGCCCAGCACGGCGTGCTGCTCAACACCGACTTCATCGACAACTCGGCCGGCGTGGACACCTCCGACCACGAGGTGAACATCAAGATCCTGCTCGACGACGCCGTGCAGCGCGGCGAGCTGGACACCGCCGCGCGCAACCAGCAGCTGGCCGCGATGACCGACGAGGTCGGCCAGCTGGTGCTGTGGGACAACTATCGCCAGAACCAGGCGATCACCCTGATGGAGCGCCAGTCGGTGCGCCGCCTGGGTTCGATGGCCCACTTCATCCGCATCCTGGAAGGCGAAGGCCTGCTCGACCGCCAGGTCGAGAACCTGCCCAGCGAGGCGGAGCTGACCGAGCGCAAGACGCGCGGCCAGGGCATGACGCGTCCGGAGCTGTCGGTGCTGCTGTCGTACGACAAGATCAAGCTGTTCCAGCAGCTGCTCGACTCGGACGTGCCGGAAGACCCGTATCTCTCCAAGGAGCTGGTGCGCTACTTCCCCGAGCCGCTGCACGAGAAGTACGCCGAGCACATGCAGCGCCATCGCCTGAAGCGCGAGATCATCGCCACCGCGGTGACCAACTCGACGATCAACCGCATGGGCGCCACCTTCATGATGCGCATGCAGGAAGACACCGGCCACGGCCCGGCGGCGATCGCCAAGGCCTATACGGCGGCCCGCGAGATTCTCGGCGCACGCGACCTGTGGGCGGAGATCGAGGCGCTGGACAGCAAGGTGGCAGAGGAGACCCAGCTCGATGCGATCATGCAGATCTGGTCGCTGCTGCGCCATCTCACGCGCTGGCTGCTGAGCCGTCCGGGCGGCACGCTGGAAATCGCCGCGAACGTCGACCGCTACCAGGCCGGCGTCGCCGCGTTGTACGAAGCGGTGCCCGATGCACTGACGCCCACCGGCAAGGCCGACTTCGGCACCAGCCAGGAGAAATGGGAAGGCTTAGGTTTCCCCACCGGCTTGTCGGTGCGCATGGCCCGCATCCCCGAGCTGCGCGCCATGCTCGACATGGTCGAAGTGGCACAGCAGAGCGGCCAGCCGGTGGACAAGGTGGCCGGCGTGTTCTACGAGCTGGGCGAGGCGCTGGATCTGGAATGGCTGCGCAGCCAGATCGAGGCGCTGCCGGTGGAAGGCCACTGGCATGCCCAGGCCCGCGGTTCGCTGCTGGATGAGCTCAACCACCAGCATCGCGCGCTGGCCTTGCAGGTGCTGGCGCTGGCCGGTGGCAACAAGGACGTCTCGCCGGTGCAGGCATGGCTGCAGCGCGACGATGCGACGCTGAAGTACACGCGCAATATGCTGGCGGAGATCCTCACGCAGAACGCGGACTACCCGATCGCCTCGGTTGCGGTGCGCCGCCTGGCGCAGCTGGCCGCGGTGCCGGTGAGTGCGTAAGGCGTAGTAGCTGCGAAGGCTTCCGCGGTGACGCGGAGTCTGGAAGAAGAAAAAAGCCGGCATCTTTGGATGCCGGCTTTTTTGTGGCAGGTGCTTACCAGCCCAATGCGAGCCCCGCGCCCATCGACGCGTCATCGCCACTTGCCGCTCCACCCAGCGACAGGTTGAGGTTCGCGTGCAGCTGATGCGAATAGCCCAGCGCCACGGCCGACCGGCTGCCTTGCCTGCCCACGCCCACCGCCACGCGGTTCGTCTTCGCCAGGCCCTGCGCACTGAACGCCATCTGCGCCATCGACGCCCCCATCGCGCCCATGCCGGCGATACGGCGGTCCATCTGCGCGAAGCGGCGGCGGGTCCAGTGCCGCACGTCGCCGATGGCGTCCTGCACCTGTCCCCAGTTGGCGGCATCGGTGCGTGCGGTGCCGGGGGCGACGTGGGCGATCTGTCGGGGTTGCGTTGCCGGGTTTGCCGATGCCGTGTGCCCGCGGTCCGCTACGGTGTGGCTGGCGGTGCCTGTTTCGGCGCGATGGTTGGCGTTGTCGTTCTGGCTCTTGGCCTGAGCGGTTGTTGCGGTGTCGTTGGCAGTGCGGGACATGTCGTCGTGATGGCCGGCACCGGATGTTTCCAGCTGGCCGACGCGTCCATCCAGTCCATGCAGCTGGCCTTGCAGGTCTTCCCGCAGCGTGTGGAGCTGTCCGCCATTGACCGCCTGTGTGCTGCCGGCGGCGATCAGGCCGGGGGCGACATTGGCCAGCACGGTGCCGCCGCTGCCGCCGAAGCTCACCATCGCCTTGTCCGCACCGTCGTAGATCACGGCGTGGCGCGCGGTGCCATCGCGATCGAACAGGCCGCTGTCCTTGAGCTGCCCGAGGTTCACCGCGTCGTTGTCGGCGCTGCCGGCGGCGAGGCCGGTAAGGCGGCGGTCCTTGATCTTCTTCGCGGTACCGCCGCCCGCGATCGGTTCGTCGAAGCTGCCGGCGATATTCAGGCGTTTGCCATCGAGATCCTTGGCGAGCGTGATGTCCCCGCCTGGCGCGGCCTGCCGCAGCAGTCCGGCGGAACCGTTGCCCAGGCCGCTGTCGAGCCTGGCGATCTGCGCGTTAGCCGTATCCAGGCCGGCGTCGAGTGCGTTCAATGCGCCATCCACGCCGGTGCGGTCGCGGCCCTGGATCGTGTAGGTCGGCTGCACCACGTTGCCGGCCGCGTCGACCGTGGCGCCGCCGCCGAGCGCGCCGAGCAGATGCGTGATGCTGGCTTTGCTCGCGCTGAGGTCGTTGTCGATTCGGCTGATGCTGCTGCTGGCGCTGTCCAGGCCGCTCTTGAGCCTGGCCAGATGGCTGCTGGCGGTGTCGAGGTTGCCGCTGAGTTTCGCGAGATTGCCGTTGCTGGTATCGAGGCCGCTCTTGAGGCCGGCGATATGCTTGTTCGCGCCGTCGAGGCCCGTGCTGAGGCTGGCGATGCTGCTGTTGGCCGTGCCGACGCTCTTCTCCAGGGCGCCAAGCGTGTCGTTCGCTTGCTGCAGCGAGTTCTGCAACGGCCGCAGCTGGCCGACGTTCACCGCATCGGCATCGGCGATGCCGGCGGCGAGGCTGGTGAGCCGGTTGCCGTTGAGCGACGTCTGGCCGTGAATCTGGATGCCGTTGTTGCCGCGCAGGGTCAGCGTGCCGTTGTCATGGCCGTGCACGGCCGCGCCATCGCCATTGCTGGCGAGCAGGAAGGTCGTGTCGTTCTTTCCTTGCGCGTTGCAGGTGCCGATTTTCGCGGTGGAGCCGGCGTTGATGATGGTGGCCGTCTTGCCGTTGCAGATTTCGAGCACGTTGGCCGCGGCCTGCGGCGCAACGCATAAAGCCAGCGCGCAAAAGCCGAAGGCGAGCAGTTCGCTGCCTTTGTTTCGGCGCCTGGCAGCGACGCGGTTGGCGTGCGGTATGGCATGCACGCAGGTCGTGCTGTGCTGGTTGAGATGGGTCGGGTGTCTATGGCTCATGGGCGTGCTTGCGAGTAGGTGGACCGTGCTTGGAAGAGCGCGCAGCGCATCGCCGCCATGGCATGAAATGCCGCGGCGATGCGTTATTCGCGATAAGCGCTGCTGCCGCTGGCCATGTTCGCTACCTCGTGCCTTGCCCCCACGAGTGGCATGTCCCCTGCCCAGTCGGCAGCAGCGTGGCCATGGTCGCCAGTAAGCCGGTTGATGGCGGTGACGAAGTTCGCGCCGTTTGCGGAACCGTTCGCGCGCATACCGGAATGCAGCCAAACGGATAGCCGCCGAAAGCCTGGCGCAAAAAAGGCCGGCATCTTTCGATGCCGGCCAAGGCGATTCCCCATCGCTTGCTGCTGCTTACCAGCCGATGGCCATGCCCGCGCCCACCGAGGTCTCCTTGCCGGAAGACGAGCCGCCGAACGAGACATTGATGTTCGGCGAGAACTGGTGCGAGACACCCATCGCCACCGCGGACTTGCCACCCTGCATGCCGACGCCCACGCCGAAGCGGTTGGGCGTGTTCACGCCGGTCGCACTGAACGCCATCTGCGAATAGGCGGCGCTCATCGCACCCATCCGGTTGATGCGGCTGTCGACCTGTTCGAACTTGCGGTTCGCCCAGTCCTGCACGCCTTGCACGGCATCCTGCACCTGGCCCCAGTTGGCGGCATCGGTGCGCTGCGTGCCGGCTGCCACGTTGGTGATCTGGCGCTCGTTGCCGGCCGAACCGACCGACACGGTGTTGTCGCGGTCGGCGGTGGAGTTGGCGCCCAGCGCGACCGAGTTGTTCGACGTGGCGTTGCTGTTGGCGCCCAGCGCGGTGCTGTTGGTGCCGGCGGCCGTGGCGTTGGCGCCGTTGGCGGTCGAGCCTTCGCCCGAAGCGATGGCGTTGGCGCCGCTGGCGCTGCTGTTGTTGCCCAAGGCCTGCGCGCCGTTGCCGTTGGCCGTGCTGCCGGTGCCGGAGGCGACGGCGTTGGTGCCGGTGGCCGTGCTGTTGTCGCCCGACGCATTGGAACCCGCGCCGGTGGCCGTGCTGCCGCTGCCGGAAGCATTGGAGCCCGTGCCGACCGCGGTGCTGTTGGTGCCGGAAGCATTGGCGCCATCGCCCAGGGTGGCGCTGCCGGTGCCGGTGCCGGCGCCGCCGCCGCCGGAACCGCCCAGCGAACCGTCGTCGAGGCCCTGCTGAATCTGATTGACCTGGTTGCTCAGCGCGCCGACCTGGCCGTTGAGCGCGTTCATCTGGTTGGTGATGTCCTGCTGCATGTCGAACAGCTGGCCGCCGTTGACGGCTTCCATGCTGCCGTGTGCGATCGAGCCGTTGGCCAGGTTGCGGATCACCGTACCCTTGGTGCCGCCGAGCATGGCGGTGGACATGGTCAGGTCGGTGTACACCAGCGCCGCCAGCGTCTTGCCATCGGGGTCGACCAGGCCCACGGCCTTGAGCTGGGCGATGGTCACCGCATTGTCGTCGGCGGTGCCGTTGGCCAGGCCGCTCAGCACACGACCGCCACTGGTGCCGGCGAAGCTGATGCTGGTGCCGCCGCTGGCGCCGCCCACGGTAATGGCGTTGCTGGTGGCGTCCTGCTTGACCAGGCCGATCGTGCCTTCATTGATCTGCGTCTGCAGCGAGCTGATGTTGCCGGCGTTGGTGGTGATGTCCTTGGTGTTGGCGGTCACCTTTTCGTTGGTGGCATACAGCTGCGCGCCGGTCACCGCGTCGGTGCTGGTGCTGGACAGCGTGCCGTCGCTGAGGCCGGTGAGCTTGCGCGAAGTCGTCTTGCCGTCCTTCTTGCCGGAGAAGTCGACGGTGTCGCCCTCGGCACCCGCGGCCACGGTGATCTTCTTGGTGGTGGCATCCTGCTGCACCAGGCCGACCGAGCCGTTGTTGATCTGGCCCTGCAGGGCGGTGATGTTGGTGGCGTTGGTGGTGACGTTCTGGTTGGTGGCGTAGAGCTGGGCGCCGGTGACGGCGTCCTTGCTGGTGCTGGACAGGGTGCCGTCGGCTAGGCCGGTGAGCTTGCGCGCAAGGGTGCTGCTGCCGATGGAGACGGTGTTGGCCTCGGTAACGGTCGAGCCGTAACCGAGCGCGATGGAGTTGGTGGCACTCGTGCCCACCGATGCGCCGGCGCCGACGGCCATGCCACCGCTGGCGGTGCTGTCGACCGTAGCGTTATAGCCCACGGCGAGCGAATTTTCGCTCTGCGCCTTGGCGCTGTCGGACAGGGCCACGGCATGCGTGGCGCTCGCGATCGAGCTGCGACCCAGAGCGATGGCTTGCGAGCCCTCCGCCTTGGCATAAAGGCCGATCGCCACCGAGTCCGTAGTGGTCGTGTCCTTACCTGCCACCGCACCGCCACCGATCGCGATGGCGCCGGTGCCGTTAGCGACGGCATTGGCGGCCGTGCTGTAAGTGTTGACCTTGTAATACTTGTTGGCGTTGGTGATCGCCGTATCCAGGCTGGTCAGCGCACCACCTACCGTAGTCTGCGCGCCACCGTTGGTCAGGGTGTAGGTCGGGCCGGTAACGGCGCCGGTGGTGGCGTCGATCTTGGCGCCGCCGCCGAGGGCGGTGATCACCGGCGAAAGCTGGCTGACGTTGACGGCGTCGTTAGCGCTCACGCCGTTGCCCATATTGACAATTGTGCGCTTGGTGGTGGAGTTGCCTACCGACACGGTATTGGCGGCGCTGACCGTCGAATTGTTGCCGAGTGCAACCGAGTTAGCTGCGTTCGCGGCTACGGAGGCTCCGGCGCCGAGCGCGACGGCACCCGTGGAGGTCGAGTCAACTAATGAACTTGCGCCGAAGGCGAGAGAGTTGGTGGCAGCCGACGATGCTTCGTTGCCTATGGCCGTAGACTGGATTCCGCTTGACGAGGCCGCCCTGCCGAGAGCGACAGAGGTGCGTCCTATAGCCTTGGATGAAATGCCGATGGCTACCGTGTCGACGGTTCCGCTCGACGCGCCTGACTGAGCACCGTCACCTATGGCAATCGCTCCAGAACCGTTTGCAGTGGCGGGGGTGGTTGAGCTTGAACTTGTATTGCCAATGACTTTAATGAATCCATCGTCGAGCGTCGCGCGTGACGCAATGGTCCGTGGTGCAAGTGCAGCTGAATTTGGGCTATTGCGGGCCGCACATGCATTCTGTGGGTTGATGGTCCCGGGCTTGCCGTCGGTTGTAGTACAGGATGTTGCTGCATGCTCCGTTGTGCCATCTGTTTCGGCCAAGGCGAGATTCGCACTGAATCCGAGGATGGTGATCGCCATCGCAGCGATGGCTTTCGAAGCCTTCTTCGTGCGCCCCTTGGCCAACTCCGACGCCACCACCCACTTGCCGGTCGAGGCATTCCTTACGACCTTGTAAATCGTATTCACTTAAAGCATCTCCACTTGATTGCAATGTGCGTGCACACACCGAGGCCTACCGCACACCTGCCGGTAGCTGGGCATCGAAGGAACCTCGCGCACGCACGCCGGGTGCGATGAGGGACGGGCATCGTAGAAATCGAAAGACCGGTGTTGAACCGGAAAAAACCAGGAGTACCCGGAGGCAAGGCACGCCAGCCCTTGCACCCATCGCCCATCTACGCTCAACTGGCCGCCCATCCGCCGCCGCCCACGCCCCCATGGCCTACGCCTTCGTCGCCAGCGAAACCTCGGTCGCCCAGCAGGCGCGGCGCAAACTGGTGGAGCGTTACGGCGAGGTGCCGCCGGAGCAGGCGCAGGCGATCGTGGCCTTGGGGGGCGATGGCTTCATGCTGCGCACCTTGCATGCGCATCTGCCGCTGGACATTCCGGTCTACGGCATGAAGCTCGGCCGCGTCGGCTTCCTGATGAACAAGCATCGGGTGGATGATCTGCCCGGGCGCATCGAGCGGGCGCATGCCGCGGTGCTGTATCCGCTGGAGATGGACGTCGTCTGCGCCAAGGGCGAGAAGCATCACGCGCTGGCGTTCAACGAAGTCTCGCTGCTGCGCCAGAGCAACCAGGCCGCGCACCTGGAGATCAAGCTCAACGAAACGGTGAAGCTCGATGCGCTGGTGTGCGACGGCATCCTGGTGTCCACCCCGGCCGGTTCCACCGCGTACAACCTCTCCGCGCACGGCCCGATCCTGCCGCTGGATGCCAACGTGCTGGCGCTCACCCCGATCAGCCCGTTTCGCCCGCGCCGCTGGCGCGGCGCGATCCTGCCGCACCGCACCCAGGTCAGCCTGCGCGTGCTCGATCCGAACAAGCGGCCGGTCAGCGCCACCGCGGATTTCCACGAAGTGCGCGACGTGCGCGCGGTGACGGTGCGGCAGTCGGCGGGGCCGGGCGTGCGCCTGCTGTTCGATCCGGAGCACAATCTGGAACAGCGCATCCTCGACGAGCAGTTCGCACCGGACTGATCACGTGCACAATCACGCCATGACCACCCCGCACCCCGACGCCCACGATCCGAAAGCCGCCAGCGACAACCGCCTGGTGGTGGCGATTTCCTCGCGCGCGCTGTTCGATCTCGGCGACAGCCACGCGCTGTTCGAGCGCGACGGCCTCGATGCCTACCGCGCGTTCCAGATCGACCACGAGAACGAGATCCTCAAGCCCGGCGTGGCCTTTCCGCTGGTGCAGAAGCTGCTGGGCCTGAACAAGCTCGGCGGCAACGTGCCGCCGGTGGAAGTGATCCTGCTGTCGCGCAATTCCGGCGATACGGGGCTGCGCATTTTCAATGCGATCCAGCATTACGGCCTGGACATCAGCCGCGCGGCGTTCACCAGCGGTGCGCCGACGTCCGACTACATCGCGCCGTTCAAGACCGACCTGTTCCTGTCCGCCAATGCCGAAGACGTGGGCCGCGCGCTCGCCGCCGGCGTGGCTGCCGCCACCATCCTGCCGTCGGTGGCGCCGCAGCGCGCGACCGAGCAGCTGCGCATCGCCTTCGATGGCGATGCGGTGATCTTCGGCGACGAGGGCGAGCGCGTGTCGCGCGAGGAGGGGCTGGAGGCGTTCCATCGCAACGAGCGCGAGCGGGCGGAGGAGTCGCTGTCGGTCGGGCCGTTCCGCGGCTTTCTCACTGCCGTGCATCGCCTGCAGGCGGCGTTCCCGGCGGAGACCTCGCCGATCCGCACGGCGCTGGTGACGGCGCGATCGGCGCCGGCGCACAAGCGCGTGATCCTGACCTTGCGCCGCTGGGGCGTGCGCATCGACGAGGCGCTGTTCCTCGGCGGGCGCGACAAGGGCCCGTTCCTGGAAGCCTTCGGCGCCGACATCTTCTTCGACGATTCACCGGCCAACGTCGAATCCGCGCGCAAGTATGTGGCGGCGGGGCACGTGCCGCACGGGGTCAGCAACAGCTGAGCGTGGACGTGCGAGGCGATACAAGCTGGAGAGCCTCCAGCCCGTACGGTGAGCTCGCTGCATTGCCTCGAAGCGCAGTCGAGATTGAGATCATTCCAGGTTCTTCCGGAAAGCATGGCCGGTAGCCTCGTCTTCTGAATCGCTTCAGAAACCGGCATGCGGGGCGGATTTGCCCTTCAGGCCTGTCTGCCGCGACCTTGCCGACGAGCCCGAGGTCTTCAAGCATGAAACTGTGCGGTGTTCTGAAATGGATGGCGTGCGCGCTGCTCGCTTGCACGGCGGGTTGTGTTTCGCGGACCGGCAGCCAGCTTTCCATGGAGCGTCCAGATTCCTCCGCGCCCTCCGGTCTGCGGGAACGCGCGGACCTCGAACTTCAGCTGGGCCAGCCACTGGAGGTGCTGTACCAGGGGCAGCTGTCGACGCAGCCGCGGCGGGCGGGCCGAGGGCCATTGGAGTCCGTGATGGACTTGATCACTGAGACGACGTTGCGTTGGACGTACGAGCCGACCTGCGTGGTCACCTCGGTTCGCCGCCGGGACTGGGATCCGGATTGTCCCGACTGGCGAAAGCCGGCGCGGCAGCAAAAATAGCTGTCGCTCCGATCAGTCATCCGCGAAATCCCGGTCGCCGGGCAGGTATGGCGTGAATCCGCGGAGAAGTGCCGCCGGCGCTTCCTAGACCAGTTTGGTCCGCCGCCACCACGGCGTCACGCGCTCCTCGCGCACCAGCGTGAACAGCCCCGACCCCAGGATCAGCCCGATGCCGATCAGCATCGGCCAGTCCAGATGGTCGCCGAACAGCCAGTAGCCGAAGCCGATCGCCCACAGCATCTGGCTGTACTGCGTCGGCGCCACGCGGTTGGCCGGCGCATGCTGGGTCGCCAGCATCAGCAGCACGCCGGCCAGGCCCGCGAGCAGGCCGTAGCCGGCCAGCAGCATCCACTGGTGCGCGTCGGGCCAGACGAAGTCCGGCAGCATCAGCAAGCCGCCCGCCAGCAGCGGGCCGATCACGCCCGCGCCGTACAGGCTGATGCGCTTCTCGTGCGCACCGGCCATGCGCAGTGCCACCACCGAGACCGCGCCGGACAGGCCGCAGATCATCGCCGCCAGATGCCCCACGCCCAGCGCGCGGAACCCCGGCCGCAGCACCACCAGCACGCCCAGGAAACCCGCCACCACCGCCGACCAGCGGCGCCAGCCCACGTGCTCCTTCAGGAACAGCACCGACAGCAGGGTCACGAAGATCGGCAACAGAAAAATCAGCGCGAAGGCTTCGGCCATCGGCAGCGCGGTGAACGCGATCACCGCGGCGATATTGCAGATGGCGCCGGAAATCGCCCGGATCCACCACAGCGACGGCTTGCGGGCCTGGAACACCTCGATCCAGCGGTCCTCCGGCCGCCGGATGAAGGGCAGGGCGCTGAGCATCAGCACGGCGCCGAAGAACACCGCCTCGTAGGCCGGCAGGCCGCCGTGCAGGGATTTCACGAAGGCATCGCTGATCGCGTAGGCCGCGTAGCAGGCGAAGCCCAGGAGGACGCCTTTGAGCATGGGGGAGGGGTAGGGAAGGAGAAAGAGCATGGTCCCATAAGCCACCGCCCAATGTGGAACTCTTCTCCCCGCCGGGGAGAAGATGCCGGCAGGCAGATGAGGGGCGGGTGCTCGCGATAGAGGCTCGACGAAGCCTCGCTCGCTTACCGCCCCCGCCTCGCCGCTCCGTAGGTCCCCCTCACCCCAACCCTCTCCCCGCTGGGGAGAGGGGGCAGCTTGCGGAAGCGCCATCTGCTGCACCTCGTCATGACCCCAACCGACGCGCCCCGCTAGAATCGGGAGCTTCCCACCGACCGCACGGAACATCCGCATGTCCGCCCGCCTGAACCCGCTCGACCTGTACGACGTCCGCTCGCTGCTCACCGACGAGGAGCGCATGGTGCAAGACACCGTGGGCCGCTTCGTGGACGAGCGCGTGCTGCCGATCATCGGCGACGCGTTCGACCAGGGCCGCTTTCCCAAGGAACTGGTGCCGGAAATCGCCAGCCTGGGCCTGCTGGGCGCCACCCTTCCGGAAAAATACGGCTGCGCCGGCATGAACGGGGTCAGCTACGGCCTGATCTGCCAGGAGCTGGAGCGCGGCGATTCGGGCCTGCGCAGCTTCGCCTCGGTGCAGAGCTCGCTGTGCATGTACCCCATCTACGCCTACGGCACCGAAGAGCAGAAGCTGCACTACCTGCCCAAGATGGCTGCCGGCGAGATCATCGGCTGCTTCGGCCTCACCGAACCGCACGGCGGCTCGGACCCGGCCAATATGAAGACCAACGCCAAAAAGGATGGCGGCGACTGGGTCATCAACGGCGCCAAGATGTGGATCACCAACGGCAACCTGGCGCACATCGCCATCGTGTGGGCGCAGACCGAGGACGGCATCCAGGGCTTTATCGTGCCGACCGACACCAAGGGCTTCACCGCCCAGGAAGTGCACAAGAAGATGAGCCTGCGCGCCTCGGTCACCTCGGCGCTGTTCTTCGACAACGTGCGCGTGCCCGAAGCCAACCGCCTGCCCAACGTGAAGGGCCTGAAGGGTCCGCTGGGCTGCCTCACCCAGGCCCGCTACGGCATCACCTGGGGCCCGATCGGCGCCGCCCAGGCCTGCCTGAAGGAAGTGCTGGACTACACCCAGGAGCGCGTGCTGTTCGGCCGCCCGCTGGCCTCGAACCAGGCGGTGCAGCTGAAGATGGCTGAGATGGCCCGCCGCATCACCATGGCGCAGCTGCTGTCGCTGCAGCTGGGCCGCCTGAAGGACGCCGGCAACATGCAGCCGACCCAGGTCTCGCTGGCCAAGTGGAACAACTGCCGCATGGCCATCGACATCGCGCGCGAATGCCGCGACATCCTGGGCGGCGCCGGCATCACCACCGAGCACGTGGCGATCCGCCATGCGCTGAACCTGGAGTCGGTGATCACCTACGAGGGCACGGAAACCGTGCACCAGCTGGTGGTGGGCCGCGAGCTCACCGGCATCAACGCGTTCTGACGCCGATGGGGGCGCCGGATACCGCCTGGGTCGGGCTGCGCATCGAAACCGAGCGCCTGCTGCTGCGTCCGCCGCAGGCTGAGGATTTCGACGGCTGGGCCGCGAACATGGCCGATGCGGAATCGGCCCGCTTTATCGGCGGGCAGCAGCCGCGCGCGGTGGCCTGGCGCGGCTTTCTCACCATGGTCGGCGCCTGGTCGATCCAGGGCTACGGCATGTTCTCGGTGATCGAGAAGGCCACCGGCCAGTGGCTGGGCCGGCTCGGCCCTTGGCAGCCGGAAGGCTGGCCCGGCCCCGAAGTGGGCTGGGGCCTGGCGCGCGCGGCCTGGGGCAAGGGCTACGCGGCGGAGGGCGCCACGGCGGCGATGGACTGGGCCTTCGAGCATCTGGGCCGGACCGACGTGATCCACAGCATCGACCCGGCCAACACGCCTTCGCAGGCGCTGGCCCTGCGCCTGGGTTCGCGCAAGCGCGGCCCGGGCCGCCTGCCGGAGCCGTTCCAGGACGTGGCCATCGATATCTGGGGCCAGAGCCGCGAGGAGTGGCGCCGCCACCGGCGCACCTGAGGAGCCGCATGCGCGACGCACTGGAGCAGGTCATCCTCGACGCCGTGCCGCAGCTGCGGCAGCTGTGCCGCGATCCGTGGCAGGTCATCGGCAGCGCCGCTGCCCGCCTGGCCGGCGCCGACGTCAGCGTGGCCGATCTGGACCTGCTCACCAGCGCCGCCGATGCCGCGCGCCTCACCGAGGCCTGGCGCGACCGCCTCGAAGCCAGCTACGAACCCGCCGGCGCCGAACGCTTCCGCTCGCACTTCGCGCGCTTCCGCTTTTCCGGCATGCCGGTGGAAGTGATGGGCGCGCTGGAACTCAACGCGGGGCAGGGCTGGCAGCCGGTGGCGGTGCACGAGACCGTGCAGGTGCGCGTCACCGGCCTGGACGTGCCCGTGCCCAGCATCCCCGAACAGATCCGCATCCTGGAAAGCTTCGCCCGCCCGAAAGACCTGCATCGCGCCGCGCTGTTGCGCGCTTTGCTGAGCACCGCGAGCTGACGCCACCTTTTTCTTCCTCCCCTTCCTATCGAACCCGACACGCCATGACCGCGCTTCCGTTCTCCCTGAGTGCCCGCCACAAAGGCTTCAACCGCGCCGAGATCGTCGACCAGAACTTCATCGAG
This sequence comes from Dyella sp. LX-66, assembly GCF_018599165.1. NCBI lineage: Bacteria > Pseudomonadati > Pseudomonadota > Gammaproteobacteria > Lysobacterales > Rhodanobacteraceae > Dyella > Dyella sp. LX-66. The sequence goes on from NZ_JAHFVJ010000002.1 coordinate 283,342, forward strand.
TTCGTGCGGCTCTGGCAGGGCCAGGCGCATGCCGCGCCGCGCGGCGGCGAGCCGGTGCTGCCCGGCAGCGCACTGGATGCGCAAGGCTTCCGCGACCTGCTCGGCTCGCAGCTGATCTCGCGCCATCTGGACCTGATGGCCCGCGTGCTGCGTGTGCAAAATAAGGTGTTCTACACCATCGGCTCCAGCGGCCACGAAGGCAATGCGATGGTGGCGCGCCTCACCCGCCATACCGATCCGGCCTTCCTGCATTACCGCTCCGGCGGCTTCATGGCCGAGCGCTTCCGCAAGCTGCCGGGCATGGATCCGGTGATGGATTCGGCGCTGTCCTTCGCCGCCAGCATGGAAGACCCCGCCTCCGGCGGCCGCCACAAGGTGTGGGGCAGCAAGCCGCTGTGGGTGCTGCCGCAGACCTCGACCATCGCCTCGCACCTGCCGAAAGCCTTCGGCACCGCGGTGGCGATCGAGCAGGCGCGCCGCATCGGCCACACGCTGCCGGTGCCGGAAGACAGCATCGCGATCTGCTCCTTCGGCGACGCCTCGTCCAATCACGCCACCGCGCAGACCGCGTTCAACGCGGCAGGGTGGGCGGCCTATCAGAAGCTGCCCGCGCCGGTGCTGTTCGTGTGCGAGGACAACGGCATCGGCATCTCGGTGAAGACGCCCAGCGGCTGGATCGCCAACAATTTCAGCCGGCGTGCGGACCTGGATTATTTCTACGCCGACGGCCTGGATCTGGCCGAAGGCTACGGTCAGGTGCAGGCTGCGGTGGAGCACTGCCGCCGCACGCGCCGCCCGACCTTCCTGCATCTGCGCACCACGCGCGTGATGGGCCACGCCGGCACCGATTTCGAGATCGAGTGGCGCAGCGTGGAGGAACTGTTCGCGCTGGAAGCCACCGACCCGTTGCTGCGCTCGGCCGAGATCGCGCTCGCTTCGGGCCTGTACACGCGCGAGTCGCTGCTGGAACTGTACGAAGCCACCCGCAAGCAATGCTTCGCCGCCGCCGAAGATGCCGATAGCCGTCCGCGCCTGGGCAGCTTGGCCGAAGTGATGAAGCCGCTGGCGCCGTACACGCCGGCCGCGGTGAAGGCGGAAGCGGAGCGCGCCGACTACGCCGCGCGCCGCGCCGAAGTGTTCGGTGGCGAAGAGAAGCTGCCGGAGAAGCAGCCGCCGCGCCATCTGGCGATCCAGATCGGCCAGGCGCTGCACGATGTGATGGCGAAGTATCCGGAGTCGCTGCTGTTCGGCGAGGACGTGGCGCTGAAGGGCGGCGTATACACGGTGACCAAGGGTCTGTTCAAGACCTTCAAGGGCAACCGCGTGTTCAACACGCTGCTCGACGAGACGGTGATCCTGGGCCTGGCCCAGGGCTACGCCAACATGGGCATGCTGCCCATGCCGGAAATCCAGTACCTGGCGTATTTCCACAACGCCTGCGACCAGATCCGCGGCGAAGCCTGCAGCCTGCAGTTCTTCTCCAACGACCAGTACCGCAATCCGCTGGTGATGCGCGTGGCCTCGCTGGGCTATCAGAAGGGCTTCGGCGGCCACTTCCACAACGACAACTCGATCGCCGCGCTGCGCGACATCCCCGGCCTGGTGGTCGGCTGCCCCAGCCGCGGCGACGACGCGGCGGCGATGCTGCGCACCCTGATGGCGCTGGCCAAGGTGGACGGGCGCGTGTGCGCCTTCCTGGAGCCGATCGCGCTGTACATGACCAAGGACTTGTACGAAGCCGGCGACGGCCTGTGGCAGTACGCCTATCCCGCACCGGGTGAGGCGCTGCCGCTGGGCGAGGGCCGCGTGTACGAACAGGAGGCCGACGACCTGGTGGTGTTCACCTTCGGCAACGGCGTGCCGATGGCGCTGCGCGCCGCGCGCGAGATCGAAAAGAAAAGCGGCTGGCGCACGCGCGTGGTGGACCTGCGCTGGCTGGCGCCGCTCAACGATGCGTTCATCGCGGAGCAGGCGCGCAACGCGAAGCGCATCCTGGTGCTCGACGAAGGCCGCCGCAGCGCCGGTGTGGGCGAGGGCATCATCACCGCCATCGTCGAAGGAGGTTGCGGCGCCACGCCGCTGCAGCGCGTGGTGGGTGCCGACACGTACACGCCTCTGGCCGGTGCCGCGTTGCTGGTCTTGCCGGGCGAAGCGGAGATCGTGGCCGCTGCCGAACGCATGGCGTAGGTTGGGGTGAGCCGCAGGCGAACCCCAACAGCACGATGCACGTGATCTGGTTCACGGCATGGGATCGCAAGGGTGGCGATTCAGCCCTCGCGCCGTATGGTCGAAGTCCTTCGAACGAATAACGAAGGGAGGCAGCCATGAAACATGCCGTTCACGCGCTCGTGATCGCCTCGGTCCTCGCCGTCGCCGCGTGCTCGCAGGACGACACCACGGATAATCCGGCGACGCCATCGTCGCCGGCGATATCCACCACCGCCACGGCGTCGGCGAGCAACCAGGCTCCCGCACCCGACAGCAGCGCAGCGACTGCGTCTTCAGCCGCCACGCCGGCCGCCGATGGTCCCTATCTGTTCGACCTGCTGCAGCAGAGCGATTTCGCCATCGCGTTCCACGCACTGAAGGGTGCACAGGGCCTGCCCGACTGGACACAGCAGGGCGGCACCTCGACGCCGGCGCAGAAAGTCGCGCTCGATGGCAAGAGCTTGCTTGCCGCGGCCGGCTGCAAGCCGCACGACTGTCCCAGCGAACGCATCGTGCTGCTGTACGACGAGAAGAGCCACGCGATGTGGGGCGTGTTCGCGCGGCGCCAGGGCGAAGCGCCGGCCGATGTCAGCGACGGCAGCAACGACCAGCTGAGCTGGCTGGGCGAGCCGGACGACAAGACCAAGGACGAGCTGAAGAAAAAGCTGTACTACCCCGAGTAACCGACCCCGGCGCGGTGCGGTGACGCGCCTGCGCACTCCCACTGGAAATTTCCTGCCGACGCGGCCAGGCGGCCGCGGCTATGGTGCGGTGCTTTTTGCGGCGTGCCGCCGCTTTCCGTACCCGTTGCTGCAAGGAATATCCGTATGAAAATGGCCGCTTTCGCATTCATTGGCGCTTCGATTCTCGCCATCGCTGCGTGCTCGCAGGAGACCCCGGCGGATCAGGCGGCCACCACCCCGGTGGCGGATACCACGGTCATCCGCGCTGTTCCGCCCATGAGCCGCGAGGCGCCGGCGGCTGGCAGCAGCGCGGCGGCTGCATCGTCCACCGCGGCACCGGCGCCGGCCGAGGCGGACGCGGTGCCCTATCTGTCCGACCTGCTGGAGCGCGCCGACTACGCCGCCGCTTTCAAGGCGCTGGCCGGCGCAAAGCGCCTGCCCGCATGGACCCGCGATGGCGGCACCAACACGCCCGCTGAGGAAACGAGCGTGGACGGCAAGACCTTGCTCATCGCACAGGGCTGCAAGCCGCACGATTGCGCGACCGAGCGACTGGTGCTGGCCTACGACGAGAAGACGCATCAAATGTGGGGCGTGTTCGCGCGGGCCCGCAGCGACCAGCTCGAAGCCTCCGAAAGCAACGACGAGCTGATCTGGCTGGGCCAGCCCGGCGAGGCGATCAAGGCCGAGCTCAAGCAGTGGCTGTACCAGAACGCCTGAGCGATCGTTACGACTGCTCCGTCGAACGCAGCGCCGCCCGCTCGCGCGAGCGGCAGGCCATCAGCTTCTCGTCCACGCGCACGCGGTTGCGGCCTTCGAGCTTGGCGCGGTACATCGCGTGGTCGGCGCGCTCGACCAGGGTTTCTACCGTGTCGTCGGCGCGGCGCATGGCGATGCCGATGCTGACCGTCAGCAACTGCTGGCGGCCGTCCACGGGAATTTCCAGCCGGTGCACGCGCCGGCACAGCCGCGTGGCCACGTGGATGGCCTGCGGCAGTTCCACGCCGCGCAGAACGGCAAGGAATTCTTCGCCGCCGTGGCGGCCGAGCAGATCCTGCGGGCGCAGTTCGTGGCGCAGCGCGGCGGCCACGGCGGCCAGCGCGCAGTCGCCGGCGTGGTGGCCCTGGCTGTCGTTGAGCGACTTGAAGCAGTCCAGGTCCAGGAACAGCAGGGCCAGCGGCTCGCTGTGGCAGGACATCGCCGCCTGCAGGCTTTCGCTTAAAGCGCGGCGGTTGAGTACGCGGGTCAGCGCATCGACGTCGGCCAGTTCGCGCACCACGTCGGTGTCGTGGCGCATGGCCAGCGCGCGGTCGGCCAGGCCCAGTGCCAGCACCACGGCCTGCACCGCGCCGGCGGCCAGGGCCGCATCGTCCAGCCAGTCCATGCCGGGCAGGGCGCCATTCGCCTGCGCGCTGTCCAGCACGGTGATCGCCAGCAGCGGCGTGAAGCCGAGCAGGAAATAGCGCGCGCTGCGCGAACCGCGCACCGCGGCGACCACGCCGGCGCACAGCAGCAGCACCGCGCCGATCAGCAGCATGGGGTAGTGCAGCGCACGCGCCGGCGCGATCAGCGCATCGAGATGGCTGCTGCGCATCAGCACCAGCGGCGGCGCACCCAGCGCCAGCGCCAGCGTGGTGGCGTGCAGTGCCGGCGCGAAGCGCTGCAGATCGCAGAAGCGCGCCACGAACACCGCGGCGAAGGCCAGCGACAGCAGCGCCGCGGTGGGCGCGGCCACCTGCGCGGTGCCGGCCAGCCAGGCCCATTCCATCGGATGGAACACGTAGCCGGTCTGGATGCCCTGGATCGCCGCGTAGCAGCACACATAGCCGGCATACCAGCCGAAGGTGGCATCGCGCAGCATCAGCGCCAGGCACAGCGCGAACGCGGCCATCGCCAGCATCACCGCGAAACAGGCGCTGGCGAACATCAGCCAGCCGGCGTCGTCGCGCAGGTAGTCGGCCCAGGGCTGCAAGCCGAAGCGCACCGGCGCGCTGGCCGCGGCATTGGCCTCGAAGCGCAGCAGGATCGGCACCGTGGCGGCCGTGTCGGCCGGCATGCGCCAGGCCAGCCGGCCGTGGCCGTGCAGCGGCGCGTCGAAATCGTCCAGGGCCAGCCGGCGCGCGGGTTCGCCGCGCGCGTACAGCGTCACCGGCGTCAGCGGTGGCGGTTCGATGGTGAGCGCGCGCTCCTCGGCCAGCGGCGTCGGCAGCGGCCGCAGCACCACCCAGGCGGCTTCGCCGGGGTTGAGGATCGGGGTCATCGCGGACGGGTCGAAGGCGCGCAGTTCGCCGCGGTCGAACGCGGCCAGCACGCCGGCCGGCGTATCGCCGGGACGGGCCGCGCACCAGGCGGCCTCCATCGGCGCCGCGGTCTGCGGCATGGCGCGCCATGGCACGAGCAGCAGCAGCGCGAGGACGAACCATCGCCGCCACGTGTGCGTTCCTGGTATCCAGCCTGCCACCACCACACCCCCCTGCCGGCCCGCCTGGCGTCCGCGGCCATCCTGGCCCGGCCCTGCCGTGCGGTCTGGCCTTGGATTCTGGCCGAGTCGCGGCGGCTGACCCATTCGGACGAATGGCCTAGGAAAGAAAGCATGGGGCGTGCCATCCAGGCGTCACTTTGCCTTGACCGCGGCTCCGCAAGCTTGGGCGTCCCCTTTCCCGGAAGGAGCACTCGCCATGAGCACCAAGGTCGCCGTCTTCGTGGGCAGCCTTCGCCAGGACTCGATCAACCGCAAACTCGCCCGTGCGGTGGAAAAGCTGGCGCCGAAGGATGTTTCGTTCGAGCACATCGATATCGGCGGGCTGCCGCTCTACAACCAGGACTTCGACGGCGACTATCCGGCGGCGTGCCAGCAGCTGAAGCGGGCGGTGGAAGCGGCGGATGCACTGCTGTTCGTCACGCCCGAATACAACCGTTCGATTCCCGGCGTGCTGAAGAACGCGATCGATATCGCCTCGCGGCCATGGGGGACGAATTCCTTCGCGGGCAAGCCCGGTGCGGTGATCGGCGCCTCGATCGGCGCGACCGGCTCGGCCTTGTCGCAGCAGCATCTGCGCAATGTGCTGGCTTATGTGGACGTGCCGCTGCTGGCGCAGCCGGAAGTGTTCGTTGCATTCAAGGATGGGTTGATCGACGGCGAGGGGAGTATTTCGAGCGACGGTACGAAGAAGTTCCTGCAGGGGTTCGTGGACAAGTACGTGGGATGGATAAAGCGTTTTCGCTGAAGCGCGATGGGGCACATGTTGGGGTGAGCGCAAGCGAACCCCAACATGTGCCCCATCGCCGCGTTGGGGTTCGCCTGCGGCTCACCCCAACCTACGCCGATCGTTGCGCGTCAACCCAACTGCCTCGCCAACCGCTCCATCCACAGAAACGACACCAGCACCGCCGTCGGCGCACGCGCACGGCTGCCAGCCACCGCATCGAGCAGCGCCATCACGCCGCGCCGGTCGACCAGCCCCAGATCCGCCAAGGCACATTCGCGCAACTGCTCCGCCACCGCCGGCGCATGCGCGGCGATCAGCTGCGGAAACACCTGCTCGAACGTTTCCTTCCGATACCCGGCCGGAAACGTGTCCTCGCCCAATCGCCCCTGCAGATAACGCTGCATCAAGGCCCGCCCGCGCCGCTGTCCGGCCGGCAATTCATGGCAGAACCGCACCAGCCGCGGATCGCTCAGCGGGTTCACCGGCCACAACCCGCGCCGCGCGATATCCGCCGCACGGCAGGCCTGCGCGGCAAGCGACGTAGCAGGCACCGGACTGGCCGGCGCGCCGAAGGCATGCATGCCGCGCGCCGCTTCGCGCGCGCGGGGCGTCAGCAGCTTTTCCGCTTCCGTGCGATGCGCGCGTTCGCGCTGTGCGTCGAAGGCGTCGTCCTGGCCGGACAGTTCATGTACGTAGTCGGGAAACAGCTCGTCGCCGCCGATGCCGGTGTAGAGCCGGTCGCAGCCCAGCGCCGCGGCGCGGTCCCACAGCGCGGCGCAGGCTTCGAGGTAGTACTCCTGGTTGAAACCGAGCGGACGTCCGGACACGGGGCGCAGATCGAGGCTCGGCGGCAGCGCGCCGATCTCCACGGTTTCGTCGTGCAGCCCCAGCCGCTCCACAATGGCGCCGCGGCGGCGCAGCTGCGGTTCGCGCGTATCGCCATCGAGCAGGATGCCCAGCGCGGTGCGCGGCGCATGGATCGCGGCGAGTCCGCAGGCCACCGTGGCGGAGTCCATGCCGCCGCTCAATTCCAGCGCCGAGCGTTCCGCCATGAAGGGCCGCGCCTTTACCGCCTCGCGCAGCTGCGCGTCGAAATCCGCCAGCCATGCTTCGTGTTCGCGCGGTGCGGCCGGCTGCGTCTGCGGTGCCGGCGGCGGGTAGTGATAAGCGGCCTTGCCCGGTTCCACCAGCAGCGAGGCGCGTTCGGTCAGCATCACGATGCCCACCACCAGCTGGCGCGCCGAATACACCGTGTGCAGGGTCAGGCGGTGACTGGCAATCTCGAAGTCCAGCGCGGTCGGTATCCGGGTCAGGTCGCCGGCATCCCAGGACAGCTCCAGGCGATCGTCCGCGGCGCGGCCATACAGCGGCAGCGAACCGAAGACGCCGGCGCGTGCCTTGATCCGGCATCCGGCCTGCGCCGCTTCCACCATCGCGTAATCGAGCGGCCACAGCAGGCATTCGCGATGGCGCTGTTCGAACTCCGCGGCGTCGACATCCATGCGACGTACTGCAGCGCCGCTGTCCGTGCGGCGCTCGCGCACCGCCACGAACCATTGTTCGTCGGTGCGTACCAGCAGGGTTTCCAGGGCAGGGTGCGCCAGTGGCGCGATGCGGCTGTCGCCGAAGGCGATGGCGGCGCCGTCCCAGTGCGGATCGAAGGCGAGATCGGCGAGTGCGATGGTGGCCTTGAGCATGTTCCTTCCTTAGAGGCTTGGCCCACGAAACCAGACCCATGAAATCAGGCCCATGAAAAAGCCGCCCCGGATGCCGGGGCGGCTTCGCCATCACCCGCGGGCGGGGATGGTCACGTGCGGTGGCGGCTTAGCCGTCGCCGCCGCCGCGGCCGCCGAAGGTGCCGATGTCGTGGCCATCGATCGTCTTCGGCGCACGCTTCTGCATGGGGGCCTGTTTCTGCATCGGCGCGTCCATCGGTACGCCGAACACATCAGCTGCAATCACGCCTTCTTCACGCACGGTGAGTTCCTGAAGTTCCATGTGAATGCCCTTTGCGATTGAGCCGCGACAATGCGGCCGATCGAGACTAGCACCGGGATATCGGGTCAAACCAGAACCCCATCACGCTCGCCTGGCTCTTCACAAAGCCTGCACGTGGCGGCCTGTTCGACGGGAATTATTCGACAGGATTGGCACCGACGCCGCAGATGCGCTCCAGCAACTGCGCCTGCGCATTGCGCACTGCCTGGCCGGACGGCGCGACACGGTGGTAATGGCCGTCCGCCTGCAGCACCGAGGCGCTGCTGTTGTCGGCCAGGTACAGCTCCAATTCCTTCTTCACGCGCTGCTGCAGCTTCTTGCTTTCGATCGGGAAGCCGGTTTCGACGCGGCGGTCGAGGTTGCGCTCCATCAGGTCGGCGCTGGCCAGGAACAGTTCTTCGTCGCCGTTGTTGGCAAACCAGTAGGCGCGGCTGTGTTCCAGGAAACGATCCACGATCGAGCGCACGCGGATGTTGTGCGACACGCCCGGCACGCCGGGGCGCAGGCAGCACATGCCGCGCACGATCAGTTCGATCTTCACTCCGGCCATGCTGGCCTTGTACAGCGCGCGGATCACCTTCGGGTCGGTCAGCGCGTTGACCTTGGCGATGATCTGCGCGGCGCGGCCGGCCTGCGCATGCGCGGTCTCGCGCGCGATCAGCTCCAGCAGCGTTTTCTTCAGGGTGAACGGTGCATGCAACAGCTTCTTCATGCGCAGCACCTTGCCCATGCCGGTGAGCTGGCTGAACAGCTTGTGCACGTCCTCGCACAGCGCCTGGTCGGAAGTGAGCAGGCTGTAGTCGGTGTACAGGCGCGCATTGCCGGTGTGGTAGTTGCCGGTGCCCAGGTGCGCGTAGCGCACCAGTTCGTCACCCTCGCGGCGCTGGATCAGCATCAGCTTGGCATGCGTCTTCACGCCCACCACGCCGTAGATCACCATCGCGCCGGCCTGCTGCAGGCGCGAGGCGAGGGTGAGGTTGGATTCCTCGTCGAAGCGCGCGCGCAGCTCCACCACCACGGTCACTTCCTTGCCCGCGCGCGCGGCGTCCACCAGCGCGTCGACGATCTCGGAATTGGCGCCGCTGCGGTACAGCGTCTGCTTGATCGCCAGCACGTTCGGGTCTTTCGCGGCCTGGTGCAGAAGATCCACCACCGGCGCGAAGGATTCGAACGGATGCAGCAGCAGCACGTCCTGCTTGCCGATCACCTGGAACAGGTCTTCCTCTTTCTTCAGCGCCTTGGGGATGGCCGGCGTGAACGGCGGATACAGCAGCTGCGGCGCATGCGACTTGTTGGCCAGGCCCATCAGGCGGGTGAGGTTGACCGGGCCGTTGACCTCGTACATCTCCGCTGCGGTAAGGCCGAACTGCTTCAGCAGGTAATCGGTGAGTTCCTTCGGGCAGTTGTCGGCCACTTCCAGGCGCACCGCGTCGCCGAAGCGGCGCGAATACAGCTCGCCGCGCAGCGCGCGGGCGAGATCTTCCACGTCTTCCGGATCGATCGTGAGGTCGGCATTGCGGGTCAGGCGGAACTGATAGCAGCCGCGCACCGACATGCCGGGGAACAGCTCCTCGGTATGCGCATGGATGATCGAGGACAGCAGCACGAAGTTCTCGCCGCCCTCGCACACTTCGTCCGGCAGCCGGATCAGGCGCGGCAGCACGCGTGGCGCGGGCACCACGGCCAGGCCGGAGTCGCGGCCGAAGGCGTCCACGCCTTCCAGCTGCACGATGAAGTTGAGGCTCTTGTTGACCAGCAGCGGGAACGGGTGCGTCGGGTCCAGCCCGATCGGCGTGACCAGCGGCGCCACCTCGTGGCGGAAATAGCGGCGCACCCACAGCTTCTGTTTGTGCGACCACTCGTTGCGGCGGACGATGCGGATGCCGTGGCGCGCCAGTTCCGGCAGCACGCTCTCGTTGAGGATGGTGTACTGCCGCTCGATCTGCTTGTGCGCGATCTCGCTGATCTCGGTCAGCGCGCGGCGCGGCGCGATGGCGTCCGCGCCGACGATCTCGTGGTCGAAGGCGATCTGGCTCTTCAGGCCCGCCACGCGGATCTCGAAGAACTCGTCCATGTTGCTGGAGAAGATCAGCAGGAACTTCAGGCGCTCCAGGATCGGCTTGCGCTCGTCCAGCGCCTGGTCCAGCACGCGGATGTTGAACTGCAGCTGGGACAGCTCGCGGTGGATGTACAGGCTGCTGTCGTTGAGGTCCGGCGGCGCGCCTTGCGCGTCGCCCGCGGGCGTGGCGGTGGCGTGCGCTTCTTCAACCGTGAGGCTGGGGCGGTTTTCGCTGCTGGACATCGGGTGCTTCCTGATCCCCGCGGACGGGGTGTGGGAACAGGCATCCTACCCCGTTGCCGCGGCAGGCATGCCAGGAGCCCGGCGGTCATTCCAGGCCATTTCGCAAACCGTCATATTGCTGCGGAAATTTGACGGCGGCGTGACGACGCTCAGCCGTGCGCGTAAGCGTTCAAGGCTTCGCCGAGATAGTCGAACAGGCTGCGCACGGCGGCCTGGCGGCGCAGGTCTTCGTGCATCACCACCCAGCATTCCATCGGGATCGACAGTTCCTGCGCCAGCACCCGCACCAGCTTCGGCGTGCGCGCGGCCAAGGGCACCTGGCAGATGCCGATGCCGTAGCCGGCACGCATCGCCGCCAGCGCGGCGAGGTGATGGTCGGTGCGCAGCGCGAAATGCTCGCGCGTCCAGGGCAGGTGCTTGGGGCGCATGCTGCGCAAGTACGGCGGTTCCTGGTCGAAGCCGATCAGGCTGTGTTCGCGCAGCTCGTCCAGCGTGGCCGGCGTGCCGTGCCGGCGCAGATAGCGCGGATGCGCGAACAGGCCCAGCTCGATGCGCGCCAGCTGGCGCGCGATCAGCGCCTGCTGGGTGGGGCGGGCCATGCGGATGGCCAGGTCGGCATCCTTGCGCAGCAGGTCCTGCGCGCGATCGGTGACCACCAGCTCGATGGTCACCTCAGGGTGTTCGCGGCGGAACTCGGCCAGCATCAACGGCAGCACTTCGGTGCCGATCACTTCGCTGGCGGTGACGCGCACCACGCCGCGCACGGCATCTTCGCCCGCACCGATCGCACGCTGCAGCGCCGCCGTCGCCGAGGCCATCGCTTCCGCATGCGGCACCAGGCGCAGGGCCAGCTCGGTGGGCAACAGGCCCTGCGGCGAGCGGGTGAAGAGGGCTGCGTCCAGCGCCGCTTCCAGTTCGCGGATATGCCGGCCCAGGCTGGGCTGGGTCATGGCCAGGGCGCGCGCGGCGCCGGACAGGCTGCCTTCGCGCATCACGGCGAGGAAGGAGCGGTAGAGGTCCCAGGAGGGTTCGGGCTTGTCCATACATATTTGTATAGCAGATGTTCGATCTTCGTGGATTTTCTTATGGGTCGCCCGAGGCCAAGCTTTGCCCATCCCAACGGAGGACGACACGATGAAGCGCACGAAGACGGTACTGGTGGTGGGCGCCAACGGCGGCGTGGGTGGCGAAACCTGCATGGCCCTGCTGCGCCACGGCTGGCACGTGCGTGCGCTGGCGCGCCGGCCCGGCAGCGTGGAAGGCATCGAGTGGGTGCAGGGCGACGCGATGGTGGCGGCCGACGTGCTGCGCGCCGCGGCCGGTGCCGACGTGATCGTGCATGCGGTGAACCCGCCGGGCTATCGCGGCTGGGAGAAGCTGGTGCTGCCGATGCTGAACCACACCATCGCCGCGGCGAAGGCGGTTGGCGCGCGCATCGTGCTGCCGGGCACCATCTACAACTATGGCCTCGACGCCTTTCCGGTGCTTACCGAAGATGCGCCCCAGCATCCGGTCAGCCGCAAGGGCGAACTGCGCGTGGCGATGGAGCAGCGGCTGGCGCAGGCGGCGAAGGAAGGCGCGCCGGTGCTGATCCTGCGCTGTGGCGATTTCATCGGCCCGCGCAATACGGGCAACAGCTGGTTTTCGCAGGGGTTGGTCAAGGCCGGCACCAAGGTGCGCGCGGTGAAGTATCCGGGGCCGCCGGAGCTGGGCCACGCCTGGGCGTATCTGCCCGACGTAGCCGAAACGCTGGCGCGCTTGCTCGATCGGGCAGACGAACTGGAACCGTTCGCTGCGTTCCACTTCGGCGGCTATTGGCTGGATGGCCACCAGATGGTCGACGCGGTGCGTGCGGCGACCGGCGATGCGACCGTGCGCGCGGCGCGTTTCCCGTGGTGGATGGTGGCGTTGGCGCAGCCGTTCGTGGAGACGCTGCGCGAGCTGTGGAAGATGCGGTATCTGTGGAAGAACGAAGCGCGGCTGGAGGATGCGAAGCTGCGGCGGTTTCTCGGCGAGGTGCCGGCGACGCCGGTGGTGGATGCGCTGCGTAGTGCGCTGGTGGGAGCCGGTTGCCTCTGACGCGGCCGGGGTAGGTGGGGGTGAGCGCAGCGAACCCCAACATGGTCACCTTCATGCGCATCGCCGCGTTGGGGTTCGCTGCGCTCACCCCAACCTACGCCGTGCTGTTTCAGGTCGGGGCACCTTTGGCGCGCGGTCGCTGTTCTCCCGCCATGTAACGACTCGGCGGTTCCCCCAGCACCCGCCGGAACGCCGCCGTAAACGCACTCGCACTCCCATACCCCAGTTCCACCGCCACCTCGGTAATCGATTGCCCCCGCCCCAGCCGCGTCAACGCCGCCAGCAGGCACGCCTGCTGCCGCCACGCCGCATAACTCATCCCCGTCTGCTGCCGGAACGTGCGCGTGAAATGCCGCCGGCTCATGTCCACCTTGGCCGCCACCGCGTCGATATCCAGATCCAGCGCTGGCGCATCCAGCATCGCGCGGCAGAGTTTGTGCAGGCGCGGCTCGGCCGGCAGCGGGGTGTTGAGGGCGAGGGTGGGCATGGCGGCGATCTCGTCCAGCAACAGCGCCATCAGGCGGCCATCGCGGCTGTCCAGCGCGTATTCCACGGGCAGGTCGACGGCGGCTTCGAGCAGCTCGTGCAGCAGCGGCGACACGGCGATCACCTGGCAGTGCGGCCACAGATGGCGTGCCACGTCCGGCTGCAGATAAGCGCTGCGCGTGCTCACTTCGCCGTCCATATGCACTTCGTGCATCACGCCGGCCGGAATCCACAGCGCGCGCCGCGGCGGCACGATCCAGCTGCCTTCGGGCGTGATGGTCTTGACCACGCCGGTGGCCGCGTACAGCAGCTGGGCGCGCTTGTGCGCGTGGGAGGGCAGCACGAAGCGGGCGGGGTAGTCGTTGCCGGTGGCGACGATGGCGCGCGGCACGTCCTCGTAATGGTTGACGCGGGTCTGGCGCATGGGGATGGCCCGAATTCGACGGATATTGACCCGCTGGCGTGAGCGGGCCGGCAAGGCCCAATTTAAGGTGCTGGCCTGTGCGCGGCAAGCCGCCGCACCCACCGTCCCCCACAGACCCGCCCGCTCCCATGCAGACCCGCGTCGACGATCTTCCCCTGCCGGCCGCTCAGGCCGCCGTTCCCAAGGCCGAGCCGAAGACCGAATTCGGCATCATCGGCGCGATCAGCTTCGCCCACCTGCTCAACGACATGATCCAGTCGTTGATCCTGGCGATCTATCCGATCCTCAAGGAAGGCTTCCACCTGAGCTTCGCCCAGGTCGGCCTGATCACGCTGACCTACCAGGTCACCGCCTCCCTGCTGCAGCCGATGGTGGGCATGATCACCGACCGCAAGCCGATGCCGTTCTCGCTGCCGGTGGGCATGGGCTTCACCCTGTGCGGACTGCTGCTGCTGGCGAACGCGCCGAACTTCGGCCTGCTGCTGGTGGCCGCGGCGCTGGTAGGCACGGGGTCGTCGGTGTTCCATCCGGAATCCTCGCGCGTGGCGCGCATGGCCTCGGGCGGGCGCCACGGCCTGGCGCAGTCGCTGTTCCAGGTCGGCGGCAATACCGGCGCCTCGCTGGGGCCGCTGCTGGCGGCGTGGATCATCGTGCCGCACGGCCGCGGCAGCGTGGCCTGGTTCGCGCTGGCGGCGCTGCTGGCGATCGTGGTGCTGCTGCAGGTGAGCGCGTGGTACCGCGACCACCACGCGGTGCGCGGCAAGGCCAAGGCGCGCCATGCAACGGTGACGCTGACGCGCGGCCGCGTGGCCGGCGCGGTGGCAATCCTGGGGCTGCTGATCTTCTCCAAGTACTTCTATATCGCCAGCATCACCAGCTATTACACCTTCTATCTGATCCACAAGTTCGGCGTGTCGGTGCAGAACGCGCAGACGCATCTGTTCGTGTTCCTGTTCGCGGTGGCGGCCGGTTCGCTGATCGGCGGACCGGTGGGCGACCGCATCGGGCGCAAGTGGGTGATCTGGGCCTCGATCCTGGGCGTGGCGCCGTTCACCCTGCTGCTGCCGCACGCCAGCCTGTTCTGGACCGGCGTGCTCACGGTGGTGATCGGCCTGATCCTGTCCTCGGCGTTCTCGGCCATCCTGGTCTATGCGCAGGAACTGATTCCCGGCCGCGTGGGCATGATCTCCGGCCTGTTCTTCGGCTTCGCCTTCGGCATGGGCGGCATCGGCGCCGCGGTGCTGGGCAAGGTGGCGGACGCGCAGGGCATCGACTTCGTCTACGGCCTGTGCGCCTACCTGCCGCTGCTGGGCGTGATCACCGTGCTGCTGCCGAACCTCGATGGCCCCAAGCGCAAGGCCGCCGGCGCGGCCTGAGCCGGCGGCTTACCAGCGCATGCCGTGCATGGCGGTGAGCGACATGCCGATCACGATCAGCGCGGTGAGGAACAGCGCGAACGGAATCAGCAGCAACAGCGCATACACATGCGTGCGCGCCTGCTCGCCGCGCCCCTGCCAGGCGCGCAGCACGGCCAGCGCGATGCAGGGCAGGGTCGCCACGGCCGGCAGGAACGGCGCGAAACCGGCGGTATGCGGATCGAGCACCAGCACCAGCGCCGACAACAGCGTGGCAAAGGCGAGCAGGTGCAGCAGGATGGCGCGGATACGCGGATGGCCGATCCGAGTCATCCACCAGCCCAGGTACAGCGGATACGTCAGGCCGCCGACATAGAGCCAGGGCGATTCGCCGTGGATATGCCTGGACACCTGGTCGTAGAGCAGCGGCGGAATCAGCAGGACCGCGAATATCAGCAACAGATGCAGCGCGATCTTCCCTGCCAGCCTCATGGTTTATCCCTTGCCGACGACCACCGGTTCGGGCTCTAACGTCACACCGAACCTCGCGTGCACACCGGCGATCACCTTCTGCGCGAATGCCCACAGCTGGGCGCCGCTGGCCTGGCCGTGGTTGACCAGCACCAGCGCATGGCGGTTGGAGATGCCGGCGTCGCCGTCGCGCTGGCCCTTGAAGCCGGCCGCTTCGATCAGCCAGGCGGCGGAGAGCTTCCAGCGCCCGTCCGCGGCCGGCCAGGCGGCCAGTTCCGCATGGTCGCGCTTGAGCGTTTCGCCGAGCGCGGCATCGACGACGGGATTCTTGAAGAAGCTGCCGGCATTGCCGATCACCGCCGGGTCCGGCAGCTTGCGCGTGCGCAGGTGCACCACCGCCTCGGCGACGTGGAACGGCGCGGGTTTTTCCACGCCCATGCGCGCCAGTTCCTCGCGGATGCCGGCGTAGTCCAGGCGCAGCGCACGCGCGCGGGGCAGGGCGAAGCGCACCGCGGTGACGATGTAGCGGCCGGGTTCGCGCTTGAACAGCGAGTCGCGATAAGCGAAGGCGCAGTCGTCGCGGCTCAGCACCGCCACGCGGCGTTCGCGCGTATCCCAGGCTTCCACGCTTTCGATGAACTCGGCCACTTCGGTGCCGTAGGCGCCGATGTTCTGGATCGGCGCGGCGCCGACCGTGCCCGGGATCAGGATCAGATTCTCCAGGCCCGCAAAGCCCTGGCCCAGGGTCCAGCGCACGAAGTCGTCCCAGCGCTCGCCCGCGGCCACCGCGATGCGGGTGAGCTCGCCTTCCTGTTCCACCTGCACGCCGCGGTTGGCCATGGCCACCACGGTGCCCTCGACGTCGCCGGCCAGCAGCAGGTTGCTGCCTTCGCCCAGCACCAGCAGCGGGCCGCTGCGCACGGCGGGGAAGTCCAGCAGCTCCGGCAGCTTCGCCGCCTCGGTCACCTCGGCCAGCAGGCGCGCGCGCGCGTTGACGCGCAGCGTGTTGCGCTGGCCCAGCGGGGCGTTTTCGATCAGTGCATAGCCGCCCATGTCGGTGCGTTCCGGCGGCAGCGCGTAGCGGTCAGCCGGCATCGTCGTCCTCGCCCTGGCGGCGGATTTCATCCACGCATTCGCCGATCAGCTCGGGACCGCGATACACCATGCCGGAATACAGCTGCACCAGCGCCGCGCCCGCGGCGATCTTGCCGGCCGCATCGGCGCCGTCGAGGATGCCGCCCACGCCCACGATAGGCACGCGCTCGCCCAGGCGGCGGCGCATGCCGCGCAGCACTTCGGTGGAGCGCGCATACAGCGGGCGCCCGGACAGGCCGCCGGTTTCGTTGCCGTGCGGCGAGCTGGCCACGGGGCCGCGCTCGATGGTGGTGTTGGTGCAGATCAGGCCGTCGATGCCGGTGGCGAGCAGCACGTCGGCGATGCCGTCCAGTTCCGCTTCGGCCAGGTCCGGCGCGATCTTCAGCAGCATCGGCTTGCGCTTGCCGGACTGCGAGCCCAGGCGCTCCTGCGCCTCGCGCAGCGTCTCGATAAAGCGCCGCAGCGTGGCTTCTTCCTGCAGGTCGCGCAGGCCCTGGGTGTTCGGCGAGGAGATGTTCACCGTCACGTAGCTGGCGTGCGCATACACGCGCTCCAGGCAGAAGAGGTAGTCGTCGACCGCCTTGTCGTTCGGCGTGTCCTTGTTCTTGCCGATATTGATGCCCAGCACGCCGCGGTAGCCGGAGCGCTGCACGTTGCGCACCAGCGCATCCACGCCGGCATTGTTGAAGCCCAGGCGGTTGATCACCGCCTCGTGCCGCGGCAGGCGGAACATGCGCGGCTTGTCGTTGCCCGGCTGCGGGCGCGGCGTGGTGGTGCCTACTTCGACGAAGCCGAAGCCGAGCGCGCCGAGTGCGTCGAGATGGTCGGCGTTCTTGTCCAGGCCGGCGGCGAGGCCGACCGGGTTGGGGAAGTCGATGCCGAACACGCTGACCGGCAAGGCCTGCGGCGGCCTGGCCACCACGTGCAGGAAGTTGCTGCGGTGGGCCACGTCCAGGCCGTACAGCGTGACGCGGTGCGCCGTTTCCGCGTCGAGCGCGAACAGCAGGGGGCGAAGATAGGAATACATGCGTGCGGTGCTTAGCCTGGGTGGCCCACGTAGACGCGGGTGTCGTAATCGAAACTGATCTGGCCGTTGCGCGCGGTGGCGTCGAACAGCTCACGCAGCGCCTGCATCATCGGCGCGTGCTGCGGATGGTCTTCCTTCGGCGCATACGAGGACGACATCAAGCGCCCGCGCAGGCTGTCGAAATCCAGCTGCTGGCGATGCTCGAAACTGCCGGTGCCGCGGTAGCCGTCGCCGAACCAGGCGCGCATGCGCGGCTCGTCGGCGTAGCGTTCGGCCACGCTGGTGTAGTCGGTGCCGTAGCGCTGCAGCAGCGCCTCGTAGCCTTCCAGGAACGGCGTGCCGACCAGGCGGCGGCTGTTCCAGTAGATCGCCGCCAGCCCGTGCGGGCGCAGGATGCGCGCGAACTCGTGGCGGGTGGCGTCTTCGTCGAACCAGTGGAAGGCCTGCGCCACCGACACCAGGTCCACGCTGTGCGCGGCCAGGCCGGTCTTGTCGGCGCGGCCGTCCAGGGCGCGGAAGTGCTGGTCCAGGCCCAGCCATTTCTCCGCCGCGGCGCGCATGGCCGCATTGGGTTCCACCGCGATCACGCGGTAGTCGGCATCGAGAAACAGCTTGCTGGAGATGCCGGTGCCGGCGCCGACGTCGGCGACCAGCCATTGCGGCGTCACGCCGTGCTCGCGCTGCAGCCAGTCCAGCATCGCCCTGGGGTAGTCGGGGCGGTAGCGGACGTAGTCCTCGACGCGGTTGCTGAATCGTTCCGTGGCTTGCAGATCGGTCATGGCGCTAGTCCTTGGGACCTCAGTGGGAGCCACCGGTATCTATGTAAAGAGCGCCCGGCGCGTGGCCGGGCGCCGTCGCACTTACAGGTCGAACTTGATGCCCTGGGCCAGCGGCAGCGAATCCGAATAGTTGCTGGTATTGGTCTGGCGGCGCATGTACACCTTCCACGCGTCCGAACCGGATTCGCGGCCGCCGCCGGTCTCCTTCTCGCCGCCGAAGGCGCCGCCGATCTCCGCACCGGACGTGCCGATATTGACGTTGGCGATGCCGCAGTCCGAGCCGGCCGACGACAGATACTGCTCCGCCGCCTTCAGGTCGCGCGTGAAGATCGCCGACGACAGGCCTTGCGGCACGTCGTTCTGCAGTTCGATCGCTTCGTCGAGGCTCTTGAACGGCATGATGTAGAGGATCGGCGCGAAGGTTTCCGTCTGCACCACGTCGTCGCCGTTCTTGACGCCGGTGACGATGGTCGGCAGCACGAAGTTACCCTTGCGCTCCGTCAGCGCGGCGCCGCCGGTGAGCACCTTGCCGCCGCTGGCCTTGGCCTTCTCCACGGCGCCCAGATACGCCTGCACGGCGTCCTGGCTGTTGAGCGGGCCCATCAGGGTGGTGGCCAGGGTCGGATCGCCGATCTTGCCTTCCACCTGCTTGTAGGCGGCGACCAGCTTGTCGGTCACTTCGCCGACGATGGACTCGTGCACGAACAGGCGGCGCGTGGTGGTGCAGCGCTGGCCGGCGGTGCCGACCGCGCCGAACACGATGGCCGGAATGGCCAGCTTAAGGTCCGCGCTCGCGTCCAGGATGATGGCGTTGTTGCCGCCCAGCTCCAGCAACGAACGGCCCATGCGGCGCGCCACGCGCTCGCCGACCATGCGGCCGACCTTGGTGGAGCCGGTGAAGCTGATCAGCGGGATGCGCTTGTCGTCGACGAAGCCCTGCGAGAGGTCGGTGCCGGCGTCGTTGAACAGGAAGAAGATGTCCGGGAAGCCGCCGGCCTTCAGCGCTTCGTTGCAGATCTTCATGGTGGCGATGGCCGACAGCGGGGTCTTCGGCGACGGCTTCCAGATGCAGATGTCGCCGCAGATCGCCGCGAGGAAGGCGTTCCACGCCCACACCGCCACCGGGAAATTGAACGCACTGATGATGCCGACCAGGCCCAGCGGGTGGTACTGCTCGTACATGCGGTGGCCGGGGCGCTCCGAATGCATGGTGTAGCCGTAGAGCATGCGGCTCTGGCCCACCGCGAAGTCGGCGATGTCGATCATCTCCTGCACTTCGCCGTCGCCTTCGGGCTTGATCTTGCCCATCTCCAGCGCGACCAGCGAGCCGAGGGCGTCCTTGTGCTTGCGCAGCGCCTCGCCGCACAGGCGCACGGCTTCGCCGCGGCGCGGGGCCGGCGTGGTGCGCCAGGTCTTGAAGGCTTCCTGGGCGCGCTTGACGATGGTTTCGTAGTCGGCGGCGCTGGAGGCGTGCACGGTGCCGATCACCTCGCCGGTGGCCGGATTCACCGGCTGCAGCGCGCCGGCATCCGCCGTGCGGGACCATTCGCCCTGGCCGAGATAGGTGCCGGAATGCTCCGCGCCGATACCGAGCGCCTTGAGGATTTCGTGGGACATGCTTGCTCCTGGACCGTGGCGCCTGGGGGCGCGCTGAGGTGGGTTTGGGATGGGTGGAAAAGGCTAATTCTAGCAGGCCGGCGAGGAGGCACCCGAGATGCACTCGGTGGCAGGCCATGGTGCGCTGCGCCATCGGGCTGGCAAGGCATCGTCTGCGCGCTGGTGATGACCTTCGTGCTGGGCACGGTGTTCACGCCGCTGAGCCTGTCGGAGTATTTCTCCTCGCCGACCACCTGGCGCTATCTGCTCTCCAACGCCACCACCTATCGCATCGCGGGCGATCTTCCCGGCGTGACTTTGCGCGACGGCGCCTTCGCCGATGTGATCAACGGCAGTCTGTGGACCATCCTGGTGAAGGCGCCGGCGATGGCGCTCAAGCAGCGCATCGCGCGCAAGCCGCTGGAGCCGGTGGCGGGCGAGGCCGCTTCGTAACAAGCCGGCCCGCCGCCGGCAAAAAGTGGTGCCCCCGATACGATTCGAACGTACGACCTTCCCCTTAGGAGGGGGACGCTCTATCCAACTGAGCTACGGGGGCAACGGGCGGCAAGTATAGAGGAAGCGGCCCCGGCGCGAAAAAGCGGCGGGACGCGGCGCTTTTCCCGGCGCCATGCGCGGTCGGCCGGCGCGGCTCGGTGTGCGTTCATCGGCATGCGCCATAGTCGGGCGTCCGGCAAGCATGCGCTTGGCGTCACGAAACCCCAACGGCAGCTTGTCAACCATGTGGTGCTGACCATCTGGCGACGACCCGCCGTTCGATACGCGACAAGGGAAGAGCGAATGGAGACGAAGTCCCGGCCGGCCGCCGCGCTGTGGATCACCGCGGCAGTGTTCGTACTCCTTGGGCTGGCCCTGCTGGCCGGCGGCGCATGGCTGCTCCTGCTCGGCGGTTCGCCGTACTACGTGCTGGCCGGCGCGGTGCTGATCGCCACCGGCTGGCTGGCGTGGCGAGGGAGCGGCCTGGCGCTGGGGCTGCATGCGCTGCTGCTGCTCGCCACCTTGCTGTGGGCGATCTACGAAGTGCGCTTCGACTGGTGGCAGCTGGTGCCGCGGCTCGCGGTGTGGTTCGTGCTCGGCATCTGGTTGCTGTTGCCGTGGGTGTCGCGGCGCCTGGAACCGGATCCGGAAGCGGCCTTGCGCTGGGCGACCGGCACCTTGCCGCTGTGGGTGGCGATGGCGGCAAGCGTGGCCGTCGGTGCGGTGGCGTATTTCACCGACTACCACACGCTCGCCGGTGCCATGGCCGACGAGAGCATGGGCGCACCTGCGGCCGCCGACGCCACCGGCACGCCGCCGAACGACTGGACCGCCTATGGCCGCTCCGGCTACGGCGACCGCCATGCGCCGGCCGCGCAGATCACGCCGGAAAACGTCGCGAAACTGCAGGTGGCGTGGACCTTCCACACCGGCGATCTCAAAGGCCCCGGCGATCCCACCGAGATCGCCAATGAAGTCACCCCGCTGAAAGCCAACGGCATGCTGTACCTGTGCACGCCGCACGACATCGTGATTGCGCTGGACCCCGACACCGGCAAGGAACGCTGGCGCTACGACCCCAAGATCAACCGCGACGCCAAGGGCTATCAGCACATGATCTGCCGCGGTGTGGCGTATCACGATTCCGGCGCCTACGCCGCGCAGGCTGCCGTCGAAGGCGTGGCGCCGGTGGCGCCACCGCCGACGCCTAAGGGTGCGGTGATGGCCGAAGCGATCCATTTCGACAGCTGCCCGCGCCGCATTTTCGCGCCCACCGCCGACGCCACCGTGATCGCGCTCAATGCCGACAACGGCCAGCCCTGCACCGACTTCGGCGATCACGGCGCGATCGGCTTGAACCAGGGCATGGCGATGACGCGGCGCGGCTTTCTCAATCCCACCTCGCCGCCTACGGTCACGCGCAACGTGCTGATCGTGTCGGCCAGCGTCACCGACAACGAATCGACCGACGAACCCTCCGGCGTAATCCGCGGCTACGACGTCACCAGCGGCAAGCTGCTGTGGAACTGGGATGCGGCCAATCCCGCCAGCACCGAGCCGCTGCCGGCGGGTGCGCACTACAAGCACAACTCGCCCAATGCCTGGAGCGTGTCCAGCGTCGACGAGAAGCTCGGCCTGGTCTATCTCCCGATGGGCAACCAGACGCCGGACATGTGGGGCGGCGACCGCTACCCGGAAGGCGAGCGTTTCAGCAGCGCGATCGTGGCGCTGGAGATTGCCACCGGCAAGCTGCGCTGGGTCTACCAGACCGTGCATCACGATCTGTGGGACATGGATATCGGCGGCCAGCCCAGCCTGGTCGATCTGGACACGCCGCAGGGCAAGCGGCCGGCGCTGGTGGCGTCGACCAAGCGCGGCGATATCTACGTGCTGGACCGGCGCGACGGCAAGCCCATCGTGCCGGCGCCGGAGCAGCCGGTGCCACAAGGCGCGGCCACCGGCGACCGCACGTCGCCGACGCAACCGTTCTCCGAATTGAGCTTCACGCCGGGGCGTCCGCTGCGCGAAGCGGATATGTGGGGCACCAATCCCTACGACCAGCTGATGTGCCGCATCAAGTTCAAGCGCCTGCGCTACGACGGTATCTTTACGCCGCCGTCGGAACAGGGCTCGCTGGTGTATCCGGGCAACTATGGCGTGTTCGACTGGGGCGGCGTGGCGGTGGATCCCGCGCGGCAGCTGCTGGTGGGCAATCCCAACTACATGGCCTTCGTGTCGCGGCTGATCACGCGCGAGAAGGAAGAAGCCAAGAGCGCCAAGGGTTCCACCGGCGTCGAGCACGGCCTGCAGCCGATGCTGGGCACGCCATTCGCGGTCGACCTGCAGCCGCTGTTGTCGCCGCTGGGCATTCCTTGCCAGGCGCCGCCGTGGGGTTATGTGGCGGCGGTGGATCTGCGCAACATGCGCAAGGTGTGGATGCACCGCAATGGCACGGTGGTGGACAAGGCGCCCCTACCGATTCCGCTGCCGCTGGGCGTGCCAAGCCTCGGCGGCATGATCACCACCGGCGGCGGCGTGGCTTTCATGGGCGCCGCGCTCGACGACTATCTGCGTGCCTACGACGTGCGCGACGGCCGCCAGCTGTGGCAGGCGCGGCTGCCGGCGGGCGGGCAGGCGACGCCGATGAGCTATGTCTCCGACCAGACCGGGCGGCAGTACGTAGTGATCATGGCCGGCGGCCATGGTTCGCTGGGGACGAAGATGGGCGATGCCTTGGTCGCCTACGCATTGCCCAAGCCGTAGGTTGGGGTGGCAACCCCAACGTCGCTGCGCATCACAGATGCAACGATGTTGGGGTTACGGGCTGCATCGGCAGCCCGCCCTTCGGGCCATCCGCTACGCGGATGTTCGCTACGGCATCCTGCCTTCGCAGTCGCCTTCGGCTCACCCCAACCTACGCCAGCGTTGATGCCTACAGCACCCGCATGAACGCCACCAGGTCCTGCTTCTCCTGCTCGTTCAACTTCGTGCCCAGCACCAGGTTGAAATACTCCACCGTGTCGTCCAGCGTCAGCAGCCGCCCATCGTGCAGATACGGCGGCGTGTCCCTGATGCCGCGCAGCGCGAAGGTTTTGATCGGACCGTCCGCGCCGGCCATCATGCCGTTGATCATGCGCGGCTTGTAGAAACGCTCCGCCTGCAGGTTATGCATGTTGCCATCGGTGTAGTAGGGCGGCGTATGGCAGCCGCTGCACTGGCCCTTGCCGAAGAACACCGCCTGCCCGCGCAACTCCTGCTCGCTCGCTTTTGCAGGATCGAGCTTGCCGTCCCAGGCCAGCTTGGGCGCGGGCGGGAAATCCAGGATCTCCTGGAACTCCGCCATGAAATGCACCTGGCTGCCGCGATCCAGAATGTTGACGCCTTTCTTGGTGGCGATCACCGGATCGCCGTCGAAGTAGGCCGCGCGCTGTTCGAACTCGGTGAAATCCTCCACCGTCTTCAAGGCGCGCTGCGAGCCGAACAGCCGCTGGATGTTCACGCCGCGCAGCGACGGTGTCTCGATGCGGTGGCGGAATTCCTGCGGGCGGATGTCACCCACCAGGTGGGTGGCGCCATTGGTGCTGCCGTTGGCATGGCAATCGAAACAGGCCACGCCCAGGCTGGGCCGTGCGGAACGGCGGTCGCCGGTGGCATTGAACTGCTGCTGCGGAAACGGCGTGACCAGCAGGCGCAGGCCTTCCAGCTGCTTCGGATTGAGAATGCCGTTGAACAGCTCGTAGTAGTTGTCCAGCGTGACCAGCTTGCCCTTGGAGACATCGCCCAGGTCCGGACGCGTGGTGAGGAAGATCGCTTGCGGGAACTCCGGCAGGATGTGGTCCGGCAGGTCGAAGTCCAGGTCGAAGCGGGTCAGGTCGCGGTTGTCCTGCTGCTTGATCCGCTCGATCTCGACATGCGGAAACACCATGCCGCCTTCGGGATGGTTGGGATGCGGCAGGGGCAGGAAACCGGAGGGAAACAGATCCTTGTTCTTGATCTCGTCCGGCGACATATCGGCAAGCTGCTGCCAGCTGGTGCCGGAGCGGAGTTTCACCCGCACGCCTTCCTGCACCGGCTTGCCGCGCGACATGGTCACGCCTTTGGCCGGCTTGTCGGCGAGGTCGTAGCGTTCCTGCAGCAGGTTCTTCTGGCGTTGCATGACGCCGGCCTTCGCCTGCGACATGCGTTGCATGGTGGTGGCGAAATCCGGTTCGATCACCGGCGCGTAGCTGCTCGGCGGCGGCTTGCGGGAAGAGTCGGCTTGCTGGCTCTGCACCGATCCGGCCACAGCGAAGGTCACGGCGATCGCCAGCGCGAGTCGCCGGCCGTGCTTTACGGTTGCGCGTTTCATGGGGCCTCCCTTGCGTTGGGTAGCAGGCGGCCTGACGTGTCCCCTTGGTAATGAAGCCGCCTGCCGCGAGCCTATGCCTCGTCGGCAGCCATGAATAATTGATTGATCGGATCGAAACGATCGACGGTTTCTATGCGCGTGAAGCATGCGTGCAACGCGCGTCCAGGTTCCGTCGAACCGGCGTGGAGCACGGAAAAAACGCAGGGATTCTCCGTGCTCCGGTCCGCTCAGAAACTCAGGTCCACCGACAGGAAGCCCTGCCGCGGCGCACCCACCAGCAGCGACTGGAACGTGCCGTTCGGATCGCTGGTGGTGAAGCCGTTGCTGTCGATGGTGGCGATGTATTTCTTGTCGAGCAGATTGCTGACGTTGAGCGAGACCTCGAGATTCTTGGCGAAGCCGACGTTCTTGCGCTCCCACGACAGGCCCGCGTCCCACAGCCAGAAGCCGGCGATGCGCTGGTCGTTGACGTAGGTGTAGTAGCGCGCGCCGGTGTACTTGGCGCCGAGCGTGGCGCGGAACTCGCCGAAGCGGTATTGCAGTTCGCTGGCGAACATCTGCTTCGGCGAATCGACCACGGTCTTGCCCTTGGTGTGGATCAGCGCGCCGGCATCGAGATAATCGTCCTTGTACCTGGAGTCGTTGTAGGTCAGCGAATTGAGCCAGCGCAGCGCATCGAGCGGCTGCCACACGAAGGTGAACTCGGCACCCTTGGAGTTGACCTTGCCCACGTTGGCGATCTGGTTCGGGCAGCTGACCACGCCGGCGCAGGGCACGATCACCAGCAGCCGGTTCTTGAAGTCGATGTTGTACAGCGCCAGCGAGGACTGCACCGTGGCATCGACATAGCGCACACCCAGCTCGCTGTTGCTGGAGCGCTCCGGGCGCAGCGTAGTGCGCAGGCTGTCGAAAGTTTTCTGGTCCGACGACCAGGCGCCGTTCGCGCCCGGCTCGTAGGCGTTCTGGTTCATCGAGAACGAGGCGAAGCCTTCCCAGCCGCCGCCGAACTTGTAGTTGGCGCCGACCTGCGGCAGGAAGCCGCTCTCGGCCTTCAGCGCGCCGCTGGCGCGGCCGGGCAGCAGGGCGATGGCATTCGTGGTGACGTTATGGCCCTTGAAGCCGGCGTCGATGCGCAAGCTGTCGTCGAGCAGCGACCAGCTGTCCTGCAGATACCACTGGCGGGTCAGCGTCATGAAGCGCTGGCGGAACAGCGCGTGGTAGTAGGTGTCGTAGATCTCGCGCTGGCTGATCGGGCCGGACAGCGGGTTGGGTTCGAAGCTGCGCGCGATGGTGTAGTGGCTGTTCTCGAACCAGAAGCCGCCTTCCAGATGATGGTCGCCCAGGTCGTACGACAGCGAATTGACCATGCCGCCGCGCGTCATCAGGTAATGCGAAAGCCGCAGCGCGATCGGCGCCTCGCCCGGCCCCGGCGTGTAGGGCAGGTCGGATGCAGGCGCGTACCAGTGGCCCTGGCCCAGGTCGTGGTGGTAATACGGCTGCACATTGAGCGTGAGATGGTCGTTGAGGAAGAACTCGCCCTTCAGCGAAGCGATTTCGTCCTGGCGGATGCCGTTGCCGTTGTAGTAGGTGTCGTCGGCGCTCTGCACGCAGCCGCTGTACTTGCCGTTGGCGATGTCCACCGAGCGTTGCCAATCGGGCGCCAGGTAATCGAACTTGTAGCCGCAGCGCTTGAGCGAATCCAGCGACAGGTCCAGATAGGCCTGTTCGATGCGGCGGGTGACGTCGAGCAGGCCGGTGACGCGGCCGCCGGTCCATTCGTACATGGCCTTGGTATTGAGCTGGCGCTGGGTCTGCGCGTCGTCGCCCTTCCACTTCGGCGCATCGACGTACATGCCTGAGATATACGCGCTGAAGCCGCCGAGGTTGCCGGTGTCGGCGCGCAGATAGCCGCGGCGGAAACCGTAGGAGCCGCCGGTGGCATTGAGGCGCACGCCGGGCAGGCTGCTGGGGTTGTCGGTATACAGCTGCACCGTGCCGCCGAGGTTGCTGGTGGAGGCGGTGCCGAGCGCACCCGAACCCTGGGCCAGTTCCAGCTCGGCCAGGTTTTCGCTGATCCAGGCGCGGGTGACGCTGAGGCCGTCGCCGGAGTGGTAGTCGGTATTGCCCATCGGGATGCCGTCCAGCGTGTAGCCCAGCTGCGTGTGGTTGAAGCCGCGCAGGCTGATGCGCTGCGACCACTCGTCGGTGCCGAAGGCGTCGTTGGAAACGAAATGCACGCCGGGCAGCTTCTGCAGCATCTGGATCGGGCTGGTGCCGGGCGCGGCCTGGTCGATCTGCGCCTTGTCGATCTGCTGCACCTGGCGCGTGGCGTTCTGGCCCACCACGGAAATGGTTTCCAGGACCTTGGCGTCCTTGGCCGCGGCGGCATCGGCGGCCGGCGGCAGGTCGTCGGCGGCGTGCGCCAGCAGCGGGAGCGCGGCGAGCAGCGCCAGACAGAGCGGGGTACGGGACGGCTTCATGGGGCGCGGGACCTTGGCTGAGATGGGCGGTACGCCGCTGACACGCCGGCGTGCGGCGCGCATCTTGGTCCAGGGTGGTTGCGTGCTTTCTGCGTGGATGCGACAGGCGGGGGGAGTTGTCTAGACATCCTGCATCCCCCTCTCCCCAGCGGGGAGAGGGTTGGGGTGAGGGGGACCTACGGAGCGGTGAAGCGAGAACGCCGGATCGTGCTTCGCCTTGTCGATGCGTTACCGCGAGCCCCGGCCCCTCATCCGGCTGCCGC
Source organism: Dyella sp. LX-66 (assembly GCF_018599165.1). Taxonomy (NCBI): domain Bacteria; kingdom Pseudomonadati; phylum Pseudomonadota; class Gammaproteobacteria; order Lysobacterales; family Rhodanobacteraceae; genus Dyella; species Dyella sp. LX-66. The sequence goes on from NZ_JAHFVJ010000002.1 coordinate 310,640, forward strand.
CACCTTCTCCCCTCCGGGGAGAAGGGTTTGATTAGTTAGGCTTCGTAAGCCCACACGCTGTTGGCATCCCCCTTCACCGCACGCTGCCAGCTCGCCCGCGCCAGCCACGCGAAACCGATGCCCAGTGCGATGCCGGTCAGATCCACCCCCAGCACCGCCAGCGACTGCGGCGTCCACGGCTGGCTCCACGCCGGGGCATTGCGCAGCAGGTCGGCGATCGCCACCGCCACGTAGGCCACCGCGGCGAGCAGCAGCAGTTCCACCGCCGCGCGCGCCACCGGCCGCACACAGGCATACGCCACCGCCAGCGCCGCCACGCCATAGCAGGCGGCCTGCTGCGGCACGGCCGGATCGATGCCCAGCGCCTGCGCAAGCATCGTCGCCGCGAAGGCTGCCGCAATCCCCGCGCAGGTGCCCAGGCACACGCCCAGGCTGGCCCGCGCCATTACCAGCGTCTTGCGCGGCTGTTCGGCGTGGCGGCGCTTGCGGCGCGATTCGATCCACAACAAGTTGCCGGAATAGAACAGGAACGCGCCCGCCAGCCCGAGCAGGAAATACAGCCACTGCACCGCGCGCCCGCCGAAGTTGCCGAAGTGCAGCGCATAGATCGACGAATTGACCAGCCCGTTGACGCTGTGCGCATCGCCCACGTGCTGCTCCAGCACCGCGCCGGTGGAGCCGTTGAGCGCGATAGTGCCGTAAGTGCCCAGCGTGCGCTCCGACACGCCGCGCACCTGCACCAGGGCGTTGGCGTCGCCGTAGTGGTCGTAGTGCACGTAGTCCGGTTCGAAGCGGGTGACGCCAAGCGACAGCGCCGAGGCACGCGCGCGTTCGATCAGCGCTTCGGCCGAAAGCATCGGCGCTGCTTGTCCGCTGGCCTGCACCGTGGGTGCGGTGCTGATCGCCTTGGCGAAGGCATCGCCCAGCTTGCCGTCGAAGGCGACCAGGTTGAGCGCGGCGAACAGCGGCACGAACAGGCACATCAGCGCGCCGGTCACCGCGAAAATGATATGGAAGGGCAGGCTCAGCACGCCGATGGCGTTGTGCGCGTCCTGCCATAGCCGCTTGAGGTTGCGGCCGGGGCGCAGCGCGAACAGGTCGCCCAGCAGCTGCGGCAGATGGATCAGCAGGCCGGAAATCAGCGCCAGGCCGTAGATCACGCTGACGATGCCCATCAGGTACAGGCCCACCACCGGAATACCCAGCGAATCGTGCAGCGCGTAGACGAAGTCGGCGAGCTGGCCGCGGGTGGCGCCTTCGTCGTCGGTGGGGCGATCCAGCTTGTCGGCGGTGGCGAAATGTTCCTCGCCGTCGTTCCAGTACGCATACGGACCCTGCGCGGTGCCCGGCGGCGCCAGCACGATGCCGAAATCCTTGGCGGCTTTCGGGTGCGCGGCGAGCAGGCGGTCGATCATGGTCTGCACGGAGACGTCGCGCGCCGGCTCGCTGCGCCACGGCGGGCTTTGCCACAGCGCGATGTCGTGATGGAACACGGTGAGCGCGCCGGCATAGAACGCCACGAACAGCGCGAAGCCGGCGAGCAGGCCGGTCCAGGTGTGGACGGTCTGGAAGGTGCGGATGGTGGAGGATTTCATGCGGGCCTCATGCGCCGGCGAGGTGGCGCGACAGCCACAGCAGAACGAACACCGCGCCGTTGGCGGCAGCCAGCATCAGCCACGCACGCGCGCCGCTGCGGAACATATAGCTGCCCGCCATCACGCCCACCCACAGCGGGAAGAACAGCAACAGCACGGGGATCAGCCAGTCCTGCCCATGCCGGGGCAGCCAGAACAGGCACAGTGCCAGCAGCATCCCCGACAGCGGAAAGCCGAGCACGGTGCCGGCCAGGCAGCGCGCGATCATCGCCGTTCCCCGCGTCCCGCATACCACGCCGCGTAGGGCAGGCCGACCCAGCCGAGCATCAGTGCGGTAAGCGCGGTGAACAGCCCCGCGCCCAGGCCCAGCACGTCGATCCACGCCCCGGCGCCGCTGGCCGCGAACGCCAATGCCACCAGCCGTATCCACGACGGCAGCGGCCGGGCGCGCAGGCGCTGCTGCGGGCTGGCCAGGTAGAACAGCAGCGCGCTGGCGAAACACAGCAGGAGGGCGGCGGGCACCATGGCTCAGAACCGGTACGTCAGGTTCAACTGCCACGCGGTCGGCGCGCCGTAGTAGCCCTGCGCCCAGTACAGGCTGGTGATGTATTTGCGGTTGGTCAGGTTGTCCAGGTTGAGCGTGGCGCTCCACGACGGGTCGAAGTCGTAGCGCGCCATCAGGCCCAGCAGCGCGTAGCTGCCCTGGGTGGTGTAGATCTCGCGGCCCTGCGTATCCAGCGCCAGCTGGTCGCGCACGATGCGGTCCTGCCAGCGCAGCGAGCCGCCGATCTTCAGGCCGGGGATCCACGGCAGGCGATACGTGGTGTTGATGCGCAGCGTGCGGCGCGGCACGTAGGTGCGCACGTTGCGGTCCCGGTCGTCCTCGATGCCGAGCTGGGTGATGCCGGCGCTGGCTTCCCAGTCCGGGGTGATCTGGCCGGCGAGATCGAATTCGTAGCCGGTGGAGGTGGCGTTGATGCCGCGGTAGTAGTTCTGCGCGGTGGCCGGGTTGATGCCTACCGACTCGGCGTAGTTGTTCTGGCGCGAGCGGAACACGGCGAACGAGGCATTGAGGCGGTCGTCCATCCAGGCGCCCTTGATGCCGGCTTCGAGGTTGTCGCCGGTGACCGGAGCGAGTACGCGGTTGTTGATGTCCATTTCGGTCTGCGGATTGAACAGCTTGGCGTAGCTGGCATACAGCGAGTAGTGGGCGTTGAGGTCGTAGACCGCGCCGACGAAGGGCGTGGCCTTGGTCTTCTCGTACGCATGCGGTACGCCGTAGTTCTGGCCGGTGCTCTCGATATGGGTAAGGGTGGCGCCGGTGATCAGCTTCAGCGAGTCGGCGAGGTTCCAGCGCGCGGTGGCATACGCGCTGCGGCGGCGGATGTGGAACTGCGCGCTGTTGTAGTAGGCGTTGAAGGCGGGCTTGGCGTAGCGGCCGTTCCAGTCCCACAGCGGCGGCAGCGCGGTGCCGATGTCGGCGGAGTAGCCGGAGAGCTGGTCCACGTCGCTCTTGCCCGCGTTCACGCCCAGCACCAGCTCGTGTTCGCGGCCGCCCAGCGAGAACGGGCCGCTGGCGTAGACGTCGGCGTAGTACTGCTTCTCGGTGCTGTTGTACTGCGAGGGGTAGCTGAAAAGCCCCAGGCCGGTGGCCGCGTCCGGCGTGCCGTAGATGTAGAACAGCTCGCTGGCGCCGACCAGGCGGCGGTAGTTGAGCGCGGCTTTCACACTCCAGCCGTTGGCGAAGTCGTGCGACAGCGACAGGTACGACTGCGTGTTGCTCATATCCCAGCGCGACCAGTCGGCGGCCGTGCTGGTGGAGCGGCGGTAGTCGGTGGGTGTGCCGTCGGTGTTGTACAGCGGCAGCGCGCCCCACATCGGGCTCTTGGGCGAATTCTTCTGCCAGGTGATGCCGGCCGAGAGCAGGGTGTTCGGCGTCAGGTCCGCTTCCAGCATGCCGGCGGCCACTTTCTTGCGCACCGAATAGCGATCGAGATAGCTGTCGCTTTGCTGGTCGGCCAGCACCACGCGGCCGCGCACGCTCTTCGACGCATTGAGCGCGCCGGACAGGTCGCCGTCCAGCCGCCGGTTGTTCCAGCTGCCCACGGTGGCGCCCACGCTGCCCTGCAGGTCGGCGGTGGGGCGCTTGCGCGCGAAATTGATGGTGGCCGAGGGATTGCCGGTGAACGACAGCAGGCCGTTGGCGCCGCGCAGCACTTCGATATGGTCGTAGATGGCGGTGTCGATATCGCCTTCCTGCCCGCCGTTGGCGAACGGCATGCCCAGCCCGTCGGTCAGGAAGTTGGTGATGTCGAAGCCGCGCGCGGTGTAGTAGGTGCGGTCGGTTTCGATCTTCTCGACATTGATGCCGGTGGTGCGGCCGAGCACGTCGTTGACGTTGTTCAGGCCGAAGTCGTCCATCTGCGCACGCGTGACCACGCTCACCGACTGCGGCGTCTCGCGCAGCGACAGCGGCAGGCGCGTTGCACCGCTGGCGGCGGGCACGGTATAGCCGTGGTCGTCGACGTTGGCGGTGGCGCTCACGCCTTCGAGCGTGGTGACGCGGCGCTGGTCCTTGTTGTCGCTGTCGGTGGCGGGCGGCTCGGTGGCGAGCGCCGGTGCGGCGAAGGCGAGCAGGCAGGCCAGGGTGAGAGCGCTGCGGCGGAACGAGGGAGAAGCGGGGGAGTGGCCGGCCACGGGTGCGTCCTTGAGCACGGTGCTTCCATGCGGGAGGCACCGTTGATGAAGAAGGAGCGGCTGGGTCGGCGGAGCGACGTGGCTTGCTGCGGGGTTGTCAGTCCCAAATGATAATGATTCTTATATGGAGAGGGCAAGTATTTGGGCGGCTAAACGAAGAGATCCTTCTCCCCGTTGGGGAGAAGGTGGCGGCAGCCGGATGAGGGGCCGGGGCTCGCGGTAACGCATCGACGGGGCGAAGCATGATTCAGCGCACCCGCATCACCGCTCCGTAGGTTCCCCTCACCCCAACCCTCTCCCCGGAGGGGAGAGGGGGCCAGGTTGTCGTTGGGTAGAAGGTTGTCAGAACGCCGCCGCGCCGCTCACCCACACATTGCGCACGATCGGCAAGCCATCCATCGCCCGCATCCGCACCAGGTCCGCGCGCATGCCCGCACGCAGCGACCCGCGGTCGCCGAAGCCCAGCGCCAGCGCGGGATTGGACGACACCGTCGCCATCGCCCGCGGCATCGACCAGCCCGCCTGCGTATGCAGCAGGAAGGCGCCGTGCAGCAGGCTGGCCGGCACGTAGTCGGAAGACAGCATGTCCAGCCGGTCGCTTGCCGCCAGCGCCAGCGCCGCGACATTGCCGGAGTGCGAACCGCCGCGTACCACGTTGGGTGCGCCCATCACCGTGGCCAGGCCCAGCCGGCGCGCGGCATCGGCGGCCTCGCGGGTGGTGGGAAATTCGCTGATGCGCACGCCGATGCGGTGCGCATGTTCGACCTGGGCCGTGTCGGTGTCGTCGTGGCTGGCCAGGATCGCCCCGTGCGCGCGGGCCAGATCCAGCACCGCCTGCTCGTGCCGCGGGCTGTACACCGCCTGCTGTTCGGTGCGCTTGCGCACCACCTCGGCGAATTCGTCTTCGGTCCAGGTCATGCGGTTCTTGCTGTAGTACTTGCGGTATTGCGCGATGTCGCGGTATTGGCGCTGGCCGGGCGTGTGGTCCATCAGCGAGACCAGCCGCACGCTGCGATGGCTCATCAAGGGTTCCAGCGCTTCCATCAGGCGCGGATAGGCCAGCTCGCAGCGCAGGTGGATCCAATGGTCGGCGCGCAGCGCGCCGCTGGCCTGGCCGGCGAGGATGGCGTCGTAGGTGCCGCGCAGCGTTTCGATGCGCACGCTTTCTTCTTCCAGGTCGCCCACCGACAGCGCGTCGAACACGGTGGTGATGCCGGCGGCGATCACCTGCGCGTCGTGCGTGAGCACCGCCGGCAGCGCCGGCCACAGCACGCCGGCGCGCGGCATCAGGTGCTTTTCGAGATTGTCGGTATGCAGCTCGATCAGGCCGGGGATGACGTAGTCGCCTGCGCAGTCGATCGCGCCGGGCGCCTGCGTCGGGCCTTCATCGATCAGGCGGATAAAGCCGTTGCGGGCGATCAGCGTGCCGTGCAGCACGCGGTCGTCGAGCACGAGGTTGGCGTTGGTGAGTACCAGGTCGGTCATGGGATGGCTGCAGCTCAGGTCGGCGCCAGCGGGCGCATGGGGAAAAGGCGGGTGGCGACGCGGTCGCGCATGTCTTCGTCGTGGAAGATGCCGAGGATGGCCGCGCCGGCGCGGCGCGCTTCCTCCAGCAGTCCGGCCACCGCCTCGCGGTTGGCGGCATCCAGCGAGGCGGTGGGCTCGTCCAGCAACAGCACGGGGCGCGGCACGATCAGCCCGCGCGCGATGTTGACGCGCTGCTGTTCGCCGCCGGAGAACGTGCCCGGCGGCAGCGACCACAGCCGCGCCGGCACGTTCAGCCGCTGCAGCAGCGCACCGGCGCGCTCGCGCGCCTCGTCCATCGCCGCGCCCGCGGCGAGCAGCGGCTCGGCCACGATGTCCAGCGCCGGCACGCGCGGGATCACCCGCAGGAACTGGCTGACATAGCCCAGCGTGCGCCGGCGCACGGCCAGCACTTCGTGCGGCGTGGCGCCGGCCAGGTCCAGCCAGGCGCCGTCGTGGCGCACGCGCACGGCGCCCTGGCTGGGTCGGTAGTTGGCGTAGATCACCCGCAGCAGGGTGCTCTTGCCCGCGCCGGAAGGCCCGGCCAGGGCCACGCATTCGCCCGCGTGCAGGGTGAGGTCCACCGCGTCCAGCACGTCCAGGCGCGTGCCGTGCTGCTGGTGCAGTTCGAAGGACTTGGTCAGGCCGCGCAGTTCGAGCGCGGGCAGGGCGGTTGCGCTCATGTGGTCAGCACCGAGGAAACGAGAAGTTGCGTATAGGGATGCTGCGGGTCGTCCAGGATCTGATCGGTGAGTCCGCTCTCCACCACGCGGCCGCGCTGCATCACCAGCGTTCTCGCGGCGAGCAGGCGCGCCACCGCCAGGTCGTGGGTCACCATCACCGCGGCCAGATCCAGCTCGGTGACCAGCCGGCGCAGCAGGTCCAGGATGCGCGCCTGCACCGACACGTCCAGGCCCGCCGTGGGCTCGTCCATGAACACCAGCCGCGGCCGCGTCACCAGGGTGCGCGCGATCTGCAGACGCTGCTGCATGCCGCCGGAGAACGCGCCCGGCGCATCGTCGATGCGCGCCGGATCGATCTCCACCCGCTCCAGCCAGCCACGCGCGGTGGCGCGCAGCTCGCCGTAGTGGCGTTCGCCCAGCGCCATCAGCCGCTCGGCCACATTGGCGCCCGCGCTCACGTCCAGGCGCAGGCCGTCGCGCGGATTCTGCGTGACGAAGCCCCATTCCTCGCATGCCAGCCGGCGGCGATTGGCTTCGTCCAGTTCGCCCAGCTCCAGCCAGCCGCCGTCGCGCTGGCGATAGCGCAGGGTGCCCGCATCCGGCGCCAGCCGTCCGGCCAGCGTGTTGAGCAGGGTCGACTTGCCGGAGCCCGATTCGCCGACGATGCACAGCAGCTCGCCCGGATGCAGGTCGAAGCTCACCTCGGCGCAGCCGATACGCGCGCCGTAGTGGCGGCTCAGTCCGCGTACTTGCAGCAGGGCGCTCATGCGGCGGCCTCCGCGGTGTCGTCGGCGGTAGCCGCGGCTTCGCGGCGCTGTGTGCAGTAGTCGGTGTCGGAGCACACGAACAGGCGCGTGCCGCGATCGTCCACCACCACTTCGTCCAGATAGCTCTCGCCCGAACCGCACAGCGCGCACACGTGTTCCCAGCGCTGGATCTCGAACGGATGGTCGTCGAAGGCCAGGCTTTCTACGCGGGTATACGGCGGGATCGCGTACAGCCGCTTCTCGCGCCCGGCGCCGAACAGCATCAGCGCGGGCGAGCCGTCCAGCTTGGGATTGTCGAACTTCGGGATCGGCGAGGGCGAGGCCAGGTAGCGGCCGTCGACCAGCACCGGGTAGTCGTAGCTGGTGGCGATATGCCCGTAGCGGGCGATGTCTTCGTACAGCTTCACGTGCATCAATCCGTAGTCGGCCAGCGCATGCAGGGTGCGCGTCTCGGCCTCGCGCGGCTCCAGGGTGCGCAGCGGTTCGGGCTCCGGCACCTGGAAAACCAGCAACTGATCTTCGCGCAGCGGCGTTTCAGGAATGCGGTGGCGGGTCTGGATCAGGGTGGCCTCGCTGGTGCGCTCGGTGGTGGCCACGCCGGCCACGCGGGCGAAGAAGCGGCGGATGTTCACCGCATTGGTGGTGTCGTCCGCGCCCTGGTCGATCACCTTGAGCACGTCGTCCGGCCCCAGCAGGGCGGCGGTGAGCTGGATGCCGCCGGTGCCCCAGCCATACGGCAAAGGCATTTCGCGGCTGCCGAACGGCACCTGGCAGCCGGGAATCGCCACCGCCTTGAGCAGGCCGCGGCGCAGCATGCGCTTGGTGTTCTCGTCGAGGAAGGCGAAGTTGTAGCTCATGCGGTTTGCTCCGTGGCGTCGCGCGCCTGCGCGGCCAGCGTGCGCAGCAGCGACAGCTCGGCCTGGAAGTCCACGTAGTGCGGCAGCTTCAGGTGCTGCACGAAGCCGGAGGCTTCCACGTTGTCGGTATGCGACAGCACGAATTCCTGGTCCTGCGCCGGCGCCTGCGCCGCTTCGCCGAGCTCGGCGCAGCGCAGCGAGCGGTCGACCAGGGCCATCGCCATCGCCTTGCGCTCGCCTTCGCCCATGGCCAGCCCGTAGCCGCGGGTGAACTGCGGCGGCGTGCCGTGGCCGCCGTGGAACTGGTTGATCATCTGGCACTCGGTAAGGGTGATCTCGCCGATGGCGATGGCGATGCCGAGTTCTTCCGGGCAGATCAGCACGTCCACTTCGCCCATGCGGATCTCGCCGGCGAAGGGATGGCTTTCCGCATAGCCGCGCTGGGTGGAATAGGCCAGGCCCAGCAGAAAACCCTCGTCGCCGCGGGCCAGGTTCTGCAGGCGCGCGGCGCGGTCGGCGGGGAACAGCAGCGGGTCGCGGGTGAGGTCGGCCGGTTCCGCGTCGCCGTCCGGTTCGGCGCGTTCGATCAGCGCTTCGGCATCGAGCAGGTCGAGCACGCGCGGCATGCCTTCGGGCAAGGGCTGCTCGGCCGGTGGGCAGGCGGCCGCGGGCGCGTCGCCGAATTCGAGCAGGCGCTGCGTGTAGTCGTAGGTCGGCCCCAGCACCTGGCCGCCCGGGATGTCCTTGAAGGTGCCGGAGACGCGGCGGCGCACGCGCATCGCGGCGGTATCCAGCGGCTCGGTGTAGCCGAAGCGCGGCAAGGTGGTGCGGTAGGCGCGCAGCAGGAAGATCGCTTCCTGCAGGTCGCCCGCGGCCTGGCGGATCGCCAGCGCGGCCAGCTCTTCGTCGTAGAGCGAGCCTTCCTGCATCACCCGCGCCACGGCCAGGCGCAATTGCTGGCGGATCTGCGCCAGTTCCAGCGCCGGCACGGCGGGGTCGCCGCGGCGCGCCTCGGCCAGCAGTTCCAGCGAGCGGGCGATGGCCCGTTCGCCGCCTTTCACGGCTACGTACATTCAGTCCTCCAGCAGGCGGGTCGTGCGCGGCAGCGCGAGCACCTGCCGCGCGGCGACGAAGAAACAATCCACGCCCAGCGGCAGCCGCGCGGCCAGCGCGGCGCGCTCGCGCCAGAAACGCTCGGGCAGGCCGTCGATGGCGCAGCGCGCGCTGTCGCGGATGCCGGGGCCGGCGAAGCGCGCGCCGGTGCCGGCACGCAGGCCGTCGACCTGCACGATCAGCGTGGTGGAGCGGTCCGGATAGCGCGGATCGCCCAACGCGAACGTGTCCAGCGAAGGCATCGCCTGCGCATCGGCGATCAACGCGAAATCGGCGGCGTGCGGCGCGTCCACCAGCGGCGTGCCGGCATGGAAGCGCAGGTGCTGCGCCAATTCGGGATCGTTGGCCTGCAGCCACACAGGTGTGGCCTGGTCGCACAGCGTGAGCAGCACGGCCATGGCTTCCGGCGTGGCCGGCGCGGGCGCCGGCGGCAGCGAGGGCAGCGCGCGGGGCGTGCCCGGGCGCGCCATCGCCTGCAGCAGTTCGCGGAAGTTGCGCTGGCTGTCGAAGACGGGATCGGCAAAGGCGGCGAGCATCATTCCCCCCGCACCACGGTGAAGAACTCCACCTTGCTGGCGGCCGCCTTGCGGCTGGCCGCTTCGCGCCGCGCCTGTCGCGCCGCGCGCAGCGGAGCCAGCAGTTGCGCTTCGAGTTGCGGCTGCCGCGCCTCGTCCTGCAGCCAGGCGTCGGCGCAGGCGGCCAGTTCCGCGTGGCGCGCATCGCTGCCGCGCACCCAGGCGTGGCCGACGTGCGCGCCGATCTGCACGCTGCAGCGGGTGACGCTGGCCTCGCCCAGGTTGAAGCGCGCGCCGGTGCCGCCGATGCGGCCGCGCAGCATATACAGGCCGGTCTGCGCGGGGCGCAGCCAGATCGCATCGGCCGGCGGCGCGTGCGCCGCCATGGCCTGGGCCAGTTCGGCCGGTTCGGCTTGCGCCAGCAGCGACATCCACTGCGCGCGCGCCAGGTGGCTGGGGGTGTCCATGTCCATTCCCGGGTTTGTCACAAAGGTCTAGTTATCTAGACAGGCAGGGGCGCGGTGCCCCGTTCCGTCGAGACGACATTGCAGCAGCGCCGCGTGCCGCCTCCGTGACGGGCAATAGACAGGTGAGGGCAGTGGTATGAGCGGGATCGAACGCGGGCGGGGTGTGGCGCTGTGGAGCCAGATCGGCGACATCCTCGCCGACGACATCCTCAAGGGACGCGTGCGCCAGGGCGAGCAGCTGCCCTCGGCGCACGAACTGGCCGAGCGCTTCGGCGTGAACCGGCACACCGTGCGCCGCGCCATCGCCGCGCTGGAGCAGCGCAACCTGGTGCGCACCGAGCAGGGCCGCGGCACCTTCGTGCGCGAGCACACGCTGGATTACGCGATCAGCCGGCGCACGCGCTTTACCCAGAACATGCGCAACCTCAACGTGGACACCGACATCGAGTTCCTGTCCGACATCCGTGAGCATCCACCCGCCGCGGTGGCCGAGGCGCTGGGGCTGGCGCGCAACGAATACGTCTACCGCATCGATACGCTCAGCCATGCCGACGGCCACGTGGTCGACCACTCGACCGCGTACTTCCCCGCAGCGCGCTTCGCCAGCCTGCCCGCGGTGTACCGGCGCCTGCAGTCGGTGACGCGCACGCTGGCGGAGTTCGGCGTCAGCGACTATGTGCGCAAGCACACCCGCGTGTCGGCGCGCCTGCCGGAAGCGGAAACCGCACGCCTGATGAAAGCGCCCGCCAACCGGCCGGTGCTGCACGTGCAGTCGATCAATGCCGACACCCGCGGCGTGCCGGTGCAGTACGGCATCACGCGCTTCTCCGGCGACTGGGTGCAGCTGGTGCTGATGGCGGACGACTGATGCGCTACGCGATCTACTACTGCCCGGCGCGGGACAGCGCATTGGGGCGTTTCGGCGAGGAGTGGCTGGCCGGTGCGGATGTCATGGGACTGGTGCCGGCACGGCGCGATGTATTGCTTGCCGATGCACGCCGCTATGGTTGGCATGCCACCTTGCGGGCGCCGTTCGCCCTGGCCCAGGGCCGTGACCATGGCGATCTTTGTCGCGCCATTGTCAAAGTGGCGCGCGAGCATGGTTCCTTCGTGTTGCCGCTGCGGCTGGACCGCCTCGCTGGCTTCCTCGCGCTGCGCCCCGCGGGCGGCAGCGCCGCCATCGACGCGCTGGCCGCCGCCTGCCTGCACGCCACCGACACCCTCCGCGCGCCGCTTGCGGCCGAGGCGCTGCGCAAGCGCGCCGCCGGCCTGGATGCGGCGGAGCTCGCTTATCTGCAGAAATACGGATACCCCTACGTGCTGGATCGCTACCGTTTTCATATGACCTTGGCCGCACCTGCGGCGGCGGCCGAGGAACAGGCCATGCAGGCGTGGCTGGCACCGCGCGTTTCCGCGCTGCTGCCGGCCCCGATCGACGCCTTGGCGATCTGCCGCGAGCCGGCGCCGGGCTCCGCGTTCGAGACGATCGAGCGCATCGCATTGGAGCCGCGCGCATGAGCGGCCGCCTGTTCTACGTGATGGGGCCTTCGGGCGCCGGCAAGGACAGCGTGCTGGGCTGGGTGCGCGAGCACGGCATCTCGTACGGCATGGTGTGCGCGCATCGCTACATCACCCGTCCGGCGCATGCGGGCGGCGAGAACCATGTGGCGCTGAGCGTGGAGGAGTTCGATTCGCGCGAGCGGCGCGGCCTGTTCGTGCTCACCTGGCAGGCGCATGGCCTGCGCTATGGCGTGGGGCGCGAGATCGAGCAGTGGCTGGCGCGCGATGCCGACGTGCTGGTGAATGGCTCGCGTGCCGCTTATGGGCAGGCGCGCGAGCGCTTTCCCAGCTTGCGGCCGGTGGTGATCACGGCCAGCCGCGAGGTGATGGCGGCGCGGTTGATGGCGCGCGGGAGGGAGAGCATGGAGGAGATCGTGGCCAGGCTCGATCGTGCCGAGGCCTGGCGTGCGCCGCCGGAAACGATGGTGATACGCAACGACGGCAATCTCGCGGATGCGGGTGCCTTGCTGCTGGATGCGATCAAGGAAAAAGCGACTGCGTAACTAGTGAACCCTTCGCCCCTCCGGGGAGTACGCGGGGAGGGCACATGGATGTGCCCGGCTTTGAGGAGCGAGGAAGGTGGCGGCAGCCGGATGAGGGGCGGGTGCTCGCGACGGAAGATCGACAGCGCGAGGCATGCCTTCTGCTCCTGCTTCTACGCTCCGCCCGGCCCCTCACCCCAACCCTCTCCCCGGAGGGGAGAGGGGGATGGCGTTACGGCACCACAGCCGTCGCCTCAACCTCCAGCAACAAGCCTTCCCGCGCCAGCTTGCTCACCTCCACCAAGGTGCTCGCCGGCGGATGCTGCGCATCGATGTACTTGTCGCGCGCTGCGCGCAGCGCCTTCAGCTGGGTCATGTCGGTGACGTACATGTTGAGCTTCACCACGTTGCGGAAACTCGCCCCCGACGCCTTCAGCGCCGTATCGATATTGGCGAACACCTGTTCCGCCTGCGCCGCGAAATCGCCGGCGCCGACCAGGTTGCCTTTCGCATCCAGCGCGATCTGGCCGGACAGATACAGCGTGCGCGCGCCGGCCGGCACGGCCACCACGTGCGTATAGCCGGTGGGCTTGGACAATCCGGCGGGATCCAGAAAGCGCACGCCGGCCGGGGCATCGGCGGCATGGGCAAGGCCGGCTGACAACACAAGAGCAAGACAACAGGCAGGACGTAGGAACACGGCACACTCCTGGCGTGGGGGGACGCCGGATCATAGCTGCCGCTCACGCCGCCGTGGGGACGCCCACCGCCACGCGCCGCCGCGCCTTGCTGCGGAAATACGCCGCCGAGACCAGGGTCACCAGCATGCCGAAGGTGGACAGCAGCACCACCGTCTGCGCGTAGAACGTGGCCCAGGACAGGTGCATGCCGCCGAATTCCTTGGCCAGGATCACCGCCACGCTGCCCATATAGCCGCTGGCGTCGGCGATATACATCACGAAGCCCACGTTGCCGGTGACGCGGAACGCCGCCAGCATGCGTTCGAAGAAGGTGCTGTTGTACGGCACATAGGCCAGGTACAGGCCGAAGCCGCTGCCGCCGATCCAGCCCAGCGGACTGATCAGGCCGCGCCCATGCAGCCAGGTGGCCAGCACGGCGGTGGCGAAGCCGGTGAAGATCAGCGCATGGTTGAGCATCAGCGCGCGGAAGTTATCGCGTACGCTCATGGTGGCGGCAGTGATCAGCAGCACAGCCACCGCGATCGGCAGCTCGGTGGCGGTGAACACCGAGGCATCGCCGCCGCGGCCCAGGTCCGCCCAGATCTCGGCGGCGAAGTTGTCGCGGAAATCGCGCGCCACGGTCAGCGCGACATACGCCGCCACGATCATCGCCACGCCCGGCAGGAAGCGCGCCAGAAACGCGCGGCGCGTGGCCGCATCCATCGGCACGCGCGCATGGCGTTCGGCCACGTCGCCGGCATCCGGCGCGGGCAGGCGCTCCAGCATCCACACCGACAGGCACAGCGGCGGCACGAACATGAGGCCGGTGGCGAACGGCATCCAGAATTCACTCACGCCATGGCGCACCATCAGCCAGGTGCCCACCGACTTCACCACGCCGGAGCCGACGATAAAGCTGGCGCACATGCAGGCAGCCATCAGCTCGGTGCCGCGGCGGCCTTCGAGATAACCGAAGATCACGCCCCACACCATGCCCAGCGGCAGGCCGTTGAGAAACAGGCAGGCGATATTCCACGGCGCCGGCAGCAGGGCGAAGCCGAGCAGGGCCAGCCAGGCGAAGCCGATCAGTCCCGCCAGTGCGCGGGCGCGGCTGTGCCGCTGCATTTGCGCGATCCAGGTGATGCCGCGCACCTTGCTCAGCATGTAGCCGAACACCTGGGCGATCACCAGCCACACTTTGTAATCCACGCTGGCGAAGTGCAGGCCTTCGAACCCGGCCGCGGTGAACGGCTTGCGGAACGCATACATCGACGCATAGGCGAGAAAGGCGGCCGCGCCGGCCAGCAGGTTGACCGCCATCGGAGGCAAGGAAAAAGCGGTCGACGGGGAGGGAGAGCGCACGCGGAACGTCCTGCCGGGGAGTGCCGGCAGGGTGGGTGGGGCAGGTTACAGCGGCGTGGCGATGTGTAGGCGGGCAGGGGGCGCCTGGCGCATCCCGGTCGGAAGTTACATTGCCGCACCGCCTGCGCGCGGGCACCATACGTGACGCGAACCGGCGCCGGGCTGCCAGGGATAGAAGCGGCCAGGAGCATGGCTCGACAAGGGGGTGTCGGTCTTCCACCCGGCGGAAGATGCGGCGCAACGTCGAATCCACGGGGATCACTGGGAACGGTCGTTGGGGAACGCCGATGGCATTGCCGCCATCGCGTCGCGCGGAATTTCGTTTGTGACATGCCGGTACCGCCTGCGCGTTTCGCGCGGACGGCAGTGAGCAGCGCGCCCCCGAACGATCGGTCTATGTCATCCGCCAAGGCTTGCCATTCGTTGCACCGGCGCGGCGCAATAGCCGCGTCGGACGCACTCGACCGACATCCAATAAACAGGGGTACCGTCATGAACCGCATCTACCGGCTCGTCTGGAATCGTTCGCTGCGCCTGCTGCAGGTGGCTTCCGAACTGGCGCATTCAAGCAGCGGCGTGTCCGGCGAGAGCGGGGCGCGAATCGCGCCGAGGCTGCGGCCCCTGGCGCTGGCGGTAGGCCTGGCGATGGTCTCCTCGACGGCGTGGGGCGCGTGCAGTTCCAGCGCCAGCAATATTCCTTCCTGCAGCGCACCGGGCGGCGCCGGCATTCCCCAGCGCACCGGCGGCGGTGGCGCGGGCAATGGCAGCGGCGGTGGCGCCAGCGTGTTCAATTCGGGCACCGGAAACACCGACCAGGTCGTCGGTGCGCCGGCCGCCGCGAACGGTGTCGGCGGCGCGGGCGCGGCCGGCGCGAGCGCCGGTGGTGCCGGCGGCAGCGTCGGCACCACCGGCGGCGGCACGCTCGACATCACCGCCACCTCGAATGGCGGCGCGGGCGCGGCCGGTGCCGATGGTTTCAATTTCTCCAGCGGCGGCGGCGGCGGCGGTGCGGGCGTGACCTTCACCGGCGGCGGCATCCAGCTCAACGTGCAGAACGGCGCCAGCGTGACCGGCGGCATCGGCGGCGCGGGCGGCAACGGCACCAGCGGCGGCTCGAGCAATGGCGCCGGCGGCGGCGGTGGCGGCGCGGGCGTGCTGGCGATTGCCGACGGTGCCGACATCCAGATCAACGGCCAGGTCAGCGGCGGCAGCGGCGGTGCGGGCGGCAACGGCGGCAACAACGGCGGTGGCGGCGCGGGCGGCGATGGCGTGCTGGTGCTGGGCCAGAACACCTCGACCACCAACAGCGCCAGCATCCAGGGCGGCAACGGCGCGGTGGCGGGCACCGGCAGCGCCGACAACTCCGCGCATGGCGGCAGCGGCGGCGCGGGCGTCAACCTGGTCGGTCAGTTCGCCACCTTGCAGAACGATGGCAGCATCGCCGGCGGCAACGGCGCCGTCGGCGGGCAGGGCGGCATCGGCGTGGTCACCTGGAACGGCAACACCATCGTCAACGGCCCCCACGGCAGCATCAGCGGCGGACTGAATCCGGACGGCAGCACCGCGTTGGCGATCCAGTTCAACGGTACCGGCAATGCGCTGACCATGTTCAACGGCGGCAGCATCACCGGCGGCATCGACCTTGCGGCGGGCGCCCAGGCGCGCGTGTTCGCGCAGGACCCGAACATGGTGCTGGACAACGCGTTCACGCTCGGCGCCGGTTCCACCCTCACCGGCGATATGGACGGCGCGGATGGCCTGCAGTTCTCCGGCCCGATCTCCGGCGCGGGCGCCCTGGCCGTGACCGGTGCCGGCACGCTCACGCTTTCCGGCACGGGTACCTACACCGGCGGCACCTCGATCGACACCTATTCCACCTTGCAGATCGGCAACGGCGGCACCACCGGTTCGATCGTCGGCAATGTGCACAACCTGGGCACACTGGCCTTCAACCGCAGCGATGCGGTGTCGCTGGGCGGCGTCATCGACGGCACCGGCAACCTGGAACAGAACGGCAGCGGCACGCTGACGCTGACCGGCGTCAACACATATACGGGTTCCACCACCATCAACAGCGGCACGCTGGCGCTCAGCGGCAACGGCAGCATCGCCGCGTCGAGCGGCGTGGCGGTGAATGGCAACTTCGACATCAGCGGCACCAATGCCGGTGCTTCGGTGCAGGCCATCAGCGGCGCCGGCAATATTCTGCTCGGCGGCAAGACGCTGACGCTGACCAACGCCAGCGGCAGTTTCGACGGTGTCGTGAGCGGCAGCGGCGGCCTGTCGATCACCGGCGGCGTGCAGACGCTGACCGCGGCGCAGGCCTATACCGGCGCGACCGGCATCGGCGCCGGTGCGACCCTTGCGTTGACCGGCGCGGGCAGCATCGCTTCGTCGTCGCTCGTTACCGCCGACGGCACTTTCGATATCTCCGGCACCACCGCCAGCGGCAGCAGCATCACTTCGCTTGCCGGCGCGGGTGCGGTGGTGCTGGGTGCCAAGGACCTGACGCTCACCCAGGCCAGCTCGCAGTTCGCCGGCGTGATTTCCGGCTCGGGCGGCGTCACGGTAGCCGGCGGCACGCAGAGCTTCTCCGGCGTCAACACCTACACCGGGCAGACCGGCATCGATGCCGGCGCCACGCTGGCCCTGGCCGGCGCCGGCAGCATCGCCAGTTCCAGCGGCCTGGTGAATAACGGCAACTTCGATATTTCCGGCAGCAGCGGCAGCGTGGCGATCGCCGCGCTGACCGGCAGCGGTTCGGTGGCGCTGGGTTCGAAGTACCTCAACATCACCAACGCCAGCGGCGATTTCGCGGGCGGCATCGCGGGCAGCGGCGGCCTGACCATCGCGGGTGGCACGCAAACGCTGAGCGGTACCAACGCCTATACCGGCCAGACCACCGTCGCCAACGGCGCCATGCTCGCGCTCACCGGCACGGGCAGCATTTCCAGTTCGGCCGGCCTGGTGTTGAACGGCGGCGGCTTCGACATCTCAGGCACCAGCAGCGGCGCATCGATCACCCGCCTGTCCGGCAATGGCAATGTCGCGCTGGGCGCGCAGACGCTCACGCTGACCAACGGCGGCGGCACTTATGCCGGCGTGATCGGCGGCAGCGGCGGGCTGACCGTCAGCGGCGGCACGCAGACGTTTTCGGGCGTGCAGACGTATACCGGCGCCACCAGCATCGGCAGCGGCGCCACGCTGGCGTTGAGCGGCTTGGGCAGCATCGCTGCATCGAGCGGGGTGGCGAGCGACGGCACCTTCGATATCTCCGCCACCAGCAATGGCGCGAGCATCAGCACGCTCACGGGCAGCGGTACCGTCAACCTCGGCGCGCAGCAGCTGACGATTACCCAGGCCAGCGGCAGCTTCAACGGCGCCATCGGCGGCACCGGCGGCATCGAGATCGGTGCGGGCACGCAGACGCTGAGCGGCAACAACGGCTACACCGGCGCCACCGCGATCGACAGCGGCGCCACGCTGGCGCTGAGCGGCGCCGGCTCCATCGCGCAGTCCAGCGGCGTGCAGAACAACGGTACGTTCGATATCGCGGGAACGACCGCGGGTGCGAGCATCCAGCAGCTTTCCGGCAGCGGCGCCGTCACGCTCGGTGCGCAGACGCTTACCATCGCCAATGGCGGCAGCGCGTTCGACGGCATCATCTCCGGCAGCGGCGGGCTCACCATCGCGGGTGGCGCGCAATTCCTCAGCGGCGTCAACGCGTATACCGGGCTGACCACCATCGATAGCGCCGGCACGCTGGCCTTGTCAGGCAACGGCAGCATCGCCGCGTCGAGCGGGGTGGTGGCGAATGGACTGTTCGACATCACGGGTGCGACGAGCGGCGCATCCATCGCCACGCTCAGCGGCAGCGGTGCCAACAGCCAGGTCAACCTCGGCTTGCACACGCTCACCTTGACACAGGCGGCCGGCAACTTCGGCGGCAACATCACCGGCGCGGGCGACCTGGTCGTGGCCAGCGGCACGGAGACGCTCAGCGGCAGCAATGCCTATACCGGCACCACCACGATCCAGCAGGGCGCCACGCTGGCTTTGACGGGGACGGGCAGCATCGCGGCGTCGAGCGGCGTGGCGAATGGCGGCGGCTTCGATATCTCGGGCACGACGGCCGGTGCGAGCATCAAGGCGCTCACCGGCAATGGCGGCGTGAATCTCGGTGCGCAGACGTTGACACTGACAGGCGCGAGCGGCAGCTACGACGGCGCGATGACGGGAACCGGCGGCGTTGCCATCACCGGCGGTACGCAGGCTTTCAGCGCCGCGCAGGCGTATAGCGGCCAGACCGCGATCGGCACCGGCGCCACGCTGGCACTGACCGGCGCGGGCAGCATCGCTTCCTCCAGCGCGGTGACGGTCGACGGCACGCTCGATGTGACGGCCGCGAACACCGGCGCGACGATCCACGCGCTCGGCGGCGGCGGTGCGGTGAACCTCGGCAGCCAGGCGCTCACGCTGGTGGGCAGCGGCCAGTTCGATGGCGCGATTTCCGGTGCGGGCGGTCTGAACGTCACCGGCACCGAAACACTGACGGGCAATAACGCCTATACCGGTGCCACGACCGTCAGCGGCGCTCTCGCGCTGCAGGGCAGCGGCAGCATCGCGGCGTCCAGCGGGCTTGCGCTGGCGAACGGCACCTTCGATATCGCCGCGAGCAGCAGCGGCGCATCGGTGGCCAATCTCACCGGCACGGGCAGCGTGAATCTCGGCGGAAGTGTGCTGACGATCACGCAGGCCACCGGCACGTTCGACGGCGTGATCGGCGGCGCGGGCGGGCTGACGCTGAGCGGCGGCACGCAGACGCTGACCGGCGTGAACACCTACACCGGTGCGACCACCATCAACGGCGCCACGCTGCTGCTGCAGGGCGCCGGCAGCATCGCGGCATCGAGCGGCGTCACGCTAGCCAACGGTAACTTCGATATCTCGGCGACCACGTCCGGCACTTCGATCGCGGGGTTGGCCGGTACCGGCAGCGTGAATCTCGGCAGCCAGTCGCTGACCCTCACGCAGGCGAACGGCAGCTTCGGCGGCGCGATCGGCGGCACGGGCGGACTGACGCTGAGTGGCGGCACGCAAACATTGACCGGCGCCAATACCTACACCGGCGCCACCACTGTCACCGGCGGCACCTTGGCCCTGGCCGGCAGCGGCTCGCTGGTGCCGGCGACGGCGCTTGCGTTGAACGGCAGCGGCGCGAGCTTCGATATCTCCGCGGCCGGTGCACAGACCATCGCTACGCTGGCCGGCGTCAGCGGCAGCCGCGTGGCGCTCGGCGCGAATACCTTGAATCTCGGCAGCGGCACGTTCGCCGGCAGCTTCACGGGCAGCGGCGTGTTGAACAAGCAGGGCAGTGCGGTGCTGACCGTCAATGGCGACAGCAGCGCGTTCACCGGCAAGACCAACGTGACCGCCGGCACGCTGGCGGTTGGCGATGCCAGCTCGCCCGGCGCGGTTCTCGGCGGCGACGTGGCGGTGGGCGCGCAAGGCAAGCTGCAAGGCCATGGCAGCATCACCGGCAGCGTCACCAACGACGGCATGGTGGCGCCGGGTGGATCCATCGGCACGCTGACCGTCGCCGGCAACTACGCGCAGTCGGCGAACGGCACGCTGTCCATCGAAGTGAGCCCCACCGATGCGTCGCTGCTGAAGGTGGGCGGCAACGCCAGCCTGGGCGGCACGCTGGCGCTTATCTACGATCCGGGCACTTACACCGCGCATCAGTACACCATCGTGACGGCGGGCGGCAGCGTCACCGGTACGTTCGGCAATGTCACCAACACGTATGCCAATGGCGCCGCGCTCGGCACGCTCACGCCCACGGTCACCTACGGCGCGAACCAGGTCGGCCTGAACCTGGCGACGCCGACCGGCCCGAGCGGGCCGACCGTGATCGCACCCACGCAGACCTCCAACTACGCCGCGCTCGGCACGGCCGCGCTGCTGCGCGCGCAGTCCGCCAATGCTTCGCTGGTGGATCGCGCGCTGCTCGACGACCGGTCGCGCAAGGGCGACGGCCTGTGGGTGACCGCATCAGGCGCCGGCACCGATATCGAAGGGCGCAGCGGGCAACCCGGTTTCCACATGGACCAGTACGGCCTGATGATGGGTGTGGACCGTCCGCTGGGCGATGCCACGGTCGGCGCTGCGGCGGGCTTCTCGCACAGCAACCTGCGCGAGAACGTCACCGGCGACACCGCGCAGACCGATACCGTGCGCCTGGCGCTTTACGGCGCGCAGCCGTTCGGTGCGGTGCGCCTGTCCGGCACGGTGGGCTACGCCTTCGACGACCTCTCGCAGAAGCGCAACTTCGGCGGCATCGGCGTGGCCGAGGGCGATCACGTCGGGCACGAGTTCACCGCGGCGCTGCAGGCGGCCATGCCGGTTGCAGTGGGCGGTGGCACGCTGACGCCGAGCATCGGCGCGCGCTACGCCTACTTCCACGGCAATGCCTTCGGCGAAGACGGCGCGCGCGGACAGAATCTGCGCGTGGGCGTGGACAGTGCACGCAGCCTGCAGCCGTATGTCGGCCTGTCGTTCGACCGGTCCTTCGACAACGACGGCAAGCCGCTCGATCTGCAACTGCGCGCCGGCTACGCCACCGAAACCGCCGGCCGCCACCGCGGCGTGACGGTGGCCGCGCAGGACGGCACCTTGTTCGCCGCCCCCGGCACGGACCTGCCGCGCTCGTACGCCACGCTGGGCGCGAGCGTGGAGATGCATCCGACGCGGGCGTCGACCTTGTCGCTCAGCTACGACGCGCTGCTCAACGTGGGGCATGCGTCGGCGCAGGCGGCGTCGGTGACGTTTAGTTACCGGTTCTGAGGCGATCGCAGCCTGGATGGATTAGCATCCGTCCAGGCTGCGGAACCCGTAGCTATCCAAGCAAGCACCCAGCCAGGGAGAACTTCAAAATGCACGCAAGGATGCGTATCGCCATGTTGGCGATGCCGCTGCTGGCAAGCGCCGCAGCGATGGCAGGGGAACCGCAGACACCTTTGGAACGAGCTCGCCAGCTTGGCGGCATTTATGCGATCGGCAAGGAAGGTTGCGGGGTATCCGATACGCAACTGGCGGCATTCAAGCGACAGGCAGACCAAGAGCTGCACGGCGACAAGACGCTGGTCGCTGCCTACGAGAAATCGCTGACCGAAATGGCCACGACCATACGGCAGGACAAGGCTTGGCTGGCGTCGCCGCATCGCGACCGCGATTGCGTGCCGACAAGGATGCTGTTCGCTGCGACTGCGCTCAAGAATTGATGTTGGCTCGCTGTTTGAGCTGATCGAGCTGGTTTGCGGCTTTTAGTGGCTCGATCGTCCAAACAATCAATATATTTGTTGACTATCAATCAATGTGTTGATATTCATTGCCCATGATGAATATCCAGCAGCTCCTGCACCTCGTCGACGCCTCGGGCGAACATCCCGAGCTGGCCCAGGAACGCCTCAACCAGGTGTTCTTCGCGCTTTCGGATCCTGTACGCCGGGACATCCTCGAACGGCTCGACGGGCAGGCCTTGCTGGTATCGGAAATCGCCGCGGCCTTCGATATCTCGCTGCAGGCCGTCTCGCGACATATCCAGGTGCTGGTGCGCACCGGCCTGATCCAGCAGGAACGTACCGGCCGGATCAGCCGCTGCAGCCTGGATGCCGGCCCCATGCTGGAAGCGGCGGTGTGGATGAACCGCTACAGCAAGTACTGGCAGCAGCAGTTCGACCTGCTCGCCGTCACCCTGGCGGATATCGACGAGCGCCGCGCCGCGGCGGCCGCCAAGCCTGCGCGCAAAGCAGCGAAGAAGCGCACGCCAGGCAGGAAATAAAGCGCGCCGCGGTGGCGCGCCGTCTATGCAGCAAGCCCCCAACTCCCCTTATCCCGAGGTCATGGTCATGGCTCAGCATCGCATCGTCAGTCACGAGGAATGGTTGGAAGCCCGCAAGCTTTTCCTCGCCAAAGAGAAAGAACTCACCCATCTGCGCGACGAAGTCACCCGGCAGCGCCAGGAGCTGCCGTGGGAGCTGGTCGAGAAGAACTATGCGTTCGAGACGGCGCAGGGCAGGGCCACGCTGGCCGATCTGTTCGGCGATCGCAGCCAGCTGATGGTCTACCACCTGATGTACGCGCCGGAGTGGGAGATCAGTTGCAAGAGCTGCGCGTTCTGGGCCGACAACTTCAATGGCATCGTGCCGCACCTGGCCCAGCACGACGTCGCCTTCGCGGCGATCTCGCGCGCGCCGCTGGCCAAGCTGCAGAAGCAGGCGCGCGAGTTCGGCTGGAGCTTTCCGTGGGTGTCGTCGCTGGACGATTTCAACTACGACTACCGCGTGTCGTTCCGGCCCGACGTGCTGGAGCGCGGCGAGGCCTACTACAACTACGGCACGATCAAGGTCAGCGGCAGCGATTACCCGGGCGTCAGCGCGTTCTTCAAGGACGAGGACGGCAAGGTCTACCACACCTATTCCACCTATTCGCGCGGCATCGACATCTTCAACGCCGCCTACCAGTACCTGGATGCTTCGCCGCTGGGCCGCAACGAGGAAAGCCTGTCGTACCCGATGGCCTGGGTGAAGCACCGCATCGCCTACGGCACCTGAGCGCCAAGGAACACCGCCATGAAATACAACGACGTGAGCGGCAAGCTCGCCGACTACCGCCGCCAGATCGCCAGCATCCGCGAGCAGATGCGCGACACCCTGGCCGGCGTGGAGCCGCAGCGGGTGGACGATTACGAGTTCAACGGCACCGAGGGCAAGGTGCGCCTGTCCGAGCTGTTCGGCGAACACGAAGACCTGATCGTGGTGCACAACATGGGCGTGGCCTGTTCGTACTGCACGCTGTGGGCGGATGGCTACAACGGCATCCACCAGCATGTGGTGACGCGCGCGGGTTTCGCCGTCACCAGCCCCGACCGGCCCTCGGTGCAGCAGCGCATGGCCGAGCTGCGCGGCTGGAAATTCCCGATACTCAGCCATGCAGGCAGCAGCTTCGCCAAGGACATGGGCTATGTATCGCCCAAGGGCGGCTGGCTGCCAGGGCTGTCGGTGTTCCGCCGCGACGGCGACGCCATCCTGCGCGTATCCGACACCGGCTTCAGTCCCGGCGACGATTTCTGCGTGCTGTGGCATTTCTTCGACATGCTGCCGGGCGGCGTCGGCGAGTGGCCCGGGGTGACAGCGGCCGTGCCGCCCTGCTGCAGCGAGCATTGAGAGGAGGGCGGCTTATGTGTCCTTTATGCATCGGTACCGCGTGGCTGATCGCGGGTGGCGTGAGTTCCGCCGGTGGCGTGGCCACCGTGGCGTGGCGTTCGGTGGCGAAGCGGCGCCGGCGGGATGGTTCGGCCAAGAAGCCAATCAAGCTGCGGCAGATCCAACGCACCGCGCATCGCGTAGAGGCCTCGGCGTAGGTTGGGGTGAGCGAACGCGAACCCCAACGGAGGTTGGAGGCCGTGCCAGCGTTGGGGTTCGCTGCGCTCACCCCAACCTACGCCGGGACGCAACGGTGATGGCCAACAGCATCGATGCCGCTGCCACGCCGAAGGTCATGCGCATGCCGAACGCCACCGCGGTTGGCGCGGCATGTGCGACATCGCCGCTGCCCACCGCCCACGCAAATATCCCGGCCATCGCCGACGCCCCCGTCACCAGGCCGAGATTGCGCGACAGGCTGAGCATCCCCGACACCACGCCGCGCTGGCCTTGCGCCACGCCCGTCATCATCGCGGTGTTGTTGGAGGCCTGGAACAGTGCATAGCCGAGCGTGGTGATCACGATAGGGCCGATATAGCCGGCCACGCCCAGCGGCCACAGCGTGGACATGGACAGCAGCGAGGTGCCGGTGGCGATGCCGACCAGGCCGAGCGTGGTCGTGCGGCGCGCACCCAGCCGATCCACCAGCCGGCCGGCCGGCACGCCGCTCAATGCGGTGACGCAGGGGCCGGACGACAACACCAGGCCCACCCACAGCGGTGCCAGGCCAAGCGCACGCGACAGATAGAACGGCCCGACCACCAGCGTCGTCATCATCACCGCCGACACCAAGGCACTCATCGCCAGCCCCGCGCTCAGCTTGCCATCGCGCAGCATCGACAGGCGGATCAGCGGCGAGGCCACCCGTGTCTGCGCGTAAGCGAACAGCGCGGCACCCGCAACGGCGGCCAGCAACAGGGCCAGATTGAGCGCGCCGAACTTCCCATGGCCCAGCGTCATGGCGAGTGCATACGCCGCCAGCGTCATCGCCAGCAGCACGGTGCCGAGCGGATCGAAGCCCGCGCTCGCAGGCTTCTCGATGGCGTGCTCGCGTGGCATATGCCGCGACACCAGCACGAAGGCCAGCACACCCAGCGGCACATTGACCAGGAAGATCGCCTGCCAGCCGAACGCCGCCGCCAGCACGCCGCCCAGCGACGGCCCCAGCGCGGTGCCGATCGCCGACATGGTGCCGAGCAGGCCCATCGCGCGGCCGATCCGGTCGCGGGGCACGGCTTCGCTGACGCTGGCGATGGTGAGCGCGAGCATGATCGCCGCGCCCAGTCCCTGTTCCGCGCGCGCCGCGATCAGGACCCACAGCTGCCCGCTCACGCCGCACAGCGTCGAAGCGAAGGTGAAGCAGAAGATGCCGACCAGCAGCAGGCGCCTGCGGCCGATCAGGTCGCCCAGGCGTCCGGCGCCGACGATCAGCGTGGTGATGGCCAGCAGATACGCCAGCACCACCCATTGCACCTGCTGGAACGGCGCATCGAACGCTTTCGCCAGCAGCGGCAGGCTGGTGTTGGCGATGCTGGTATCCAGCGAGGGCAGCAGCATGGACAGCGCCAGGCCGGCCAGCGCCCAGGGCGCGGCGGGCTGGCGCGTTGCGCCCTCGATGGCGCATTCGCCCTGGGCGGAAACAAGCGGCTTGGACATGAAGCGGGCGACTCCGGCGGCGTGGATGCCGGCAACTTAATGCCGCCCGTGGCATGACGGAAGGCGCAGCATTTGCACTTTATCCGTGCGTTTGACGCCAGGTATCGCCGGTGCCATGGTGGCGCGCATGTCCATGCCCGATCTCAACCTGCTGGTCACCCTCAACGTGCTGCTCGCCGAGGGCAGCGTCGCGCGCGCCGCGCGGCGGCTGCGGTTGAGCCCTTCGGCGATGAGCCGCGCACTGGCCCGCCTGCGCGAAGCCACCGGCGATCCGCTGCTGGTGCGCGCCGGCCGCGGTCTGGTGCCGACGCCGCGCGCGCTGGAACTGCGCGAACAGGTCGGCCAGCTCGTGCTGGGCGCGGAGGAAGTGCTGCGCCCCGCGGTCAGGCCGCGGCTGGAGCAGCTGGCGCGTACCTTCACCCTGCGCACCAGCGAGGGCTTCGTAGAGAACTTCGGCCCCGCGCTGATCGCCCGCATCGCCACCGAGGCGCCGGGCATCCATCTGCGTTTCATGCAGAAGCCGGACAAGGACAGCGCGCCGCTGCGCGACGGCATTGTCGATCTGGAAACCGGCGTGGTCGACGCCAACGCCGGTCCCGAGATGCGCGTGCAGGCGCTGTTCCGCGACCGCTATATCGGCGTGGTGCGCCAGGGCCATCCGCTCAGCCGCGGCCGGCTCACCGCGGCGCGCTATGCCGGCGGGCGCCATATCAGCGTGTCGCGGCGCGGCCGCGAAAAGGGCGCGATCGACGAAGCGCTTGCCGCGCTGGGCCTGGCGCGCGAAGTCGCCACCATCGTCGGCGGCTTCGCCACCGCACTGTCGCTGGCGCGGCAGACCGACCTGGTCGCCAGCGTGCCGGAACGCCACACCGGCAACCTGCGCGAAGGCATGCACAGCTTCGCGTTGCCGGTGGCCACGCCGGCCTTCAACATCTCGATGCTCTGGCATCCGCGCCTGCATACGGACCCTGTACACCAATGGTTGCGTGAATGCGTTCGGGAGGTCTGCGGCCTGCCGGACGGCAAACCGGCGGGAAGGCCACGGCGCACCGCCCGCCGCTAGGGCGTTGGTCGTGCAGCTGCCGCTTGGGTTCCTTCGGATCGCAAAAGGAGAATGGAATGAAATGGCGCGCATACATGCTTGCCGTGGTGCTTGGAGCGGCTTTCCTCGGTGCGGGTTGCTCCATGAAACAGCAAGCGGACGCGAAGTTCGGCGACCAGAACTTCAAGACCGCCATCGCCCTGATCGAGCTCTACAAAGTGCGCAACGGCCACTATCCGGATGCCTTGGGCGATATTCGCTACGCCGGCGACTGGGATGCCATCGCGCTCAACTCGGTGGCGTACAAGCGCGTGGATGGCGGCTACGAACTGGACGTGGTGCGCGGCTGGGTGGGGCGGCCCACGCTGTCGTATCCGGCGGATTTCTGGCAGGGGCTGGGGCTGGTCTCGTCGAACGTGGCCGGCGTGCCGCAGCGGATGGCGCCCAATCCCACCGCCCGCTGATTGGCGGGCGGCTCAGTCACTTCCGGCAGTACGCTGTCTTGCACGCAGCAGCTGGTTACCCGACCAGCATCAAGAGGGCGCGGACGAGTTGAGTGACCTCGCCGCGATTTCTTGGGTCGATGGTGAAAATGGGGGCATTGCAACCTTCGGTGAGGACGGCTTGATAAAGCTCGCCCAGCGAAAAATGCGGTGACAGATCGGTCTTGGCCACGCCGATCACGCACTGAAGGCCCGGGAAAAGCCGTTTCATTCGCCGGACCTGATGCACGCCGTCTTGCACCACCTCAGATGACGAGCCATCCAGCAGCAGAACCACGCCGATGGCGCCGGGCGCGATGACGGCGCTCATGAAATTGAACTGTTCCTGCCCCGGCAGGCCGTAAAGATGAAGCGTCGAGTGCTCATCCAGGCGGATGCTGCTGTAGTCGAAAGCAACCGTGGTCGTCGTTTTGCCGCCGGCGACGGCATCGCTCCAGGGCACGTCGGTGGAGATGGGCGGCGTGTCTGAAATGGCGCGAATCGCCGTGGACTTCCCGGCGCCCACCGGGCCGGCGAAAAGAAGCTTCACGGTGGTGTCAGGCGCGCAAGTGGCCATGGCCCAATCTCACTCCAAAATGACGGGCAACCCGCTGCAGCATCGACGAGGCTGCATGATGGGTCCGGCCGGCGACCGGCGCAGGGACGGGCAGTTCGGTGGAAGCCAGCGCTCCGCCGGCGAGCGCCGCCCAGCAGAAGGCGTTGATCCCGACGGCGTCGAGGCCGGTGTGTTGCGCAAGGTCCTGCACGGTCCATGCGGACCGGTGGAACAGCGTGGCCAGGCGAAGGGAGTCCACGTCATCGGGGATGCTCCCCAGATCCGGCCAGCGCCTGAGTTTGAAGCTGCGCTGTTCCAGGATCGGAAGCCGGCTTTGGAGCCGGCGGCAGGCGAGTACAAAGAAGCTGTCGAGGCTGCGCGAAATATGCCAGTCCGCGTCATCCCACTGCGGTTGCAGCGCGAGGGTTGTCAGCCATCCGGGGTTGAGCAGGCGTGCTTCCGCCGCGAGCAGGTCGCTCACCGTGCGGGCATGAATTCGACCCGCCACCGGCCGGATGATCACGGCGACCGGGCCATGTGCCGCATGCAGGTCGGCGGTACCGCCTGTTTCACGCATGCAGGCATCGAGCAGGCCGGTGGCGGATGCTTCTGCCGGGGGCGCAGAGCGAAGCAGCATGCCCCGAAGTGCCTTGGCGATGATGGCTACGGGTACATGATGATCCAGCTGGCAGATTCCCGACGCTGCGTTCCAGGAACCCTCCGCGCCGAAACCGAGGATGGGGAAAGACTTTCGCCTGGCGACGTCATAGGCCGATCGGCCGTAGCCGCTTTGCATGTCCACGACCAGCACGTCGCAGGCACGTCCCTTCCAGGGATGCATGTCCGCTTGAAGTTGATCCGCGGCAAGCAGTCCGCAAGCCAGAGCGATTCTCTTCTCCAGCTCGCGGGAAATGCCCGCTATATGGATTTCGACATGCATCGAACTTCCTCAGCGCTTGCTGATGGACGAGCTCAGGAGAAGTCGAGGGTCTTCTCGAAGGCTTTGAGGTGGTGCCGGGACATGGCGAGGTTCGAGCGGCGGCGATCCATGATCACGTAGAGGAAGACATTCTTGTTCGTCTCCAGCGGGCGAATCAGGTGGTACTGATCCTCCAGGCTGATGAGGATGTCTTCGATGGCGC
Organism: Dyella sp. LX-66; assembly: GCF_018599165.1. Classification (NCBI taxonomy): domain Bacteria; kingdom Pseudomonadati; phylum Pseudomonadota; class Gammaproteobacteria; order Lysobacterales; family Rhodanobacteraceae; genus Dyella; species Dyella sp. LX-66. The sequence continues at coordinate 339,086 of NZ_JAHFVJ010000002.1, forward strand.
TGTCGATGTGCAAGGCCACCGCGACCTTGCGCTTGGCGCGCAGCACTTCGGCATTGCCCGCGGCCGCCAGGTCGAGATCGATGTTGCCCTGGCTGTCGCCGGCCATCAGCATGCCGCTGTCGGAATCGACGAGGGCGCTGGCGATATATCCGTCGAGGTTCTTGAGCGAGTCGAGCGAAAAGCTGTTCATAGGGTTCCCCTGTTGATCGTGTTTGCGTTATGGATGATGGATGCGGGCGCTGCCGCGTCCTCCGTTGCTGCCAGAGCGTTCAATGACGTCGCGACACGCTCGGCGACGTCCAGTGTCAGCCGCCTGGCACGCGCAAGCAGAACCTCGCCTCGCACGCCGATTGCCAGTGCGAGCGAATGCTGGTTCGCGGGGATGTGGGCGATGACGCAGGTATAGCCGCTCATGCTCAGGCACACGGATTGACAGTGGCCGCCATCGAACTCTTGCGAGAGCGATTCGCAGATCGCGATGATCGATGACGTCATGGCCGCCAGGCGGCTCGGATCGATCTGCGCATGGGCGCGATGGCTGACCACGAGCGCATCCCTGGTCGAGATCAGGGCGAAGCCGACATCGGAGTTTGCCGCGCACAGCCTGGTCAACACGCTGTCGCAGATCGCGCGGGGCAACCGGTCTCTCGGAGTCTGAGGTTCCGAGGCGGTGAAGTAGTCGTTCATGGCGTGGCGCGGGACATGCGAGTGGGGTCACCGTGCCCTGGTGGCGTGCGCGATGAATGGGGAGCGCTCGATCGAGTGCTGGTGAGTCGTGTCGCAGCATCCATGTTGAGCGGCCGGCGATGCGCCGAACATGGCCGCCAGGGACTTCGGCTTGTCAGTTGGGGCCTGTATGGCGGTGCCGATGCCGCCACCGATCCACGGCGGCATGACAGCTGTCAAAGCCGGCGCCTGATCAAGCGCAGTGCCGGTGTGCCGGCGCGCTCGGAATAATGCGGCCCATGGAGTTCAACGCCAGCCATGGAAATCGCCACATGAAAAGCTCGCCCCGGTTCGACCGCCTGTCCTGCGTCCGCAAACCCGTGGCCTTCGCGCTCGCGGCCGCCCTCGGTTGTGCTGCCGCAGGCCTGGCCATGGCGCAATCTGCAGCTGCGCCATCCCGCCAGCCTGCGGCGCTGCAAGCCGATCAGCTGTTCTGGGAAACCTTCCGCAGCGGCGACTATGCGCATATTCAGGCCAGCATCGAGGCGTCCACGGCGGCCTATCTGCGCGATCCCAGCGATGCGGTGAGCGCCGCTCATGTGGCTTGGCTGCATATGTGGCGCGTGGCTGAAAGCGATCGCTTGCAGCAGCGTCCCGCCAGCATCACCGACGACATCGTGCTGGCCCGCAAGTATTTCCAGAAAGCGGTGGCGCTTGCGCCGGACGACGCGCGCTATCGCGGCTTCCTGGCCAGCGCGATGCTGACCGAGGCGCGGATCGATCGTGACGCCGCCGCGCGCCAGCAAGGCATGGACGTGATGCATCAGGCGGTATCCGACTGGCCGGCCTTCAACCTGTTCACCACGGGCTATGTGATGAGCGGCGCGCCTGCCGCGAGCGAGGGCTTCAAGCAGGGGCTCGAACAGCAATGGCGGAATCTGGACGTGTGCGGAAACATGACGCTCGATCGCCAGGGCGGCAATCTCGACCGCTTCGCGAAGAATGTGGTCAAGGCGACCGCCAACAGCCGCGACGCACGGGCCTGTCTCAACTCGGCCAAGGCACCGCACAACGAGGAAGGTTTTTTCCTCAACATGGGCGACATGCTGACCAAGTCCGGCGATTGGCAGACGGCACGCAAGGTCTACGCCGCCGCGAAGCAATCACCCGGCTATGCGCAGTGGCCGTATCGCGAGGTGCTGGAGCAAAGGATCCGCGACGCCGAGGCGAACGTGGCCGCGTTCAATGTGGAAACCCCGCCGGGCAAGAAGGCGAGCGCACCCATGATGATCGGCAGCAGCTATGCCTGCATGGCTTGCCATCAGCAATGAGCCTGGCCCGGGCCGCAGGAACGGCAGGCAACAAAAAAGCCCCGAAATACTTTCGGGGCTTTTTGTCTGAGAAGATTGGTGGAGCGGAGGAGGATCGAACTCCCGACCTCTGCATTGCGAACGCAGCGCTCTCCCAGCTGAGCTACCGCCCCACGCGAGCCGCGGATATTAGCAGCGGCGCCGGGGGGCCGCCAAGCCCCCAGGCCTCCAAGTCTCCAAGCCGCATGGGGCCGGCGTCAGTCCGGCAGCAGCCCGGCGAGGCGGTCGTGCAGGTGTTCGCGGCGCCAGCCTTCGAGGAATTCCGGCCAGGCGCGGGTGACGACGTAGGTCTCCAGCACCTTGCGCGGGCACAGCAGGCCGGGGGGCAGGTCCAGCGCCAGGGCGGTGCTGTCGACGGCGTCCTTCATCGCGGCCAGCGACTTCTTCGCCTCGCCCTGGGGCGTGCCGGGAATCGGCGCTGTTGCGGCGATGTCTTCTTCGGTCACCGGCTGCTGCAGCAGCTGGAACAGCTCGGTGCGCTGCGGGCTGCGCAGGGCGCGCTGGCCGCGGGTGCGTTCGTCGAGCTCGGCCGAGCTCTGCGGCGGCAGCTGCGCCAGGTTCATGGCCTGGGCGTCTTCCAGCAGCCAGGGGCGCGGGCGGTCCTGCTGGCGCGCGGTGGCGTCGCGCCACAGCAGGATGCGGCGCAGGCGCGCCTGCTGCGCGGGCTGCCATTCGGCGGCGCCGCGGAAATTCTCCTGCGGCTGCGGATCGCCTTCGCGCACGCAGGCGCGGCGCTTGAGGCGTTCGCAGTCTTCCGCATGCCAGGCGCTGCGGCCGCGCTGCTCCAGGCGCTCGGCGAGCTGCTCGTGCACGGGTTCGAGATAGACCACGTCGAGCGTGGCGTAGGCGCGTTGCGATTCGGTGAGCGGGCGCTGCATCCAGTCCGAGCGCGTCTCGCCCTTGTCCAGTTCGGCGCCGACCAGTTCGGCCACCAGCGCGCGATAGCTGATGCCCAGCCCCATGCCGACGAAGGCCGCGGCGATCTGCGTGTCAAACAGGCGGGCAGGGCCGCCGGGCAGCAGCGGGGCCAGCGCTTCGAGATCTTCGCTGCCGCTGTGCATCACCGTGAGCAGTTGCCCGTTGCCGAGCAGCGGGCGTAGCGCGTCGCCGATGTCGAAGGCGAGCGGATCGACCAGCGCGTAGCGCTGCTGCCAGCCCAGCTGCAGCAGGGCCAGCTGCGGATAGAAGGTATTGCGGCGCATGAACTCGGTGTCGAGATCGAGCGCGGCGTCGGCGGGCAGCGCGGCAAGCCATTGCTCGAGCGCAGCGCGGCTGGTGATCCAGTCCGCCGCCGGGGTAACGGGAAGTTGCATCGAAGCTTCCTTCGCAGCCTGAGGGACATGCATCGCTCATTGTCCTGTCAGGGGTTTGTGCCTATGGTTAGCGGCGCACCTTAGCAGGCTGCCCCAAGGACACGCACCATGCCGAGCAAGGAAACCGTACAACGCCAGCGCGCCCTGGGCGGAGCGCTTGGCGTGGTCTTGCTCGGGATGGCGCTGGTCTATCACTTCTTTCCGCGCGTGTTCCACGTCGACCCGACGCGGGTGCAGACGCAGCGCGCGATGAACCTCGGCCCCGCCGCCGCGCCGCTCGGCGCCGGCCGCGCGCCGGCGAGCACGGCGCAGGCCGAACTGGATGCCGGCCCGCCGGTGACGCTGGCGCCCACGGATGTGATCGTGGCGCGCATGAGCAAGAAGAACGAGAGCCTGCCCGAGCAGAAGAGCGCCGACACGCCCGAAGTCGAAGCGCTGCTGGACAGGGCCACCAAGGCGCTGCGCAACGGCCAGCTGGCCGGCGACAAGGACGGCGCCGCCGCGCTGTTCGCCGAAGCGCTGAAGATGAAACCCGACAGCCGCCGCGCCGCGCAGGGCCTGTACGAAGTGCGCGCGCGCCTGGTCGCGGAGATCGGCCAGGACATCCTGGTCGGCGACGAGGAATCGGCCAAGGACCTGCTCGACGCATTGAAGAGCGTGCCCGACAGCAAGGACGACGTGGCCCAGGCCGAGGCGAAGCTCAAGACGCTGGCCCAGGTGCGGCCGATGCTGGCGCAGGCGGCGACCTTGCTGCAGCAGGGCAAAGTGGACGCGCCCAAGGGCGGCAATGCGCTGGAGCTGTATCGCCAGGTGCAGCAGCTCGATGCCGAAAATGCGGTGGCCGCGCAGGGCATCGCGCAGGTGCAGCGCGCGGTGCTCGATCGCGCACTGGCCGCGGTGGCCAGCAACGACTTCAAGGGCGCCGGCGATGCGCTGACCGAGGCGGCCACCATCCTGCCCGGCTCGCCCGCGCTGCAGGACGTGCAGAGCCGCGTCGACGGCATCCGCCACCAGCGCGCCGCCAACCTGCTGGCGCAGGCGCGCTCGGCGCTGGACGGCGGCGACCAGGCGCTGGCGCTGCAGCTGGCCGAGCAGGTGAAGGAGCTGGCGCCGGATCTGCAGGGCCTCGCCGACCTGCAGGAACGCCTCACCAATGCGCGCCTCTACGCCAGCTACAAGCCGGGGCAGGTGTTCACCGACCGCTACGTGGACCTGCCGGGGCAGACGCCGTCGATGGTGGTCATTCCCACCGGCAGCTTCAGCATGGGCGCGCCGGATGGCGAGGAAGGCCATGCGGGCGCGGAGACGCCGCAGCACCAGGTCACCATCGGCAAGGGCTTCGCGCTGTCGCGCGCGGAAATCACCATCGGCCAGTTCCGCGAATTCGTACGCGCCAGCGGCTACCAGCCGGACTCGCAGAAGCTCGGCGGCGCCAGCGTCTACGACGAACGCGGCGGCGCGCTGCGTGACGATCCGGACGCCACCTGGCAGAGCGACTACGCCGGCCGCGCCGCCACCGACGAGCGCCTGCCGGTGGTGAACATTTCCTGGAACGACGCCAAGGCCTACGTCGACTGGCTCGGCCAGCGCACCGGCAAGCGCTACCGCCTGCCCAGCGAGGCGGAGTTCGAATACGCGCTGCGCGGCGGCACCACCACCAAGTACTGGTGGGGCAACGGCACGCCCACCCGCAAGGTGGAAAATCTCACCGGCTCGGGCGACCGCTCGCAGAGCGGCCGGCGCTGGAGCAATGCCTTCGAGAAGTACCGCGACGGCTACTGGGGGCCGGCGCCGGTGATGACCTTCGAGGCCAACCCGTACGGCCTGTTCGATATCGACGGCAACGTGTCGGAGTGGGTGATGGACTGCTGGCACGACAGCTACGTGCGCGCGCCCGCCGACGGCAGCGCGTGGGTCAACCCTGGCTGCTCGACGCGGGTGGTGCGCGGCGGTTCCTGGGGCAGTTCGCCGGACCAGGTGCGCTCGGCCTACCGGCAGGGCGCGGACGGCAATGTGCGCAGCGGAAGGGTGGGCTTTCGCGTTCTCCGCGAGCTCTGAGACCGCCCCCGCGCCGCGTGCGGCGCGCAAGCCATTGAGCGGGCGGCATCTTTATATAAAGGCGTGGACAAGCCGCCATCGGCTTGTCTTGCCGCCGCGCGCAACCGTAAAATGGCCCGCTTTCGTGTAAGGGAATCATCGACTTAGGGCGAGGGGCCCGGGTACGGACGGGGGATGGGGCAGGCCAGGTGTCTGCGTGAATTCCTCGCGGTATCCGCAGCTTAGGCGTCTTTCCCCAGGTCGGTCCGAGCGAAAGTGGCGGAATTGGTAGACGCACTGGATTTAGGTTCCAGCGGTTAACCCCGTGAGGGTTCGAGTCCCTCCTTTCGCACCATCCCTTATCGAATTGGTGGTTTTCTTTGCGGGCGGCACGACCGCCGGGCGCGGTCGGCGCGCACTTTCGGGTATTCAGGAGACGTCATGCAGGTTTCGGTTGAAAACGTTGGCAAGCTCGAGCGCAAGCTCACGGTGAAGTTCCCCGCGGAGCGCTTCGAGTCGCAGGTCAGCGCTCGCATCGCCGAGATGGGCCGCACGGTGCGCCTGAAGGGTTTCCGTCCGGGCAAGGTGCCGACCACGGTGATCCAGCAGCGCTTCGGCGCGCAGGTGCGCGGCGAGGTGCTGTCCGACCTCATCGGCACCACCCTGCGCGAGGCGGTGAACCAGGAGAATCTGCGTCCGGTCGCCAACCCCTCGGTGGACACCACCGGCCAGCCGGAAAACGGCGAGATCACCTATACCGCCACCTTCGAGATCATGCCGGAGTTCCCGGAAGTCGACGTGGCCGCGCTGGAGATCAAGCGCCCGGTCGCCGAAGTGACCGACGCCGACATCGAGAAGATGATCGAGACCCTGCGCGCCCAGCGCCGCAGCTTCGACGAAGTGGCCCGCGCCTCGGCCGAGGGCGACTTCGTGATGTTCGAGTACAGCGCCACCGCCGGCGACTACCGCTTCCCGGCCGAAGGCCTGGAGCGCGCCGGCAGCGTGCTGGGCTCGGGCACCCTGTTCAAAGCGCTGGACGAGGCCCTGACCGGCCGCTCGGCCGGCGACGAGTTCGAGACCGACGTGGAATTCCCCGCCGATTTCCGCAACGAGAGCCTGGCCGGCCAGACCGCCAAGGTCTCGTTCAAGATCGTGAAGGTGCAGGAGCCCAAGCTCCCGACCGTGGACGGCGAGTTCGCCAAGCTGTTCGGCATCGTCGACGGCGACCTGGAGCAGTTCCGCAAGGAAGTGCGCAACAACCTGGAGCGCGAGCTCAAGGCTACCCTGATGGCGCGCCTGAAGTCGCAGGTGGCCGAGAAGCTGGCCGACGCCCATGACGGCCTCGAAGTGCCGAACATCATGGTGCAGTCCGAGGCCCAGCAGCTCGCCGCCGGCAGCGTGCCGCGCGGCCAGCAGCCGCCGCCGCAGCTGGTCGAGGCCGCTGCCCCGATGGCCCGCAAGCGCGTGATCGCCGGCCTGCTGATGAGCGAGCTGGCCCGCAAGCAGGAGCTGAAGCTGGACCGCATCCGCCTGGCCGAGCAGCTCGCCGCGATCGCCTCGACCTACGAGGAGCCGGAAAAGGTCATTGAACTGTACAACTCCGACCCCCAACTGATGTCCGGGCTGCAGAACCGCGTGATGGAAGACCAGGTCGCGCTGTGGGTGGCGGATCACGCCAAGACCACCGACGAGAACCTGAGCTTCGACGAGGTGATGCGCCCGGTCAGCGCCTGAGGCGGGTATCGATTGACGCCCGCCGTTCCTTGAGGTTCAAGGAGTCGACGCGGCCGGCCTGACAGGTCCGGCCGCGGAGCGGGCAGCGACGAACCACGTGCCGCAGGAAGGCGCGATTTCCGCCCGGATGGCGGTTTGGCGCGGTTTCCAGCACGATCCATCAGCAATGTCAGGCGTATCAACCCGGAGAGCGACAAGCATGGCCATGGACCCGATCCAGAACCTCAACCTGGTCCCCATCGTCGTCGAGCAGACGGCGCGCGGCGAGCGTTCGTACGACATCTATTCGCGCCTGCTGAAAGAGCGCGTGATCTTCCTCGTCGGCGAAGTCAACGACCAGGTTGCCAACCTGCTGGTCGCGCAGATGCTGTTCCTGGAGTCCGAGAACCCGGACAAGGACATCCATCTGTACATCAACAGCCCGGGCGGTGCCGTCACCGCCGGCCTGGCGATCTACGACACCATGCAGTTCATCAAGCCCGACGTCAGCACCATGTGCGTGGGCCAGGCCTGCAGCGCCGCCTCGCTGCTGCTGATGGCCGGCGCCAAGGGCAAGCGCTATTCGCTGCCCAATTCGCGCGTGATGATCCACCAGCCGTCGGGCGGCGCCCGCGGCCAGGCCACGGATATCGAGATCCAGGCCCAGGAAATCCTGTACCTGCGCCGCCGCCTTAACGATATTTACGTGCAGCACACCGGCCAGCCGCTGGACAAGATCGAGCGTGACATGGAGCGCGACCGCTTCATGAGCGCCGAGGCCGCCCGCGACTACGGCCTGATCGACCAGGTGCTGGACCGCCGTGCCGGCGAAACGGTCAAGTCGGCCTGATCCGCGGCCGTTACAGTGCTTGAGGGCCGGGTTCTGCGTCTGGAATCGGACGCGGAACCCTGTGCTATTCTCGCGTCGCAACCGATTTACAGCAGGGTTACAGCATGACTGACGAGCGGCAGGGCCGTTCCAACGACAGCGGCAAGATTCTCTACTGCTCCTTCTGCGGCAAGAGCCAGCATGAAGTGCGCAAGCTGATCGCGGGTCCCTCCGTGTTCATCTGCGACGAGTGCGTGGAGCTTTGCAACGACATCATCCGCGAAGAGCTGGAGGAGAAGGCCGCCTCCGGGCGCAGCCAGCTGCCCAAGCCGCGCGAGATCATGGAGACGCTCGATCAGTACGTGGTCGGCCAGACCCGCGCCAAGAAGGCGCTGGCGGTGGCCGTGTACAACCACTACAAGCGCATGGAGTCGCGCCAGAAGAGCGACGACGTCGAGCTGGGCAAGTCCAACATCCTGCTGATCGGCCCGACCGGTTCCGGCAAGACGCTGCTCGCCGAGACGCTGGCGCGCCTGCTCAACGTGCCGTTCACCATCGCCGACGCCACCACGCTGACCGAAGCCGGCTACGTGGGCGAGGACGTGGAAAACATCATCCAGAAGCTGCTGCAGAAGTGCGACTACGACGTCGACAAGGCGCAGTCGGGCATCGTCTACATCGATGAAATCGACAAGATCTCGCGCAAGAGCGAGAACCCGTCGATCACCCGCGACGTGTCCGGCGAAGGCGTGCAGCAGGCGCTGCTGAAGCTGATCGAAGGCACGCTCGCCTCGGTGCCGCCGCAGGGTGGCCGCAAGCATCCGCAGCAGGAATTCCTGCAGGTCGACACCAAGAACATCCTCTTCATCTGCGGCGGCGCGTTCGCCGGGCTGGAGAAGGTGATCCAGCAGCGTTCCGAAACGACGGGCATCGGCTTCTCCGCCGAAGTGCGCAGCAAGGAACGCACCGAGAATCTCGGCAAGGTGCTGGCCGACGTGGAGCCGGCGGACCTGGTCCGCTTCGGCCTGATCCCGGAATTCGTCGGCCGCCTGCCGGTGGTCGCTACCCTGGACGAGCTGGATGAGCCGGCCCTGGTGAAGATCCTCACCGAGCCGCGCAACGCCGTCACCAAGCAGTTCAAGAAGCTGTTCGAGATGGAAGGCGTGGAGCTGGAATTCCGCCCGGAGGCCCTGCAGGCGATCGCCCGCAAGGCGCTCAAGCGCAAGACCGGCGCGCGCGGCCTGCGCACCATCCTGGAGCAGGTGCTGCTCGACACCATGTACGAGCTGCCTTCGCTGGAGCACGTCAGCAAGGTGGTCGTGGACGACGCCGTCATCAACGGCCAGGCCGAGCCCTACCTGATCTATCGCGGCAACCTGCAGCAGCAGCGCGTGGCGGGCGAGAGCGGCGACGCGGCCTGAACAGTCTTTCCAGGCTGAACGAACGGCTCCGGCGCAATCCGGAGCCGTTTTTTTTGCGGCCTTGTTTTTGTGGCTGTTTTATTGCTACAGGCCGTTTTGCTTTTCGTTGTCGCGCATGCACTTGTATGACAACGCCCCGACCTCCACTTGACGATCAGATGCCTCCGGCGCAGTGTCGGGGCGTAGTCGTTTTAGTCCCCAGAGGGAACCATTTCACATGGCAAAAAATGCCCCCCTTCCCGTCGCCACCGGTGCCGCGCTGGACGCGCTTCCGGTCCTGCCGCTGCGCGACGTGGTGGTCTATCCGCACATGGTCATCCCGCTGTTCGTCGGCCGCGACAAATCGATGCGCGCGCTCGAGCGCGCCATGGAAGGCGAGCGCCAGATCCTGCTGGTGGCGCAGAAGAGCCCCGACATCGACGACCCCGCGGTCGCCGACCTGCACCAGATCGGCACGCTCGCCGGCGTGCTGCAGCTGCTGAAGCTGCCCGACGGCACCGTGAAGGTGCTGGTCGAAGGGCAGGCGCGCGTGTCCGTCGAGAAGTACCAGGAAGACGGCGGCATGCTGATGGCGACCTCCCGCATCATCGAGCCGCAGTACAGCGCCAAGGAGCGCGAGCTCGACGTGGTGTCGCGCACGCTGGTCTCGCTGTTCGAGCAGTTGGTGAAGCAGAGCCGCAAGCTGCCGCCGGAAGTGCTGGCCACCTTGTCCGGCATCGACGATCCCTCGCGCCTTGCCGACTCCATCGCCGCGCATTTGTCCGTGCGCATGGCCGACAAGCAGAAGGTGCTGGAAACCGCCGACGTCGGCCAGCGCCTCGAATTGCTGATCGGCCTGGTCGACGGCGAGATGGATCTGCAGCAGGTGGAAAAGCGCATCCGCGGCCGTGTGAAGTCGCAGATGGAGAAGAGCCAGCGCGAGTACTACCTCAACGAACAGATGAAGGCCATCCAGAAGGAGCTCGGCGAGAGCGAGGAAGGCCCGAACGAAGTCGAGGAACTGCAGAAGAAGATCGACAACGCCGGCATGCCCAAGCCGGTGCTGGCCAAGGCGCGCCAGGAATTCAGCAAGCTGCGCCAGATGTCGCCGATGTCGGCCGAAGCCACCGTGGTGCGCAACTACCTCGACTGGCTGGTCGGCGTGCCGTGGAAGAAGCGCAGCAAGGTGCGCAAGGACCTGCAGCTGGCGCAGGACGTGCTCGATGCCGACCACTTCGGCCTGGAGAAGGTCAAGGAACGCATCCTCGAATACCTCGCCGTGCAGCAGCGCGTGAACACCATGAAGGGCCCGATCCTGTGCCTGGTCGGTCCGCCCGGCGTGGGCAAGACCTCGCTCGGCCAGTCCATCGCCAAGGCGACCAACCGCAAGTTCGTCCGCATGAGCCTGGGCGGCGTGCGCGACGAGGCCGAGATCCGCGGTCATCGCCGCACTTACATCGGTTCGATGCCGGGCCGCATCGTGCAGAATTTGAACAAGGTCGGCACCAAGAATCCGCTGTTCGTGCTGGATGAAATCGACAAGATGTCGATGGACTTCCGCGGCGATCCTTCCTCGGCCCTGCTCGAGGTGCTGGATCCGGAACAGAACCACACCTTCAACGACCATTACCTGGAGGTCGATCTCGACCTGTCCGAGGTGATGTGGATCGCCACCGCCAACTCGCTCAACATTCCAGGTCCCTTGCTGGACCGCATGGAAGTCATCCGCATCCCCGGCTACACCGAGGATGAGAAGCTGGGGATCGCGCAGAAATACCTGCTGCCGAAGCAGCTGAAGGCCAATGGCCTGAAGCCGGAAGAACTCAGCGTGGACGGCGAAGCCATCCGCGACATCGTGCGCTACTACACGCGCGAATCCGGCGTGCGCAACCTCGAGCGCGAGGTGTCCAAGATCTGCCGCAAGGTGGTGAAGGAGCTGACCCTGGGCGAGGCGAAGAAGGCCTCGAAGGCCAAGGCCGCCAAGCCGGAAACGGCGAAGAGCGCCAAGGCGAAGAAGCTGTCAGGGATCAAGGTCACGTCCGAAAATCTCGAGCATTACCTCGGCGTGCGCCGTTTCGATTTCGGCCGCAAGGAGCTGCAGAACGAAGTGGGCCTGGTCACCGGCCTGGCGTGGACGCAGGTGGGCGGCGATCTGCTCAGCATCGAAGCATCCATCGTTCCGGGCAAGGGCCGCCTGGTGCATACCGGCCAGCTCGGCGACGTGATGAAGGAATCGATCCAGGCGGCGCTCTCCGTGGTGCGCGCACGTGCGGACCGCTTCGGCATCGATCCGGAATTCCACCAGAACCTGGACATCCACATCCACGTGCCGGAAGGCGCCACGCCGAAGGACGGTCCTAGCGCGGGCATCGCGATGTGCACGGCGCTGGTGTCGGCCTTGACCAAGGTGCCGGTGCGCTCCGAAGTGGCGATGACCGGCGAGATCACCTTGCGCGGCCGCGTGCTGCCGATCGGTGGCCTCAAGGAGAAGCTGCTGGCGGCGCATCGCGGCGGCATCACCACCGTGATCATTCCGGAAGAGAACAAGAAGGACCTTGCCGACATTCCGTCGAACATCACCGGCCAGCTGGAGCTCCACGCGGTGCGCTGGATCGACGAAGTGCTCGACATCGCGCTGGAGCGTCCGCTGCAGCCGCGCCAGGCCGGCGAAGCGGAAGCTGCCGCAAAGGTCGAGAAGAAAGTCGACGGCAACGAGGACTCTGCCGAGACGCCCGTGCGTCCGCACTGAGCGGCGCACTGGTCATTGATGCAAGCCAAAGTGGCATGCCTCTGGCATGCCACTTTTTTGTTGCGCGAATGCGGCTGCGCATGTGCGTCGGGTAACGTTTCGCACCCCTTCCGGCAAGTGCCGGCGAGACCCTTCGAAAAGCCTGAAAGCCTTGGTATTGCTTGTATTGCGGACCCTAGGGGCCACTGGTATAAAGAGCGGCACCGCAATCCAGGCGCGTCGTCGTCAGGCGCATCGATGCGGGGTCGCGGGGCGGCGCCCACCGGTCGCCACATCATCCTAGTCGGCGTCGTCTCGTCCCAGACTGACCACGCGGGCCGCATAACGTTTAAGGGAGTGTCTCAATGAATAAAACCGATCTGATCAATGCCATTGCCGAGAAGGCCGAACTCACCAAGGCCGACGCCGGCCGCGCGCTCGAGGCTTTCTTCGAGACCGTGCAGAAGGCGCTGAAGAAGGGTGACGATGTGTCGGTCGTGGGCTTTGGCACGTTCACCGTGCGCAAGCGCGCCGCGCGTACCGGCCGCAACCCGCGCACCAACGAGACGATCAAGATCAAGGCCTCGAAGGTTCCGGCTTTCAAGGCTGGCAAGACCCTGAAGGATGCCCTAAACTAAGCGGCTTCTCGCTTGGTTTCGGGTGCTTAGCTCAGCGGTAGAGCACCGCCCTTACAAGGCGATGGTCGTAGGTTCGATCCCTACAGCACCCACCAGAAAACTGCGGAGCGGTAGTTCAGTCGGTTAGAATGCTGGCCTGTCACGCCGGAGGTCGCGGGTTCGAGTCCCGTCCGCTCCGCCACAGTTCGCAAGGGCGCCCGCGTGGCGCCCTTGCTTTTTATGGACCGCGCCGGGTCGGGCGCATTGATCAACCCTGACGGGGAAGATTCCCATGTTGCAGGCACTACGTACCAAGATGCACGGCTGGCCGTCGATCATCATCCTCGGCATCTGTGTCTTCGCCATCTCGTTCTTCGGCATCGAGTCCTACTTCATGTCGCACACCGAGACCTTCGTGGCGAAGGTGGGCAAGCATGAGATCTCCCAGCAGGACTTCCAGCAGCGCATGAACAACCTGCGCCAGCAGATGGTCCAGCAGCAGGGCGAGCAGTTCGATCCCGCCGCGTTCGAGAAGCCGGAAAACAAGCTGCGCGTGGTCAACGCGATGGTCGACCAGCGCCTGCTGGTGGATGCCGCCGAGAAGATGGGCATGCGCATTTCCGACCAGCAGCTGCGCGACGCCATCATGGCTTTCCCGGGCCTGCAGCAGAACGGCAAGTTCGACGCCGGCCTGTACCGCGCCTTCCTCGCCGGCATGGGCCGCACGCCCGGCCAGTTCGAGGCGGAGCTGCGCAACGAGCTCGACGTCGCCCAGCTGCCCGACGCGATCACCGCGTCCACCCTGGTCACCGACGCCGACATCGACCGCTACCTCAATCTCAGCATGCAGCGCCGCGACCTGCGCTACTTCGCGCTGCCGCGCCCGGCGCTGACCGACGTCAAGGTCGACGACGCGCAGATCGACGCCTACTACAAGTCGCACCAGGGCGACTTCATGAATCCCGAGCAGGTCTCGGTGAAGTACATCGAAGTCAGCAGCGACGACCTGAAGCTGGATACCCAGCCCAGCGAGGACGACCTCAAGAAGCGCTACGAGGAAGGCAAGCAGCGCTTCATGATGCCGGAGCAGCGCCTGGTCTCGCACATCCTGGTGAACGTGCCGAAGAACGCCACGCCGGAGCAGCAGAAGGCCGCGCTGGCCAAGGCCGAGCAGCTCGCCGGCGAAGCCAAGCCGGACAACTTCGCCAAGCTGGCCGGGCAGTCTTCGGACGACCTCGGTTCCAAGCGCACCGGCGGCGATCTCGGCTGGCTGGAGAAGGGCGTGGCCAACCCCGCCTTCGACGAGGCGCTGTTCAAGCTGCAGAAGGGCGAGGTGTCCAAGCCCGTGCTGTCCGACGAGGGCTACCACGTGCTGTGGCTGCGCGACGTGCGCAACGGCCAGCCCAAGCCGTTCGCCGAAGTGCGCGAGCAGCTGGTGAAGGAAGCGCTCACCGGCGACCGCGACCGCAAGTACAACGAGATCGCCGGCAAGCTCACCGACAGCGCCTACCAGAACCCGGGTTCGCTGGAGCCGGCCGCGCAGGCGCTGGGCCTGCCGATCAAGACGTCCGAGCTGTTCGCGCGCCAGGGCGGCGCGGGCATTGCCGCCAACCCGAAGGTGGCGCAGGCCGCGTTCGCCGACGACGTGCTGGCGCAGGGCAACAACTCCGGCCTGATCGACCTGGGCAACGACCACGCCGTGGTGATCCACGTCGACAAGCACGTCTCCGCCGCGGTCAAGCCGCTGGCCGAGGTGCGCGACACCGTGCGCCAGAAGATCCTGGACGAGCGCGTCGCCGCCGCTGCCAAGGCCAAGTCCGACGAGCTGCTGGCCCGCCTGCAGAAGGGCGAGGACATCGCCGCCGTCGCCGCTTCGGTAGGCGCGCCGCTGAAGATCTCCGTCGAAGCCACCCGCGGCTCGCCGGACGTGGCGCCGGAGCTGCTGGACGCCGCGTTCAAGCTGCCGCATCCGGCGCAGGGCAAGGCGCAGTTCACCAGCGTGCAGCAGCAGGACGGCTCGTACGACCTGGTGGGAATCGACAAGGTGCAGGATGCCGACCTGTCCAAGCTGCCGGCCCAGCAGCGCGACATGCTGCGCCAGCAGATGGCGCGCGTGTACGGTGCCTCGGCCACGCAGGAGTTCATCGACGCGCTGAAGGCGAAGACCGAGATCAAGGTCGCCACGGACCGCATGTAAGCGATCCGGCAGCGCAACGGAAAAGGCGGCCGCGAGGCCGCCTTTTTTTATGCATGCACGCCGGGCTCAGGCGCCGCTCATACCCAGACCGCTCATACCAAGGATGTTGTAGCCCGCATCCACATACGTGATCTCGCCGGTAATACCCGAAGCGAAATCCGAACAGAGAAACGCCGCCACGTTGCCCACCTCGTCGATGGTCACGCTGCGGCGCAGCGGCGCGTGTTCTTCCACGTGATCCAGCATCTTGCGGAAGTTGGAGACGCCGGAAGCCGCCAGCGTCTTGATCGGCCCCGCCGAGATCGCATTCACCCGCGTGCCCTCCGGCCCGAGATTGAGCGCGAGATAACGCACGTTCGCTTCCAGGCTCGCCTTGGCCAGCCCCATCACGTTGTAGCCGGACATCGCGCGCTCGGCGCCGAGATAGCTGAGCGTGAGGATGGCGCCGCCACGGCCGCCCATCAGCGGACGCGCCGCGCGCGCCAGTGCGGCGAGGCTGTAGCTGGAGATGTCGTGCGCGATGGCGAAGTTCTCGCGCGTCAGCTGGTCGAGGAACTCGCCCTGCAGCGCTTCGCGCGGCGCATAGCCCACTGAATGCACCAGGATGTCGAAGCCTTCCCAGTGCCTGCCCAGTTCGCTGAAGAGCTGCTCGATCTGCGCGTCGTCCGCCACATCGCAGGGCAGCACGATATTGGAGCCGAACGCGTTGGCCGCTTCGTCGACGCGGTCCTTCAGCCGTTCGTTCTGGTAGGTGAAAGCCAGCTGCGCGCCTTCGCGGTACATCGCATTGGCGATGCCCCAGGCGATCGAGCGCTGGCTGGCGATGCCCACGATGAGTGCACGCTTGCCATGCAGGAGTCCCATAGCCCATCCCCGATGCGGCGGCGCGCGCTGCGCGCCGCGGCCAGTCTAGCGCGGTGCGCGGACGGTCAGCCCTGCGCGCTGAGCTTCAGCACCTGGCCCAGCCGCAGCGTAGAGCTCTGCAGACCGTTCCAGCGCTTGATCTGGTTGACGTCCAGCGAATAGTGGCGCGCGATGTTCCACAGCGTTTCGCCGGCCTTGACCGTATGCGTGCGTGAAGATGCGGCGGCGCTGTCGTCCTGCGCGGCGGAAGGGCCGTTCGCCGCCGCGGCCAGGCGGTTGTCATTGCTGTCCGCGCTGGCGAGGTTGTTGCCGTTCTGCAGCAGCGAGTTGCGGAATTGCTCGACACGGCCGCTCGGCATCACCAGGTAGGAAGCCGCGCGCTTGTCGACATAGCCGTTGCGGAAACCGGCGTTGAGGTTCTTCAGTTCATCCACCGACATGCCGGCGTGATTGGCTGCCTGCGCCAGCGGCATCGAGCGGTCCACGTCCACCGACACCAGCTGCTGCTCCGGCGCGATCAGCGGCAGCTCCACATGGAAGCGCTGCGGTTCGCGCACCACGCAGGAAATGGCCAGCAGCTTGGCCAGGTGTTCGCGCGTCACGCGCTTGACCGGCATCTTGGGAATCGCCGGCTCCTCGCCGGGCATGCCGTAGCGGCTGACCATGCCGCGCACGGCGAACTCGCCGGCATTGAATGCGTAGTCGGCCATGCGCCAGTCGCCGAGATCGTCGTGATAGCGCTTGAGCAGGGCCATGATGGCGTCGGTGGCGGCGGGCATGTCCAGGCGGCCGTCGAAATTCTTGTCCACGCGCATGCCCAGCGCATTCGCCGTCACCGGCATGATCTGCCACATGCCGGCCGGGTTGCCCTTCACGCCGGGCACCGGACGGTAATGGCTTTCCACCCACGGCAGCAGGGCGAACTCGCCGGCCACGCCATGCCTGGCGGCGATCTGCTGCACGTACATCAGGCGCGGCATCACGTCGCGCATCTGCGCTTCGAACGCGGAAGGGTTCTGCGTGTAGCGCCGGGCCCAGTCCATGATCGCCGGGTCCGCATCGCAGTCGGCCATCTGGAAGCTGCCGCGCAGCTGGTCCCACACATTGCCGTTGTCCTGCGGCGCGGCGGGCGCGTCGACGTGGCTGGCGACGTTGTTCACCGCGGGCTTGCCGGACGGCTTGACCACGCGCGGCGCACTGGCGGTGCTTGTGGGCGCCTGCTGCTGCGGCCCGCTGGCGCAGGCGGCGAGGCAGAGCGCGAGCGAAGCGGGAAGAAGACGGAGGCTGGGACGTGTCATGCGCGGAACTCATCCTTGGCGGCGCGCAAAGCGGCGAAGCGCGAAACGCGGTCGTTGCCGGCGCCGTGGCGCGTACACCATTGCGCCACGTCGTCGCTGTCGACGCGCAGAAAAGGGTTGGTGGCGCGCTCGGTGGCGAGCGCCACCGGTAGCGTCGGCTGCGCGCGCTCGCGCAGGGCGCGCACCTGTTCGATGCGCTGCGCCAGCGCCGGGTTGGACGGCTCCACCGTCTGCGCGAAGCGTCCGTTCGCGGCGGTGTACTCGTGCGCGCAGCAGACCTTCAGGTCGCCGGGCAGGTCGGCCAGGCGGTCCAGCGAGGCCAGCATCTGCTGCGGTGTGCCTTCGAACATGCGGCCGCAGCCCATGCTGAACAGCGTGTCGCCGCACAGCAGCACGCCGTTGCCCACGTAGGCGATATGACTGCTGGTATGGCCGGGAATTTCGAGCACGCGGAACTGCGCCGCCGGCTGCGCGATATGCACGGTGTCGCCATCCGCCACGCGCTGCGTGACGTGCTGGATGCGTTCGTCGTGCGGCGCGTACACCGGCACCGGATGGCGCGCCAGCAATTCGCCGACGCCGCCGATATGGTCGTTGTGGTGATGCGTGAGCAGCAGCGCGCGCAGGTGCAGTCCGCGCTCGGCGAGCGCGGCTTCCAGCGGAGCGGCTTCGCCGGGATCGACCGCGATCGCGTCGCCGGCATCGTCGTACAGCAGCCAGATGTAATTGTCGGCTAGCGCCGGTAGCGGTACGACGTGCAAGGGGGACTCCACTGCGTTTTCGTATCGACTGGCGCAGGCATCCGGGCTTGCGCGAAGTGCGGGACTATAAAGCGGGCGGGAGGGCTGCTCGTTAGCCGGGTGTTAACCCGGGCCGGCGTGTTCAGTCTTGTGCCCGAGTAGGCGGCACCCATGTGAGCAGGGGCAGCGTTTACACTCTCCGCCTGACCGTTGGCCCCGATCTCATGCCGCAGCGCGACCCCGACATCTACGCCAGTGCGCACCTCCGCCACCTGCTGGCGGAGGAAGCCGCCGCCATGGCGCCGCTGCTGCAGCGCTGCGCGGGGTCGCATGCGCTGCTGCTGTCCGCGCTGTCGCACGACCACCCGCCGGTGCTGCCCCTGCTGGGCTACTGGACGCGCATGCGCCTGGTCGGCAAGCGTTACCAGGGCGACGTGAAGGCCAGGGCCGACGAGCCGCTGCCGTTCGCCGACGACGCCTTCGGCCTGGTGCTGCTGCGCCATGCGATGGAAGTGGCGCCGGTGCCGCAGTCCCTGCTGCAGGAAGCCTGCCGCGTGCTGGCGCCGGGCGGCGTGCTGGCGGTGACCGGCCTGCATCCGCTCAGCGCCTGGCTGCCGTGGGTGTACTGGCAGCGCCGCCACACCACCATGCCGGCGATCACCTCGCCGCTGACGCTGGAGCGCTGGGTCAGGGCAGGGGAGCTGGATATCGAACGCGTCGAGCGGGTGGGGCATGTCTGGCCCAACGCCGGCGCCAAGGCCCGCGGCGTGCACCCGCTGGGCGGCGCGTATCTGCTGATCGCGCGCAAGAACCGCCGGGTGGCGATCCTGCCCAAGCTCAAGCCGGCGCTGGTCAACGCGCCGGTGAACGTGAAACTGGCGCCCGGGGCGCGGCGCGGCACCCCGTCCGACGCATGACTGACGAACAAAGCTAGGTAACGATGACCGAAGTGGAAGCTTTTACCGACGGCGCATGCCTCGGCAATCCGGGGCCGGGCGGCTGGGCCGCCCTGCTGCGCGCGAAGGGGACCGAACGCCTGATCGCAGGCGGTGAGCCGGACACCACCAACAATCGCATGGAGCTGATGGCCGCGATCGCCGCGCTGGAGGCGCTGACGCGCCCGTGCAAGGTGATCCTGACCACCGACTCGCGCTACGTCATGCAAGGCATCGAGGAATGGGTGCCGAAGTGGCGCGCCAATGGCTGGAAGACCGCCGACAAGAAGCCGGTGAAGAACCAGGATCTGTGGCAGCGCCTTTCCGCCGCCACCGCGACGCATCAGCTGCGCTGGCAGTGGGTGCGCGGCCATAATGGCCACGTGGAGAACGAGCGCGTCGACGTCGCCGCCCGCGAACAGGCCGAGCAGTACAGGAGCACACGATGAGGCAGATCGTCCTCGATACCGAAACCACGGGCCTTGAAGTCCGCCAGGGCCATCGTCTGATCGAAATCGCCTGCATCGAGATGGTCGAGCGCCGTCCTACCGGGCGCCATTACCAGACCTATCTCAATCCGGACCGATTGATCGACGAAGGCGCCAAGCAGGTCACCGGCATCGAGGATGAGTTCCTGCTCGATAAGCCGCGATTTGCCGATGTGGTGACTGAGTTCCTGGCCTTTATCGACGGCTCCGAACTGATCATCCACAACGCGACCTTCGACGTCGGCTTCCTCGACGCTGAGCTCGCCCGCCTGGGCGCGAACTACGGCCGGATCCGCGACCGCTGCCCGGTGATCGACACCCTGGTGATGGCGCGCGAGCGCTTCCCCGGCCAGCGCAACAGCCTGGACGCGCTGTGCAAGCGCCTGGGCGTGGACAACTCCGCCCGCGACCTGCACGGTGGCCTGATCGACTCCCAGCTGCTGGCCGAGGTCTACCTGGCCATGACTTCGGGCCAGGTCGCGCTGGACCTGGCGTTCGAGAGCGCGCCGGAGCAGCAGGGCGCCGCGCAGGTGATCCTGCCGGCGGTGCTTAGCCGGCGGCCGAAGGTGTTGCGCGCGAATGCCGACGAAGTCGCGGCGCATGAGCTGCGGCTGGACGCGCTGGACAAGAGTGCGGGTGGGGTGAGCATCTGGCGCAAAGAAGACGCGCCGGTGGGTGAGGCGGCGGCGGGCTGAGCCACCGCGGTCGGGCTCAGTTGGTCCGCGCGAGTATCACGCTGATATTGTCGCTGCCGCCGCCTTCCAGCGCGGCAAGCACGAGATGATCCACGCATTCCTGCGCCGCCAGGTCCCGGCGCTCCACGATGCCGGCGATCGCCGCATCGCTCACTTCCTCGGTCAATCCGTCGCTGCACAGCAGGAACGCCATGCCCGGTTCCAGCTTGCCGCGCGCCAGGCCGATATGCAGCTGATCCACCGCGGTGATGCCAATCGCCTGGGTGATGACGTTGCGCTGCGGATGACGTGCGGCCTGGGCCGGATCGAGCGTGCCGGCGGCGACCAGCTCCTGCACCAGCGAATGGTCGTGGCTGATCTGCTTCAGCCCGTTCTTCCACAGATAGATGCGGCTGTCGCCCACCCAGGCCACTTCGTAGTTGCCCGGGCTCAGCCGCAGCGCCGCGATGGTGGTGCCCATCGGCAGCGCATCGCGATAGCCGCGCGCCTGCGCCATCAGGCGCTCGTCCGCGCCCTTGATCGCTTCGACCAGGCTATGCCCTCGCGTCACCAGATCGGCCACCGCATCGCGCACCAGGGCCGACGCCACCTCGCCATGCTGGTGGCCGCCCATGCCATCGGCGACCAGGAACAGGCCCAGTCCGGCATCGGCGTAGTAGGTGTCTTCATTGCGCGCACGCCGCAGGCCGACGTGGGTGCCGTGTCCGAACTCGATCATGGGCATCCGGAAGAAAAGTCTGCGCGGAGCATGCCCCATGGCCAGGGAGTTGTCACGATGAACCGCCTGGCGTATGATCGCCGGCTCGCGCGGACCACCGTGTGACCCCTTTGGAGAGGTGGCAGAGTGGTCGAATGTACCTGACTCGAAATCAGGCGTACGTGTAAGCGTACCGTGGGTTCGAATCCCACCCTCTCCGCCAGATACGCAAAACGCCCCGCAAGGGGCGTTTTGCGTATCTGGCGGAGAGGGTGGGTAAGAGAACCGGTGACTCGGCAAGCCGAGTCACCGGTTCGACGAATTCGCCGGGAGCGAATTCGGACAGCCGCAGGCTGGCCCCGCAGCGCGCAGCGCGAAGGGGTTGGGCCCATGGATGGGCCCAACAATCCCACCCGCCAAGTCAAAGCGCCGCTTACATCGAAGCGCTGTTCGCGCTCTCAGTCACGCCGCACCGCTTTCGTTATTCCAACCTGCTCCAATACCGCCCGCTGCGCGGCAAATAATGACGATCCGGATCCAGCGAAATCGCCACGCGCGTCGCTCTCCCGGTGATCTCATTGCGCGCAAAGAACCCGTAATAACGCGAATCCCGACTGTTATCCCGGTTATCGCCCATCATCAGATACTGGTTCGCCGGTACCGTCACCGGCCCGAAGTTGCGATCCGCACTCGCGTTGTATTCCGACCAGCGCACGGCATGGCTGCGCCCCTCGACATTCTCCGCGACATAGATCGCCGGATCCCACGCATCGTCGCCGATGCCATCGACATGCATCGACCGGTAATCCGCAAACCGCCCGTTGACGTAAAGCCGGTTCCCGCGCAGCGCAACCACATCGCCCGGTACGCCAACCACCCGCTTCACCAGCCGCTCGCCGGCCTTGTCCGACTCCAGCACCACGATATCGCCGCGCAGCGGATCGCCCCGGTGCAGCAGCGACACGTGCGTGAACGGCAGGCGGATGTCGTATGCCGCCTTGTCCACCACGATGCGATCGCCGATGCGAATGGTCGGCTGCATCGACCCGGTCGGCACCACGTTCCAATCCGCCACCGCGCTGCGGAACACCAGCATGCAGAACATGAAGGCGATAAAGCCGCGGTTCCTGGCGAGGAATTGCTTCACTCGATCCATCATCGTTCCCCTGGCGTGAGGCGGTAGGCGCCCAAGCGGGAAGACCGGCGAAGCCTGGCGAAGTTCCGGACAAAAAAAGGGACGGTGATCGCCACCGTCCCTTTCAAGGTCCTGCCGCAAACCGTGCTTAGCCGGCTTTCTTCTTCGCCAGGCGCAGCCAGGTGTCCACCACGGTGTCCGGGTTGAGCGACACCGACTCGATACCCTGATCCATCAGCCACTCGGCCAGGTCCGGATGGTCCGACGGACCCTGGCCGCAGATGCCGACGTACTTGCCCTTGTCGCGCGCGGTCTTGATCGCCATCGCCAGCAGCTTCTTCACCGCCGGGTCGCGTTCGTCGAACAGGCTGGCGACGATGCTGGAATCGCGGTCCAGGCCCAGGGTGAGCTGGGTGAGGTCGTTGGAACCGATCGAGAAGCCGTCGAAGATGTCCAGGAACTCATCGGCGAGCAGCGCGTTGGACGGCACCTCGCACATCATGATGATCTTCAGCGCCTCTTCGCCGTGCGCGCTGGCGCCCTGCTTGAGGCCATTCTTCGCCAGCACCTCGACCACCTTGCGGCCTTCGCCCAGGGTGCGCACGAACGGGATCATCACCCACACGTTGTCCAGGCCCATCACTTCGCGCACGCGCTTGACCGCCTTGCACTCCAGCGCGAACGACTCGGCGAAGCCGGCGTCGACATAGCGGCTGGCGCCGCGGTAGCCGATCATCGGGTTCTCTTCGTGCGGCTCGTAGCGCGAGCCGCCGAGCAGGTTGGCGTATTCGTTCGACTTGAAGTCGGACAGGCGCACGATGACGGGCTTGGGGAACACCGAGGCGGCGATGGTGGCGATGCCTTCGGCCAGGCGGTCGACGTAGAACGACACCGGGTCGGCGTAGCCGGCGATGCGCTCGTCGATCTTGGCCTTGGTGGCGGCATCCTGCCTGGCGTATTCCAGCAGCGCCTTCGGATGCACGCCGATATGGCTGGCGATGATCATTTCCAGGCGGGCCAGGCCGATGCCGGCGTTCGGCAGCAGGCCGAAGTCGAAGGCGCGTTCGGGGTTGGCCACGTTCATCATGATCTTCAGCGGGGCCTCGGGCATGGCGCCCAGATCGGCGGTGACGCGGTCGAACTTGAGGATGCCTTCGTAGATGGTGCCGGTGTCGCCTTCGGCGCAGGACACGGTGACGTCGGCGCCGTCGGGAATCTTTTCCAGCGCATTGCCGGTGCCCACCACGGCGGGCACGCCCAGCTCGCGCGCGATGATCGCCGCGTGGCAGGTGCGGCCGCCGCGGTTGGTGACGATGGCGGAGGCGCGCTTCATCACCGGCTCCCAGTCGGGGTCGGTCATGTCGGCCACCAGCACGTCGCCGGGCTGCACCTTGTTCATGTCGGCGAGGCTGCGCACCACGCGTGCCTTGCCGGCGCCGATCTTCTGGCCGATGGCGCGGCCTTCGGCCAGCACCTTGCCCTTCTCGCCGAGGTGGAAGCGCTCCAGCTGGGTGGCGTGCGCGCGCGACTTCACCGTCTCCGGGCGGGCCTGCACGATGTAGAGCTTGCCGGTGTTGCCGTCCTTCGCCCATTCGATGTCCATCGGGCGGCCGTAGTGCTGCTCGATGATCAGCGCCTGCCGGGACAGCTCTTCCACGTCGGCGTCGTTGATGCAGAAGCGGTTGCGCAGCTGGTCCGGCGTCGGCTCGGTCTTGACGCGCTCGCCCGGCGCGGACGAATACACCATGCGCAGCTGCTTGGCGCCGAGCTGGCGGCGCAGTACGGCCGGCTTGCCCTGCTTGAGGGTGGGCTTGAACACGTAGAACTCGTCCGGATTGACCGCGCCCTGCACGACCATCTCGCCCAGGCCGTAGGAGCCGGTGACGAAGACCACGTCGCGGAAGCCCGATTCGGTGTCCAGGGTGAACAGCACGCCGGAGGCGCCGACGTCCGAACGCACCATCAGCTGCACGCCGGCGGAGAGGAACACGTCCTCGTGCTTGAAGCCCTGGTGCACGCGGTAGGCGATGGCGCGGTCGTTGTAGAGCGAGGCGAAGACTTCCTTCACCTTGTGCAGCACGTCGTCGATGCCGACCACGTTGAGGAAGGTTTCCTGCTGGCCGGCGAAGGAAGCGTCGGGCAGGTCTTCGGCGGTGGCGGAGGAGCGCACGGCCACGGCGATGTCGTCGGCGCCGGCGTCCTTGCACAGCTTGGCGTAGGCCTCGCGGATGGCCTGGTCCAGATCCGCCGGCAGCGGCGTCTCGGTGACCCACTCGCGGATTTCCTTGCCGGCGGCGATCAGCGCGTCGACGTCGTCGACATCCAGGCCGGTCAGGCGCGCCTGGATGCGCTTGGCCACGCCGCTCTTGTCCAGGTACTGCTGGAACGCGTCGGCGGTGGTGGCGAAGCCGCCGGGCACGGACACCCCGAGCTTGGCCAGGTTGCCGATCATCTCGCCGAGCGACGCGTTCTTGCCGCCGACCTTGCCCAGGTCAGTCATGCGCAGCGAGTCGAGCCAAAGCACCAGATCGTTCAAGGGAGTCTCCTCAAGAGCTCGTAGGGGTAGGCCTGGAGCAGCCAAAAATCGGCCGCAAAGAACTGGTATTGTCCGCCGCCGATGGTGCACGGCACAAGAAGACCATTGCCGCCCACTGCCGCGCCAACTGCATACCAGTCAGGCGAGGGTCAAGCAAAGACAGGGATTCGTGCTTGCGCTAAGGTGGCGCCCAACTTTTTCCGGCCCAACGGAACAGCTATGCGGCGTACCGTTTTTTACATCTCCGATTCCACTGGTATTACAGCGGAGACGATCGGCAACAGCATCCTGGCCCAGTTCGAGGGCGTGCAATTCGACAAGCATCGCCTGCCGTTCGTGGACGACGCGCAAAAAGCCGAGGCCGCCGCGCTGCGCATCAAGACGCGCTACGCCCAAAGTGGCGAGCGGCCGATCGTGGTCAACACCATGGCCTCGCGCGACCTGTGCGAGATCGTGGCGGCCAGCGGGGCGCTGATGCTGGACGTGTTTGCGCCGTTCATCGGCCCGCTGGAAGAGGAACTGGGCGCCAAGCGCTCGGGCGCGGTGAACCGTTCGCACGGCCTGGTGGACTTCGACAAGTACGAGGCGCGCATCAATGCCACCAACTATGCCTTGTCCCACGACGACGGCATCGACGTGGACTATGCCCAGGCCGACCTGATCCTGGTCGGCGTATCCCGCTCGGGCAAGACGCCGACCTGCCTGTACATGGCCTTGCATTACGGGGTGAGCGCCGCCAACTACCCCCTCACCGACGACGACCTGGACAAGCTGGAGCTTCCGGTGCGGCTGCGCCCCTACCGGGACCGGCTGTTCGGCCTGACCATCGACCCGCAGCGCCTGGCGCAGATCCGCGAGCAGCGGCGCGCCGGCAGCCGGTATGCGACCCTGCAGCAGTGCCGCTGGGAGCTCGAACAGGCCGAAAAGCTGATGCGGCGGGAAAGCATCCCCAGCCTCAACACCACGCATACGTCGATCGAGGAAATCGCCAGCAAGATCCTTGACCGCTTCGGTATCGAGCGGACCATGTTCTGACTTCGAAGGAGTACCCAAGGTCCTTATGAGTGCCGTGCTGGACAGTCGCCAGTCCCTGCTGCCGGATCGCTTCGGCTTCCTGATGGGACTGTATGCGGAGAACTACCATCGCCTGGCGCACCTGTTCGCACCGCACGAACTGGCGCCGGGTTTCTATGTGTCGAGCGTGGACGACGGGCTGGACGTGCGCCTGCAGGTGCAGGAACGCCATCCCTATACGCTGGAGCTGGAACTGACCTACGACTTCCTCGATGCCAACACCGGGCAGCCGTCGCCGTCGGCGCAGCTGCGCATGTACACCGACGCGCACGTGGCCGAGGCGCTGCATTGCCATCCCGGCCGCCATCTGTGGCAGGTGCTGGGGCCGTTTCCGCCGGCGCACACGGTGCTGCAGCATCGCCTGCGCATGAACGGGTTTCTCTCGCGCTGGCTGGAATACCTGGCCGAGCAGGGGCATTCGCGCGGCACGCTGGAACCGCTGGCGCAGCACAAGCCGGTGGATTTGCCGCCGGGGCACGAGCTGTAAGTTCGCCGCGGGCGGAAGAGGGCGCGGAATCGCGGGTAACAAAAAACCCGCACTAGGCGGGTTCCTTGGAAAAGTGGCGGAGCGGACGGGACTCGAACCCGCGACCTCCGGCGTGACAGGCCAGCATTCTAACCGACTGAACTACCGCTCCGCATTTTTCGAACAACTACAAAAGCCAAGAGGCCCCTGATTCCCAACCCTGGCCGTTACCTTTTAAAGTAGCAGTTTGAATTGGCGTCCCCACGGGGATTCGAACCCCGGTCGCCACCGTGAAAGGGTGATGTCCTAGGCCTCTAGACGATGGGGACGTAATCTAAAATTTATTGGTGGAGCCAGGCGGGATCGAACCGCCGACCTCCTGCATGCCATGCAGGCGCTCTCCCAGCTGAGCTATGGCCCCACTGCTGTGGAGCCCGAAAGAATAGATAGGGATCGGGGTTTCGTCAAGCGCTCGCGAACAAAATTTTTCACAAATGTTCGCGTCGCGTGTCAGTCGTGCGTCGGGGGCGTCGAGCAAGCGAGCGTGGGGGGCGTGAAGCTGCGCTTCCGGTGCCTCCGTGTAGTCTTGCGATGACCCGACACGGAAGCGCCCATGCACGATCTGCACTTCATCCAGGATCTCGCCACGGTGATGCTGGTCGCCGGCCTCACCACGGTGATCTTCCAGCGCCTGCGCCAGCCGGTGGTGCTCGGCTACATCATCGCGGGCGTGCTGGTGGGGCCGTATACCTCGCCGGTGATCTTCATCCACGACGAAGACACCATCCGCACGCTGTCCGAGCTGGGCATGATCCTGCTGCTGTTCGCGCTGGGCCTGGAATTCAGCCTCAAGAAGCTCAAGGCGGTGGGCGGCGCGGCGCTGGTGGCGGCGCTGTGCGAGATCGTGCTGATGGTGTGGATCGGCTACGAGATCGGCCGCTTCTTCGGCTGGACGCCGATGGACTCGATGTTCCTCGGCGCGATGCTGTCGATCTCCTCCACCACCATCATCATGAAGGCGCTGGACGATCTCGATCTCAAGCGCGAACGCTTCGCACAGCTGATCTTCGGCATTCTGATCATCGAGGACGTGCTCGCCGTGGTGCTGATGGCGCTGCTCACCGGCATCGCCAGCACCGGCGACCTGGAAGCGGGCCAGGCGATGGAAGCGGTCGGGCGCCTGATGCTGTTCATGGTGGTGTCGCTGGTGGTGGGCCTGCTGCTGGTGCCGCGGGTGGTCGACTACATCGCGCGGGTGGCCCGCGACGACGTGCTGCTGGTGGCGGTGCTGGGCCTGTGTTTCGGTTTCTGCCTGCTGGTCACGGAAATGGGCTACAGCATTGCGCTGGGCGCCTTCCTGATCGGTGCGATCGTGGGCGAATCGGACAGCGTGGGGCGGGTGGAGCGCATCATCACCCCGGTGCGCGACATGTTCAGCGCGGTGTTCTTCGTCGCCATCGGCATGCTGATCGATCCGGCGCTGCTGAAGCAGTACGCGCTGCCGATCACCGTGGTCACCGTCGTGGTGGTGCTGGGCAAGGTGATCACCTGCAGCTTCGGCACCTTCGTCGCCGGCAATGGCGGGCGCACCTCGCTGCGGGTGGGCATGGGGCTGGCGCAGATCGGCGAGTTCTCGTTCGTGATCGCCTCGCTCGGCCTGACCTTGAAGGTGACCAGCAGTTTTCTGTATCCGGTGGCGGTGGCGGTGTCGGCCATCACCACCTTTCTTACGCCGTACCTGATCCGCGGCGCCGATCCGCTGGCGGGTTTCCTCGGGCGGCGCATGCCTGCCGGTGTGAGCGGCATGTTCAATGCCTACACCGACTGGATGGGCAACGTAAGCCTGAGCGGGCAGGGCGCGATGGTGATGAAGATGATCCGCCGGCTGGTGTGGCACGTGATCATCAACATGATGCTGGTGGTGGCCGTGTTCCTGATCATGGCCTATCTGTATCGCCGGCAGTTCTTCCATTGGGAATGGTTGAACCAGCGTCCGCTCACCGAGCGCACGCTGGCCTGGTCGGTCGCCGCGCTGCTGTCGCTGCCGATGATCGTGGCGGCGTACCGCAAGGCTGCCGCGCTGGGCATGCTGCTGGCGGAACTGAGTATTCCGGAGCGCCTCGGCGGCGCGCTCAACGTCAAGATCCGCTCGGTATTGGCACGCATCGTGCCGCTGGCCGCGATGTGGGTGCTGGGCCTGCTGGTGGCGGCCCTGGCCTCGACCATCCTGCCGCCGCGGGAAGTGGCGCTGGTGCTGGTTCTGGTAGGCCTGGCGCTGACTTGGCTGCTATGGCGTGTATTGGTCCAGGTGCACGCGCGCCTGCAGGCGGCGTTGCGCGACACGCTGGAACGCGACGGCCGGCCGAACGGGCATTCGTGAAGAAAATCGCAAAATGCCACGATGTCACGTGCTTTGAACCTTTATATGGCCTGATGGTCGACATTCGACATCGTTGCTAAGACCGATAAGGCGCCTCACAATGCGTGGCGCTGCCTCCATCCGGGAGGCCCGTCCGGTGAGCACCGGGACATCCAAAAACGAGGGAGTTTCAAATGAAGCAATTCTTGCGTCCCACGCTGACGGCCGCCGCCCTGGCGGTTGCGCTGGGCCTCACCGCCGGCGCGCACGCCCAGGCCGCCAAGACCGCCGCTCCGGCGGCCGGCGCGGTCGACAAGACCAAGGCCAGCTATGTGGTCGGCTGGGACCTGGCCAGCCAGCTGCCTCCGCTCGTGCGCGAGGAAGTGGATCCGGCCACCGTGGCCCGCGCTGTGCAGTCCGCCCTGTCCGGCCAGAAGCCGACCATGAGCGAGGCTGAAGCGAAGCAGGTGCGCGACGCGTTCGTCGCCAATCTGCAGACCAAGGCCAAGGCCGAATACGAGAAGGTTGCCGCCAAGAACAAGGCCGACGGCGACGCCTTCCTGGCCAAGAACAAGTCGGCTGCCGGCGTGAAGACCACCGCCTCGGGCCTGCAGTACCAGGTGATCAGCCAGGGCACCGGCGCCCGCCCGGGTCCGAACGACACCGTGCAGATCAACTACGTCGGCAGCTTCGTCAATGGCGAAGCGTTCGACGATTCGTCCAAGCACGAGGGCGCCACCGGTCCGGCCACGATCCCGCTCTCCGGCGTGATCCCGGGCTTCCGCGAAGGCCTGCAGCTGATGCAGGTGGGCGGCCACTACAAGCTGTTCATCCCGTCGAACATCGCCTATGGCGCGCAGCCGCAGAACGGCTTCCCGCCGAACTCGACGATCATCTTCGACGTGACCCTGGTGAAGACCGGCCCGACGCCGGCCGGCGCCGCTGGCGACCAGGGCGGCGCGAAGTAAGCGTCAGCTGTTCGCAGCAGATCAGGCACGGGGCGCGAAGCGATTCGCGCCCCGTGGCTTTTTCCGGCATGGATTTCGGAAAAGCTGAAAGCCCGATGCGGCAGGAGCCCCTGCTAGAATCTGCGGTCTAACGCATCGCGGAACCCTGCATACGATGAAAGTCACCATTTTCGGCACCGGTTACGTGGGCCTGGTCACCGGCGCCTGCCTGGCCGAGATGGGCAACCACGTGGTCTGCGTGGATATCGACGCGGCCAAGGTCGAGCGCCTGAAGCGCGGCGAGATCCCCATCTACGAGCCGGGCCTGGAACCCATCGTCAAGCGCAACCACGCCAGCGGCCAGCTGGATTTCACCACCGACGCCGCGCCCGCCATCGCGCACGGCCAGGTGCTCTTCATCGCCGTCGGCACGCCGCCGGACGAGGACGGCAGCGCCGACCTCACCTACGTGCTCGGCGTGGCGCGCACCATCGGCCAGCACCTGGACCGCTACGCGGTGGTGGTGAACAAGTCCACCGTGCCGGTGGGTACCGCCGACCGCGTGCACAAGGCGGTGGCCGCCGAGTTGTCGGCGCGCGGCGTCCAGGTCGATGTCGACGTGGTTTCCAACCCGGAATTCCTGAAAGAAGGCGACGCGGTCGAAGACTGCCTGCGCCCGGACCGCATCATCATCGGCAGCTCCAGCGAGCGCGCGGTGGGCGTGCTGCGCAAGCTGTACGCGCCGTTCAACCGCAACCACGACCGCACGGTGGTGATGGACGAGCGCTCCGCCGAGCTGACCAAGTACGCCGCGAACGCCATGCTGGCGACCAAGATCAGCTTCATGAACGAGATCGCCAACATCGCCGAGCGCGTCGGCGCCGACGTGGAACTGGTGCGCCAGGGCATCGGCTCGGATCCGCGCATCGGCTATCACTTCATCTATCCCGGCGCCGGCTACGGCGGCTCCTGCTTCCCCAAGGACGTGCAGGCGCTGGAACGCACCGCGCGCAGCGTCGGCTACCCGGCGCGCCTGCTCGCCGCGGTGGAGTCGGTGAACCACGACCAGAAAGGCAAGCTGTTCGAGCTGGTCTCGCGCCATTTCGACGGCGACCTCAAGGGCCGCACCATCGCGCTGTGGGGCCTGGCCTTCAAGCCGAACACCGACGACATGCGCGAGGCCTCGAGCCGCCGCGTAATGGAAGCGCTGTGGGAAGCCGGCGCTAGCGTGCGCGCGTTCGACCCGGAGGCGCGCGAGGAAACCCATCGCATCTACGGCGACCGCGCGGACCTGGTGCTGTGCGACAGCGCCTACCAGGCGCTGGAAGGCGCGGACGTGCTGGCCATCGTCACCGAGTGGAAGGCGTTCCGCAGTCCGGATTTCGCGCGCATCCGCGCCGCGCTCAAGAGCCCGGCCATTTTCGACGGCCGCAATCTGTACGACCCGTCCGCGGTCGAGGAAGCCGGCCTGGCCTATTACGGCATCGGCCGCGGCCGCAGCCTGAGGGTGTGACGTGTCGGTATCGCTCGAACAACGCCTCACCGAACTGGAAGTGCGCCTGACCTTTCTCGACGACACGGTGAACGCCCTGGTCGCCACCGAGACCGAGCAGGCGCAGCGCATCCTCAAGCTGGAGCAGATCCTGCGCGACCTGCGCGACGAGCTGCTGGCACTGCGCAGCTCGCAGTCGCACGACCCGCACAGCGAGCCGCCGCCGCCGCATTACTGATGTTTCGCTAGTCCCACGTTCCGATCCACACGCAAGACAGGTTTATCGATCATGGCCGATTCCCTGCGCGATCAGCTGCTCAAGAGCGGCATCGTCAAACAGGTGCGCGACGAGAAGCGCGCATCGCAGCCGCCCGCCGGCAAGCCGGCGCACAAGCCGTTCCACAAGCAAGGCGGCAAGCCCGGCAACTCACCGGCGAAGCAGGGCGGCAAGCCCCAGCAAGCGTCCGCGCGTCCGCCGCGCGACGGCGAGATCGACCTGGCCAAGGCTTATGCGATCCGCAAGCAGGCCGAAAGCACCGAGCGCCGGCAAGCCGAGCAGGCCGCGGCCGAGGAGGCGCGGCTCAAGCGCGAGCGCAAGCAGAAGGTCCAGCTGCTGCTGCAAGGCCAGGCACTGAACAGGAAGGACGCCGAGCATGCGCGCCACTTCGAATATGGCGGCAAGATCCGCCGCGTCTACGTCGACCAGGCGCAGCTGGCCGCGCTCAATGCGGGCGAACTGGGCGTGGTGCAGCAGGGCGGCCATTACCTGGTGGTGAGCCGCGCCATCGCCGAACAGGTACGCGAGATCGATGCGCATTTGCTGGCGCTGCTGCCGGAGCCGGGCACGGACGGGGTGGGTGAGGACGGCGTGCCGGACGACCTGGTCTGGTAAGCGCGAGGCAAGCGTGACCCACAAAAAAGGCCGGCGCTGATGCCGGCCTTTTTTATCGCACGCTTTTTTCGTTTCAGGCTTCCGGCGGCTGCGCCAGGATCGGCAAGTCCCAACCCTGCTTCGGTGCAAAGCGCTCGCCATGCCGCTGCGCCAGCCGTTCCAGCTTGCCCTTGACCACGCTGGCGCCTTCGCTGCGCACATACTGGATCGGGCCGCCGCGGAACGGTGCGAAGCCGGTGCCGAAGATCACGCCGGCATCGAGCAGGTCGGCATCGTCCACCACGCCGTCGGCGAGACAGGCCACGGCCTCGTTGACCATCGGCAGCAGCATGCGCTCCTGCAGGTCGGCGGGCGCGGCGTAGTCGGGATCCACTTCCGGCTTCTGCGGCTTGCCTTCCTGCCACACGTAGAAACCCTGGCCGTCCTTCTTGCCGCGCTTGCCGGCGGCGAGCTTGTCCTCGATGCCGGGCGGCAGTTCCAGGCCGAGGAAGGGCGCCAGCTCCTTGCCGACGGAGGCGCACACGTCCAGGCCTACGGTGTCGGCCAGTTCGATCGGCCCCATCGGCATGCCGAACTTCTTCGCTTCCTTGTCCAGCACGGGGCCGGGCACTCCCTCGTTGTACAGGCGGATCGCTTCGAGCAGGTAAGGCATCAGGATGCGGTTGACCAGGAAGCCCGGCGTACCCTTCACCGCCACCGGCAGCTTGCCGATCGCCTTGCAGAAGGCCAGCGCGCGC
Organism: Dyella sp. LX-66; assembly: GCF_018599165.1. Lineage (NCBI taxonomy): Bacteria > Pseudomonadati > Pseudomonadota > Gammaproteobacteria > Lysobacterales > Rhodanobacteraceae > Dyella > Dyella sp. LX-66. The sequence continues at coordinate 371,311 of NZ_JAHFVJ010000002.1, forward strand.
TTCTCGACCGCGGGGTCGAGGCCGTCGTGGCGCACCACTTCCACCAGCGGCATCTGCGCCACCGGATTGAAGAAATGCAGGCCCAGGAAACGCTGCGGCGCGCGCAGGCCCTGGCGCAGTTCGTCCAGCGGAATGCTCGAGGTATTGGTGGCAAGGATCTCGTCCGCCTGGAACTGCGGCTCGATGGTGGCGTACAGCGCCTTCTTCGCCTCGGCGTTCTCGAAGATCGCCTCGATCGCGAGATCCGCCGCGGCCACGCCCTTGCCTTCGACGTCGGCGCGCAGGCGGCGCGTCACTTCTTCGACCTTCTCCGGCGTCTTCAGCTTCTTCTCGTACAGCGCGCGCGCGCGGTCCAGCGCGGGCTGGATGAACTTCATCTCGCGGTCCTGCAAGGTCACCTGGAAACCCTTGAAGGCCGCCCAGGCCGCGATATCGCCGCCCATCACGCCGGCGCCCACCACGTGCACGTGCTCGATGCCGTGCTCGGCGCCGGCACCCTGGCCCTTCAGGCGTTCCTGCAGCAGGAAGATGCGGATCAGGTTGCGCGCGGTGCTGGTCTGCGCCAGCTTGGCCACCGAGCGCGCCTCCAGCTTCAGCCGCTGCTGGATGCTGGAGCCGCCGCGCTGCCATACGTTGATGAGCGCGAACGGGGCGGGGTAGTGCTCCTTGCGCACCTTGGCCGCGGTCTGCTTCAGCACCATCGGCGCCAGAATCTGCCGCGCCGGCCACGTATTGGTGGCCCAGGCCTTCAGCCGCTGCGCGGCGGGGCGCACGTGCGGGCGGCGCAGCAGGGCGCGCGCTTCGGCCAGCAGTTCGCCGGCGGGCGCCAGGCGGTCGACCACGCCGAGCGCGGCGGCACGCTTGGCCGACAGCGCCCTGCCGGTCAGCATCACCGGCAGAGCGTCGAGCGCGCCGATTAGGCGCGGCAGCCGCGCCGTGCCGCCCCAGCCGGGGTGGATGCCGAGCATCACTTCGGGCAGGCCGATTTTGGTTTTCTCGTCATCCGCCGCGATGCGCTGGCGGCAGGCCAGCACCAGCTCCGTGCCGCCGCCCATGCAGGCGCCGTGGATGGCGGCGACCGTGGGGCAGGGCAGGCGGGCCAGCGACTCGAACACGCGCTGGCCGTTCTCGATGTTCTGCAGCACCGTGCCTGCTTTGGCGTACTCGACGAATTCCTTGATGTCCGCGCCCACCGCGAAGCCGCCCGGCTTGGCCGAGTGGATCAGCACGCCGGCGGGCTTCTCGATGGACAGGCGCTCCACGATCTGGCCGAGCTCGTCCAGCACCTCGCGCGAGAGCGCGTTGACGCTGCTGTTGGCGCGGTCGAGCGTCAGGGTGACGATGCCGCTGTCGTCCAGGCTCGTCTTCCAGTGGTTGAAGCGCAGTCCTTCGAACATGAGTCAGGTCCAGCATGGAAAGGCAGGCACCATACCCTGCCGTAGCGTGGATTGCGAGATGGCCCGGGGAGGCACGCAAGTCCATGAAAGTCGCGTAAAAGACCGGCCTGTGCGCTGACGCAAGAAACCCGCCGGCGAATGCGCGGAGGCTGTTTCGGGCGCTAGGCGTAGCCCCGCGGACCGCGTAACTTACCTGCCCAATGAACACCTCCATTGCCGCCCCAGCCGTCCAGCCAGGTGCCGATATCCTCGAGCGCATCCTGGGCGCGCGCGGCTGCCTGGTCTCGCTGGAAGACGCCGATGGCGACGCCCTGATCGGGCAGTTCCGCAGCCTGGTCCGCCGCACCGGCCAGGCCATCTATCTGTGGAGTCCGGAGGAAGGCCTGGGCAACCTGCGCGAGGAGCACGCCGACAAGGCGCCGCATGCGCGGCTCAGCCAGGTGCTCCGTTATATCCAGCAGAGCAATCACTTCGGCATTTACTTATTGCGCCGGCTGCCGTTGCCGCTGGCCGCGCCGGACGTGGCCCTGCTGCGCCAGCTGGCGCGCACGCCCACCGGCCACGTGCGCCGGGTGGTGCTGCTCGATGCCCCCGAATCGCTGGTGGAAGGACTGAGCGACGTGATCGTGCGGCTCAGCTGCCAGGTCAAGCCTGCGCTCCGGCCGCGCCTGCGCGACGGCCGGTGGCTGCTTTGAACGCGGTCGTGTCCGCCCCCGGCGGCATCATGGTGGTGGCGGCACAGCGCGAGCTGCGCCGCGCCGTGTTCGACGCGCTGGACCGCGACGGCCACCTCGCCGTGCATTCCGCGCGCGACACCACCCATGCCGGCATCCTGCTCGAAGGCCGCCCCAAGCTGGCCCTGGTGGTGATGGTGCTGGAGGGCGATGCGCGCGACGCGCTGGCCTCGGTGGAACAGCTGCGCCGCCTGCCGGCCTGCGCCGAGGCACCGGTGATCGTGGTGCTGACCGAGGGCGCGGCGATCAAGCCGGCCCAGCTGCCGGCCGGGGTGTCCGACTGGCTGTATGCCGCGCAGATCGACAGCGAGCTGATCGCGCGCTGGCTGCGCCTGCAGCGCACCGGCGCGATCCTGCCGGCTTCCGCGCAGGGCGAGGTGGCGCACGGCGGCGGCGACTACCGTTTCGCTTTCGACGAAGTGGACAGCGAGTGGCTGATCGTCGATGCCGAGCGCGGCCGCCTGCTCGAAGTCAGCCCCGCGCTGCTGCGCCGCAGCGGCCTGTCCGGCGAGCGCCTGGTCGGCCAGCCGCTGGCCGAGCTGCTGCAGTTCCAGGGCCTGGCGCCGGAGCAGGCGCTGGCCGACGATTCGCGCCGCTGGCATCCCTGCCGGCGCCGCTCGCGCCAGGGCGAGGACAGCGGCGAGGCCAGTGCGCGGCAGATCCGCCATGCCGGCCGCGACGCCGTGGCCTTCGTCTTCCGCAGCGACCGCGCCGGCGCGCGTGCCGAAGTGGCGCTGGCCATGCTGGCGCGCCTGTTCGCCAGCAGCAGTGCCGACGACAGCATCGCCACCGCGGCGCAGATGCTGTTCGAGGACATGGGCCTGGACTATCTGGCGATCTGGTCGGCGCGCCCGGAAGACGGCGGCGCGCCGCTGCAGCTGGCGCAGTGCTGGAGCGGCGAGGAGCAGCTCTGGCCCAGCCCGCAGCTGCAGAGTTCGCTGCGCCTGGTGCTGTCCGGGCAGCCGATGCTGCATCCCGGCGGTGCGCGCCGCCTGGCAGCGATGGATCCGCTGCTGGAACAGCTCGATTTGAGCGGCTTCGCCGGCCTGCCCTTGCTGGACGAACGCCACAGCGTGCTCGGCGCGCTGCTGGCCGGCACGCGCCAGCCGTTCGGCGAGCTGGCCATCGTGGAGCCGGTGCTGCGCTGCGCGGCGGCGCGCTTCGCCCATGCGCTGGAGCTGCGCCGCACCCGCGAGCAGGGCCGCGCCGAAGGCCTGCTGGACGCGCTCACCGGCCTGCCCAACCGCCTGCTGTTCAACGACCGCCTCGACACCATCATCCGCGAGGCCAACCGCACCGGCGAATGCTTCGCCATGCTGTTTGTCGACCTGGACCGCTTCAAGACCATCAACGACACCCTCGGCCACGCGGTGGGCGACCAGGTGCTGATCACCACCACCCAGCGCCTGCGCACCAGCGTGCGCGCGTCGGACACGGTGGCGCGCTACGCGGGCGACGAGTTCGTGGTGATCCTGCGGCATATCGTGAAGAGCGAGGACGTGCTGCGCGTCGCCGAGAAGATCGTGCAGGTGATGGAAGCGCCGTTCCGCATCGACGACGGCACCGAGCTGCAGGTCACCGCCTCGATCGGCGTCAGCTTCTTCCCGGACGACGCGCCCGACGCCGAGACCCTGCTCAAGCACGCCGACGAGGCGATGTACGCGGCCAAGAGCCTGGGCCGCAACAACTACCAGATTTACGAGATCAGCGCCGAGCAGGCGCAGCAGCAGAACATGGCGCTGAAATCCGGCCTGCGCCACGCCGAACACAATGGCGAGCTGCGCGTCTTCTACCAGCCGCAGGTTGACGCGGCCAGCGAGGACATCGTCGGCATGGAGGCGCTGGTGCGCTGGGAGCATCCGGAGCTGGGCTTCATCGGCCCCGGCTTCTTCATCCCGCTGGCCGAGGAAACCGGCCTGATCGTCTCGATCGGCGAATGGGTGCTGCGCACCGCCTGCAAGCAGGCGCAGGAGTGGGAGCGCAAGTTCGGCCTGCGGCTGCGCCTGGGCGTGAATCTCTCGGCGGTGCAGCTGATGCAGCCGAACCTGCTCGACATCGTGGCCTCGGCGCTGCAGGAGAGCGGGCTGGATCCGGGCCTGCTGGAAATGGAGGTGACCGAGAGCATCAGCATCAAGGCCGCCCCCAACCTGGTGGAGAACCTGCACGGCCTGCACAAGCTGGGCTGCCGCATCGCCATCGACGACTTCGGCACCGGCGCTGCCTCGCTGGACTACCTGCGCAAGCTGCCGGCCGACCGCATCAAGATCGACCAGAGCTTCGTGCGCAATATCGGCGTGGACCCGGACGACGAGGCGATCGTGCGCGCCACCATCGAAATGGCCCATCGCCTGAAGCGCGGCGTGGTGGCCGAGGGCGTGGAGATCGAGCAGCACCTGCATTTCCTGCGCGCCAACCGCTGTGACGAACTGCAGGGCTATCTGTTCTGCCGCCCGCTGCCGACGCCGGCCTTCGAAAAGCTGCTGCACGAACGCCAGCGCCTGCTGGCCACGGCGGATGCCGGCGAGGAGTGAGGCGATTGCCGCTTGCCTGGCCGTGGCGCGTCCCTATATCTGCAGCAGGGCGGTCGGCCGCCGGGATGCCAGTCGCGTTGGGTACGATGGCGCCGGAGCCGGCCGGGGCGGATGCCTTTCTGCACGGGGCGCTGAACTCGGCGGCATGTTTCTTGTCCTAGCGAACCGTCCCGAGCCGGCGGAATCCCTCCAAGCGGTGGCAGCGGTAGTCAGAAGGAGACGGCCCGGATGGGCGAAAACGAACTGGACAGCGCCCTGGTCGAGCGGGTCCAAAAAGGGGACAAGCGGGCCTTTGACCTGCTGGTGCGCAAGTACCAGCACAAGGTCATCGCGTTGATTTCCCGCTACGTGAACAACTACGCCGAGTGCGAGGACGTGGCCCAGGAGGCGTTCGTGCGCGCCTGGCGCGCAATCGGCTCGTTCCGCGGCGAGAGCGCTTTCTATACCTGGATGTACAAGATCGCCGTGAATACGGCGAAGAACCACCTGGTGGCCCTGGGGCGGCGTCCGCCGGCCGACGACATCTCGGTGGACGATGCGGTCTTCGTGCCCGGTTCCGACCGGATGCAGGAAACCGCCACGCCCGAGCGCGAACTCCTGCGCCAGGAAATTGAACAAACGGTTTTTTCCACTGTCCAAGCGCTGCCCGAAGAGCTGCGGACCGCTATCACGCTACGCGAGGTGGACGGCCTGAGCTACGAAGAAATCGCCGAGGCGATGGGCTGCCCGATCGGTACGGTGCGTTCGCGTATCTTCCGGGCACGCGAAGCAATCGACGAGAAACTGCGGCCCCTGCTGTCGGACCGTGAGGACCTGACATGACTGACAACCATCGCGAAAACTTGTCTGCCGGCATCGACGGCGAACTGACCCAGGAGGAACTGCGCTTCCTGCTGCGCCGGCTCGACCACGACGCTGCCCTGCAGCAAGCCTGGTCGCGCTATCACGTGGCGCGCGACGGCCTGCGCCACCAGTTGCCGCCGCTCGCTTCCGCCGGTTTCTCGGCGCGCGTGCTGGTGGCGATCGAGCAGGAAACGGTCGTGGTCGGCAGCGGCAGGCGCCGCCACTGGCTGCGCTGGTCCGCCGGCGGCGCCATCGCCGCGACGGTCGCCGTCGCCGCCCTCATGGTCACCCAGCCGGTCGGCCCCGGCAGCGACAACGCCACGCCGCGCGTCGCCACCGCCGGTGGTCGGCGTGCCGCCGTGACGCAGTCCGCCGCCACGGCGACCGCCCGCACCGACGTGCCGGCCGCCGCGCCGGAATGGCTCAACAACTACGCCGGCCTGCCTTCGGCGCTGACCCAGCAGGCCTCGGCCACGGTCGGCGGCGACGACGGCGCCACCTTCCTGTACTCGCGCAACCGCCAGAACCCGTACCAGCTGGATCGCTACCGCGCGATCAACAACGGCGACGGCAGCTACCTGCTGCTCGCCCCGCAGGTGCAGCAGCGGATACCTCAGGCGCAGCCCGCGCAGGAACCGCAGGCGCAGTAAGCGCGGTTTGCGTGCATGCCCGTCCGGCCTGCACGCCTTGTTGTCCCCCATGCAGTGATGTCCGTCCGGCCCCCAGTGGCCGGACGTTGCACGGGCGCGCTCCGCGTCCGGCCCGATTCCCACATCTTGGAAAGGAGGAACACATGAGTCGAACGAACCTGCGTCGCGCACTGAGCTGCGCGCTGGTGTCGCTTGCCGTGGCGAGCGGAGCGCAGGCCCAGGCCGCGAGTCCCTCGCCGGCCCCCGCGGCCAGCCTGCCGGACTTCACCGGCATCGTGCAGAAGAACGCCCCGGCCGTGGTCCACGTCGAAGCCAAGTACAGCGGCAAGAGCGCGCGCAAGGCGGCGCCGCAGGCGCGCGGCCGCGGCGCGGTGCCGCCGGACGATCCGCAGCTGGACATCTTCCGCCGCTTCTTCGGCATGCCGATGGTGCCGTCGCCGGAAGAACAGCAGCGCACCTCGCTCGGCTCGGGCTTCATCATTTCCAGCGACGGCTACATCCTGACCAATACCCACGTGGTGGACGACGCCGACCAGGTCACCGTGCGCCTGCAGGACCGCCGCACCCTCACCGCCAAGGTGATCGGCAGCGACCCGCAGTACGACATCGCCCTGTTGAAAGTCGACGCCGGCGGCAGCCTGCCCGCGGTGAGCATCGGCGATTCGCGCAGCCTCAAGCCCGGCCAGTGGGTGCTGGCGATCGGCTCGCCGTTCGGCTTCGATTACACCGTGACTCAGGGCATCGTCAGCGCCGTGGGCCGCAACCTGGGCAGCCAGGACCAGCCCTACACCTCGTTCATCCAGACCGACGTGCCGATCAACCGCGGCAATTCCGGCGGCCCGCTGTTCGACCTGCAGGGCCGGGTGGTCGGCGTGAATTCGCAAATCTATTCCAACACCGGCGGCTATCTGGGCGTGGCGTTCTCGATCCCGATCGACGTGGCCATGAACGTGGTCAAGCAGATCAAGGAAAAGGGCTACGTCACCCGCGGCCAGCTCGGCGTGATGATGCAGCCGATCACCGACGACATCGCCAAGGCGCTCAAGCTCGGCAGCAATTCCGGCGCGGCGGTGACCCAGGTCAATCCGGGCAGCGGTGCGGACAAGGCCGGCATCAAGCCCGGCGACATCATCGTCGGCTACAACGGCCAGCCGATCACCCAGGCCGCCGACCTGCCGCCGCTGGTCGGCATGACCACTCCGGGCAGCAAGGCCACCCTCAGCATCCTGCGCGACGGCAAGAAGCAGGACGTGCCGGTCACCGTCGGCGAGATGAAGCGCGACGGCAAGGCCATCGCTGCCGCCGCGGGGAAGGAAGCGCCGGCCACCGGTGGCGGCTCCACCGCGCTGGGCCTGGCCGTGCAGGACCTGGACAGCGACACCCGCCAGCAGCTCGGCCTCAAGGCGGGCGAGGGCGTGCTGATCAGCGACGTCACCGGTCCGGTTGCAGCCCGCGCCGGGCTGCAACCGGGCGACGTGATCCTGATGGTCAACCAGCGCCGGGTCGGCACTGCGGCGGCGTTCCGCGAAGCCATCAAGGAGCTCAAGCCCGGCGATACCGCGCTGCTGCTGGTGCGCCATGGCGACCAGAGCGGCTTCGTCGGCCTGACCATCCCCAAGGCCGGCGAGGAGGAGTGATCTCCTGACCGGTGATACCCACGGCGGGGCGGCCTCCGGGCCGCCCCGCCGCATTCCGGCCCCGCCGCCCGGCCGAAGCGCTTTCCATGCGATAATGCCGGGTTCGTATCGCCATCCCGGTGATACGCTGCCTGTGCTCCGCGCAGGCGGTGACCGCAGCCAGCGTGTTCCATGGAACTGATCCGCAATTTCTCCATCATCGCCCACATCGACCACGGCAAGTCGACGCTTGCCGACCGCATCATCCAGATCTGTGGCGGCCTGGCCGAGCGCGAGATGGAAGCCCAGGTGCTCGACAGCAATCCGATCGAGCGCGAGCGCGGCATCACCATCAAGGCCCAGTCCGTGTCGCTGCCGTACAAGGCGCGCGACGGCAAGACCTACCAGCTGAATTTCATCGACACCCCCGGCCACGTCGACTTCTCCTATGAAGTGAGCCGCTCGCTGGCCGCCTGCGAAGGCGCGCTGCTGGTGGTCGACGCCGCCCAGGGCGTGGAGGCGCAGTCCGTCGCCAACTGCTACACCGCGGTGGAGATGGGCCTGGAAGTGGTGCCGGTGCTCAACAAGATCGACCTGCCCACCGCCGACCCGGACAAGGTCAAGGGCGAGATCGAAGCGGTCATCGGCATCGATGCCGACGACGCCGTCGCGGTCAGCGCCAAGACCGGCCAGAACGTGATCGAAGTGCTCGAGGCCATCGTCGCGCGCATCCCGCCGCCGAAGCCGCGCGACACCGACCGCCTGCAGGCGCTGATCATCGACTCCTGGTTCGACAACTACCTCGGCGTGGTCTCGCTGGTGCGCGTGATGCAGGGCGAGATCCGCCCCGGCGAGAAGCTGCTGGTGATGTCCACCGGCCGCACGCATGAAGTGAGCGAAGTGGGTGTGTTTACGCCCAAGCGCAAGAAGCTGGACCGCCTGGGCGCCGGCGAAGTGGGCTGGATCACCGCCTCGATCAAAGATGTGCACGGCGCGCCGGTAGGCGACACGCTCACCCACGCCGGCAAGCCTGCCGACAAGCCGCTGCCGGGTTTCCAGACCATGCAGCCGCGCGTGTTCGCCGGCCTGTTCCCGGTGGCGGCGGACGACTACCCCGCGCTGCGCGAGGCGCTGGAAAAACTGCGCCTCAACGACGCCGCGCTGTTCTTCGAGCCGGAAAGCTCCGAGGCGATGGGCTTCGGCTTCCGCTGCGGCTTCCTTGGCATGCTGCACATGGAAATCGTGCAGGAGCGCCTGGAGCGCGAATACGACCTGGACTTGGTCACCACCGCGCCCACCGTGGTCTACGAGATCCTCAAGAACGACGGCTCGGTGATGCTGCTGGACAACCCGGCCAAGCTGCCGGCCTCGCCGCAGGTGGAAGAGATCCGCGAGCCGATCATCCTCGCCAACATCCTTACGCCGGCCGACTACATCGGCAACATCATCACGCTGTGCGAGGAGAAGCGCGGCATCCAGCGCTCCATCCAGTACCTGGCCACCCAGGTGCAGATCAGCTACGAGCTGCCGCTGGCCGAGGTGGTGCTGGATTTCTTCGACCGCCTGAAGTCGGTCTCGCGCGGCTACGCCTCGATGGACTACCACTTCGAGCGCTTCGAGGCCGGTCCTTTCGTGCGCACCGACGTGCTGATCAACGGCGACCGCGTCGATGCGTTGTCGCTGATCGTGCACCGCAGCCACGCCGACCGCCGCGGCCGCGACCTGGTCGAGCGCATGAAGGACCTGATCCCGCGCCAGCAGTTCGACGTGGCGATCCAGGCGGCGATCGGCGCGCAGGTCATCGCGCGCTCCACCGTGAAAGCCTTGCGCAAGAACGTTCTGGCCAAGTGCTACGGCGGCGACGTCAGCCGCAAGAAGAAGCTGCTGGAGAAGCAGAAGGAAGGCAAGAAGCGCATGAAGCAGGTGGGCCGCGTGGAGATTCCGCAGGAGGCCTTCCTCGCCGTGCTCAAGGTCGACAAATAAGGCGCGGGCAGGACATGGAACGAACAGGGGGCCACCGCAACACCGCCGGCGCAGTGCACCGGCCGCGAGAACCCCTCCGCGATTGACGCTCTGAAGGAGCCCTCATGGATTTCGATTTTTCGGCGATTCTGCTTGCCCTGACCGTGCTGTTCGGCGTGGTCTGGGGCCTGGACCGCCTGCTGTTCTACAAGTCGCGCAAGGCCAGGGCCGAGACGGCCGGGCAGGAGCCGCAGGACCCGGTCGCGGTGGACTGGGCGCGCTCGCTGTTCCCGGTGGTGCTGGTGGTGCTGCTGCTGCGCTCGTTCGTGGCCGAGCCGTTCCGCATTCCGTCGGGTTCGATGATGCCGACCCTGGACGTGGGCGACTTCATCCTGGTGAACAAGTTCGCCTATGGCCTGCGCATGCCGGCCTTCAACAACAAGTTCCTGGCCCTGGGCGAGCCCAAGCGCGGCGACGTGGTGGTGTTCCGCTTCCCGGGCTATCTGTGCGGCGTGGATGGCAAGCTGGTGCGCAGCGGCGACCAGACCTGCGCCAACCCGCAGGCGCCGGTGCCGAACCAGAACTGGATCAAGCGCGTGATCGGCCTGCCGGGCGACCGCATCGAGATGCAGGGCGACCAGCTGCTGATCAACGGCCAGGCGGTCGAGGCCGAGGAAGTCGGCCCCTACATGGGCAACCCCAAGCGCGAAGAAGACCGCCTGATGCTGGAAATGGGCGCGACGGTGTGGAACGAGCACCTGCGCACCGAGGAAGGCACGGTGGTGAACCACCTCACCGCGCGCATGCCGGCCTACAACCGCCCGCCGCCGATCCCCAACGACAAGGTGCCGTCGGTGATCCCGCAGGGCTGCTACCTGGTGATGGGCGACAACCGTTACAACAGCACCGACAGCCGCTGGTGGGGCTGCATGCCGGAGCAGAACCTGGCGGGCAAGGCCTTCCTGATCTGGCTGAGCGTGAAGGGGCCGGATGCCGGCTGGGTCGACTTCTCGCGCATGGGCCGTGTGATTCACTAAGCAAAGCGTGACAGCGGTCGGGTCGCGCGGCGTGACGCCGGCCCGCCGTGGCGCCAGAATCCGCCTGCGCGATGCCGGCAGGCCGGCAACGTGGCACCATTTCCATACAAGCGGGGCCGCCGCCGGTCGGCATAGCGAGGGGACTATGAAAGCAAAGCAGTCGGGTATCACCCTGATCGGGTTTCTTGTGGTGTTGATCGTCGTGGCCTTCTTCGGCTTCATGGCGATGAAGCTGGTGCCGTCCTACGCCGAGTTCATGGGCGTGAGCAAGGCCATGAACCAGGTGGCCACCGCCGGCACCGAAGGCCGCACGCTGGACGACATCCGCCGCGACCTGATGTTCAAGCTGGGCTTCCAGTACGTGGACGACGCCACCATCAAGCCCAAGGACATCACCATCTCGCGCGCCAACAACGCCGCGCTGCTGAAGATCGAGTACGACAAGCGTATTCCCTTTATGTACAACATCGATTTCCTGCTGCACTTCGAAAAGACAGTGCCTTTGCAGGGCAACATCGGTTACTGAGGTTTTTTTGGCCAAGCTGACTTACCGTTTCCGCGACCCGGCGCTGGCGCAACTGGCCCTGACCCATCGCAGCGCCGGCAAGCCGAATAACGAGCGGCTGGAGTTCCTCGGCGACGCCCTGCTTGGCGTGGTGGTCGCCGAACTGCTGTACGAAGCGCATCCCAACGCCAGCGAAGGCGAGCTGTCGCGCCTGCGCGCGCAGCTGGTGAACGGCCAGGCGCTGGCGCTGATCGCGCGCGAGCTGGAACTGGGCGACGCGCTGAAACTGGGCTCGGGCGAGTTGAAGAGCGGCGGCTACCGCCGCGACTCCATCCTCGCCGACGCCTTCGAGGCCCTGGTGGCCGCCGTCTACCTGGACAGCGATTTCGCCCAGTGCCGCGAAGTGGTGCGGGGCCTGTTCGCCGAGCGCGTCGCGGCCATCCCGCGCTCGTCCAAGGACGCCAAGACCCGCCTGCAGGAATGGCTGCAGGCCCGCGGCTGGCCGCTGCCGCACTACGAACTGACCGACAGCTACGGCGAAGACCACGCGAAGACGTTCGACGTCTCCTGCGCCATCGCCGAACCCATGCCGCTCAGCGCGGAGGGCCGCGGCGGCAGCCGCCGCGCCGCCGAGCAGGACGCGGCCGAGGCCGTGCTGCGCCAATTGCAGGAAACCAGACCATGAGCGACCACGATCAAGATTTCGAATCCCTCGCGCCGGCCGAGCTGCCGCACGAGGATTTCCGCTGCGGCGCGGTAGCGCTGCTGGGCCGGCCCAACGTGGGCAAGTCCACCCTGCTCAACGCGATGATCGGCTTCCGCCTGTCCATCGTCAGCCCGCGCCCGCAGACCACGCGGCACCGCATCCTGGGCATCGCCACCAACGAGGCGGGGCAGATTCTCTACGTCGACACGCCCGGCCTGCACCGCGGCGCCAAGCGCGCGATGAACCGCAGCCTGAACCGCGCGGCGCGCTCGGCGATCGGCGAAGTGGACCTCGCCGTGCAGGTGATCGAGTCCGGCCGCTGGACCGACGAGGACCAGGCCCTGTACGAGGCGCTGGCCGAGCAGAAGATCCCGCGCCTGCTGGCGATCAACAAGGTCGACCTGGCCAAGGACAAATCCGCCATGCTGCCCTTCGTGGCCGGCCTGATGGAGCAGCACAGCTTCGACGAGGTGTACTACGTCAGCGCGCTGAAGGAAAAAGGCCTGAAAGAGCTGGAGCAGGGCATCCTGAAGCGCCTGCCGGTGCGCGCGCCGATGTATGGCGAGGACGAGATCACCGACCGCAGCGAGCGCTTCCTCGCCGCCGAGATGGTGCGCGAACAGCTCATGCTGCGCCTGGACCAGGAACTGCCGTACGCCACCACCGTGGAGATCGAGCAGTTCAACGACCGCGAGGACGGCGTGGCCGAAATCCATGCCGTGATCTGGGTGGAGCGCGACGGCCAGAAGGCCATCGTGATCGGCAACGGCGGCCAGCAGCTCAAGGCGATCGGCTCGGCCGCGCGCCGCAAGATGGAGCAGCTGTTCGAGCGCAAGGTCTACCTGCGTCTGTGGGTGAAGGTGCGCGAGGGCTGGGTCGACGACGAGAACATGCTCAAGAAGTTCGGCTATACCGACTGACGGGTAGCGGGGCAGGGCTGGCTCCCGCCCCCTGACGCATGCAGATCCTCCAGCAGCCCGCCTATGTGCTCCATGCGCGGCCCTATCGGGAGACTTCGCTGCTGCTGGAATGCCTGACGCTGGAGCACGGCCGGATTGGCGTGGTGGCGCGCGGCGTGCGGCGCGAGCGCGCGAAGGTGCAGCGGTCGCAGTTGGAGCCGTTTCAGCCGTTGGCGATGGATCTGTTGCTGCGCGGCGAGTTGGCGACTTTGCAGGGGGCTGAGCATGCGGGGGCGCCGCAGCGGCTTGGTGGCGATGCCGGTCTTGCCGGGCTCTATCTCAATGAGTTGGTGGTGCGGCTGACTGGGCGTCAGGATCCGCATCCGGAGTTGTTTCAGGCGTATGCGGCGACGTTGGCGCGGATGGCGGGTGGGGAGCCGTTGGCGTGGACGCTGCGGCGCTTTGAGCGCGATCTGCTGGATGCGATTGGGTATGGCTTGCAGCTCGATTACGAGGGCGAGTCGGGCGAGCCGGTCGATCCGGGGCTCCATTATCGGTATCGGGTGGAGGTCGGGCCTACGGCGTGTCGGGCGGATCTTCCGCATGCGTTGCGGGGGAGTGATTTGTTGGCGCTGGCGGCGGATTCGATGCCGGATGCGGCTGGTTTGTCGGCGCTGCGCGCGATGATGCGGGAGGTGATTCGCTTTCATCTCGGTGGTGCTGAGTTGCGTGCGTGGCACGTACTTTCGGCAGCGTTGTCGCGCCGCTGACGCTCGTCATCCCGTTTTGCTCGTCATCCCGGCGTAGGCCGGGATCCAGTGGCGACCACGTTCGATTGTCGCGATAGCGCGATTTGGCCGCTTATGCAGCGGGCATTTCGGGCGCCTGCCGGCGCCCGAGTCACTTTCTCTTTGCTGGCTCAAAGAGAAAGTAACCAAAGAGAAATAGCCTCAGAGCAACTGCTCGCGACGCGACTAGAACGAGCAGTGAGCGTCTGCGGTAAACGGATTAACCAGAGTCGACACGGGCCGGGGAGCGTTTACGTGACGCGCGCTTCAACGTGCCGTGGCCGAGAGGACGTTCAAGAACCGAGGCCAGCTTTTGCTCTTCGTTCCTGAGTACCTCACGACATCACCCCTCTCCCCTCCGGGGAGAGGGCAGGGTGAGGGGCCGGGGCTCGCGCAGACGCTTGTTCGAAAGCGCGGTGCAAACCCATCACCCATTCAAGCGCCCGCGCCCAGCGCCTCGATCGTCTCCAGCAACGTCGCCCGGAACCGCTCATGCATCGCTGGCGGAATCGCGCGTCCAAGCTTGAACTGTTCCTGCAGCTGCACCACGCGTGCGGCGAGAGCGGTGGCGCCGCAGAAGCCGCAGGAGCCTCGGAGTTTGTGCAGGCGGTCGCCGAAGCCGGCTTCGGTGAGCACGGCGGTGGCGAGGTCCTGGTAGATGCCGACGAGTTCGTCGCGGAGCAGGGCGCGCATGGCGCGCATGATCGGTTCGCTGCCGGTGCTGGCCAGGCCTTGGGCGTCGTCCAGGAGAGGCTGGCAGTCGGGTTGGACGAGGGCGACGATGCGGCGGAGGTCGGCCAGGTCGCAGGGTTTTTGCAGGACTTCGGTGAAGCCGCCGGAGAGCAGGCGCTGGCGTTCGGCGGCGTCCATCTCGGCGCTGGTGGCGACGGCGGTGCTTTCGGCGGAGGGGGCGGCGGGGTCGCCGCGTAGTTCGGTGAGGACTTGCTGGGCGCCGGCGCCGGGCATGCGGCAGTCGAGCAGGAGTAGGTCGTAGGCTTCGCGGCGTCCGCGGGCGATGGCGGCGGCGCCGTCGTCGCAGGCTTCGGCTTCCAGGCCCAGCGTGCGCATCGCTTCGACCAGGAACAGGCGGCTGGCCGGATCGTCGTCGGCTACCAGGACACGCAAGGCATGAGCGCCGGAAGGATGGCCTGCAGGATGACCCGAAGGATTGCCCGCGGGAACGGCCGACCTGCCGTTTGAGGGGGTGTTGAACATGACGAGTCCATGTCGTTCAGCTGGTTTTGGCAGAATGGCGCGACATGCGCCCGACATCAAGCCACCTTTTGTTCTATTTGTGCATCGTGTTCGGTTTCGCCGTGGCGCTGCCGGCCCGTGCGGACATCGTGCTCGAGGCCAGGCAGGTGGCGGTGCCGGGCCTGCGCCTGCAGGACGTGCAGATGCGCATCGCCGAGGACGGCAACGGCGGCCTGCAGCTCACCCTGCGCGCGGCCAAGGCGGAACTCCCGGTGCTGGGCTGGCGCCGCGTCGGGCTGGACATGCAGGGCGCGCTGTCGCGCGACCCGCACCTGCGCTGGCTGTTCGACGGCGACCTGCGCCTGGCCGGCGCGCCGGGCGGGGCCTGGAACGACGCCAAGGTCAATGTGGTGCTGGATGATGCGGCCAACACGCTGCAGGTGGACGTGAACCAGGGCAAGTCGCTGGCCAGCGCCGCGCTGCCGCTGGACCAGCCCACCCATGCGCAGATCAGCCTCAAGGGCCTGCCGGCCGGCTGGCTGCAGGGGCTGCTCGCCACCATGTGGTCCGGCCGCGCCACCGCGGGACGGTTGGATGCGGAGCTGGCGCTGGACGTGCAGAACGGCGGCGTGCAGGCCTCCGGCCAGTTCGGCCTGGCGGATCTGGGTTTCGACACGCCGTCCGGCACGCTCGCCGGCCAGCGCCTCAACGGAAGCGGCCGGCTCAACGTGGACACCAGCGGCGGCCCCGCGCGCATCGGCCTGGATGCCAGCCTGCGCGGCGGCGAACTGCTGCTCGGCCCGATCTACGCCCGCCTGCCGGACCACCCGGTGCAGCTGGGCCTGGACGCCAGCGCGCGCAACGGCGTGCTCGACTTCAGCCGCCTGCGCGTGGGCGACGCCGACGCGCTGCAACTGGACGGCTCGCTCGCCTTCGACGCCAAGGGCGAACTGCAGAAGCTCAAGCTCGACCGCTTCCAGGCCAGTTTCCCCGCCGCCTACCAGCGCTACGGCCAGGCCTGGCTCGCCACCATGGGCCTGCGCAACGCGCGTATCAGCGGCCAGCTCGCCGCCACCCTGGACATGGCCGCCGACGGATTGCGCGCATTCTCCTTCGATACCGACGGCCTCGACATCGCCGACGGCGACGGCCGCCTCGCCCTCAGCGGCGTGCGCGGCGGCATGGACTGGGCGCTGCGTGGCACGCGCCCGGCCACCACGCTGAGCTGGCGCAGCGCGCAGGTCTACCGCCTGGCGCATGGCGCGGTGCAGATGGGCTGGCAGAGCCGCGACGGCAGCCTCGGCCTGCAGAAGGCGGTGGACGTGCCGCTGCTCGGCGGGCGCCTGCACGTGGCCGACCTCGACTGGCGCCCGGCCGCGGCCAAGGGCCGGCGCCTGTCCACCTCGCTGGCGCTCACCGGCGTGGACATGGCCGCCTTCAGCCGCGCCATGGGCTGGCCGGAATTCCCCGGCACCCTGGGCGGCGCGATTCCCGCGCTGCGCTGGGTGGACGACCGCATCGAGCTCGAAGGCGGCCTGTCGATGAACGTGTTCGACGGCTTCGTCGACGTCACCCGCATGTCGCTGCAGGACCCGTTCGGCAACAGCCCGGTGCTGGCCGGCGACCTGGCCCTGCGCCAGCTGGATCTGGGCGCGATCACCAGCGTGTTCGACATCGGCAGCATCACCGGCCGCATGGACGGCAGCGTGCAGAACCTGCGCCTGGTGAACTGGAATCCGGTCTCGTTCGATGCGCGCCTGCTCGCCGGCGGCGGCGGCCGGATCAGCCAGCGCGCGGTCAACAGCCTGGTCTCGGTGGGCGGCGGTGGCATCGCCGCCGGTCTGCAGGGCGCGATGCTGCGGCTGTTCAAGAATTTCAGCTACAAGCGCATCGGCCTCAATTGCGCGCTGCAGGGCACGGTGTGCCGCATGAGCGGGCTGGACAGCGACGGCGATGGCTACACTATCGTCGAAGGCAGCGGGCTGCCGCGCCTGCAGGTAGTGGGCCACCAGACCCAGGTGGACTGGCCGACCCTGGTGCGCCGGCTCAAGTCCGCCGCCGAGAGCGGCGGCCCCGAAGTCCACTGAAGCCTGGCCTCGAACCACTTGCCCCGAACATGAAGTTCTCCCATCCCCTCCATGGAGCGTCGATCATGCGCAAGCTCGCCTACGTCCTGCTGACCTCGCTGTTCGTCGCGCTGGTCGGCTGCGTCACCATCAATGTCTACTTCCCCGAGGCCGCCGCGCAGAAGGCCGCCGACCAGTTCATCGGCACCGTGCTCGACAACGCCAAGCCGGCCAGCCAGAACAACGACGACAAGGATCAGCCCAAGCCCACCGAGAAGCCCGGCAAGCAGCCCTCGGCGATGCTGCTGGACCTGCTGATTCCGGCCGCCTATGCGGCTGACACTCCCGACGTGCGCGTGCAGACCGCCACCACCGAGGCGATCCGCGGCCGCATGCAGCAGCGCTTCCAGGGCAGCCTGGGCACGCTGTTCGACAGCGGCGCGGTGGGCTTCACCAAGGACGGCCTGGTCGCCGTGCGCGACGCCTCCAAGGTGCCGCTGAACCAGCGCGCCGAAGTCAACGCCAGCGTGGCCGACGAGAACCGCGACCGCAGCGCGCTGTATCGCGAAGTGGCCAATGCCAACGGCCATCCGGAGTGGGAAGCGCAGATCCGCGCCACCTTCGCCAAGGGCTGGATCGAGCGGGCCCGGTCCGGCTGGTATTATCAGGACCCCTCCGGCGCCTGGAAGCAGAAGTAACTCCCCGCGCGCTTCAACCTGGGTTTTTCCGCGCCGCCCGGATTGCATGATCCGGGCGCGCCTGCTTTAGGGTCACGATGAAAGAGTTCGAAGCCACCATCACCGATCTGAGCCACGACGGCCGCGGCGTCGCCCGCATCGACGGCAAGGCCGTGTTCGTCTCCGGGGCCTTGCCGGGCGAAGAGGTGCTGCTGCGCATCCGCCGCCGCCACCGCAGCTTCGACGAAGCCGAAGTGGTGGAGCTGCGCACGCGCTCGCCGCACCGCGTCGAACCGCGCTGCCGCCACTATGGCCAGTGCAGCGGCTGCGCGCTGCAGCACCTGGACGCCGAATCGCAGATCGCCGCCAAGCAACGCGTGCTGGCCGAGAACTTCGAGCGCATCGGCAAGGTGGCGCCGGCCGCGTGGCTGCCGCCGCTCACCGACCAGCCCTGGGCGTATCGCCGCAAGGGCCGCCTGTCGGTGCGCAACGTGGTGAAGAAGGGCCGCGTGCTGGTCGGCTTCCGCGAAGAAGACAACCCGCGCTTCGTCGCCGACATCGAGCAGTGCGAAGTGGTGCATCCGGCGCTGGGGCCGAAGATCGGCCTGCTCGGCGAACTGGTCGGTTCGCTGGAAGCCGCCGGCGACATCGCGCAGATCGAATTCGCCGCGGGCGACGACACCGTCGCCCTGGTGTTCCGCCATCTCAAGCCGCTGAGCGAGTCCGACCTGGCCAAGCTGACGGCCTTCGCCCAGACCCACGATTTCGCCATCTACCTGCAGCCCGGCGGCATCAGCAGCGTGCATCCGCTGTGGCCGGAGCAGCCGCGCCTGGCCTTCCGCATCGAGGCGGGCGAGGGCGTGCCGGACGTGGAGCTGGAGTTCCGTCCGCTGGACTTCGTGCAGGTCAACGCCGGCATGAACCGCCGCATGATGGCGCGCGCGCTGGAGCTGCTCGACCCGCAGCCCACCGACCGCGTGCTCGACCTGTTCTGCGGCCTGGGCAACTTCACCCTGCCGATCGCCCGCCGCGTGGCCGAGGTGGTCGGCGTGGAAGGCGAGCACGGCCTGGTCGAGCGCGCGGCGCAGAACGCCATGCGCAACGGCCTCGGCAACGCGCGCTTCGAAGTCGCCAACCTGTTCGACGACCAGCGCGATGCGCCGTGGGCGCGCCAGGCCTGGGACAAGCTGCTGCTCGATCCGCCGCGCGCCGGCGCGGACAAGGTGCTGGAGTACCTGCCGCACCGCGAAACCCAGCGCATCGTCTACGTGTCCTGCCACCCCGGCTCGCTGGCGCGCGACGCCGGCATCCTGGTGCAGAAGCACGGCTTCAAGCTCAGCGCCGCCGGCGTGATGGACATGTTCCCGCACACCGCGCACGTGGAATCCATCGCCCTGTTCGAGCGCGGCTGACGCCATGGGCGTGGAGATCGAACGCAAGTTTCTTCTGCGCGGCGACGGCTGGCGCGCTCAGGTGGGCAGCAGCGAACGCATCGCCCAGGGTTATCTGGTCGGCGCCGAAGCGCTGCGCGCGGGGCTGGCGCGCGCCTCGGTGCGCGCGCGCATCGCCGGCGAGCAGGCCTGGCTCAACATCAAGTCGGCGGAGCTGGGCATCCAGCGCGCCGAATTCGAATACCCCATTCCGGTGGCCGACGCCGAAGCCCTGCTGGCGCGCCTGTGCGGCGGCGTGCTGGAGAAGTTTCGTCACCTTGTCACCGTGGACGGCGTAACGTTCGAGATCGACGAATTCCTGGGCGACAACGCCGGCCTGGTGGTCGCCGAAGTGGAACTCGACGCGCCGGATGCGCCGTTCCCCCGTCCCGCCTGGCTGGGACGCGAGGTGAGCGCGCTGGCGCGCTACTACAACGTCAACCTGATCGAGCATCCGTACGCGCGGTGGACCGCGGCCGAACGCGCTGCCGACGACGCGGAGGAGCAAGCCTGATGCTGATGATCGGCCTGGCCGGACTGGAACTGAGCGAAGGCGAGCGCCGCCAGCTGGTGGCGCCGGGCGTGTCCGGCGTGCTGCTGTTCGCGCGCAACTTCGCCTCGCGCGAGCAGGTGAGCGCGCTGATCGAAGCGATCCGCGAGGTGGCCGGCGAAGACTTCCTCGTCGCGGTCGACCAGGAAGGCGGCCCGGTGCAGCGCTTCCGCGACGGCTTCACCCGCCTGCCGGCGCTGGCGCGCATCGGCGCGGTGTATGAGCGCAACCCCGACGAGGCGGTCCGCCTGGCCGAGGAACACGCCTGGGTGATGGCCAGCGAGATGCGCGCGATCGGCGTGGATTTCAGCTTCGCGCCGGTGGTGGACCTGGCCCGCGGCAATGCCGCCATCGGCACGCGCGCCTTCCACGCCAACCCCGCGGTGGCCGCCGAACTGGGCCAGGCCTATGTGCGCGGCATGCACCTGGGCGGCATGGCGGCGGTGCTCAAGCACTTTCCCGGGCATGGCTCGGTGGCGGTGGACACGCACAAGGCGGCGGCGGTGGATCCGCGGCCGCTGGAGCAGATCCGCCGCGAAGACCTGCACCCGTTCGCCGAAGGCATCGAGGCGCGGGTCGAGGCGGTGATGATGGCCCACGTGGTCTATCCCGCCGTTGACGCGCAGCCGGCCGGTTTCTCCACGGTGTGGATCCAGCAGGTGCTGCGCGGCGAGCTGGGCTTCCGCGGCGCGGTGATCAGCGACGACATCAGCATGGCCGCCGCCGGCGCGGCTGGTGGCGCCGCCGCGCGCGTGGCCGCGCACCTGGACGCCGGCTGCGACCTGGTGCTGGCCTGTTTCCCCGACGTGGTGGACGAGGCCATTGCCGCCGTGCAGGGCCGCGCCGCCGCCGCGCCGGAGCGCCTGGCCGCGCTGCGCGGCGCGCTGGGCGCCACCTGGGAAGGACTGACCGACAACCCGCAGCGCGAGCGTTTCATCGCGCGCATCACGGCGCTGGACGCCGAGGAAGGCAAGGCATGAGCACCGACGCGACCCGCACCATTCCCCCGTTGGCCGACGCCCTGGCCAACGCCGACCTGCTGTTCGACCGCGCCACGCTGGAAGGCGTGATCGCCGACATGGGCCGGCGCATTGACGCCGCGCTCGACGGCGAGCGCGCGGTGTTCCTCACCGTGATGAACGGCGCGCTGGTGTTCGGCGGGCACCTGGCGCTGGCGATCCGCACCGACGTCGAGTTCGACTACGTGCACGCCACCCGCTACCGCGGCGCCACCACCGGCAACGAGCTGCACTGGCTGCGCGAGCCGCTGGTGTCGCTGGTGGACCGCACCGTGCTGCTGGTCGACGACATCCTCGACGAAGGCCACACCCTCAAGGCCGTGCGCGACGACTGCTTGCGCCGCGGCGCGCGCCGCGTGCTGGTGGTCTCGCTGTGCAGCAAACAGCACGACCGCCTGGTCGAAGGCATCGCCGCCGACTTCAACGGCGTGGAGCTGCCGGACCGCTACGTGTTCGGCTTCGGCATGGACTACTACGAGCAGGGCCGCAACCTGCCGGGCATCTACGCGCTGCGTTGAGCGGCGCACAAAGGAAACGCGTGAACATTCTCGGTATCTCCGGCAGCCTGCGCGCCGCTTCGTTCAACACCGCGCTGCTGCACGCCGCGCAGGATCTCGCGCCGGACGGCATGGCCATCGGCGTGCACCGCCTGCACGACATCCCGCTGTTCGACCAGGACGTGGAAGAGCAGGGTGACCCCGCGCCGGTCAAGGCCTTGAAGGACGCGGTCGAGGCGGCCGACGGCCTGCTGCTGGCCTGCCCGGAATACAACGGCGGCATCAGCGGCGTGCTGAAGAACGCGATCGACTGGATCTCGCGGCCCGGCCACGAGCGCAAGGCCGCGGTGCTGGCCGGCAAGATCGTCTGCATCGTCGGCGCCAGCCCGGGCGCCACCGGCACCGTGCGCGCGCAGGACTCGCTGCGCCTGGTGCTGCGCCGCGCCGGCGCGCGCACCGAGCCGCAGGGCGACGTGCTGGTGTTCCAGGCGCATACCAAGATCATCGACGGGCAGCTTGCCGACGCGCGCACGCGCGAGGCGCTGGCGCGCCACCTGCAGGCTTTCGCCCACCAGCTGGCCGCGCTGCGCGGCTGATACTTCGTTCCGGAACAGGAAGACCTACCGTGACTATCGATCTGGCCGTCATCGGCGGCAGCGGCCTCTACAGCTTCCCGGGCCTGGAGAACACCACGCGCCACGGCGTCGACACGCCCTACGGCAAGACCTCGGCCGACGTGGTGATCGGCGACTTCGCCGGCAAGCGCGTGGCCTTCCTGGCGCGCCACGGCGAGGGCCACGGCGTGCCGCCGCATCGTGTCAATTACCGTGCCAATTTGTGGGCGCTGCATTCGCTCGGTGCGCGAACTGTGATCGGCGTCAATGCCGTCGGCGGCATCCGCGACGATATGGGCCCGCGCGCCATCGTGGTGCCGGACCAGGTCATCGACTACACGCACGGCCGCTACACCAGCTTCTGCGACGTCGAAGGCGCCGAGGTAAAGCACATCGACTTCAGCGAGCCGTACACCGGGGCGCTGCGCCGCCGGCTGGTGGACGCGGCGGGGCAGGCCGGCATCGCGGTGATCGACGGCGGCTGCTACGGCGCCACCCAGGGTCCGCGCCTGGAAACGCGGGCCGAGATCGCACGCATGAAGCGCGACGGCTGCGACCTGGTCGGCATGACCGGCATGCCCGAAGCCGCCCTGGCGCGCGAGCTGGAACTGGCTTACGCCTGCCTGGCCCTGGTGGCGAATTTCGCCGCCGGCTGCGGCGACGAGGCCGAGATCAGCATTGACGAAATTTTCGCGCACCTTAAGGCAGCGACCGCGGAAGTGCCCCGAATTCTGGAAGCCTTGCTCAAAGCTTGAGCAACCCGGCCTACCCCGTCCGCGCTATACGCACCCGCATATTGCGCTTTGACCTGAAACATGTTGATACTTCCGCCCGTGCCAGGGGCGGCGAACCAAGGGGTTGTGGTGGTTCTGCAGGAAGCCATGGTGCATCCAATCCATGATTCAGAGGTTCACGCAATGCGTTTCGGTACGGTCAAGTGGTTCAACGACGCCAAGGGCTTTGGTTTTATCGCGCCTGAGGACGGTGGGGAGGACGTGTTCGTCCACTTTTCGGCGATCAACTCCAAGGGCTTTCGCAGCCTGCAGGAAGGCCAGCGCGTGAAGTTCGAAGTGACTCAGGGCCCGAAGGGTGCCCAGGCTTCGGGCGTCGAGATCGCAGGCTGATCCGCCGCGCCGGCGTTGCGTCGGCCACCGGTTAGATAGAAAGAATCCCGCATCGCAAGATGCGGGATTTTTTTATGCGCCGGCCGCGGCTGGCGCGCGGCGTTCCGCCCGCGGCGGCGCGGTGGAGCCGCGGATCACCAGCTCCGGCACGAAGCGCTCGCTGCCGGGCAGGGAGCCCTTCTGCAGCTGCTCCAGCAGGCGCGAGGCCGCATGCCGGCCGATCTCGCTGGTCGACTGGCTGGCGGTGGTGAGCGCGGGCCAGGCCTGGCGCGAGAACGGGTTGTCCTCGAAGCCGGCGATGGAGAGGTCCCACGGCACGTCCAGTCCCGCCGAGCGCGCGGCGGCGAGCGCGCCGGCGGCGATCTCGTCGTTGCTGCCGAAGATCGCGCTGGGCGCGTCCTTGCCGGCCAGCAGCTTGCGCGCGCGGCGGAAGCCGTCCTCGAAGGTGTAGGTGCCTTCGAGCACGTATTTCTTGCGCACGGGAATGCCGTGCTCCTTCATCGCGTCCGCATAGCCCTCGTAGCGCTCCGGGCTGGAACGGTAGTGCGGGTCGCCCCACAGGAAGGCGATGGCGGTGTGGCCGAGCTGGATCAGGTAGGCGGTGATCGCGTACGCCGCCTTGTGGTCGTCGACGTAGACGCAGGGCGCGCCGTCCTTCGGGTCGCCGCGCGCGGCGATGATCCGCGCATAGGCCACGTCGTTGGCCTTGAGCTTGGCCAGCAGGCGGGCGTTCTCCGACATCGGCGGGGTCAGCACCAGCCCGGCCAGCCGCGCGTTCTTGGCCAGCAGCGACAGCTCGTCCACCCATCGCGGCGAGCGCGGGTCGCAGGGATAGATCAGCAGCTCGTAGCCGCGCTCGCGGCAGGCGCCGAGCACGCCGTTCTGCAGGCTGAGGATGTAGTTGGCGTTGGGGTTGTCGTCGTAGACCAGGGCGATGGTGAACGAGCGGGTGCCGCGCAGGCTGCGCGCGGTGGCGTCGGGGCGGTAGTGCAGGGTCTCGATCGCGCGGCGCACCTTCTGCACGGTGTCGGCATGCACGGTCGGCTCGAGATTGATCACGCGCGACACCGTCATGGGCGACACGCCGGCAAGGCTGGCGACGTCTTTGATCGTAGGCCTACGCAACGCAACGCTCCCCCTGGCGGCGACGTTCCATCCTAGCCCAAGCAACGGGGTGCGGGCGACGCGACTTCCGTTCTATGCAGGGATCGCAGGTAGCGTTACCACGAATGAAGCAAATCGAATCGATGTTCGCGCCATGCGGCGGGGCGGCAAGGATTGCGCCCCAAGCCGCCATCGCCAGCCCGCGATGGCGCATTACTCCATATATATAAGGAGTAAGCGACGAGCGCAGATGCTTGTGACCCAGCGCACGGCCGAACCCCGACCGTATCTCCAGCAACCATTGATAACGTTACCATTCCGCCTTAGCATCGATCCGATGACAGCGACACGGCACCGCCGTGTCGGGGCAATGACGGGGAGCATCGATGCAGGATCGTGCGTGGGGAGCCGTGGCGACTGAGCCGCGGGTCATGCTGGCGGCGGACGTGGGTGGCACGCATGCGCGCATCGGCCTGGTCGATGCCGCGGCGCCGGCCGGCGCCGGCGGCGTGCTGGCCTATGAACGCTACGCGGGCGCCGACTGGCCGGGCCTGGCCGAGATCCTCGCCGACTTCCTCGCCCGCCATCCCGGCCATGCCGTGGACGAAGCCGCCATCGCCGTCGCCGGCTACGTGCGCGATGGCGAACTGGTGGCCGAGAACCTGCGCTGGCCCGTGCGCCTGGCCGAGCTGCGCGAACGCCTGCGCCTGCGCAGCCTGCGCGTGGTCAACGATTTCGAGGCGCTGGCCTACGCCACGCAATACCTCGGCGCCGACGAAAGCCTGGCGGTGATCGACGCGCCTGCCGCCGCCGGCCCCGTCGCGGTGGTCGGCCCCGGCACAGGCCTGGGCTGCGCACTGCTGCTGCCGGATGGGAACGGCGCCACCGTGCTGCCCAGCGAAGGCGGCCACGTGGCGCTGGCGCCGGGCAACGAACGCGAGATGGCGCTGCTGCAACTGCTCGGCCGCGGCCGCGACTACGTGCACACCGGCCACGCGCTGTCCGGCCCGGGCCTGGTCAATCTCTACCGCGCCGTCGCCGAACTGGACGGGCTGCCCGCCATCCACACACAGCCCGAACAGATCAGCGCCGCCGCACTCGAAGGCGGCGATGCGCTCGCGCTGGACACCCTGCACATCTTCTGCGCCATGCTCGGCGGTTTCGTCGGCGACCTGGCCGTGCTGTTCAAGGCCTCCGGCGGCGTCTACCTGGCCGGCGGCATCCTGCCGCAACTGCGCGAGTTCCTGCCGCGCAGCGCGTTCCGCGAACGCTTCTTCAACAAGGGTGTGATGCGCGAGTTCCTCGCCGGCGTACCCGTGCGGCTGATCGAACACGGCCGCCTGGGCGTGCTGGGCGCGGCCGGCCTGGCCGCGCGCGACGAGGTTTGAAAGGCGCGGGCCCGGCGCCCGCGCAGGGAAGCAAGCCCGCCGCCGATCGCGCGGACGGGACCTGACAACAACATTCATTGGGAGGTGAAGGCATGTTGGCAAGCAAGCATCGGGGACATGAGCTGTCCCGCAATATCCTGGCGTGCGTGCTGGGCCTGGCCCTGAGCGGCACGGTTTTCGCGCAGGCGACCACCGGTTCGATCTTCGGCAACGTCGGCGGCGATGCCGCCGGCAGCACGGTGATCGTGCAGGGCGACAACGGCGTGTCGCGCCGCATCCCGGTCGGCGCGGACGGCCGCTACCAGGCCGGCGCGCTGCCGGTGGGCAACTACAAGGTGATGCTGGAACGGCAGGGCGCCGTGGTGGCCACGCGCGACCAGGTCTCGCTGCGCGTCAGCAGCGGCACCCAGGTCGATTTCGCCGGCGCCGCGGCGGGCGCCACCAATCTGCAAGGCGTGCAGGTCACCGCCAGCGCGTTGCCGCCGATCGACGTGAGCAGCGTGGATTCGCGCACCGTGATCACCGCGCAGCAGCTGGACGCGCTGCCGCTGTCGCGCACCGCCGAGGACATCGCCCTGCTGGCGCCGGGCACGGTCACTTCCGGCTCCAACTTCACCAGCCGCATCGGCGGCGGCGGCGACCTGGTCTCCTTCGGCGGCGCGTCCGGCGCGGAGAACGCGTACTACATCAACGGCTTCAACACGACCGACCCGTACAAGGGCCAGGGTGCGCTGCAGCTGCCCTACGGTGCGATCGACCAGCAGGAAGTGCTGACCGGCGGCTACAGCTCGATGTATGGCCGCTCCGACGGCGGCGTGCTGAGCCAGGTGGGCAAGAGCGGCACCAACGAATGGCATTTCGGCGCGCAGGCGCAGTGGACGCCGCGCTCGCTGATGTCCTCGCCGGACGACATCGTCTACGCGCGCAACCGCTACGCCGGCAAGCTGTACCAGTACCGCCAGGACGACAAATCCTGGCGCACCACCTACAGCGCCTACGTCGGCGGCCCGCTGATCAAGGACCGCCTGTACTTCTTCGTCGCCGCCGAGGCCGACAAGGAGCAGGGCAGCAACACCTCCACCAGCGACGCCAGCAGCCCCTCGCGCAGCAACTACACCTACCGCACGCCGAAGTGGTACGCCAAGCTCAACTGGAACATCACCGACAACCACCTGCTCGAACTCACCGGCATCCAGAGCGAGCAGCACGGCTCCGGCAGCAACTACGCGTTCGATTACGGCACCCACCGCGCCGGCGCTTTCCAGTCGTACTCCGACCGCACCAAGACCGGCGGCGATGCCTACATCATCAAGTACACCGGCTATCTCACCGACACCATCACGCTGAGCGCGATGTACGGCAAGATGCGCCTGCACGATTATTCGGCGCCGGTCAGCTACGACCCGAACCTGCCGTACCTGCAGAACATCCAGGACCAGAACCTCGCGCTCACCGGCGGCCGCCCGATCGGCAATACGCAGTCGACGTTCTCGGTGCCGGCGCCCACCCAGGGTTCGCAGAACACCAACCTGCGCATCGACCTGGAATGGCGCCTGGGCGACCACAAGCTCAATGTCGGCATCGACGACCAGACCCCGCGCACCATCGACCAGGGCAGCAACAGCCTGACCTGGACCTATGCGCACAACAACGACGCCACCGCCCCGGTCGACCCGGCCAACGGCATCGGCGCGCCGGGCGGCAACGGCTACTACGTGATGAAGGAAGTGGTCACCGGCGCGGCCGGCGTGAAAACGGTGGAGCACGCGCAGTACATCGAAGACACCTGGCAGGTGACCGACCGCTTCCTGCTCAACGTCGGCCTGCGCAACGACGCCTTCGCCAACTACAACAACAGCGGGCAGAAATTCACCTCGCAGAACCGCAACTGGTCGCCGCGCCTGGGCTTCAGCTGGGACGTGTACGGCGACGCCAGCCTGAAGGTCTACGGCAACGCCGGCCGCTACTACCTGGCGATCAACAATAACACCGCGTACGACGGCGCCACCGGCTATGCGTGGAACCGCAGCTATTACACCTATACCGGCATCGACTCCAACGGCATGCCCACCGGCCTGACGCCGTTCGGCTACTACGACGTCAACGGCCACACCGGCCAGGCGCCCGATCCGCGCACGGTGGCTTCCACCAACCTGGGCGCCGAATACCAGGACGAGTTCATCCTGGGCGCCACCAAGGCGATCACGCCGGAGTGGATCACCGGCGTGAAGGGCACCTTCCGCGTGCTGCGGCAGATCTCCGACGACGTCTGCGACAGCTCCAACCAGCTCATCGCCAAGACCAAGGCGATGTACAACCTCACCGACGACCAGATCACCGCCAACCGAGGCGCCTGCTACATCTTCAATCCCGGCAAGACCAATGACTTCGACGTGCTCACCACGCAGGGCTACGTGCGCGTGCCGATGAGCAATGGCGACTGGGGCTTCGCGCAGGGGCCGAAGCGCAAGTACTACGCGCTGGAGGCCTTCCTGGAGCATCCGCTGGGCAAGGACAACTGGGGCGGCCGCATCAGCTACGTGTTCTCGCGCAGCTACGGCAACTCCGAAGGCCTGCTGCAGGTGTCGCGCGGCAACGACTCGGTGGGCGTGACCCAGGATTGGGATAACTCGTACGTGATGGACCGCGCCAACGGCGTGCTCGGCAACAACCGCACGCACCAGATCAAAGCCTACGGCGTGTACCGCATCTCGCCGGAATGGATGGTCTCCGGCGTAGCCAACCTGTCCTCTGGCGGCCCGCACAACTGCCTGGGCTTCTACGGCACCGACCAGTCCCAGCCCGACGGCTACGGCTCGTACTACCACTGGTGCAACGGCAAGCCCTCGGTGCCCGGTTCGATGGGCGACCTGCCGTGGACTTACCGCGTCGACCTCAACGTTACCTACCGCCCGGCCTTCGCGGACCACAAGCTGGCGTTCAACGTGAGCGTCTTCAATGTGCTCAACCAGCAGCGTCCGGTGGTGCTGTACACGCGCTACAACAGCAGCAATACGCCGGACAAGCTCAACGACCTGTACGACACGGTCAAGGTGATGGAGTCGCCGCGCTACGTGCGTTTCGGCGTCAGCTACGACTTCTGATCGGTAAAGTCCTGCGGCCGGCTGATGCCGGCTGCAGGCGTTCGCCTGTACTCTCGGGCGACCTTTTTTCCTCTGCCTGGAGACGCCCGATGGCCGACCGCCGCCGCTTTCTCAAGACCGCAGCACTGGGCGTCACCGCCGCGGCGCTGGCTTCCCGCATCGCGCCGGCCTCGGCCGAGGCCAAGACCAAGAGCAAGACCGGCGGCGTCAGCGGCGGCCGCAAGCCGCGGGTGATCTCCACCTGGGACTTCGGCGTGCCCGCCAACCTCGCCGCCTGGGCCGTGCTGGCCAAGGGCGGCCGTGCGCTGGATGCGGTGGAAGCCGGCGTGATGATCCCGGAGGCGGATCTCAAGAATCACAGCGTGGGCCGCGCCGGCTATCCGGACCGCGACGGCCACGTCAGCCTCGACGCCAGCATCATGGACGGCAACGGCAGCTGCGGCGCGGTCGCCGCGCTGGAAGGCATCGCCCACCCGATCCAGGTCGCGCGCCGCGTGATGGAGCGCACCCCGCACGTGCTGCTGGTGGGCGAGGGCGCGCAACAGTTTGCGATCGAGCAGGGCTTCAAGAAGGAAAAGCTGCTCACGCCGGAATCGGAAAAAGCCTGGCACGAGTGGCTGAAGACCGCCCACTACCAGCCCAGCGCCAACAGCGAAGTGCACGACTACGGCAAGGGCGCCGGCGGCAAGGACAACCACGACACCATCGGCATGCTCGCCATCGACGCGCAGGGCCGCCTGGCCGGCGCCTGCACCACCAGCGGCATGGCCTGGAAACTGCGCGGCCGCGTCGGCGACAGCCCGATCATCGGCGCCGGCCTGTATGTCGACGGCGACGTCGGCGGCGCCACCTCCACCGGCGTGGGCGAGGAAGTGATCCGCAACGCCGGCAGCTTCCTGGTGGTGGAACTGATGCGCCAGGGCCGCTCGCCGCAGCAGGCCTGCGAGGAAGCGGTGATGCGCATCGTCAAGAAGCGCCCGCAGGCTTCGAAGGATCTGCAGGTGGGCTTCCTCGCCATCAACCGCGAGGGCGAAGTCGGCGCGTTCGCGATCCAGTCCGGTTTCAGCTACGCCGTATGCGACGGCGGCAAGCAGGACGCGCTGTTCCCGTCCAAGAGCGTGTACTGATGGCCGGCCGCTGCCTGCTCGAAGTGGCGGCCAATTCGGTCGCCTCCGCGCAGGCCGCGCAGGAGGGCGGCGCGGGGCGCGTGGAGCTGTGCACCGGCCTGGAACTGGGCGGCCTCACGCCGTCCGCCGGCCTGATCGCGATGGTGCGCGAGCGCCTGCATATTCCGCTGTATGTGCTGGTGCGCCCGCGTGCGGGCGACTTTCTCTACAGCGACGTCGAATGCGACATGATGCAGCGTGATATCGAAACCTGCGCCGCGCTGGGTTGCGACGGCGTGGTAATCGGCGTGCTCGATGCCGATGGCCGCGTCGACAGCGAACGCTGCAAGCCGCTGATGCGCGCGGCCGGCGGGATGGGCGTGACCTTCCATCGCGCGTTCGATCTCACCGCGGATCCGGAGCAGGCACTGGAAGACCTGATCGCGCTCGGTTGCGAGCGCGTGCTGACTTCAGGCGCACGAGCCAGTGCGATGGAGGGCGCGCCCTTGATCCGGCGGCTGGTGCAGCGGGCGGATGGCTGCATCGCGGTGATGCCGGGAGCGGGCGTGACGGCGCAGAACATTGCGGCGCTGGCGGAAGCGACTGGCGCCACCGAACTGCATGCATCGGCCAAGCGCCAGCTGCCTTCCGGCATGCGGCACCGGCGTCCGGAATTGCACGATATGGAAGGCGGCGAGATCCGCAGCGATGTGGAGCAGGTGCGGGCGCTGGTCGCAGCCCTGAATGCGTAGGTTGGGGTGAGCCGGAGGCGAACCCCAACAATACGATGCGCCTGATGCTGCTGGTGTTGGGGTTCGCCTGCGGCTCACCCCAACCTACGCCAGCGTGAGATCGGTTCAGGCGGCGAACTGCAGCTTCGCCAGCTCCGCATACAGCCCACCTTCCGCCAGCAAGCTCTCATGCGTCCCCTGCGCCACGATGCGCCCGCCATCCATCACCACGATGCGGTCGGCGCGCTGCACGGTGGCCAGGCGATGCGCGATCACCAGCGTGGTGCGTCCCTTCTCCAGCCGCTCCAGCGCCTGCTGGATCGCCGCCTCCGACTGCGCATCCAGCGCCGAAGTCGCCTCGTCCAGCAACAGCAGCGGCGCGTCGCGCAGGATCGCGCGCGCGATCGCCACGCGCTGGCGCTGTCCGCCCGACAGGCGCACGCCGCGCTCGCCCAGCTCCGAGCCATAGCCGCCATCCAGCGCGCTGATGAACTCGTGCGCCTCGGCCGCGCGCGCGGCGTCGCGCACTTCGTCGTCGCTGGCGTCCTGGCGGCCGAAGCGGATGTTGTCGGCGGCGGTGCCGCTGAAGATCACCGTTTCCTGCGGCACCAGGGCGATGGCGCCGCGCAGGTCCGGCAGCGCCAGGGCGCGCAGGTCGACGCCGTCGAGCGTGATGCGGCCGCCCTGCGGATCGTAGAAGCGCAGCAGCAGGGCCAGCACCGTGCTCTTGCCGGCGCCGGAAGGGCCGACCAGGGCCACCGTCTCGCCGGGGCGGATGCGCAGTTCGAAATCGTGTAGCGCCGGGGCGTCCGGGCGGCTGGGATAGTGGAAGGCCACGCGCTCGAAATGCAGCGCGCCGCTCACCGGCTTGGGCAGCGGCTGGGGCTGCGCGGGGCTGGTCACTTCGGCGCGCTCGCCGAGCAGTTCGCCGATGCGCTCCATCGCGCCCGCAGCGCGCAGCACGTCGCCCCACACTTCGGACAGGCCGGCCACCGAGCCGGCGGCGAAGATCGCATACAGCACGAACTGGCTGAGCAGGCCGGGGGTGAGGTCGCCGGCGAGCACGTCGCGCGCGCCGATCCACAGCACCAGGGTGATCGCGCCGAACATCAGCACGATCACCGCCGCGGTCAGCAGCGAACGCGTGCCGATGCGCTTGCGCGCGGTGGCCAGGGCGCGGGTGATGGCGCTGCCGTAGCGCGTGCTCTCGATGTCCTCGCGCGCATAGGCCTTCACCGCGGGCGCGGCGTTGAGCGTTTCGTTGGCGATCGCGGCGGCATCGGCCAGGCGGTCCTGGCTGGCGCGCGAGAGTTTGCGCACGCGGCGGCCGAACACCAGGATCGGCAGCATCATCGCGGGGATCACCAGGGCGGTGAAGCCGGCCAGGCGCGGGATGGTCCACACCATCGCCACCACCGCGCCGACCAGGGTGACCATGCTGCGCAAGGCCACCGAGATGCCCGAGCCGATCAGCGCCTGCACCACTTCGGTGTCGGTGCCCAGGCGGGAAATCAGTTCACCGACGCGGCTGCGCTCGAAGAAGCCCACATCCAGGCGGATCACGTGCGAATACAGCTTGGCGCGCATCGAGGCCAGCGCGCGCTCGCCCAGCAGGGTGATGCAGAAGTAGCGCGCCGCGGTGGACGCCGCCAGCACCAGCGCCACGCCGAACAGGCCCAGGAAGGTGAGGTTGATGGTGGCGGCGTTGGACGCGCCAAAGCCCTGGTCGATCATGTGGCGCACCGCCATCGGCAGCACCAGGGTGGAACCGGAGGAGATCGCCAGGAACACCAGCCAGCCGATCGCCAGTGCGCGATGCGGCTTGAGGAAGGGCCAGAGCTGGCGCAGCGCGCCGAGCCGGCGCTTGGGGGAGGAGTCGTTCGCCTGGGGTTCTTCGCTCATGGGCTTCGCCGGGTCTGGACCGGTGGGACATGGGGGTCCGGATCGGCGATTCAATCACATGCCCATGGCAAAAAGGGTGATGCTGCGACAACGTCGACGCTCAGGCCCCGGCCGACGTCGGCGCCAGTACCGGCCGCGCAGCAGGGCGGCGCTGCAGGCGGTCGCGCAGGCGCAGGAACGGCGCTTCCACCGCGTAGTGCAGCAGCGCGCCGCCAGCCAGCGTGCAGGCCGCATAGAGGGCAAACGCGCTCACGCCCTGAATCGACGGATGCGCGGCAAGCCAGCTCTGCACCGCGTGAAATACCAGCTTGTGATCGAGATAGAGGCTGTACGAGACCAGCGCCAGCCAGCCCATGCCGGGCACGCGATGGCGGCCCAGCCAGCAGGCCGGGCTGGTGGCCGCGGCCACGATCAGGGCCAGGCCCCAGGAAAGCAGCGGATAGCCGAGCACCGAGGCGAGCATGCCGGCGCGGTCCTGGAAGATCGCCAGCGCGATGCTGGTAAGCACGAGGCCCGCGAGCAGCGCGATGTTCGCGCGGGCCTGCAGCGCGGCCCACAAGGCCGGACGGTAGGCCTGCATGGTGGCGAGCACGACGCCGGCGAGCAGTCCGTCGAGCCGGTTCCAGGTCGGGTAGTAGATCACCTCGACGAACGGCCGCTCGCCCATATGCAGCCACAGCCAGCCGCGCAGCGCCATGCCGCCGGCCAGCAGCAACACGCACAGCGCCACGAATGTGCGCAGCGAACCGCGCCGCGCCACCCACCAGGCCAGCAGCGGGAACAGCAGGTAGAAATGTTCTTCCACGCACAGCGACCACACATGCGAGAACGCCTGGTTGTGCCGGTAGTCGATCAGGAAGTTGACCGTGTAGCTGAGGAACTGCCACAACGGCTGGATGCCCGGCGCCTCGCGCATGGAAGGAAACGCGAAGTACACCGCCAGCACGGCGAAAAAGGCCGGCATGGTGCGCAGCGCGCGGCGCAGATAGAAGCGCCCGAACGCGGGCGGCCTGCCGTTGGCCAGGGGTTTGAGCCACTGCGAACCGATCAGATAGCCGCTGAGCACGAAGAACAGATCCACGCCGGCCCAGCCGTTGTTTTCCAGTCAGCTCCACGAGTCGCCGAGGCCGCCGACGATGTAGGAATGGAACAGCATCACCCACACGATGGCGATGGCGCGCAGCAGGTCGAGGCCGGGCAGGCGGTGCATGGCTGGAATCAGTCCCTTGAAACACGGCAGGCGAAGCGCGCGATTGTGCGAAGCGCAGATGGCGGCGGCAAGCGATGGGGTGTGGCGTTTTGCGGGCAGTCGGTGAAGCGTGCGTTGGCGCGGGTGAGGCGTGCAATTACGTCTGTCCCCACGTTGGAATCCTTCTCCCTCCGGGAGAAGGTGGCGGCAGCCGGATGAGGGTTCGGCCGGAGCGGAGCACATCACTCTTTCGCTCCGCCCGTACCCTCACCCCAACCCCTCTCCCGGCGGGAGAGGGGCTCACGCTTCAATCCAACCGCTTCGCTGTGGTGCGCCCACGCGTGATATCGATAATCCGCGCCTGCGCCTCCGCCACGCGGCTTTCCGGCAGGCGCAGCACCAGTTCGACGCCATCGGCACCGAAGTGTTCCTCGTCGATCTGCGCCTCGCATTCCTTCAGCCGCGCCTTCAGCAGCGGCAGCTCCGCGAATTCGCACTGCAAACCCAGGCGAGCCATCGCGACGATCGCCACGCGTTCGGCCAGGCGCAGGCACTCCGCGGCCGTTCCGCCATAAGCGCGCGCCAGTCCGCCCGCACCGAGCTTGATGCCGCCGTACCAGCGCGTGACCACCACCACCGCGCGGTCGATGCCCTGGCCTTCGATCGCCTGCAGGATCGGCCGCCCCGCGGTGCCGCCGGGTTCGCCGTCGTCATTGAAGCGGTAGTCCTGGCCGATGCGGTAGGCCCAGCAGTTATGCGTGGCGGCCGCGTCGCTTACCTGACGCACGAAGGCCAACGCTGCCTCCGGCGTATCCACCGGTGCGGCCTGGGCGAGGAAGCGGCTTTTCTTGATGTCTTCCAGATGCTGGCAGGGACCGGCCAGCGTATAGCTCAGGCTCATGGCGTGAGCAGCAGAGTGCGCAGGTCGTCGGGCAGCGTGTAGTCGGGGTGGTCGCGGTGGAAGTCGGCGAGGCGCTGGCGCGCTTCGTCGCGATGCCGCTGGGCGAGCAGGCGACGGATCTTGTCCAGTTCCTGCGCGGGAGTGTCCTGGGCGTTGCGGGCGGTGTCGTCGGCGGGCGGCGGTGCGGCGGGTGTCGCCATGACGTCCGCTGCGGCTTCGGCACGGCGGTCCGCGGCCTGCTGGTTGGCGGCATAGCCCTGGGCGACAGGCTCGGCCTGTTTCGGCGCGTAGGCGCGCAGCTCGGCGGCAGCTGCGGCGGGCGCGGGCGGTTCGGCAGGCGCGGGTGTCGCAGCCATCGGCGCGGAGGCGAGCGCGGCCTGTTCCTGCAAGGGCGCGTTGCGCACGGCGGAAGCCGGGAGAGCGGCACGCTTTGCCGCCACGCCGTCGGTCTGGCGGACTCGCGCCGCAACGATGCCTGGCGGCGCGGCTTTCTCAGGCAGGGGAACGGGGCTTTCCGCAACATCGCCCTGGACTTCAGGCGCAGGCGCCGCTGCCACGGTGGGAGCCGCCGGTTTCGCCGCTTCCTGCACGGTCACCGCACCCGGCTGCGCGGCCGGCACGCTCGCCGGCATATCGCGCATGCGCCAGCCCAGTCCCGCCGCAAGCACCAGCACCGCCGCGCTGCTCAGCGCGATCGGCCAGCGCGGCCGCTTCGGCGCGCGCGCGCTGGCTGCCGCCGGCTGGTCGGCGCGGATCGCCTGCGCGGCCGCGCGCAGCACGGCGGCGTCGAGCGCGGGGCCGGGCTCCTTGCGCGGGAGCTTGCGGTACAGCGCGCCGAGCTCGTCTTCGCCGGGCAGGCGGCCCTTATCGGGGAGATCGTTGCCGTTGTCGGGGGGAAGCTGCGTATTCATTCGGCCAGCTGCTCGCGCAGTTTGTTCATGGCATAGCGCAGGCGCGACTTCACGGTTTCGCGGCCCACGCCGGTGACCTCGGCGATCTCCTCCAGGCTCAGTTCCTGCTCCAGGCGCAGCAGCACGGCGGCGCGCTGCTCGTCCGGCAATTGCTCGATGGCGCGCTGCAGGCGGCGGCGCTGTTCGAAATCCGACAGCGCATGCTCGGGCTGCTCCTGCAGCGGCGCTTCCATCTGCGCGATCGCATGCTCGCCTGCTTCGCCGTCCAGCGTCGGCCGTTTGCGCCGGTAGCTGTCCACCAGCAGGTTATGCGCGATCTGCAGCAGCCAGGTGGTGAATTTCGCCTGCGGCTGGTAGCGCTCGCGAGCCGCGATCACGCGGCTCCAGGTTTCCTGGAACAGTTCGTCGGCCATGGCCGGCTGGCGGCAGGCGCGCAGCAAAAAGCGGTACAAGGTGCCGCGATGGCGCGCGTACAGGGCCTCGAACGCAGCCAGGTCGCCCTGCGCGTAGGCCAGCATCAGCGTCGCGTCCTCGTCCACCGCGGTATCCATGGCCGGCGAGGGTAAGCGAAATCGGCCGCGCGGGTAAGCGGCGGGCAGGGCGGGTGCGCAGGTAGTCATCGCCGGATGCAACGCCGCCGCGCGGCCGGCGGGGTTGCTTCAGCCGATCACGGCGCCCGGATCGGGCTTGCGGAAATCCTCCGGCGCCAGGTTCTGGGTGAGGCGGAACACACCCTCGTGCACCTTGCGCGGCAGCACCACGTCCAGCACGGTGGTCTGGTGCGGGCCCAGTGCGGCGAACAGATCGTCCACCGTCGACGCCGGCAAGTGATGCACCAGCCCGGTGACCAGGGTGGGCTGGATCAGCGCGGTATACGGACGGCGGCCATCCGCCACCGGCCGCAAGGTCTGCCGGCTGTTGCGCGGATCGGCCACGCGCGAGTCGCCGGCCAGCAGCGAGTAATCGAGGAAGAACGAAATCACCGCCGGCGCGCGGCTGTTGGCCTGGCGGTCGAGCATGAAGCCGCGCGGCATCCAGTCCGGATTGGCCGGCGTGCCGGCGGCGAGCAGGAAGCGCGTATCCGGCAGCGCTTCGCCGGCTTCGTCGGCGAGGCGCACGATCAGCAGGCTGCGCGGATCGTGGATATGCACGCGCGGCGGAAACGGACCGACC
The DNA here is from genome assembly GCF_018599165.1 of Dyella sp. LX-66. Lineage (NCBI taxonomy): Bacteria > Pseudomonadati > Pseudomonadota > Gammaproteobacteria > Lysobacterales > Rhodanobacteraceae > Dyella > Dyella sp. LX-66. Next base: position 407,659 of record NZ_JAHFVJ010000002.1, read on the forward strand.
GGTTCCAGCTCCACCTTGTCGGCATCGCGCTGCAGGTTCTCCGCCTCGAAGGCAGCGCACAGCGCGGTGTAGCCGGCGCGGTCCGCCACGTGCAGGCAGCGCAGCACGGCGTCGATGGTGGCGGCGGGCGCGGCGGTCATGATGCCCTGCGTTTCGCCGGAGTGGGAGGCGCCGGGAATCAGCTTGAACGCCGTGCGCGGCGCGTGCACCAGATTCAGGCCCAGCACGTCCGCGTTCGCGCCGCTGCTCTTGCAGGTGAGCACGGCATGCGCCGCGTTGAGGTTGGCGGAAGCGATGCGCACCACGCCATCGGAGCCATCCTCGCCGGTATAGCTGTTGACGTGGTCGTACATCGCGCGGTCCGGGCGGTCGCCGGTCAGCACGAACAGGAACTGCCCCTTGTCCGCGGGATCGCTGCCGTGGATGTGGTCCACATTGAGCGACAGCGATTCGGGGCTGCCCAGTTCCAGCCAGTCGAGAATGCGCTGCCCGGGTTCGACGCCGTCGAAAGCGGAGCGCATGCGCCCCAGTAATCCTTTGCCGAGCTGCGCCAAGGCCGAACCGAAATTGGCCGGCGCCAGCATCACCAGATGCGTCAACCGGATCGTGCTGTACACCCCCGGCCGCTCGCGCTGCGCACGCAGCCATTCGCGCACCAGCGGACCACCGGTGGAATGGGTAATGCACGCGAAGCTGGGGCCATCCAGATGCAGATCGCGCAGCGCGTGGTCGAAGGCGCGCACCAGGTCGGCCATGGTCACCGAGTCGTCGAAGCTCACGTACTTGGACAGCCACAGGTCGGCGATGCGCACGCCCATGCCTTGCGCGGAAGCCTGCTGCTGCAGCCGTTGCGGCAGCGCGCCGTAGGTGGAGGTGTTGGTGACGCTCCAGCCGTGGACGAAGACGAGGGTGGTCATGGGCGAAGGGCCTTAATCATGGGTGTAATTCACAGGTCCAGTTTCTGTGACACATATCGATATTAGACGTGATCGATCATGCATTTTTTTCACGGCGACAAGCAAAGAGTGTGCGCTCCATTCGATTGTTGCCGCCACGTTAGGGAGACCGATATGTCCACGATAGACGTCGAAACCAATGCCAGCCGTGTGCCTGCCGAGCTGATGAATCCCGATCCGGAGTCAAAGTCTTCTGTGGCTACGCTGGAGAAGTTCATTTCAATTACCGACTATCCCGGTGGTTCCGCAGGGGCCTCGGCAGTCACTCAGGCGACCATCGCCATCGGCCCCAATGCGGTCGCCGACGGGCATGGAAGTACAGGGCCTATCGCCATTGGATGGAACGTAAGGGCCAATGGTCTGGCCAGCATCTCTGTCGGACAGGAATCGGCTGCTTCATCTATTGGCGTCGCCATAGGATTTCAAACCAAAGCTATCGGCGATCGTGCCGTTGTGCTCGGTCCGGCAAGTCGGGGCGATGGCGTCCGCTCCGTAGTGATTGGATCTAATTCTTCTGCGACCGAACTCAATGCTGTGGCGATCGGCAACAATGCGCACGGCAAGGGCGCCCACGTCATCGCGCTCGGGGTCAATACCTCGGCTGATAAGGAGGCAAGCGTGGCGCTTGGCGGTTCGAGTGCAGCCTCCCACGTTGGCGCGGTAGCTCTTGGCGCTTGGTCGAAGACCGACAAGGACAACACCGTTTCGGTAGGAACCATGCAGATCCGCCGTGCGATTCGTTTCCTGGCCGACGCTGAATTGACCGCCGCCAGCCACGAAGCGGTGACCGGCCGCCAACTCTTCGCCGCCAACCAGAAGATCGCCGCCAACGAGACCGCGATTGCCGGGAATGCAAAGAACATCGCTGCCGCCAAGGCGCAGATCAGTGAACTGGATGAACACATCAGCAGCGGCAGTATCGGCCTGATTCAACAGAACACCGCGACCCGCGCATTGACGCTCGGTGCCACGACCGACGGCACCCTGATCAATGCCGCCGGGACCAAGGGCGATCGCCGCCTTACTGGCCTGTCGGAAGGGCAGGACTCCGCCGATGCGGCCACGTTCGGCCAGCTTTCGCCGGTATTGGCCAAGGTCCGCTTCCTGGCGGTCAATGGCAAGACCGATGCCGAGGCGGCGGGAACGGATGCGCTGGCTTTGGGCGGCGGCGCCAGCGCCTTGCAAGAGTACGGCGTGGCGGTGGGGTCCAAAGCCGCTGCCAATGGTGCATACGACGTGGCCATTGGTCGCGGCGCGCAGGCAACGTCCGAGCTCACCTCAGACGGCTATAACTACACCGGCGTCGCGATCGGTTACGGTAGCGAGGCGAGATCGAGAGGTATTGCTATCGGTCAATCCTCGCTGGCGCCTTTTCGCGGCACCGTGGCGATCGGTGCGGCGACACAGGTCGCCGGAATTTATTCCATCTGCATCGGAGACCAGGCTGTCAGCGGAGCGGAGTCCACGGTGGCGCTGGGCCAGCGGGCCGGGTGCAGTGAAGAGGCAACGAATGCGGTGGCCTTGGGGGCGCATTCGTACGCGCTCGAAGCGAACATCGTTTCGGTTGGCAATGCGCAGCTCAAGCGGCGGGTGACCAATATGGCGCCGGCCTTCTATATAGACGATGCAGTGACGCTGGAGCAGCTGCTCGCACTGCGTCAGGCGCATGAGCGACTGGTGCAGGAATTCGCTTCCCAGGCGGAGCGGTACCAGGAGCTGGAGCAGAGTCATGGCCAACTGCATGCGCTGGTCCGTGAGTTAAACAGCAGACTCCAGCGCGATTGACCTTGGCGTCAGCGTAGTTGCGGCCTCTTTCCCCGTTTCGATGGAGAGAGGCCGCAGCCCGGCCTCAACGCAGCTTCGGCGCATTCAACCCCAGCGCGTTGTACACGTGATACCGCGCGATCCCCACATACTCATGCAGCGCCGCATCGGCCACCGTGAAATTCCACGACAGCGGATACACCGACCACAGCGGCTCCAGCAGATCACCGCGCACCGGCGTCGGCTCGATGCCGAAATGGGCGAAATACAGCAGGCTGCGGCGCATATGCAGGCCGGAGGTGACCAGCACGGTGCGCTGCGGCGCGTAGGCGGCAAGCATCGGCTTGCTGTACTGGGCGTTGTGCCAGGTGCTGAGGCTGCGGTCTTCCACCAGCACGTCGGTGGCGGGTACGCCGGCATGCACCAGCGCATCGCGATAGACCACTGCCTCAGGCGCGCCGTTGCCCTGCGCGTCGCCGCCGCTCGCCAGCACTTTGCAGTCGCCGCCTGCGGCGTGGCATGACTGGTACTGCGCCACCGCCGCGAGAATGCGGCCGTCGGCGAAGAAGCTCGGCTCCAGCGTGCCGTGCGCCGGATCCTTGAAGGTGCCGGCGCCCAGCAGCACGATCGCGTTGCGCGCGCCCCAGTGGAACGAGGGCGCGCTGGCGTAGTCGCCCTGCAGTCCGCGCATCAGCCAGCCCGGCACCGGTCCGCAACCCACGGCGAACACCAGCAGCAGTGCAATCACACCCAGGGCGCGGGCCAGCCGCGGGCGTTTGCGGCGGGCCAGGTAGGCGAGCAGGCAGAGCAGCAGCAGTACGATCAGCGACATCGGTTCGTTCCAGCGCACGGGGAAGCGCTGCAGCTTAACCGGCGCACATGGCCGTGGCGCGCATGGCGGCTCGATCCGCATGCAAAACGTGTTGCGGGGCAGCAAAGGCTGCATACGTATTCATCGACGCGGCGCACGCACGCAACGCAGAATCGGCCCGGTTTGTTTCCGACATTTTGTTTCCGATCCACGGCACGGGGAGCGCCGCAGCATGAAGGCAGAGATGGTCGAAGGGGAGGGCCGCGCGACCGCGCGGGTGGTGCTAATCGCCGCGGCGGCGGCACTGGGCGGATTTCTGTTCGGTTTCGATACCGCGGTGATCAACGGCGCGGTGGATGCGGTGCGCGGCAGCTTCGGGCTGGGCGCCGGCAGCATCGGGTTCGCGGTGTCGTGCGCGCTGCTCGGTTCGGCGCTGGGCGCCTGGTATGCCGGCCCGCTGGCGGATCGCTGGGGCCGCGTGCGCACCATGCAGGTGGCGGCAGCCTTGCTGGCGCTGAGTGCGCTCGGTTCCGGGCTGGCGTCGGGCGTGTGGGACCTGGTGCTGTGGCGCCTGGTTGGCGGCATCGGCGTGGGCATGGCTTCGGTGATCGCGCCGACCTATATCGCCGAAGTCTCGCCCGCCTATGTGCGCGGGCGGCTCGGTTCGCTGCAGCAGCTGGCGATCGTGCTGGGCATCTTTGCCGCCTTGCTCAGCGATGCGTGGCTGGCGGGTACGGCTGGTGGCGCCGCGCAAAAATTATGGCTCGGTCTGGAGGCATGGCGCTGGATGTTCCTGGTGGCGGTGGTGCCGGCGCTGATCTATGGCTCGCTGGTGCTGGGCGTGCCGGAATCGCCGCGCCACCTGGTGGCTAAGGGACGCATGGACGAAGCGAAGCAGGTGCTGCGCCAGGTGCTCGATCTGCACGACGAGCACGCGCTCGAGCACAAGCTCAATGACATCGCGCAAAGCCTGCGTTCCGAATACCGCCCCGGCCTGCGCGACCTGCGCGGCTCCGTGGCCGGCCTGCTGCCGGTGGTGTGGGTGGGCATCCTGCTGTCGGTGTTCCAGCAGTTCGTCGGCATCAACGTGATCTTTTATTACTCGTCGACGCTGTGGCACTCGGTCGGTTTCAGCGAGTCCGATGCGTTTTCGATCAGCGTGGTGACCTCGGTGGTCAATGTGCTGGTGACCCTGGTGGCGATCGCCCTGGTCGACCGCATCGGGCGCAAACCTTTATTGGCGATCGGCTCGGCCGGCATGGCGGTGACGCTGGGCCTGATGGCGTGGTGCTTCTCGCAGGCCACCGGCAGCGGCGCGGCGCTGAGCCTGCCGGCGCCGTGGGGCATGGTGGCCCTGGTGGCGGCCAATGCCTACGTGGTGTTCTTCGGCCTGAGCTGGGGCCCGATGGTGTGGGTGCTGCTGGGCGAGATGTTCCCCAACCGCATCCGCGCGATCGCGCTGGCGGTGGCCGCGGCGGCGCAGTGGGTGGCGAACTTCATCATCACCAGCAGTTTTCCGGCGCTGTCGGAGCTGGGGCTGAGCTTCGCCTATGGCTTGTATGCCTTGTTCGCGCTGGTGTCGCTGGTGTTCGTGGTGAAGGCGGTGCGCGAGACGAAGGGGATGGAGCTGGAGGAGATGGGGCGCTAAGGCCCCACCTCCATATTTGGCGTAGGTTGGGGTGACCCGCTGGCCACCCCCAACACCGGTTGCGTCGCCTTGTTGGGGTTCGCCTGCGGCACACCCCAACCTACGCCGGGCGTTACGCGGACTTTTTCAACGAAGCAAGGTCGATCACGAACCGATACCGCACATCGCTCTTGAGCATGCGCTCGTACGCCTGGTTGATGTTCTGGATATCGATCATCTCGATATCCGACACGATGCCGTGCTCGGCGCAGTAGTCGAGCATCTCCTGCGTCTCGGCGATGCCGCCGATACCGGAACCCGCGATCGAGCGGCGGCCGAGCACGACGTTGTGGGCCTGCACCGCCGGCTCGATCGGTTCGAGCAGGCCGACCAGGCACAGCGTGCCGTCGATGTTGAGCGTTTCCAGGTAGGGGTTGAGGTCGTGCGGGCTGGGCACGGTGTCGAGGATGAAGTCGAACGCGCGCGACACAGCCTTCATCTGCGCCGGATCGGTGGACAGCACCACGTGGTCGGCGCCCAGGCGGCGCGCTTCGGCTTCTTTATCCGGCGTGCGGGTGAACAGGGTGACGTCCGCGCCCATCGCCTTGGCGAACTTCAGGCCCATATGGCCCAGGCCGCCCAGGCCGACGATGGCGACCTTGCTGCCCTTGCCGATCTTCCAGTGGCGCAGTGGCGACCAGGTGGTGATGCCGGCGCACAGCAGCGGCGCAGCAGCCTTGGGGTCGAGCTTGTCGGAGATGCTCACCACGAACTTCTCGGACGACACGATGCGCTCGGAATAGCCGCCGAAGGTGGGCATGCCGTCGCGGCGGTCGATGCCGTTGTAGGTCCAGGTGGCGCCTTCGGCGCAGTACTGCTCAAGGCCCTTGTGGCAGGCGTCGCAGTGCTGGCAGGAATCGACCATGCAGCCGATGCCGACCATGTCGCCGACCTTGAACTTGCTCACTTGCGCGCCGATCGCGCTGACGCGGCCGATGATTTCGTGGCCCGGCACCATCGGATAGATGCTGTTGTGCCACTCGTTGCGGGCCTGGTGGATGTCGGAATGGCAGACGCCGCAATACAGGATGTCGATCACCACGTCGTCCGGACGCGGATCGCGCCGCTCGAAGCGGTGCGGTGCCAGCGGGGTGGTGGCGGACTGTGCGGCGTAGCCTTGGATGGTCAGGGCCATGGGGCGATGCTCCTAGGTCATTAGGGTGGCTGGTGACCTGAAAAGTATGGGCCGCCGCTCCCGCGCGGAGTTAGCCGGATACTGCGAGATCGTTGCCCGATCCTGCAAAGTGGTTTGGGTAAGGTCGCCACGGGTCGTAGAAATAGGCAAAATACGCCTGTCGCTTTACGGTGCAAGCCCATGCAGCACAAGCCTTTATACGAATCGATCCCGCCGCATCTGCAGGAATGTTGCGAGGAATTGACAGCGCGGATTGAACGATACGCCCCCGGCGAGGGTACCTATGAGACGCCATGGGGCCCGCTCTCGGTGTTCCGCGCCGACTCCACCAGCACGCCCACCTGCACCCTGTACGAGCCCAGCTTCGGCCTGGCCCTGCGCGGCGCCAAGCAGATCGTGCTGGGGCAGGAGGCGCTGGTGTTCGAGCCGGGCCGCTATCTGCTTACCTCGGTGGACGTGCCGGTGCTCGCGCAGGTGTCGCGCGCGGAGCCGGACGAGCCCTGCCTGTGCCTCAAGATCCGTTTCGATCTGCCGCGCGTGCGCGAGCTGCTGCCCGAAGTGCGCGCGGCGCGTGCGGCGGCCGCTACTTCGCGCGGTATCGCGCTGAGCCCGGTCACCGGCGACCTGCTCGATCCGGTGCTGCGCCTGGTGCGCCTGCTGGAGACGCCGCAGGATCTACCTGTGCTGGGGCCGCTGCTTGAGCGCGAGCTGCTGTATCGACTGCTGACGGGAGAGCAGGGCGCGCGCCTGGCGCAGATCGCCACGGCGGGCAGCCAAGGGCATCAGATCACCCGCGCCATCCAGTGGCTGCGCGAGCACTACCAGCGGCCGTTGCGCATCGACGATCTGGCGGCGCAGGTGAACATGTCGACCTCGTCGCTGCATCACCATTTTCGTGCGGTGACGGCGGTCAGTCCCTTGCAGTACCAGAAGCAGCTGCGCCTGCAGGAGGCGCGGCGGCTGCTGCTGTCGGAGCGTTGCGACGTGGCGACCGCGGCGCATCGCGTGGGCTATGAAAGCCCGTCGCAGTTCAGCCGCGAATACAGCCGGCATTTCGGCGCGCCGCCGCTGCGGGATGTGGTGCGCTTGAGGGTGGAGGCGAGCGTGGCGTAGGTTGGGGTGAGCCGCAGGCGAACCCCAACATTGGACGTATCGCATCGTTGGGGTTCGCCTGCGGCTCACCCCAACCTACGCGAGAGTTGCGCTCAGCCCTCGCGCATCACCATCAGGCGGATCTCGGTCATATCCTCGATCGCATAGCGCACGCCTTCGCGCCCCGCGCCGGACAGCTTCACGCCGCCATACGGCATATTGTCCACGCGGAAGCTCGGCACGTCGTTGACGATCACGCCGCCCTGTTCCAACTCGTTCCACGCGCGCGTGGCATGGGCCAGGCTGTCGGTGAAGATGCCCGCCTGCAGGCCGTAGTCGGAGTCGTTGGTCATCGCGATGGCGTCGTCGAGCGTCTTGAACGGCGCCAGCAGCGCGAACGGCCCGAACACTTCCTGCCGGTTGACCTTCGCATCGCGCGGCACGCCCTCCATCAAGGTGGCCTCCAGCATCGGCCCCTTGCGCTTGCCGCCGCACAGCACCTTGCCGCCGGCCTTGCGCGCTTCCTCGATCCAGCCATGCAGCCGTTCGGCCGCGGCTTCGTCGATCATCGGGCCGAGGAAGGTTTCCTTCTTCTTCGGATCGCCGGCCTTCAGGTTCTTCACCGCCGCGACCAGGCGCTTCTTCAGCTCGTCGTACAGGCTTTCGTGCGCGTAGATGCGCTGCACGCTGATGCAGCTCTGGCCCGACTGATAGAACGCGCCGAACACCAGTCGCTCGATCACGTGGTCCAGCCGCGGCTGCTGGTCCGCATCGACGATGCAGGCCGCATTGCCGCCCAGTTCCAGCGTCACCTTCTTGTGGCCGGCGCGGGTCTTGAGGTCCCAGCCGATCTGGCTGCCGGTGAAGGACAGCAGCTTGAAGCGCGGATCCTCCACCAGCGGCGAAGCGTGCTTGCCATCGAGGTTCAAGATGGAGAACGCGCCTTTGGGAAGATCGGTTTCCGCCAGCACCTCGCCGATGATCAGCGCGCCGATCGGCGTGCGTTCGGCGGGCTTGAGCACGAACGGACAACCGGCCGCGATCGCCGGCGCAACCTTGTGCGCCACCAGGTTGAGCGGAAAGTTGAACGGCGTGATGAAGGACACCGGCCCCAGCGGCACGCGCTTGGTATAGCCGTGGTAGCCATCGAGCCGCTTGGCGATTTCCAGGTTGATGGTTTCGCCGTTGGTGCGCACCGCTTCTTCGGCGGCGATGCTGAACGTCTCGATCAGGCGGGTGACTTCGCCGGCCGAATCCTTGATCGGCTTGCCGGCTTCCACGCACAGCGCATAGGCCAGCTCGTCGCGCCGCTCGGTAAAGCGCTGCACGCAATGCTGCAGCACGGCCTGGCGCGCCCAGGGCTTGAACTGCCGCATCGGCTCGGCGGCCTTCACCGCGGCGGCGATTGCCTGCTCGGTGGCCTTGGCGTCCGGCACCGCCACGCGCGTGGCGACCTTGCCGCTGTACTTGTCCAGTACGTCCATCCATTCCTTGGAGGTCTGCGCCTTGTTGGCCAGGTAGTAGGGATATTTTTTCTCAAGCATGCAGGCGCTCCGGTCACACCGCCGCGCTGAGGCGGCGGATCTCTTCGTTGAGGATGCGGTGGTTGTCGCTGTAGTCGATGGCCAGGTCGATCAGGTGCACGCCGCCCTGGTCGAAGGCGCGCTTGAGCGTGGGCAGGAACTCGTCCGCATGTTGCGGCCGGTGGCCATGCGCGCCGTGCGCTTCGGCGAACTTGACGAAGTCCGGATTGCTGAACTGCATGCCGAAATCCTGGTAGCCCATCTCCGCCTGCTTCCAGCGAATCATGCCGTAGGCGTCGTCGCGCAGCAGCAGGATCACCAGGTCCATCTTCAGGCGCACCGCCGTTTCCAGCTCCTGCGCATTCATCATGAAGCCGCCGTCGCCGCAGATCGCCAGCACCTTGCGCTCCGGATACACCAGCTTGGCCGCCATGGCCGAGGGCAGGCCGGCGCCCATGGTGGCGAGCGCGTTGTCCAGCAGCACGGTGTTGGGCTGGCGGGCGCGGTAGTAGCGCGCATACCAGATCTTGTACATGCCGTTGTCCAGGCACAGCACGCCGTCGTCGGGCATGTAGCGGCGCGTGTCGGCGACCAGCCGCACGGGGTGGATCGGGAAGCGCGGGTCGTTCTCGTGTTCGGCCAGCTGGCGGTGGAAAGCCTCGCGCACCTTGTCGAAGTATTTGAAGTTCCAGTGCGCCTGCGGGGTCAGCGCGTCGGTCAGGCGTTCCACCGTATGCGCGATATCGCCGACCACTTCGATCTGCGGGAAATAGACCGTGTCCACTTCAGCCGAGGAGAAGTTGATATGGATGACGGTGCGCCGGCCCTTGTGCATGAAGAACGGCGGCTTCTCCACCACGTCGTGGCCGACGTTGACGATCACATCGGCGGCGTCGATCGCGCGGTGCACGAAGTCGCCGTCGGAGAGCGCGGCATTGCCCAGCCACAGCGGGTGGTCCTCGTCGACCACGCCCTTGCCCATCTGGGTGGTGAAGAACGGGATGCCGAGCTTGTCGATGAAGGTGCGCAGCGCCACCGCGGTGCGCTGGCGGTTGGCGGCGGCGCCGATCATCAGGATCGGGTGCTTCGCGGACGTAATGGCCTCGCCGGCCTGCACCAGCGCGGCGTCGTCGGGCGAGGGGCGGCGCGCGTATTCGGTGGGCAGCAGGATGGCTTCGTCGACTTCGTCGCGGGCGATGTCTTCCGGCAGTTCCAGGTGCACGGCGCCGGGGCGTTCCTCTTCGGCGCGGCGGAAGGCTTCGCGCACGCGTGCGGGGATGGTCGGCGCGGAGACGATCTGCCGTGTGTACTTGGTCAGCGGCTGCATCATGTCGACCACGTCGACCAGCTGGAACAGGCCCTGCTTGTGCGTGCGGATGGGTTTCTGGCCGGTGATCATCATCATCGGCATGGCGCCGAGCTGCGCATAGGCCGCGGCGGTGACAAGGTTGGTGGCGCCGGGGCCGAGGGTGGACAGCGCGACGCCGGCTTCGCCGGTGAGGCGGCCCCAGGTGGCGGCCATGAAGCCGGCGGCTTGTTCGTGGCGGGTGACGATCAGTTCGATCTTGGAGTCGCGGAGGGCTTCGACGAGGTCGAGGTTTTCTTCGCCGGGGACGCCGAAGATGCGTCTTACGCCTTCGGCTTCGAGGGCTTTTACGAATAACGCTGCTGCTCTCATGCATCGCGTTCCATCGGGGGATGGCCGGGCAGGATGCGCTGGTGCGCGTTCAAAAGGTGTGAGATGGGGCGCGTTTGGTTATATGGAAATTGGGGGGTTGTTATTGCTTGCGCGTCATTCTGACGTGGGGGCTCGTCATCCCAGCGGAAGCTGGGATCCAGTGACTTTGTCGCCTGGTTTTCGCGGTGGCGCGAATGGGCCGCTTATGCAGCGGGCATTTCGTGCGCCTGCCGGCGCCCGAGTCACTTTTTCTTTGCTGGCCCAAAGAAAAAGTAACCCAAAAGAAATGGCCTGAGAGCCAAGGCTCGCGACGCGACTAGAAGGAGCAGTGGCGGCTGTGGAAACGGATTAACCAGAGTCGACACGAAACGACCGTGCGTTTACGTGACGCGCACTTCAACGTGCCGTTGCGAAGAGGACGTTCAAGAACCGACGCCAGCTTTTGCTCTTCGCCCCTGCCTGCCTCACGATTTCACCCCTCTCCCCTCCGGGGAGAGGGCAGGGTGAGGGGCCGGGCGGAGCGAGGAGTTGAAGCCTGCAGCGGGCGCTTAAGAGCGCGGCCCCTCGTTCTTCAACATCAGCTCTCCATCGGCCAGCTTCGCTCGTACGCGCTCATCCGGTGTGACGGATGTGGCGGAGCGGATGACGTGGCCTTGTTCGTCGAACAGGATGGCGTAGCCGCGGTCGAGGGTGGCCAGGGGGCTGATGGCGTGCAGGGCGCGGCCGGTCTGGGTGAGGGTGGCGCGGTGGCGTTCGAGGATGCGGGTGATGGCCTGGTGCAGGCGGCGTTGCTGTTGTGCGAGTTGTTGGGTGTAGAGCGGCAGGTGGTGGCGGGGGTGGCGGGTGAGGAGGCGGGCGTGGTTGCGTTCCAGGCGGCGGCTGTCTTCGCGCAGGGTGTCGCGCATGGCGGTGGCCAGGCGGTGGCGCAGGTGGGACAGGCGTTCGTGGTCGCGTTGCAGGCGGGCTTGGGGGCGTTGGGCTTGCAGGCGGGCCAGCAGGTGGTCGGTGCGTTGGATCAGGGCGTGCAGGCGGCGTTGCTGAAGGGTGGCCAGGCGCTGGCGGAGCTGGCGCAGGTGGCGTTCCAGGGCTTGCGCGTCGGGGACCAGCAGTTCGGCGGCGGCTGAGGGTGTGGGTGCGCGCAGGTCGGCGACGAAGTCGGCGATGCTGAAATCGACCTCGTGGCCGACGGCCGACACCACCGGCACGGCGCTGGCGTGCACGGCGCGCGCGACCTGTTCGTCGTTGAAGGCCCACAGGTCTTCCAGCGAACCGCCGCCGCGGGTCAGCAGGAGCACGTCGTAGCGGCCGCTGGCGGAGGCGCGGCGCAGCATCGAGACGATCGCCGGCGGCGCTTCCCGGCCCTGCACCGGCACCGGCAGTACGTCCACTTCGGCCAGCGGCCAGCGGCGCGACAGCACGCTCAGCACGTCGCGCACGGCGGCGCCGGTGGCGGAGGTGATCACGCCGATGCGGCGAGCGAAGGCGGGCAGGGGGCGCTTGCGCGAGCGGTCGAACAGGCCTTCGGCATCGAGCCTCGCCTTGAGCTGCTCGAACTCGCGCTGCAGGGCGCCTTCGCCGGCCGGCTCCATATGCTCGGCCACCAGCTGGAATTCGCCGCGCGGTTCGTACAGGCCCACGCGGGCGCGCACCAATACGTGGGCGCCGTCGGCGGGGCGGAAGCGCAGGCCGATGGCCTTGGGGCGGAACATCGCGCAACGCACCTGGGCGTTGGCATCTTTCAGGGTGAAGTACAGGTGCCCGGAGGCGGGCCGCGCCACGTTCGACAGCTCGCCCTCGATCCACACCAGCGGCAGCGCATCCTCCAGCAGGTCGCGCACCAGCCGGTTGAGCGTGCTCGGCGTAAGGATGTGCCGCGAGGGCGGCGTAGGAGCGTCGGGGGCGGGCATGGAAAGCGGGAGACTAGCGCAGGAACTGCCGGGCTGTCATGGGCTTGCCGCAAAGTGTTGAAGTGTAGGTTGGGGTGAGCCGCAGGCGAACCCCAACAGCGTGGCAACGTTGGGGTTCGCCTGCGGGGCACCCCAACCAACCCCCCCGCCGGCGGCCGGGGGGGGCGGCCCTCCGCCCGCCCCACCCGGCCCCCCCCCGGGGGGGTGCGCCTGGGGCTCACCCCAACCTACGCCCGCTCAGGCGTCCGGCTCGTCCGCCGCCTCGATCCGCCGCTGGTGCTTGCGCCGCGCGCGCCAGGCGCGAATGCCGAAGTTCAGCGCGAACCACGCCGCCAGCACCGCGATCGGCCAGCCGACCACGGCCGGCCACAGGATCGCCACCGCCGCCAGCGCCACCAGGGCGGCGGTGCCGGCCAGCAGCGGGCCGGTCTCGGTGTCGCCCAGTACGCGGCGGTCGCTGAGCGCGGCGCCCATGGTGTTGGCGATGCGCAGGGCGCCGGCGGCGGCGCGGCTGGAACTGCCGCCCATGCGGCCGGTGCGGGTGCGCCGGGCGGAGGCGCTGACGCGCTCCTTGTCCGGCCGGTTCGGGCGCGGAGTCAGCACGATCTCGGTGGCGTTGGCCAGATCCTGCTCGTACTGCGCGGCCAACTGCTGGGCGAAGGCGGCGTCTTCCACCGCCACGTCGATCTCGCGGTTGCTCAGCCAGCTGGCGATATTGAGATTGGACGAGCCCACCCGCGCCCACTGGCCGTCGGCCACCGCGGTCTTGGCGTGCAGCATCGAGCCGTTCCACTCGAACACGCGGATGCCGGCCTTGAGCAAGGGCCGGTAGCCGGAACGCGACATGCCGGCGACCACCGGGATATCGCTGCTGCCCGGCACCAGCAGGCGCACGTCGACGCCGTCCCGCGCCGCCGAAGCCAGCGCCTGCACATACGGCGCCACGCCGACGAAGTAGGCGTCGGTCAGCCACAGCGTCTTGCGCGCCATCGCGGCGATCAGCTGGTCCATGCGGTACATGCCGGCGGTCGAAGGCTGGGTGGCGATCACCCGCAGCGCCACCTCGCCGGCCGGCTGCACCGGTTCCAGCGGGAATTCGGGCAGCGGTTCGCCGATGCAGGACCAGCTCTGCGCAAAGGCCAGTTCCAGTTCCGCCACCGCCGGGCCGTGCAGCGCCACGCCGGTGTCGCGCCACGGCGCGATGCCGCGCGCCGGATCGCCCAGCCACTTCTGGCTGATGCACACGCCGGACAGGAAACCTTTTTCGCCATCCACCACCAGCAGCTTGCGGTGGTCGCGGCTGATCCAGCCGAACGGCTGGCCCAGCTGCGGCGGATTGAAGCTGCGCACCTGGCCGCCGGCGGCGCGCAGCGGCGCCCAGAAACTGGCGCGCGACTGGCCCAGGCAACCCATCCAGTCGTACACCACGGCCACCGTCACGCCGCTGCTGGCGCGCTCCACCAGCGCGTCGCGGAAGGCGCGGCCGACCTCGTCGTCGCGGATGATGTAGTTCTCCAGCAGCACGCGCTTCTGCGCGCCGCGGATCGCCGCCAGCCAGGCCTCGAAATGCACGGCCGCGTCGATCAGCAGGTCGATGCGGTTGCCCGGCAGCAGCGGCGCGCCGGCGGCGCGGCTGAGCGCCTGTTCGGCGAGGCGCCGGGTGGGGGAGGTCGGGGACGCGGCGAAGTTCATGCCGGCAGTGTAGGGCATGGCTGGTGACCGCCGCGGCGGGTGAAGGCAGCATGAAAGCGCCGGCTATGCAGCACGTACTGCGTTTTGGCATGCTCCGCGCCCATGACGCCAGAGCAATGTCGTACCGACACGGAAGCCTGCGCACGGCACATCGCCGAACGGCTCGGTCCCGATCTGCGCATCGCCGCGCCGCTCGGATTAGGCAAGCCGCATGGGCTGCTCAATGCGCTGTACCGGCTGACCCAGGCCGACGGCTCGCGCTCCATGACGCTGTACACCGCCTTGTCGCTGACCCGCCCGCGTCCGCAGCCGGGGCTGGAAGAGCGCTTCGCCAAACCCTTTCTCGACCGCCACTTCGGCCTCGACGCGGAAGACCCGCAATACGCCGTGGACCAGGCGCGCAATGCCTTGCCCACCAACGTGGCGGTGCACGAGTTCTACATGCAGTCCGGCGCGCTGCTGCAGTCCGGCAGCGCGCAGCGCAACTACATCAGCCAGAACTACACGCACGTCGCGCGCGACCTGGTGGTGCAGGACATCAACCTGCTGGTGCAACTGGTGGCGCGCCGCGAGACGCCCGAAGGCGTGCGCTACAGCCTCTCGTGCAACCCGGACCTCACCCTGGATTTCCTCGACCAGGCCAGGGCCGCCGGCCGCGCGCGGCCGCTGTGCGTGGCGGTGGTGCATCCGGACCTGCCGTACCTCAGCGGCCATGCCGAGGTGGAAGCAAACTTCTTCGACCTGGAACTGCAGCCGGAAACCGCCACCCCGCTGTTCGCGCTGCCGCGCCAGCCGGTGGACCTGGCCGAATACGCGCTGGGCCTGCACGCCAGCGCGCTGGTAAAGGACGGCGGCTGCCTGCAGATCGGCATCGGCGCGCTGTCCGACGCGCTGGTGCATGCGCTGCTGCTGCGCCAGCGCGACAACGTGCACTGGCGCCGCGCCCTGGTGGCGCTGGACCCGCGCGGCGCCACCCATGCGCTGGCCGCGCGCTTCGGCGGGCTGGCGCCGTTCGACACCGGCCTGTACGGCGCCAGCGAAATGGTGATGGACGGCTTCATGCATCTGCAGCGCGCCGGCATCCTGCGGCGGCGCAGCTGGGACAACTTAGGTCTGGAACGTGCTTCGGCGGCAGGGCGGCTGGCGCCGGAAACGCCCGGCGGGCATTACCTGCGCGGCGCGTTCTTTCTCGGCACGCGGGAGCTGTACCGCTGGCTGGACGAAACCGAGGCGGCCGATCCCGATGCGATCGACATGTGCCGCGTTTCCAACGTCAACCAGCTGTACGGCAATCACCAGGCGCTGGCTTCGTTGCAGCGCCGCGGCGCGCGCTTCTTCAATACCTGCATGATGGCGACCCTGCTGGGTTCGGCGGTGTCGGACGGCCTGGAAGACGGCCGCGTGGTCAGTGGCGTGGGCGGGCAGTACAACTTCGTGGCGATGGCGCATGAGCTGCCGGACGGACGCTCCGCCCTGCTGCTGCGCGCCACCCGCAAGGTGCGCGGCACGGTGGAGACGAATATCCGTTTCAACTACGGCTACTGCACCATCCCGCGGCATCTGCGCGATCTGTTCGTCACCGAGTACGGCGTGGCGGACCTGCGCGGCAAGTCCGACAACGAATGCGTGGAAGCGATGCTGGCGATCAGCGATGCGCGCTTCCTCGACGCGCTGTGCGCGGAGGCGAAGTCGGCGGGCAAGTTGTCGCCGGATTTCCAGATTCCGGAGAAGTGGCGGCTCAACACGCCGGAGCATCTGCGCGAGGCGCTGGGCGCGATGGAGCGCCGCGGCCTGTTTCCGGCCTTTCCGTTCGGTAGCGATTTCACCGAGGTGGAACAGCGGCTGCTGCCGGCGCTGGGCTGGTTGAAGTCGAAGAGCGGATCGTGGCGAGGGCGCTGGGATCTGCTGCGCGCCTTGTTCCATCCGGGCGAACCGGTGGAAGGCGAGGACGAGGCGCTGGTGCGGATGGAACTGATCGGGCATGGGAGTTTGCAGGAGCGCGTGCTGCGGCGGCTGGTGTCGGCGGGTTTGCGCAGGACGGCGCGTAGGTTGGGGTGAGCGCAGCGAACCCCAACGTGGCGCCTGCCTTGCGAGGTCCGTTGGGGTTCGCTGTGCTCACCCCAACCTACGCGTTACTCTCTTGCGTCCGTACTCCCCGGTCCGCTCCATGTCCCCCACCGAATCCCTGATCCGCCGCTACTACGCCGCCTTCAACGCCGCCGATTGGTCCGCCATGCTCGGCTGCCTCGCCGGCGACGTCGCCCACGACATCAACCAGGGCGGCCGCGAAACCGGCATCGATGCGTTCAAGGCCTTTCTCGGCCGCATGGAGCGCAGCTACCGCGAGCAGCTGAAGGACATCGTGGTGATGGTCAGCGCCGACGGCGCCCATGCCGCGGCCGAATACGTGGTGCATGGCGAATACCTCGCCGACGACGAAGGCCTGCCGCCCGCGCAGGGCCAGCGCTACGTATTGCCGGGCGGGGCGTTCTTCGACGTCCGCGACGGCAAGCTCGTGCGCGTCAGCAACTACTACAACCTCAACGACTGGATCGCCCAGGTCGGCGGCTGAGCATGGCGCTCGAGGTGATCAGCTGCAGCGGCGAGGCGGTGACCCCTTATCTGGGCGACCTGGCGCGGCTGCGCATCGCGGTGTTCCGCGAGTATCCGTATCTGTACGAAGGCGATGCCGGCTACGAGCAGCGCTACCTCGCCGCCTATGCGCGCTCGCCGCGCAGTGTGTTCGTGCTGGCGCTGGACGGCGGCCGCGTGATCGGTGCTTCCACGGGGCTGCCGCTGGCCGATGACGGCGAGGCCTTCCACCGGCCGTTTCTCGAACGCGGACTGCCGTTGCACGAGGTGTTCTATTTCGGCGAGTCGGTCCTGCTGTCCGCGTATCGCGGCCAGGGCCTGGGCCACCACTTCTTCGACGAACGCGAAGCGCATGCGCGGCGCCTGGGCGGTTTCGGCCTGACCGCATTCTGCGCGGTGGAACGCGCGGACGACGATCCGCGCCGCCCCGCCGATTACCGCCCCAACGATGCGTTCTGGCGCAAGCGCGGCTATGCGCGCCAGGACGACATGTTCTGCGCACTGGACTGGACGGAAGCCGGCGACGCCGCGCCGAGCAGCCACCGGTTGCGCTTCTGGCTGCGTCCGCTGGACGCCTGATCCCCTATCTGGAAACACCCGTATGTCGCGCACGCTGGCCGAGTGGCTGAGCTATCAGGAAGGCGTCAACCCGCGCAGCATCGAGCTGGGCCTGGAGCGCGTGCGCGAAGTGTGGCGCCGCATGGGCGCGCCGGCGCCGGCGCGCTGGATCGTCACCGTCGGCGGCACCAACGGCAAGGGTTCCACCGTGGCCATGCTCGAAGCGATGCTGCGTGCCGCCGGCCGCCGCGTGGGCTGCTACACCTCGCCGCATCTGCTGCGCTACAACGAGCGCATCCGCATCGACGGCCAGGATGCCGGCGACCAGGCACTGGTCGACAGCTTCGAACGCATCGAAGCGGCGCGCGGCGATATTCCGCTGACCTATTTCGAATTCGGCACGCTGGCGGCGCTGGACCTGTTCGCGCGCGCGGACCTGGACGCCGCCGTGCTGGAAGTGGGGCTGGGCGGGCGGCTGGATGCGATCAATATCGTCGACGCCGACGTCGCGGTGATCACCACCGTCGATCTCGACCATATGGACTGGCTGGGCAACGACCGCGACAGCATCGGCCGCGAGAAAGCCGGTATCGCCCGCCAGGGCCGGCCGGCGATCGTGGGCGAGGCCGCGCCGCCGGCCGGCCTGCTGGAGGCGCTGGCCGCCATCGGCGCGCGGGTGGAGCGGGCCGGCGTGGATTTCCGGGTGGAACGCCATGCGCAGGGCTGGACCTGGCGGCATGGCGACGGCACCGCCTTCGAGCTGCCGGATCCGTCGCTGGCCGCGCCCGTGCAGTACGCCAATGCGGCGGCGGCGATCGCCGCGCTGCATGCGCACAGCGCGCATGCGCCGATACCGTCCGCCGCGCTCGCGGCAGCCGCGGCCGAAGGCGTGAAGACCGCCGCCGTCGCCGCGCGCCTGCAGGCGCTGGGCGGCGATCCAGCGCTGATCGTCGACGTCGGCCACAACCCGCAGGCCGCGCGCGCGCTGGCCGAATGGCTGGACGCGCATCCTGGCGGACGCGTGCATGCGGTGTACGGCGCGCTGGCGGACAAGGACGTGGGCGGCGTGATCGCCGCGCTGGGCGCGCGCATCGGGCATTGGCACCTGGCGGGGCTGGAGCGCGATACGCCGCGCGGCCTGCCGGCGGAGGCCTTGCGCAAGGAGTTGCAGCAGGCGCTGCCGTCGGCCGCGTTCGATCTTCACGCAGATGTGGGCAGCGCGCTTGCCGCGGCGCGTGCGGCGGCGCTTCCGGGCGAGCGCATCCTGGCTTTCGGTTCGTTCTTCGTCGCCGCCGCGGTGCTGCAGAACTGAACGCTGGAAACGGTCATCGCAGCGCCCGCATGGGTGATCGTCCACGTCAGGTATAATCCCGCCGTTTCGTGTTTGCGCTTTTGCCGCCTTGGAGCCTGTCTTGAAAACACGTCTGCTGGGTGCCGCCGTCCTGATCGCGCTGGCGGTTCTGTTCGTGCCGATGTTCTTTTCCAGCACGCCGCCGAAGACCGGTGGCGACGAAACGGTCAGCCTGGCCATCCCGCCGGCGCCGGACCGCGACCTGCAGACGCGCACCATGAGCCTGACCCCGGGCGCCGCCTCCGCCGGCACCGCCGCTGCCGCACCGGCCGCCGCTTCCTCGGCCGCGGGCCAGGCCGCCACGCCGGCCGGCTCGGACAAGCTGGCCACGGTGGAGATCGGTTCCAACCGCCCGCGCGACGTCGAGACCGACCCCGCCGCCGGCCAGCAGCCCGCGCCGACCACGGTCACCCGCCCCGGCACGCCCGGCCAGCCGGTGATCCCGAACCAGGCCGCCGCGCCGCCGAAACCGGCCGCGCAGCCGGCGATTCCCGCGCAGACCAAGCCCGCCGCCACCCCGGCACCCGCCGCCGACCTGCCGGCCGCGACCGCGGCGCATGGCCGCTACACCCTCAATCTCAGCGCCTATGCCTCCGCCGCCAGCGCGCAAAGCCTGACGCAGCGCGTGCGCGCGCTCGGCTATCCGGTGTCCAGCCGTCCGCTCAACCAGGCGGGCAAGCAGCTGACCCTGGTCACCGCCGGTCCGTTCGACACCCGCGCCGCCGCCGAGGCCGCGCGCCTGAAGATCACCCAGACCATCCCCGGCGCCCCGGCCCGCCTCGAAGGCAGCGCCAGCACACCGGCGCAGGACGACGCTCCGGCCGCGGCCGCGGCGGCACCCGCCGCCAAGCCGGCCGCCGCCGCTCCTGCGCCCGCCGCCGCCCGCGCGGGCGGCTGGGCGGTGCAAGTGGCCGCGATGGGCAGCCAGGCCGACGCCACCGCGCTGCGCGACAAGCTGCGCTCCAACGGCTTCGACGGCTACGTCGACACCGTGAACGCGAGCGGCAAGCAGCTGTGGCGCGTGCGCGCCGGGCCGCAGACGCAGCGCGACGACGCGGTGCGCGTGCGCGACCAGATCAAGACCAAGCTCGGCCTCGCCGGCAACGTCGTCTCCGCCCCCTGAGCATCGAGCCAGCGCCGCCATGAACTGGGCCGACTACATCATCCTGGCGGTACTGGGCATCTCGGTCTTGATCGGGTTGTGGCGCGGCCTCATTTCCGAGGTCCTGGGGCTGTTGATCTGGGTTACCGCGGCGTGGATCACCTGGACCTTCGGCCCGCACGTGGCGGAGCTGTACGCGAACAAGATCAGCCTGCCTTCGGCACGCCTGGCGGCCGGTTATGCGACCACCTTCGTCGGCGTGCTGGTGCTGGGCATCGTGGTGCGGTTCCTGGTGGCCAGGCTGGTGCAGGGCACCGGCTTGAGCGGCACGGATCGCCTGCTGGGCATGGTGTTCGGCCTGGCGCGCGGCGTGCTGGTGGTGACGGTGGGTGTGTTCCTGGTCAGCCTCACCGCGCTGACGCGCGATCCGTGGTGGCAGCAGTCGGCATTGCTGCCGCAGTTCACCGGCGTGGCCGGCTGGCTGAACCAGCAGGTGCCGAGCAGCGCCCGGCGATTCCTGCAGCAGCCGTCGACGGCGATGGACGGGCTGCCGTCGCTGCCGGACAAGCTGCCGGAGCTGCGGCTGCCGACCCAGTTGCCCAGCCAGCTGCCGCAACTGCCCAGCCAATGGCAGGGCCAGCTGCAAGGCCTGCCGGCGGCGCTGCAGGGCCTGGCGCCCGCACCGGCACGCAGCGCAGCGCGCGCGCCCGGCGTGGACGCCGCGGTACCGCGCGACCCGGCCGCCATGAGCGCCGCGCGCGACCCCAAGGCGGTGGAAGCCGCCCCGCGCCAGACAACGAATCCTTAAAGCACTTACAGGCATCACAACCATGTGCGGAATCATCGGCATCGTCGGTACCACCGAGGTGGCATCGGCCCTCTACGACGGCTTGACGGTGCTGCAGCACCGCGGCCAGGACGCGGCAGGCATCGCCACCGTCGAGGGCGCGCGGCTGCGCCTGCACAAGGGCAACGGCCTGGTGCGCGACGTGTTCAACCAGACCGCCATGAGCGGCCTGCGCGGCCGCATCGGCCTGGGCCATTGCCGTTACCCCACCGCGGGTTCCGAGGGTTCCTCGGAAGCGCAGCCGTTCTACGTGAACTCGCCCTACGGCATCGCGTTCGCGCACAACGGCAACCTGGTCAACACCGAGACCCTGCGGCGCGAGATGTTCGAGGACGACCGCCGCCACATCAACACCGATTCGGACTCCGAAGTGCTGCTCAACGTGCTGGCGCACGAGCTGCAGATCCAGGACCGCATGGCGCTCACGCCGGACCACATCTTCAAGGCCGTGGCCGGCATGCATGCCCGCGCGCGCGGCGGCTACGCCTGCCTGGCGCTGATCCTGGGCTACGGCCTGCTGGCCTTCCGCGACCCCAACGGCATCCGTCCGCTGGTGCTGGGCGAGCGCGTTACCGCGGAAGGCCGCGAGTACGCGGTGGCTTCGGAATCGGTGGCGCTGGACATCCTCGGCTTCAAGCGCCTGCGCGACCTGGCGCCGGGCGAGGCGGTGTTCATCAGCGTCGACGGCCAGCTGTTCAGCCGCATGTGCGCCGAGGGCGCCACGCATGCGCCGTGCATCTTCGAATACGTGTACCTGGCGCGCCCGGACTCGATGATCGAGAACGTCTCGGTCTACAAGGCGCGCCTGCGCATGGGCCAGAAGCTGGCCGAGAAGATCCTGCGTGAGCGCCCGGACCACGGCATCGAGGCGGTCATCCCGATTCCCGATACCGCCCGCACCGCCGCCAGCGCGCTGGCCGAGGCGCTGGGCGTGCCGTTCCGCGAGGGCTTCGTCAAGAACCGCTATATCGGCCGCACCTTCATCATGCCGGGGCAGGGCGAGCGCGTGAAATCGGTGCGCCGCAAGCTCAATCCGGTGGAGCTGGAATTCCGCAAGAAGAACGTGCTGCTGGTGGACGACTCCATCGTGCGCGGCACTACCTCGCGCCAGATCATCCAGATGGCCCGCGACGCCGGCGCGCGCAACGTGTTCTTCGCCTCCGCTGCGCCGCCGGTGCGCTATCCGAACGTGTACGGCATCGACATGCCGGCCGCGTCGGAACTGGTCGCCGCCGGCCATACCGAGAAGGAAGTGGAGCAGGTGCTCGGCGCCGACTGGCTGATCTACCAGGACCTGAAGGACCTGTTCTGGGCGGTTCAGGACGGCAACGAGTCGCTGACCAACTTCGACGCCTCCTGCTTCAACGGCGAATACGTCACCGGGCTGGACAAGCAGTATCTGGAACAGATCGAGATGCTGCGCTCGGACGACGCGAAGGCGGCGCGCCGCAGCGCGTAAGCGGGCCTCATGACCGACCTGCACCAGGCCGCCAGGCGCTGCCTCGACGCCACCGACCCGGCGGAGAAAGTGCGCCTGACCCGCGCGGCCTGGAACGCCTTGCTCGCCGGCGAACTGCAGCCGGATCCGGCCTCGCCGGCACCCGAACCCATCAGCGCCCCCGGCCGCCCCGAACGCCCGCTGCTGGTCCACGCCAGCAAGGTGCCCAGCCGCGGCCTCGGTACCTCCGAAGGCCGCGCGGCGCTGGTGCATGCCGTGGCGCATATCGAATTCAACGCGATCAACCTGGCGTGGGACGCGGTCTACCGCTTCCGCGGCAAGCCCGAGGCGTACTACCGCGACTGGGCCAGCTGCGCCCACGACGAGGCGCGCCACTTCGACATGCTCAGCGTGCGCCTGGCGGAACTGGGCCACGCCTACGGCGATTTCGATGCGCACAACGGCCTGTGGGAAATGGCCGAGAAGACCGCGCACCACGACACCGCGCGCATGGCCCTGGTGCCGCGCGTGCTGGAGGCGCGCGGGCTGGACGTGACGCCCGGCATCATCGAGCGCCTGCGCGGCGCGGGCGACGAGCGCACCATCGCGATCCTGGAAGTGATCCTGCGCGAGGAAGTGGCGCACGTCGCCGCCGGCACGCGCTGGTTCCGCCACTGCTGCGAGCGCGACGGGCTGGAGCCGCGCCAGGCCTTCCTGGATCTGCTGCGCGACTACATGGGCCGCACGCCGCGCGGGCCGTTCAACCGGCAGGCGCGGCTGGAAGCGGGCTTCGACGCCGAGGAAATGGACCGGCTGGCCGAACTGGCCCTGCTCGACTGAGCCTTACGCCTTGCGCCGCGCGAAGCGGCGCCACAGCCACAGCCAGAGCAGCAGCAGCGGGAAACCCAGCAGCACGAAGGGCAGGCCGTAGCTGATCGCCTGGATCGCGTTGGCCAGGCCGTCGACGAATTCGTCGAGCACGCCCTTGAGCGATTCGCGCAGCTGCGCGCCGCGCGAGTCGGCGCCGAGCGGCCGCAGCCGCAAGGTCAGCAGGTTGGTGGCGATGCGGTGCTGCTGTCCGGCCGACTGGCGTTCCAGTTCCTGCAGCTGGCTCTCGACCGAGGCCTGTTCCTTGCCCAGCGCGATCAGGTCGGCGACGGCCAGGTCCTTGCGCGCGGCCAGCGCATCCAGGCGCTGCTGCTGCGCCTTGAGCAGGTTCTGCTGGCGCTGGTTGTCGGCCACCGCGGGCGCGAGGTCTTCGGCCGAGGTTTCCCGTTCGCCGACTTCGCCGCCCTTGGCGGCCAGCGATACCAGCGGTTCCACGCCGGCGGGCACGATGCGCACGATGAGCGCGGCGTCCCAGCTGGACTGTTCGATGCGCAGCACGCTGCATTCGCCGAAGCGCGCCGACTCGCAGGCGGCGCGCGCCTCCACCAGGCGCGGGGCGATGGTTTCCGACGGCAGGCGCAGGGTGAGGCGGTGTTCGTAGGCCAGCGCGACGCCGGCCTTGTTCTTTTCGCCGCCGATACTGGCCTGCGGAGTCACTTCCTGTTTCTTCGAGCAGGCGGCGAGCAGCGGTATCAGCAGCAGGGCGAGGAGGATCGTGCGGAGCGAAGCGAGACGGGGCACGGCGCGTTCCTTGCGTCAGCGAGGGGCAGGTGGCGCCGAGTATGTGCGAAGGGATGCGCGCCTGTCGTGCGGACATGAAAAAGCCGGCGCTGGGCCGGCTTGATCATCGAATTGGTCGGGGTGACATGATTCGAACATGCGACTTCTACGTCCCGAACGTAGCGCTCTACCAGGCTGAGCTACACCCCGTGGGAGCCGCGTATCTTAATGACCCTCGGCGGACTTCGCAACAGGTCCGGAACATTCCGATTCGGCGGCGTGGCCGGCGAAGGGGCGCGCAGGCCTTCTGCTAACCTATGCGGCTACCGCCGCGCGCCATGGCGCCGGCAGCGTTTCCCTTTCGAAGCAGAGGATTTCATGGCGCTTACCCCGGCCCGCACCATGCCCGGTGTACTCGAGCTGCTGCCGCTCGACCAGATCGCGTTCCAGCGCATGCTCGACACGATCCGCCGCAACTACGAGCGCTTCGGTTTCCTGCCGGTGGAAACGCCGGTGATGGAGTTCTCCGACGTGCTGCTGACCAAGACCGGCGGCGAGACCGAGCGCCAGGTCTATTTCGTGCAGTCCACCGGTTCGCTGGAGCAAGGCGAGAAGCCCGAGCTGGCCCTGCGCTTCGACCTCACCGTGCCGCTGGCCCGCTACGTGGCCGAGCACGAGCACGACCTGAGTTTCCCGTTCCGCCGCTACCAGATGCAGCGCGTGTACCGCGGCGAGCGCGCCCAGCGCGGCCGCTTCCGCGAGTTCTACCAGTGCGACATCGACGTGATCGGCAAGGACGGCCTCTCGGTGCGCTACGACGCCGAGCTGCCGGCGGTCATCTACAGCGTGTTCCGCGAACTGAACATCGGCGCGTTCACCATCCAGCTCAACAACCGCAAGCTGATGCGCGGCTTCTTCGAAAGCCTGGGCGTGAGCGACGCCGAGCAGCAGACCCTGGTGCTGCGCGAAGTGGACAAGCTGGACAAGCGCGGCGCCGACTACGTGCGCGAGACGCTCACCGGCGAAACCTTCGGCCTGGCCGCCGACGTAGCCGAGAAGATCCTCGCCTTCGTGCAGGTGCGTTCCAGCTCGGTGCACGAGGCCTTCGAGCAGCTGGATGCGCTCGGCGCGGGTCCGGAGTCGATGGAGCAGGGCCGCGCGGAGCTGAAGGAAGTGCTGGGCCTGATCCGCGACTTCGGCGTGCCGGAATCGCATTTCGCGCTGAATCTTTCGATCGCGCGCGGCCTGGACTACTACACCGGCACCGTCTACGAGACCACGCTCAACGACTACCCGCAGATCGGCTCGATCTGCTCCGGCGGCCGCTACGAGAACCTCGCCGGCCAGTACACCAAGTCGCGCCTGCCGGGCGTGGGCATTTCCATCGGCCTCACCCGCCTGTACTGGCAGCTGCGCGAAGCCGGCCTGATCAGTACCGCGCGCAGCACGGTGGACGTGCTGGTCACGCAGATGGACGAGTCGCGCATGGCCGACTACCTGGCCGTGGCCAGCGAACTGCGCGGCGCCGGCATCGCCACCGAAGTGGTGCTGGAAGGCGGCAAGCTGGCCAAGCAGTTCAAATATGCCGACCGCGCGGGCATCCGCTTCGTGCTGGTGCTGGGCGAGGACGAACTGGCCAAGGGCGTGGTCACCGTGAAGGACATGCGCCGCCAGGATCAGTTCGAAGTCGCCCGCGCGGAACTGATCAAGACGCTGCGCGTCGAGCTGGCGCAGGCCGAGATCGCGCCGTGATCCCGGCGCGGACGCCGTCGTCGATGGCGTCCGCGCAGTTCGTTTTGCCGCATCCCCATTCCCCATGAGACCAGCGCCCAGCGGCGCGGAGCACATCTATGAGCCATATCCATGAGCGTGAGCAGATCCGACTCGATGGCAGCAGCCTCACCCGCGCGCAACTGGTCGCCGCCGCGCGCGAGCGCGTGCCGGTGGTGCTGGACGAGCCGCAGCTGGCGCGCGTGCAGCGCGCGGCGGATTTCCTCGCCGACAAGGTGAGCTGCGGCGAGCCGACCTACGGCGTCACCACCGGCTTCGGCAGCAATGCCGACAAGCTGCTCGGCGCGCATCGCCTGCGCGACGAACTTCCCGGCGGCCACCCCGAGAAGCCGGAAGGCACCTTGCTGGAAGAACTGCAGCACAACCTCATCACCACCCATGCCGTGTGCGTGGGCAAGCCGTTCGCTGAGGACGTGGTGCGCGCCATGCTGGTGATCCGCATCAACACCTTGATGCGCGGCCATTCGGGCATCCGCGTGGAAACCCTGCGCGCGCTGACCGCGCTGCTCAACAGCGGCGTGGTGCCGGTAGTGCCGGAGAAGGGCTCGGTCGGCGCCAGCGGCGACCTTGCCCCGCTGTCGCATCTGGCCATCGTGCTGCTCGGCGGCGGCGAAGCGTTCTACCAGGGCGAGCGCCTGCCCGGCGCCGAAGCGCTGGAGCGCGCAGGCCTGGCGCCGATCCGCCTGTCCTTCAAGGAAGGCCTGGCGCTGAACAACGGCACCGCGCAGATGCTGGCCACCGCCGCGCTGGCGCTGGATACGCTGGAATACCTGCTGGACACCGCCGACCTCGCCGCCGCCATGACGCTCGATGCCTTCGCCGGCCGCAGCGGCGCGCTGCGCCCGGAAGTGCACGCGCTGCGCCCGCATCCCGGCCAGGTGGAAACCGCCGGGCATGTGCGCGAGCTGCTGACTGAAAGCACCTTGGTCGATATTCCTTACCACTTGGTGCCGCGCTTCAAGCAGTGGGCTTCCGATGCGTGGACGGCGCCGGAAGACCAGGCGCTGAGCTTCGATATCGGCTGGGACTGGGTGCCGGCCAACCAGCGCCACGGCCGCGAGGCCTTCTACAGCCGCTTCCTGCCGTTCAAGGGCGGCAAGAAGCACCAGCCGCAGGACGCCTATTGCCTGCGCTGCATGCCGCAGGTGCATGGCGCGGTGCGCGACGCCTGGGCGCAGGCCTGCCGCGTGATCGATATCGAGCTCAATGCGGTCACCGACAATCCGCTGATCTTCCCGGATGCGGAGGGTGCGCAGTTCATCGAGGAGCAGGTGATTTCAGCGGGCCATTTCCATGGGATGCCGCTGGCGCTGGCGATGAGTTACGTCAAGGCCGCGATTCCGGTGCTCGCTTCGATTTCCGAGCGCCGGCTCAACAAGCTGGTGGATCCGGCGACGAACGATGGGTTGCCGGCGTTTCTCACCGGCAATGAGGACGGTACCGATTCCGGCTTCATGATCGTGCAGTACACGGCGGCGGCGCTGGTCAACGATCTGGCGACGCGGGCGCATCCGGCGAGCGTCTACTCGGTGCCGACGAGTGCCAATGCGGAGGATCATGTCTCCATGGGTGCCAATGAGGCGCGCCATGTATTGGAGATGCTGGATGATCTCAGCCATGTGATTGCGTTGGAGTTGTATACGGCTGCGCAGGCGCTGGATTTGCGCCAGGCGATGTTGAATGCCGCACGGCGGCTTGCGGCGCGTGGCGATTGGAAGGCGCTCGCCGCCAAGGTGGCTAACGCGCCGCGGGAGGATCATGCGCATTACGCGCAGTTTGCTGCTGAGGTGCAGCAGTTGACCTCGGCCTTGGCCGGGGTGGGGGATTTCCACGCCGGGGAGGCGGTGCGCAAGGCGCACGATGTGTTGCGTGGGCACATTGGGTTTATGTCGCGCGATCGCGCGATGGATGGGGATGTGCGCACGGTGTGCGAGCTGGTTCAGCGGCGCGCTGTCGGCTAGCTCGTCATCCCGGCGCAGGCCGGGATCGAGTGGCGGTATCGCCTGGTTTTCGCGGTGACGCGAATGGGCCGCTTATGCAGCGGGCATTCCGTGCGCCTGCCGGCGCCCGGGTCACTTTCTCTTTGCTGGCCCAAAGAGAAAGTAACCAAAGAGAAATGGCCTTAGAGCAACGGCTCGCGACGCGACTAGAACGAGCAGTGACGTCCGTGGAAATGGATTAACCAGAGTCGACACGAAACGACGGTGCGTTTACGTAACGCGCCCTTCAACGTGCCGTTGCGAAGAGGACGTTCAGTGACTGGCGCCAGCTTTGGCTCTTCATTCCTGCCTGCCTCACGACATCACCCCTCTCCCCTCCGGGGAGAGGGCAGGGTGAGGGGCCAAGGCTTGCGGGAACACGCATCGAGCCAAAGCCCCTTTATCTGACGCCGGCCGCGCGCCGCATATGCCGCGCCGCCCACGCCAGCCATACCAGAATCAAGCCGATCGTCAGTTTCTGCATCAGCCCATGCGGCAGGTCGCGTAGGAATACTTGGGACCACAGCACCGCGGTCGCGAGCCACGCCACGATCCATCCCGTTGTGCTGCCTGCGCTCAATACGGTGTCGCGTCGCCAGCGTGCGTTCAACAGCAGCATGCCGAAGCTCAGCCATAGAAACGTGGCTTGTGCGGCCAGGCCGTGGATCAGGCGTGCTTGTTGTTCGTGTGGGGAGCCGAGGAATTGTTCGGTGAGGGCGACTATGGGCAGGGCCAGGCCGGCGCCTGCGAACAGGGCTGAGGCCAGGCGGCTGCGTAGTTGTGGGGAGGTGGCGCGGTATCCGCCCAGGGCGAATCCCAGCAGGCCGGCCGAGATCAGGTAGTACGCCAGGCGTACGTAGGCGCCGCCGGGGCCGGTGAGATAGAAGCTGAGGGGGATGGCGATGGGGTCGAGGTCGTGGCGCCAGAACTGGGCGGCACCGCAGATCAGGGCGAAGACGGTGGTGGTGAGCAGCAGGAGGTGGGCGGTGGCGGCGATGGGGCGGGTGTCGGTCATGGGGGCGGTGGCGGCGGAAAGTTGCGGATTGTAGGCGTTGGGCCGGTGAAGCGGTCGTTGCGGGTGCGGCGGATAAAGCCCGGGTGGCGGGCTTGCTGCAAGCGCACAACCCGGCTATAGTCTGCTCCACTGTATTAACGCGTTAGTACATTATGAAGCGTCGATCGCTGGATCCCGAACTGCCTGCCGAGTCCGCCGAGCTCAGTCTGAGCGAGGCCTTGCTGTCGTTGAAGAACACCGAGGAGATGAGCGCCTTCCTGCGCGACCTGTGCACGCCGGCCGAGCTGGAAGTGCTG
Organism: Dyella sp. LX-66; assembly: GCF_018599165.1. Lineage (NCBI taxonomy): Bacteria > Pseudomonadati > Pseudomonadota > Gammaproteobacteria > Lysobacterales > Rhodanobacteraceae > Dyella > Dyella sp. LX-66. The sequence continues at coordinate 436,481 of NZ_JAHFVJ010000002.1, forward strand.
GTCGATCGGTGGCGGGTGGTGCCGTATCTGCTGGACGAGGTGCCGTACCGCGAGATCCACGAGCGCACGGCGGTGAGCATCACCACCATCGGGCGCGTGGCGCGTTTCCTCAATCAGGGCAATGGCGGCTATCTGGCCGCCGCGGCCCGTGCGTCGCGCCGCCGGGCGGCGAAGAAGGGGCGTGCATGAAACCGCGTGACCGCCTGCGTATCGCCATGCAGAAATCCGGCCGGCTGACCGAGCCGGCGCTGGACCTGCTCAACCGCTGCGGCCTCAGCTTCCGCCAGAGCCGCGACAAACTGTTCCTGTTCGGCGAAGGCGAGCCGGTCGACCTGCTGCTGGTGCGCGACGACGACATCCCGGGGCTGATCGCCCAGGGCGTGTGCGACCTCGGCATCGTCGGCCGCAACGTGCTCAGCGAGTACTCGCTTACGGACGGACGCGAGACCGAACCGCTCGCCGAATGGCGTCCGCTTGGCTTCGGCCGCTGCCGGCTGTCGATCGCGGTGCCGCAGGAAATGAACTACGAGCGGCCGCAGCAGCTGGCCGGGCTGCGCATCGCCACTTCGTATCCGGGCTTGCTGCGCGACTGGTTGCGCCGCAATGGCGTCGATGCCGGCGTGGTGACCCTGGCCGGTTCGGTGGAGATCGCGCCGCGGCTGGGCACGGCCGACCTGATCTGCGATCTGGTGCAGAGCGGCGGCACCCTGGTCGCCAACCAGCTGCGCGAGGCCGACGTGCTGCTGGAAAGCGAAGCGGTGCTGGCCGGCCCGAAGACGCTGCCCACCGACGAGCGCGGCGACATGATCGAGCTGCTGCTCAAGCGCCTCGACGGCGTGATGCAGGTGCGCGAGTCGCGCCTGCTGCTGCTGCAGACCTCGCGCCAGCACCTGGACGCGGTGACCCGCCTGCTGCCGGGCGGCCCGCAGCCGACCCTGCTGCCGGTGGCGGGGCAGCCGGACCAGCTGATGCTGCAGGCGCTGTGCGCGGGCGAGGTGAGCTGGCGGCAGCTGGAAGAGATCAAGAAGGCCGGCGCGCGCGAGATGTTCGTGCTGCCGGTGGAGAAGATGCTGGCATGAAACGACTGGACTGGAATGCGCTCGATCCCGCGGCGCAGGTGCAGGCCCTGGCCCGTCCCGCGCAGTCGCGCGCGGAGGAACTGCGCCGCGGCGTGGAGGCGATCGTCGCCAAGGTGCGCGCCGAAGGCGATGCCGCCTTGCGCGAGTTGAGCGCGAAGTACGACCGCTGCGCGATCGAGGCGATCGAAGTGACGGCGGAGGAATTCGACGCCGCCGAAGCCGCGCTGGCGCCCGAACTGAAAGCCGCCATCGAAGAAGCCGCCGCGCGCATCGCCGCCTTCCATCGCGAGTCCGCGCCGCGTCCCGTCGCCGTGGACACCGCGCCCGGCGTGCGCGTCGAACGCATGCTGCGCCCGATCGCCAAGGTCGGCCTGTACGTGCCGGCCGGCAGCGCGCCGCTGCCGTCGACCGCGCTGATGCTCGGCGTGCCGGCGGGCATCGCCGGTTGCCGCGAGATCGTGCTGTGCTCGCCCGCGCGTGCGGACGGCCGCTGCGACGAGGCGGTGCTGTATGCCGCGCGCGTCACCGGCGTGCACCGCGTATTCAAGCTGGGCGGCGCGCAGGCGATCGCCGCGATGGCTTACGGCACGGCCACGGTGCCGCGCTGCGACAAGCTGTTCGGTCCCGGCAATGCCTGGGTCACTGAAGCCAAGCTGCAGGTGTCCGGCGATCCGGACGGCGCGGCTATCGATATGCCGGCCGGTCCTTCCGAAGTGCTGGTGATCGCCGACGGCCAGGCCGATCCGGAATTCGTCGCCGCCGACCTGCTGTCGCAGGCGGAACATGGCCCCGACTCGCAGGTCATCCTGCTGAGTCCTTCCGATGCGCTGCTCGACCGCGTGGCGGTGGAAGTCGAAAACCAGTGCGCCGCCTTGCCGCGGGCGGACATCGCGACGCAGGCGCTGGCGCAGAGCCGCCTGATCCTGGTCGATTCGCTGGAACAGGCGGTGGCGGTAAGCAACCGCTACGCGCCGGAACACCTGATCCTGCAGGTGGCCGCGCCGCGCGCGCTGCTGGACGGCATCGACAGCGCCGGCTCGATCTTCCTCGGCGCTTGGACGCCGGAGTCGGTGGGCGACTACTGCAGCGGCAGCAACCACGTGCTGCCGACCTACGGCTATGCGCGCAGCTACAGCGGCGTGTCGGTGGCCAGCTTCCAGAAGCAGATCACCGTGCAGGAACTGAGCGCCGACGGCCTGCGCGCGATCGGCCCGTGCACCGCGACCCTGGCCGCCGCCGAACAGCTGGAAGCGCACCGCCGCGCGGTGACGCTGCGCCTGGCCGCGCTGGAGGCGAAGGCATGAGCGTGCTCGATCTGGCGCGTCCGGAGATCCGCGCCATGCAGCCGTATTCCTCGGCGCGCATGGAAGCCAGCGGCGGCGCCATCCTGCTCAACGCGAACGAATCGGCCTGGGCGCCAACGGGCGCGGCGGGGCAGGGCTGCAACCGCTATCCCGATCCGCAGCCGGCGGCGCTGCTGCAGGCGCTGGCCCAGCTCTACGGCGTGCGCGAGGGGCAACTGCTGGTCGGCCGCGGCAGCGACGAGGCGATCGACCTGCTGGTGCGCGCGTTCTGCCGCGCGGGGCGCGACGCCATCGCGATCCAGCCGCCGACCTTCGGCATGTATTCCGTATGCGCGCGCATCCAGGACGCGGGCATCGTGGAAGTGCCGCTCGCGGCCGATTTCACGGTGGACGCCGACGCCTTGCTGGCCGCCGTCACGCCGGCGGTGAAGCTGGTCTTCGTGTGCACGCCGAACAATCCCACCGGGCAGCCGGTGCCGCGCGCCACCATCGAGCGCCTGGCGCGCGAGCTGGCCGGCCGCGCGCTGCTGGTGGTGGACGAGGCCTATGTCGAGTTCGCCGACGGCGGCAGCGTGGCGGAGCTGATCGACCGCTACGACAACCTCGCCGTGCTGCGCACTTTGTCCAAGGCCTGGGCGCTGGCCGGCGCGCGCGTCGGTACGCTGCTGGCGCATGCCGAGGTGATCGCCCTGTTGCGTCGGATCATTCCACCGTACCCGCTGCCGCGGCCTTGCGTGACGGCGGCGCTCGACGGCCTGTCGGTGCCGGGGCAGGCGGAGGCGGCCGGGCATATCCGCATCGTGCGTGAAGAACGCAGCCGCATGGCCGCCGCGCTGGCCGCTGTGCCGGGTGTGCGCGAGGTGCTGCATTCGCAGGCGAATTTCCTCGCCGTGCGCTTCGACGATGCCGGCGGCGCCTACCAGCGCCTGTTCGCGGCCGGGATTGTGGTCCGCGACGTACGGCGTTATCCGAATCTTGCCGATGCTTTGCGCATCACCCTGGGTACTCCGGCGGAGAATACGCGTGTGCTCGAAGTGCTGAATGGAGGACGCGTATGAGCCGTAAGATACTTTTCGTCGACCGCGACGGCTGCCTGATCGAGGAGCCGGCGGACGAGCAGATCGACAGCTACGAGAAACTGGCCTTGCTGCCCGGCGTGATCGCCGCGCTGCAACGCTGCGTGGCCGCCGGCTACGAGCTGGTGATGGTCACCAACCAGGACGGCCTGGGCACCGACAGCTTCCCCGAGGCGCATTTCACCGGCCCGCACGAGCTGCTGATGCGCATCCTGGACTCGCAGGGCATCCGCTTCCGCGAAGTGCTGATCGACCGGAGCTTCCCGCGCGACGGGCTGGACACGCGCAAGCCCGGCGTCGGCATGCTGCGCCATCACCTGGCCGACGACAGCTGGAGCCGCGGCCTCTCGGCCATGGTGGGCGACCGCCAGACCGACCTGCAGTTCGCCGCCAACATGGGCGTGCGCGGCTTCCTGGTCGGGCCCAAGGGCCTGTCGTGGGAAGAGATCGCGCACCAGCTGCTGGATGCGCCGCGCACCGCCACGGTCGTGCGCAACACCAAGGAAACCCGCATCACCGTAAGCGTGGACCTGGACCGCGTGGCCGAACCGAAGGCCCGCACGGGGCTGGGCTTCTTCGACCACATGCTGGAGCAGATCGGCAAGCACGGCGGCTTCGCGCTGCAACTCCAGTGCGACGGCGACACGCATATCGACGAGCACCACACCATCGAGGACTGCGCGCTGGCCCTGGGGCAAGCGCTGCGGCAGGCGCTGGGCGACAAGCGCGGCATTGGCCGCTACGGCTTCGTGCTGCCGATGGACGAATCGGAAGCCAGCGCCGCGCTGGATCTTTCGGGCCGCCCGTATTTCGTGTTCGACGGCAATTTCCCGCGCGAACGCGTGGGCGAGGTGCCGACTGAACTGGTGCCGCATTTTTTCCGCTCGCTGTGCGAAACCCTGGGCGCGAACCTGCACCTGAGCGTGTACGGCGAGAACGCGCACCATATGGTCGAGGCCTGCTTCAAGGCGGTGGCGCGCGCCCTGCGCGACGCCATCCGCCGCGAGGGCAGCGAGCTGCCCAGTACCAAGGGAGCGCTGTAATGGCCGTGGTGCTGGTCGATGCGGGCGGCACCAATATCGGCTCGGTGCGCTACGCCCTGCAGCGGCTGGGCGCGGATGCGGCGCTTACCTCCGATGCGCAGGCGATCCGCGCCGCCGACAAGGTGATCCTGCCCGGCGTCGGCGCCGCCGGCCCCGGCATGGCGCGCCTGCGCGAGCTGGGGCTGGTGGAGCTGATGCGTTCGCTCACCCAGCCGGTGCTGGGCGTGTGCCTGGGGATGCAGCTGCTGTTCGAGCGCTCGGAAGAGGGCGACACCGAGTGCCTGGGCGTGATCCCCGGCGCGGCGCGCCGTTTCGCCGACACGCCGGAGCTGCGCGTGCCGCACATGGGCTGGAACAAGCTGCGCGTCGAGCGCGGGCATCCGCTGGTGGCCGGGCTCGGGAACGGACCCGGGCATGAGGGCTGGGCCTACTTCGTGCACAGCTACGCCTTGCCGCCGGGCGAGCACACGCTGGCCAGCGCCGATTTCGGCGGTGCGTTCTCCGCCGTCGTCGCGCGCGGCAATTTCCACGGCATGCAATTCCACCCCGAGCGTTCCGCCGCCGTCGGCGCCAGGCTCCTGAAGAACTTCCTCGAACTATGAGCTTTACCGTCATCCCCGCCATCGATCTGCGCGCCGGCCGCGTGGTGCGCTTGCGCCAGGGCGACTACGCCCAGCAGACCACCTACGAATTCGAGCCGCGCGCGCTGGCCCTGCGCTACGCCGGCGCGGGCGCCATGTGGCTGCACGTGGTGGACCTGGACGGTGCCCGTTCCGGCAGCCTGGACAACCTGCGCGTGATCGAGGCGATCGCGCGCGACGGCATGCACGTGCAAGCTGGCGGCGGCGTGCGCGGCGAGGACGATCTGCGCCGCCTGTTCGATGCCGGCGTGGCGCGTGTGGTGCTCGGCAGCGTGGCGATCCGCGAGCCCGAACGGGTCGGTGGCTGGCTGGACGAGTACGGCGCGGAAAGGTTCACCATCGCGCTGGACACGCGCCGCATCGATGGACGCTGGGCCCTGCCCAGTGCCGGCTGGACCGAACTGGAAGCGCGCTCGCTGGACGAACTGGCGCCCTGGTACGCCGAGCGTGGCGCGCAGCAGCTGCTGTGCACCGACATCGACCGCGACGGCATGCTGGCCGGTTTCAATCTGGAGCTTTACCGCGAGCTCGCGCGCAGCGTGCCGGCGCTGGCCGTGCAGGCTTCCGGCGGCGTGCGCTCGGTAGAGGACATCGTGGCGGCGCGTGCCGCGGGCGCGCAGGGCGTGATCCTGGGCCGCGCCCTGCTGGAAGGCCGCTTCACCATCGAGGAGGCGCTGGCATGCTGAGCCGCCGCATCATTCCCTGCCTGGACGTGCGCGACGGCAAGGTGGTCAAGGGCGTGCGCTTCCGCGACCACGTGGTGATGGGCGAGATCGTCGAGCTGGCGATGCGCTATCGCGACGAAGGCGCCGACGAACTGGTGTTCTACGACATCACCGCCAGCCCGGAAGGGCGCAGCGTCGACCGCGGCTGGGTCGAGCGGGTGGCGCGCGAGATCGACATCCCGTTCTGCGTGGCCGGCGGTATCCGCAGCGTGGAAGAAGCGCGCGCGGTGCTGCACGCAGGCGCCGACAAGATCTCGGTCAATTCGCCCGCGCTGGAGCGCCCCGCGCTGATCGGCGAACTGGCCGATGCATTCGGCGTGCAATGCGTGGTGGTGGGCGTGGACAGCCTGCGCGACGCCGACGGCGAATGGCGCGTGCGCCAGTACACCGGCGACCCCAGCAAGACGCAAGCGCTTGCTCGCCGCACGCTGGACTGGATCGAACAGGCCCAGCACCTGGGCGCCGGCGAGATCGTACTCAACTGCATGGGCAGCGACGGCGTGCGCGAAGGCTACGACCTGGAGCAGCTGCACGCTGCACGCACGCTGTGCCGCGTGCCGCTGGTGGCCTCCGGCGGCGCGGGTGCGCCGGAGCATTTCCGCGATGCGTTCGCGGTGGCCGACGTGGACGGCGCGCTGGCGGCCAGCGTGTTCCACAGCGGCACGATCGCCATTCCTGCGCTCAAGCACTACCTCCGTGGCGCGGGCATCGCGACACGTCTCTGACCGGAATCGACCATGACCGACTTCAACACCGACTTCGCACGACTGGACTGGAGCAAGGGCGACGGCCTGCTGCCGGCGGTGGTGCAGCACTGGCTGACCGGCGAGGTGCTGATGCTCGGCTATATGAATGCCGAGGCCTTGGCGAAGACGCAGGATTCCGGCCAGGTCACTTTCTTCAGCCGCAGCAAGCAGCGTTTGTGGACCAAGGGCGAGAGTTCGGGACACGTGCTGGCGCTGAAGTCGCTGCGCGTGGATTGCGATCGGGACACGTTGCTGGTGCAGGTTGAGCCGCAGGGGCCGACTTGCCATCTCGGCACGTCGAGCTGCTTCGGCGAGCAGGTGGAGGTGGCGCCGCCGTTGGGCTTTCTGGCCGTGTTGGACCGGTTGGTGGAGCGGCGCCACGTTGAGCGCCCCGAAGGCAGCTACACCACGAGTTTGTTTGAGGGTGGCATTCGCCGTATGGCGCAGAAGGTGGGTGAGGAGGGGGTGGAGACTGCGCTCGCCGCGGTGGCGCAGGACGATGAGGCTCTCCTTGGCGAGGCCGCCGATCTGGTGTTCCATTTGATGGTGGCGCTGCGCGCGCGTGGCCTCGGCATGGGTGAGGTGTGCCGCGTGCTGGAGGCGCGGCATAGTCGGCGTCAATGACGCCTTTGCTCATCATTCCGGCGTAGGCCGGGGTCCAGTTTCTGTATCGCTTGGTTTTCGCGGTATCGCGATTTGGCCGCTTATGCAGCGGGCATTTCGGATGTTCATCATTCCGGCGTAGGCCGGGATCCAGTTTCTGTATCGCCTGGTTTTCGCGGTATCGCGATTTGGCCGCTTATGCAGCGGGCATTTCGTGCGCCTGCCGGCGCCCGAGTCACTTTTTCTTTGCTGGCCCAAAGAAAAAGTAACCCAAAAGAAATGGCCTGAGAGCAACGGCTCGCGACGCGACTAGAAGGAGCGGTGGGCGGCTGCGGTAACTTGATTAACCTGGGTCTATACGAAACGACAGTGCGTTTACGTAGCGGGTACTTCAACGTGCCGTGGCGAAGAGGATGTTCAAGGAACGAGGCCAGCTTTGGCTCTTCGTTCCTGCATACCTCACGTCATCACCCCTCTCCCCTCCGGGGAGAGGGTAGGGTGAGGGGCCGGGCGGAGCGCAACGTTCGTTATGCCTCATCCGCGAAGGCTCAAAAGATCGGTGAAGCTTTAAAGATCGGGTTGAGGTGAGATCCAGCGCCGCGCTCCGCCCGACCCCTCACCCCGACCCTCTCCCCGGAGGGGAGAGGGAGAAGTGCGGTGGTGTCGCATGCGGGAGCAAAGCGCAAAAGCCGCCTCATTCGCTGAATGTCCTCTTCGCCACGGCACGTTGAAGCGCGCGTCACGTGAACGCACCGTCGTTTCGTATAGACCCAGGTTAATCAAGTTACCGCAGCCGCCCACCGCTCCTTCTAGTCGCGTCGCGAGCCTTTGCTCTAAGGCTATTTCTCTTTGGTTACTTTCTCTTTGAGCCAGCAAAGAGAAAGTGACTCGGGCGCCGGCAGGCGCACGAAATGCCCGCTGCATAAGCGGCCAGTCCGCGTCGACGCGAAAATCAAACGATACCGTTACTGGATCCCGGCCCACGCCGGAATGACGAGCAAGAAGGGTGAGCTACCGCGCCGCAGGCGCCACATCCACATGCGATGGCTCAAACGCCACCGCCGCCCCCGGCTTCACATGCCCGCGCCAGCGCGCCAACTGATCCGCGATCCCAGCGCCCACGTCGATCTGCGGCTCCGACGGCGTCAGGTGATCGCGCGTCTCCCACTGCGCAATCTCCGCCTTTGCCTGCTGGAACCCGGCAATAAAATCCGCCGTGCGATTCATCGCATCCACCAGCCACGCACGACCGAAATACGTGATATCGGAATCGCTGCCGCAACCGAACGAACTGCGGTCGGCACGCGCAGCGGTCAGCACCAGCGTGCCGGGGCCCTTCAGCGGCGGTACGAAGCCGCCGGAGTAGCAGGCGTTCACCACCACTACTTTCCACTTGAACGGATGCTTGGCCAGGATGCCGGCCAGGTCCGGTGCGCCGATCTGGTCCAGCGGCAGCGGGTCCATGTCGACCAGCAGGTTGTGGTCCGGGTCGCCGTGCGAGGTGAGGTAGAGCACGAGGATGTCCTCGTTCTTGTTCATCACGCCCGAGAGTGCGTCCAGCGTGCTTTCCAGATTGCTCCAGGTGGCCAGCGGGCGGGTCTCCAGCGTGTCGGGGCTGTTGGCCAGCAGCAGCGGGTGCACGGTGGCGCCGAAGCGGTCGGCGAACAGCTTGCCGGCGTATTCGACTTCGTTGTGGAACACGTCTTCGCCGCCGTCGCCGGCAAAGGCCACCAAGTAAAGATTCGGCGTGCCAGCGACGCGCGGTCCCAGCTTGGCGATGGCCTCGCGCAGCATGCGGGGTTGGGCGTAGGCGACCTGTTCGGGCGTCGAGCCTTTTTCCGGCCAGCGGTCGGCTTCGTCTTCCGTAGCGGGGGCGGGCAGTTCCGCTGAGCTGGCGACGGCGGGCGCGGCCTTGGCGACCGTTGCCGCGGCAGCCGGCAGAGCATCGTGATGCGCCGCCAGCGCGGGCGCGGCGCGGTGCACCAGCAAGGTGAGCAGCACGCCGGCGGCGAAGGCGAGCAGGGCGGTCAAGGCAATGCGCATGGCGGCGGACGCGAACTCAGGGCTGGATGGCGTCGAAATCGGTATAGGCGGGGTGGCGCGGCTCGGCCGGCACCGCGAGCGGCGGGCGCAGCAGCCAGGCGGTGTGGAAGCCGGCGGCCTTGGCGGCGTCCAGTTCTTCCACGATGTCCGACAGGAACAGCAGGTGCTCCGGCAGCTCGCCGATCGCCTCGGCGATCTTCGCGTAGGACGCTTGCTCGCGTTTGGGGCCGGTCTCGGTATCGAAATAGCCGGCGAACAGCGGGGTGAGGTCGCCGGCTTCGCTGTAGCCGAACAGCAGCTTCTGCGCGGCCACCGAGCCGGAGGAATACACGTACAGGTGCAGGCCTTCGCCGCGCCATTCGCGCAGGCGGGCGGCTACTTCCGGATACATGTGCGAGCGGTATTCGCCGCTGGCGTAGCCGTCCTTCCAGATCATGCCCTGCAGCGCCTTCAGCGCGGTGGACTTGCGGTCCTCGTCGATCCAGCGCAGCAGCAGCTCGATGATCTCCTGGCGGCTGGCCTCGACCAGGCCGGCCTCCTTGGCCGCCTCGTGCAGCCAGTGCTGCACCTCGGGCGTGTCGACGTGGGTTTCCACGTAGGCCGGCAGGCGCTTGCGCGCATAGGGGAACAGCACGTCCTTGACGAAGCTGATCGAGCTGGTGGTGCCTTCGATGTCGGTGACGATGGCGCGGATGACGGTCATGCGGGTAGCCGTGGAAGCGATGACGGAAACGCGGGCCCGTGCAGCCGGGCCCGGAGTGGCAAGCTTAGCCGCGCCGCCGGGGCGCGGAGCGGTTCAGGCGGCCGCCGTCCCCGAGGCGTGCGGCAGCATGCGCGGAAAGCGCAGGGCGATGTCCTCGCCGGTGAAGTTGGCGACCCAGCCTTCCTTGTTGGTGAACAGGCGGATCGCCACGAAGTAGGGCGCCTCGCTCATGTCGAACCAGTGGCGGGTGCCGTCGGGCACGCCGATCAGGTCGCCCTGTTCGCACAGCACGTCGTAGACCTTGCCGTCGATGTGCAGGGTGAACTGGCCGGCACCGGCGACGAAGAAGCGCACTTCGTCCTCGCTGTGGGTGTGCTCGCTCAGGAACTTCTGGCGCAGCGTGGCGCGGTCCGGGTGGTCGGGCTTCAGGCTGATGACGTCGACGGCCTGGTAGCCCTCGGTGTGCATCAGGCGGTCGATGTCGGCGCGGTAGGCGGCGATCACTTCGTCCTGGCTGGCGCCGGGGGCGATCGGCTGGCCGGCTTCCCACTGCTCGAAGCGCACGCCGACCCGGCCCAGCTCGCGCGCGATGGCGGCGTGCTCGGTGTGGACGGCGAGCGGCGCGTCGGGGTGCTGGTCGTCGAAAATGCGCAGGCGGCTCATGCGGACAATCTCCTCAGATCGAGTTCGCAGCCCAGCAGGAATTCCAGGGCTTCCAGGTGGCGGCGGGTTTCCGCCATGTCCCTGCCCCAGGTGTAGATGCCGTGGCCGTTGATCAAGTAGGCATGCAGCGGCTTGCCGCTGTCGAACCAGGCCTCGACCTGGGCCACCAGCTCGGGCATGTGCTGGGTGTTGGGGAACACCGGGATGTCCAGCACGGCGTCGTGGGTGGTTTCGCCGGCGATGGCCTTCTGCAGTTCCCAACCTTCCAGCCGCACCACGCCTTCCTGCGCGAACAGGCGCGAAGCCACGCTCTGCGTGCGCGAGTGGGTGTGCAGCACCACGTTCATCTGCGGCAGGCGGCGGTAGATCTGCGTATGCAGTTCGGTTTCCGCACTGGGGCGCGCGGCGGTGCCGACGGCCTTGCCGTGCATGTCGATCAGCATGATGTCGGCGCGGCCGAGCTTGCCCTTGTCGCGGCCGGAGATGGTGATGGCCGCGTGCTCCGCGTCGATGCGCATGGAGAAGTTGCTGCTGGTGGCCGGCGTCCAGCCGGCGAGCGCGAGTTCGCGCGCGGCGTTGGCGATCGCGTCGGCGCGTTCGGCGAACAGTTCCGGCGCGATGGAGGAGGGAAGGACCTGGCTCATTGCGATATGGACGTCCAAATGGCAGGGGACTATAGCACGCCGGTCCGTACGCCCTTTTGACAACCTGGGCGCCGAATGCGAGCCATTCTCATGGTGTTGTGCAGGCCGGGCGTACCATGGCCGCCGATTCGCCGCCCGGCGCGGCGCCATGTCCCCAAGACGGAGGTTGTCCCCAATGTCGAACGACAAAACACTCGAATCCCGCCGCCAGTTCCTGAAGATCGCCAGCGGCACCGTCGCCGCCGCCGCGGTGATCGGCACGCTGCCGCGCGTAGCGCGCGCTGCCGACCTGCCGCACGTGAGTCCGGACGATCCGACCGCCAAGGCGCTGGGCTATGTCGAGGACGCGGGCACCACCAAGGACGCCAAGCACAAGGCCGGCGACGCCTGCTCGAACTGCCAGTTCTATTCGGGCGGCGCCTCGGGCTACGGTCCCTGCCAGCTGTTCCCGGGCAAGTCGGTGAATGCGAAGGGCTGGTGCGTGTCGCATTCGAAGAAAGCCTGAGCGACAGCGGCATGCGCAAAGAGGCCGGCCCTGGTGCCGGCCTTTTTCTTTGCGCGGCGGACATGAAAAAACGCGCCGTAGCGCGTTTGAAGAGAGTGTCTGGAGCTTCCATCGGCGATCGGAGAATCGAGCCGGAGAGAAGATGCAGCCCAGACGCGTCAGGCCGAGGAGCTGACCCGCCTGACGCGCCGGGCGGCAATCCGGGGCCCACTGCCAAGTGATCTACCCACGGACGGCAGATGTTACTCCCCAAACCGCCGTTTGGGGCATCCGGACGAAAAATTTTTCCCGAAAAAGTCTCGTTAAAATGAGAAAAAACAATAGCTTATGGCGTTATTCGTGACTGAGCATCAAAAATCCGCGTCGATTGCGCATTTCGCGGCAGTTCTGTTCAGTTGAGCACCATACGCTGGCGTTTTGCGCCATAGCCCGCCATTGGCGGGCGTTCGGCGGAGATCGCCTCAGGAGGCGCGGCGCAGGCGGCTGTGGCGCCGGCCGTAGCCGAAGTAGATGCACAGGCCGATCACCGTCCACGCGATCATCAGCAGCCAGTTGAACCAGGCCATGAAGTACAGCAGGGCCAGGCAGCTCAGCACGCCGGCGGTGCAGACGAACCAGGCCGCCGGCACGCGGAACAGGCGCGGCAGCTCCGGCGAGGTGTAGCGCAGGATCAGCACGCCGGCGCAGACCGCCACGAAGGCGATCAGGGTGCCCATCGAGGTGAGGTCGGCCAGCAGGTCCAGCGGGAACACCGCGGCCAGGATGGCGATGCCCACGCCGGTGATCACCGTATTGAGGTGCGGCGTGCGGTGCTTGGGATGGATGCGGTTGAACACCGGCGGCAGCAGGCCGTCGCGCGACATGATCATGAAGATGCGCGGCTGGGCGATGATCATCACCAGAATCACCGAGGACAGGCCGATCATCGCGCCGATCTCCACCACCAGGCGCAGCCAGCCCAGCTCCGGATGGTTGCGGATCGCGGTGACCACCGGCTCGCTGGTGCCCAGCTCGGTATAGGGAATCAGGCCGGTAAGCACCGCCGCCATCGCCAGGTACAGCACGGTGCAGATCACCAGCGAGACCAGCGTGCCGAACGGCAGGTCCTTCTGCGGGTTCTTGCATTCCTGCGCCGCGGTCGAGGTGGCCTCGAAGCCGATGTAGGCGAAGAACACCATCGCCGCGCCGCGCATGATGCCGGACCAGCCGTACTTGCCCGGTTCCTGCTCGGCGGGAATGAAGGGATGCCAGTTGGCCGGATCGATATAGCGGTAGCCGGCGACCACCACCACGATGATCAGGCCGACCTTCAGCGCCACCATCAGCACGTTCAGGCCCGAGGACTCGCGGATGCCGACGTAGCACAGCCAGGTCAGCGCCAGCACGATCGCCACCGCCGGCAGGTTGAGCAGATGTCCGGTGGCGACCAGGTGCCCGTCTTTGAATGCCAGCGGCGCTTCGGTCAGCGCCACCGGCAGGTGGATGCCGACGTGGTCGAGCAGGCTGGTGAAGTAGCCGGTCCAGCTCGCCGCCACCGCGGAGGCGGAGATGCCGTATTCCAGCACCATGTTCCAGCCGATGAACCAGGCCACCAGTTCGCCCAGGGTGGCGTAGGCGTAGGAATACGAGCTACCGGAAATCGGGATCAGCGTGGCGAATTCCGCATAGCACAGCGCGGTGAAGCCGCTGCAGATCGCCGCCAGCATGAACGAGATCAGCACCGCCGGACCGGCATGTTCCGCCGCCGCCTGTCCGGTCACCACGAAGATGCCGGTGCCGATCACCGCGCCGATGCCCAGCGCCGTGATCCCCCATTTGCCCAGGGTGCGGCGCAGGGCAGGGCCGCCGTGGCAGTCGTCGGCGTCGGAGAAATCGGTCTTGCGGGCGAGAAGCTGCTTGAGCATGCGTGGACCTGGGTGATGCGGGTGTCGGATCGGGCCGACTATAAAAGAGAAGGCCGGCGCGGAGCCGGCCCTCGGAGGCGGGATCGATCAGGCGGCCGGCTTGCGCAGCTTGCTGTGCGAGTAGCCGTAGAGGAAGTAGATCGCCTGGCCGATCGCGATCCAGGCCAGCATCCAGCGCCAGTGCTCGAGGAAGGACTGCAGGAACAGCGCCATGCAGGCCAGCGCGCCCAGCGGGCAGACCAGCCACGGCACCGGCACGCGGAACGCGCGCGGCAGCTCGGGGCGCGTATAGCGCAGCACCAGCACGCCGATGCACACGGTGGCGAACGCCAGCAAGGTGCCCATCGCCACCATTTCGCCCAGCACGCCGATATTGAACAGTCCGCCCAGCGCGGCGGCGAGCACGCCGACCACCACGGTGCCGACGTGCGGCGTGCGGAACTTCTGGTGGATGCGGCCGAACACCGCCGGGATCAGGCCGTCGCGCGCCATCGAATAGAAGATGCGCGGCTGGCCCATCAGCATCACCAGCATCACCGAGCTCAGGCCGGTGACGGCGCCGATCACCACGATGATCTGCAGCCAGTGCAGGCTCGGGTAGTTGTCCAGCGCGGTGGACACCGGCTCGGGCGTGCCGAGCAGGCGGAAGTCGGCGATGCCGGTGAGGATGCCGGCGACGATGATGTACAGGATGGTGCACAGAATGAGCGAGCCGATGATGCCGATCGGCATGTCGCGCTGCGGGTTCTTCGCCTCGCCGGCCGCGGTGGAGACCGCGTCGAAGCCGATATAGGAGAAGAACACGATGGCGGCCGCGCGGCCCACGCCGGCCCAGCCGTACTTGGACGCGCCTTCGGAAGCCGGGATGAAGGGATGCCAGTTGTCCGGGTTGATGTACTTGGTGGCGAAGGCGATGAACAGCAGGATCACGGTGACCTTGATCGCCACGATGATCGAGTTGACGAAGGCCGACTGGGTGATGCCCACGTAGCACAGGCCGGTGATGGCGGCGATGATCGCCACCGCCGGCAGGTTGATGAACATGCCGGTGGCCTGGATATGGCCGTCGACCACCGTGAACGGCGCGGACGCCAGGGTCTGCGGCAGGCTCACGTCCTGGCCGATCCAGCCGCTGATCAGGGACAGCAGCTTGTTGAAATAGCCCGACCAGCCCGCCGCCACCGTGGCCACGGTGAACAGGTATTCCAGCACCAGGCTCCAGCCGACGAACCAGGCGACGTACTCGCCCAGCGTGGCGTAGGAATAGGAGTAAGCACTGCCGGATACCGGCAGCATCGCGGCGAACTCGGCGTAGCACAGCGCGGCCAGCGCGCAGGCGATGCCGGCGAACACGAAGCTGAGCACGATCGCGGGGCCGGCATGCTGGGCCGCGGCCTGTCCGGTGATGACGAAGATGCCCGCGCCGATGATCGCGCCGATGCCCAGCATCACCAGATGCCGCGCGGTAAGTGCGCGCTTGAGGGTGGCCTCGCCGTGCGCGCCGCCCTCCTGCAGATCGGCGGACGCAGGCGAAATCTGCGTCGTCGCAAACAGGTTTTTCAGCATGGGTTCCCCCCTCCGGGAATGGCTGCTTGTAATTTTTCGGACAACTACCGAACGAATCGCCCTACGGGCTTGTCCGGCAAAGGATTTCGACGCCACAAGCCGGTTGCGCTCGGCGCGGAAGCACCGAACCTTAGCCGAGCGATGGGAGGGGTACAAGACGCGCCGCAGCTACAATCGCAGGTTCATCCCATTCCTATATGTCACAAGTCATGCACGATCACCGCCAGGCTTTTTCCGCGCATTTGAACGCCTACGCGCAGGCCCATCCGGACGAGGGCGAGGTCGCCGCAAGCTTCGGCGAATTCCTGCGCTCGGCGCCGACGGTGTTCGAGCGCGCCCATGCGGTGGGGCACTTCACCGGTTCGGCCTGGCTGGTCAGCGCGGACGGCGCGCGGGTGCTGCTCACCCATCACCGCAAGCTCGGCCGCTGGCTCCAATTGGGCGGGCATGCCGACGGCGACCCGGACCTCGCCGGCGTGGCGCTGCGCGAGGCCGAGGAAGAATCCGGCCTGACCCAGCTGGCGGTGGAGCCGCTGCCGTTCGACCTGGACTGCCACTGGATTCCCGAGCGCGCCGGCGAACCGGGCCATTGGCATTACGACGTGCGCTACGTGGTGCGCGCCGGCGGCAGCGAGGCGTTCGCGGTAAGCGAGGAATCGCTGGCGCTGGCGTGGAAGCCGGTGGCGGAGATCGCGGCCGATGCTTCGGCGGACGAATCGCTGCGGCGCATGGCTAAGAAATGGCTCGGTAGGTTGGGGTGACAACCCCAACATCGTTACGCCGACCGCGCCCTTGTGTTGGGGTTGTCACCCCAACCTACGCATATTTGGCTGGCGCCGGATGCACGGCGCCGCATTGCGTGCAGGTGCGCGCTTCGAGCGAACGGTAGAAGCGCTCGAACACCGGCGGGAAATCGCGCTCGATGCTTTCCAGCGCGAAATATTCCTCGAACAGCTTGTGGTTGCACTGCTGGCAGAACCACAGCAGGCCGTCTTTCTCGTCCGCCAGGCGGCGGCGCTCGATCACCAGGCCGATCGAATCGGGCATGCGCTGCGGCGAATGCGGCACGCGCGGCGGCAGGTAGAACATCTGGCCGGCGCGGATCGGGATGTCGCGCGCGGCGCCGTCGTCCTGCACCTTCAGCACCATCTCGCCTTCGAGCTGGTAGAAGAATTCCGGACCTTCGTCGTAGTGGTAGTCGGTGCGCGCGTTCGGGCCGCCGACGATCATCACGATGAAGTCGCCGTCGACGATGCACTTGTTGCCCACCGGCGGCTTCAGCAGGTGGCGGTGTTCGTCGATCCAGCGTTGCAGGTCCAGCGGTGGCGTCAGGGCCATGGCGGAAGGCTCGGATGAAGTCGGCGTACCTTAGCGCCGCAACGGGCGCTTCGCTAATTCTCAGTCTTCAATCTGGAGTCCTTCTCCCGCCGGGAGAAGGTGGCGGCAGCCGGATTAGGGTTCGGGCGGAGTCGTGCACATCATTCTTGCGCTCCGCCCGTACCCTCACCCCAACCCCTCTCCCGGTGGGAGAGGGGCTTTAAAAGCTTTAAACCTCAAGCGTCGCCAGGTCGCCCTTTTCTTCCAGCCAAGCCTTGCGATCACTCGCCCGCTTCTTCGCCAGCAGCATATCCATCAGCTTCGCCGTGCCCTCGCCATCTTCGACGGTCAGCTGCACCAGCCGCCGCGTATCCGGATGGATGGTCGACTCGCGCAGCTGCCCCGGGTTCATCTCGCCCAGGCCCTTGAAGCGCGTGGTGCTGACCTGGCCCTTCATCTTCTCGCGCTCGATCCGTTGCAGCAGCGCGGTCTTCTCGTTCTCGTCCAGGCAATAGAACACCTGCTTGCCCACGTCCACGCGGAACAGCGGCGGCATCGCGACGAACACGTGGCCGTCGCGCACCAGGGCGGGGAAGTGGCGCAGGAACAGCGCGCTCAGCAGGGTGGCGATATGCAGGCCGTCGGAGTCGGCGTCGGCCAGGATGATCACCTTGCCGTAGCGCAGGCCGCTCAGGTCGTCCTTGCCCGGATCGCAGCCGATCGCCACGGCCAGGTTGTGCACTTCCTCCGAAGCCAGCACCGAGCCGGATTCGACTTCCCAGGTGTTCAGGATCTTGCCGCGCAGCGGCAGGATCGCCTGGAAATCCTTGTCGCGCGCCTGCTTGGCGCTGCCACCGGCGGAGTCGCCTTCGACCAGGAACAGCTCCGTGCGGCTCAGGTCCGTGGCGCTGCAGTCGGCCAGCTTGCCGGGCAGGGCGGGGCCCTGGGTGATCTTCTTGCGCACCACCTGCTTGGAGGCTTTCAGGCGCGCGCTGGCGCGCTCGATCGCAAGCATGGCGATGCGCTCGCCCAGCTCCACGTTCTGGTTCAGCCACAGGCTGAAAGCGTCGTGCACCACGCCTTCCACCAGGGCGGCGGCGTTGCGCGACGAAAGGCGCTCCTTGGTCTGGCCGGCGAACTGCGGATCCTGCAGCTTGGCCGACAGCACGAAAGACAAGCGCTCCCACACGTCTTCCGGCGCCAGCTTCACGCCGCGCGGCAGCAGGTTGCGGATGTCGCAGAACTCGCGCACCGCATTGGTCAGGCCGCTGCGCAGGCCGTTCACGTGGGTGCCGCCCTGCGCGGTGGGAATCAAATTGACATAGCTCTCCTGTACCAGCTCGCCTTCCGGCAGCCAGGCCAGGGCCACGTCCAGGCCTTCGGTGTCGCGCTGCACGTGATGCACGAACAGCTCGGCCGGCAGCGTCTCGGCGCCTTCCAGTTCGCCGCGCAGGTAATCGCGCAGGCCGTCCTCGTAGTGCCAGGACACCACTTCGCCGCTGGCTTCGTCGGTGAGCTTGACGTTGAGGCCCGCGCACAGCACGGCCTTGGCGCGCAGCAGGTGCTTGAGCTTGGAGAGCAGGATCTTCGGCGTATCGAAGTACTTCGGGTCGGGCCAGAAGTGCACGGTGGTGCCGGTCTTCTTCTTCGGCACGCTGCCGATCACTTCCAGCGCGCTGGCGCGGTCGCCGTGCTCGAAGGCCATGCGGTATTCGTTGCCGTCGCGGCGGATGGTCACTTCCACCCGGCTGGACAGCGCATTCACCACCGACACGCCCACGCCGTGCAGGCCGCCGGAGAAGTTGTAGTTCTTGCCGGAGAACTTGCCGCCCGCATGCAGGCGCGTGAGGATCAGCTCCACGCCGGGAATGCCTTCCTCCGGATGGATGTCCACCGGCATGCCGCGGCCGTCGTCGCTGACCTGCACCGAGCCGTCGGTGTGCACGATCACCTCGATCGCGCTGGCGTGGCCGGCCAGGGCCTCGTCCACCGAGTTGTCGATGACTTCCTGCGCCAGGTGGTTCGGGCGGCTGGTGTCGGTGTACATGCCCGGCCGGCGCTTGACCGGGTCAAGGCCGGAGAGGACTTCAATGTCGGCGGCGTTGTAGCGACTGCTCATGCTCGGGGGTTCTGCCGGAAGTTAAGCGGGGAAAGCCGCGGGAGGATGGGGTGGCCGGCCAAGGAGGTCAAGCCAGCTTTGGTCTCACAGCGGCGCGCAATGGCGCTCCAGCCAGACCAGGTCGGCGCCTTCCAGCAGCGGGCTGAGCGCGGCGCGCACGCGGGCGTGGTAGTCGTCCAGCCAGGCGCGCTCCTCGGGGTTGAGCAGGCCCGGCTCCAGTGCGCGGCGGTCGAACGGGCACATGGTCAGGGTCTCGAAGGCATGGAATTCGCCGAACTCGGTCTGGTCGGCCTCGGCCACCACCGCCAGGTTCTCGTGGCGGATGCCGTGCCGGCCCGGCTTGTACAGGCCCGGCTCGATCGAGCTGATCATGCCCGGCTCCAGCGCCACCAGTGGGCCGCTGGTCGGCGGCCGGATGCTCTGCGGCCCCTCGTGCACATTGAGGAAATAGCCCACGCCGTGGCCGGTGCCGTGGCCGTAGTCCATGCCCGACGCCCACAGCGGCGCGCGCGCCAACGCGTCCAGCTGCGGGCCGCTGGCGCCCTTGGGGAAGCGGGCGCGCGACAGCGCGATCAGGCCCTTCAGCACCAGGGTGGCGTCGCGGCGCTGCTCGGCGGTGGTCTCGCCCAGGACCAGCACGCGGGTGACGTCGGTGGTGCCGCCCAGGTACTGGCCGCCGGAATCCACCAGCAGCAGGCCCAGCGGCTTGAGGGTGCTGTGGTGCTCGGGCGTGGCGCGGTAATGCGGCAGGGCGCCGTTGGCCTGGTAGCCGGCGATGGTGGCGAAGCTTTCGCCGACGAAGTCGGGCTGGGCCGAGCGCTCCTCGCGCAGCAGGGTGTGCACGTCCAGCTCGGTCTGGCGCATGCCGGCGGCGAGGCGTTCCTCCAGGCGGCGGAACGCGCGGGACAGGGCGGCGCCGTCGCGGCGCATCACCTCGCGCACGTGATCCAGCTCGGCGGCGCTCTTGCGCGCCTTCATCGCGGTGGACGGATTGGCCGCGTCGATCAGCTGCGCGGCCGGCGCGATCGCATCGGCCACGGCGCAGGCCACGCGGCCGGCATCCAGCAGCAGGCGCTCGCCTTCGCGCAGTTCGCCGAGCGCGTCGGTGACGGTGGCGTAGTCGGCGATGCGCACGCCGTCGGCGGCGAGCGCGCCGACCAGCGCGTCGGTGAGCTTGCGGCGGTCGACGAACAGCACGGCCGGCCCTTCCGCCGCCACCAGCAGGTGGGCGAGGAAGACCGGATTGCACTCCACGTCGCTGCCGCGCAGGTTGGTCAGCCAGGCCACGTCGTCCAGGCTGGAGACCAGGTGATGGCTGGCGCCGAGCTTGCGCATGGCGGTGCGCAGGCGGGCGAGTTTGTCGGCGCGGGTGATGCAGGCGTAGCGGATCGGGTGTTCGGTGACCGGCGCGGCGGGCAGGGGCGGGCGCCCGGTCCAGGCTTCGCCGGGCAGGTCCAGGTCGGTGCGCAGGCGTGCGCCGGTGCTTTCGAACTGGCGTTCGAAGCGGCTGCGGCCGGACAGCGGCAGGCTGTCGCCGGCCACGGCCAGCACCTGGCCTTCGTGCAACTGCTGGCGCAGCCATTCCTGCGGCTCGGGCACGTTGGCCGTGCGCTGGCGCATCAGTTCCACGCCGGTACCGGCCAGTTCGCGCTCGGCCTGGGCGAAGTAGCGCGAATCGGTCCACAGCGCGGCCCAGTCCGCGGTCACCACCAAGGTGCCGGCCGAACCGGTGAAGCCGGACAGCCAGCTCCGCGCCTGCCAGTGGGCGGGCAGGTATTCGGACAGGTGGGGATCGGCGCTGGGGACGAGGCAGGCATCGACGCCGTGGCGGCGCATGGCCTGGCGCAAGAGGGCGAGGCGGGGCGGAATGAGTTCGCTCATCCGTTCATGCTAGCAGTCGGATCGAGCCGATCTGTACGCGACACAATGAATCGCCGGAGGAATTTTCGCTCTACCGCTCGCGGCCCGGAGCGACCTCCGCTAAAATGCCGATTTCCAGCACGGCTGCATCCCATGACCCCCCTGATTTTCGTCACCGGCGGTGTGGTGTCCTCGCTTGGCAAGGGCATCGCCGCGGCGTCGCTGGCTTCCATTCTGGAAGCGCGTGGCCTTTCGGTCACCATGATGAAGCTCGACCCGTACATCAACGTCGACCCGGGCACGATGAGCCCCTTCCAGCACGGCGAGGTCTACGTCACCGACGACGGCGCCGAGACCGACCTGGACCTGGGCCACTACGAGCGCTTCGTCCACACCCGCCTCACCGGCAAGAACTCCATCACCACCGGCAAGATCTACGAGTCGGTGATCCGCAAGGAGCGCCGCGGCGACTACCTCGGCGCCACCGTGCAGGTGATTCCGCACATCACCGACGAGATCAAGCACTGCATCCACGAGGCCACCCGCGGCTTCGACGTGGCCCTGGTGGAGATCGGCGGCACGGTGGGCGACATCGAGTCGCTGCCGTTCCTGGAGGCGATCCGCCAGCTGCGCATCGAGCATGGCCCGGAGAAGTGCCTGTTCATGCATCTCACCCTGGTGCCGTACATCAAGGCCGCCGGCGAGATCAAGACCAAGCCCACCCAGCATTCGGTGAAGGAACTGCGCTCGATCGGCATCCAGCCGGACGTGTTGCTGTGCCGCTGCGAGCAGCCGCTGCCCGATGGCGAGCGCCGCAAGATCGCGCTGTTCACCAACGTGCCGGAGCACGCGGTGATCAGCGCCACCGACGTGGACATCATCTACAAGCAGCCGCTGTGGCTGCACAAGCAGGGCCTGGACGAGATCGTGGTCAAGCGCCTCGGCCTCGACGCCGGCCCGGCCGACCTCTCCGCCTGGCAGCGCACCGTGGAAGCGGTGGAGCATCCGAAGGACGAGGTCAACGTGGCCATCGTCGGCAAGTACGTCGAGCACAAGGACGCCTACAAGTCGCTGGGCGAAGCCCTGCGCCACGGCGGCATCAAGCAGCAGACGCGCGTGAACCTGCAGTGGGTCGATTCCGAGCAGGTGGAAGCCGAGGGCGCGGCCAAGGTGCTGGGCGGCGTCGACGCCATCCTGGTGCCGGGCGGCTTCGGCAAGCGCGGCTTCGAAGGCAAGGTGCTGGCCGCCAAGTACGCCCGCGAGCACGGCGTGCCGTATTTCGGCATCTGCTATGGCATGCACGCCGCGGTGGTGGATTTCGCCCGTCACGTGGCCGGCCATGCCGACGCCGATTCCAGCGAGAACGACCGCAACACGCCCAACCCGGTGATCGCGCTGATCACCGAGTGGACCACCGCCGCCGGCGAAGTGGAAACCCGCACCGAGCGCTCCGACCTCGGCGGCACCATGCGCCTGGGCGCGCAGGAATGCCGCCTCAAGGCCGGCACCCTGGCGCGCGAGCTGTACGGCCAGGAAGTGGTGCGCGAGCGCCATCGCCACCGCTACGAGTTCAACAACCGCTACCGCCAGCCGTTCGAAGACCTCGGCATGGTGATCTCCGGCAAGTCGATGGACGATCTGCTGGTGGAGATCGTCGAGCTGCCGCAGCAGCAACACCCGTGGTTCCTCGGCTGCCAGGCGCATCCGGAATTCACCTCCACGCCGCGCGACGGCCACCCGCTGTTCATCGGCTTCGTGCGCGCCGCGCGCGAGCACAAGGCGGTGCGCGAAGGCGAGCGCCTGGCGTCGGCACCGAAGGAGAACGTCGCATGAAGTTGTGCGGTTTCGAGGTCGGCCAGGACCAGCCGCTGTTCCTGATCGCCGGCCCCTGCGTGGTCGAGTCGGAGCAGCTGCAGGTGGATACCGCCGGCAAGCTCAAGGAAATCACCGGCCGGCTCGGCGTCAACTTCATCTTCAAGTCCAGCTTCGACAAGGCCAACCGTTCCTCCGGCAGCAGCTTCCGCGGGCTGGGCATGGAAGAGGGCCTGCGCATCCTGGGCGAAGTGAAGCGCCAGGTCGGCGTGCCGGTGCTCACCGACGTGCACGAATACACCCCGTTCGCCGAAGTGGCCTCGGTGGTCGACGTGCTGCAGACGCCGGCCTTCCTGTGCCGCCAGACCGATTTCATCCAGGCGGTGGCGCGCGCCGGCAAGCCGGTGAACATCAAGAAGGGCCAGTTCCTGGCGCCGTGGGACATGAAGAACGTCGTGGACAAGGCCAAGGCCGTGGGCAACGACGACATCCTGGTGTGCGAGCGCGGCGCCAGCTTCGGCTACAACAACCTGGTGTCGGACATGCGCTCGCTCGCGGTGATGCGCGACACCGGCTGCCCGGTGGTGTTCGACGCCACCCACTCGGTGCAGCTGCCCGGCGGGCAGGGCACCAGCTCCGGCGGCCAGCGCGAATTCGTGCCGGTGCTGGCGCGCGCGGCGATCGCCGTGGGCGTGGCCGGCCTGTTCGCCGAAACACATCCGGATCCCTCCAAGGCGCTGAGCGACGGCCCCAACGCCTGGCCGCTCGGCAAGATGGAAGCGCTGCTGGAAACCCTGATGGAGCTGGATGCCGTGACCAAGCGGCATGGCTTCCTCGAACAGACGCTTTGATCCTTTAAGTTTTACTCCCCGCTTTAGTTCGTCCCCTTCGCCCCTTCTGGACAGGAACTGCATGAGCACCGACATCACCCGCATCCACGCCCGCGAAATCCTCGACTCCCGCGGCAATCCCACGCTCGAAGCGGAAGTGACCCTGGCCGGTGGCGGCTTCGGCCGCGCGGCGGTGCCGAGCGGCGCCTCCACGGGTACCCGCGAGGCGGTGGAACTGCGTGACGGCGACAAGTCGCGCTATCTCGGCAAGGGTGTGAAGAACGCGGTGGGCAACGTCAACGGCGCCATCGCCGGTGCGCTCAAGGGTTTCGACGCGGCCGACCAGAAGGGCCTGGACGCCAAGCTCATTGCACTCGACGGCACGCCGAACAAGGGCAAGCTCGGCGCCAACGCCATCCTCGGCGTGTCGATGGCCGCCGCGCACGCGGTCGCCGCGCAGCAGGGCCGTCCGCTCTGGCAGTACCTGGCCACCATCAACGGCACCACCGGCAAGCCCGGCGCGCTGCCGGTGCCGATGATGAACATCATCAACGGCGGTGCGCATGCCGATAACAACGTCGACGTGCAGGAGTTCATGGTGCTGCCGGTCGGCCTGCCCAGCTTCGCCGAGGCGCTGCGCGCCGGCACCGAGATCTTCCACGCGCTCAAGAGCGTGCTGAAGGGCAAGGGCCTGAACACGGCGGTGGGCGACGAGGGCGGCTTCGCGCCGAACCTGCGCTCGAACATCGAGGCGCTGGACACCATTCTCGAAGCGGTCAATCACACCGGCTACAAGATCGGCAGCGACATCCTGCTCGGCCTGGACGTGGCCAGCTCCGAATTCTTCAAGGACGGCAAGTACGACCTGGAAGGCGAGGGCAAGGTCTACACGCCCGCGCAGTTCGTCGACCTGCTCGCCAGCTGGGCGAAGCAGTACCCGATCGTCACCATCGAGGACGGCATGGCCGAAGGCGACTGGGACGGCTGGAAGCTGCTCACCGACAGCATCGGCAAGCAGGTGCAGCTGGTCGGCGACGACCTGTTCGTGACCAATCCGGCGATCTTCCGCGAAGGCATCGACAAGCACATCGCCAACGCGATCCTGATCAAGGTGAACCAGATCGGCACGCTGTCGGAAACGTTGGAAGCCATCGCCATGGCCGACGCCGCCAAGTACGCCGCGATCGTGTCGCACCGCTCGGGCGAGACGGAGGACACCACCATCTCCGACATCGCCGTGGCCACCACCGCGACCCAGATCAAGACCGGTTCGCTGTGCCGCACCGACCGCGTGGCCAAGTACAACCAGCTGCTGCGCATCGAGGAACAGCTGGGCGCCGCCGCGCAGTACGCCGGCCGCAACGCGTTCCCGAGCCTGGCCAAGCTGCCGGGCTGAGGGAACGAAGTCCACGGCCATGCTGCGCTGGATCGCCCTCATCCTGCTGCTCGTGCTGATCGGTCTGCAGGTGAAACTGTGGACCGGCAACGGCGGCGTGCACGAGGTGGAAACCCTGCGCGCCGCGGTGAAGAAGCAGACCGAGGACAACCAGCGCCTGCTCCAGCGCAACCAGGCGCTGGGCGCGGACGTGGACGATCTCAAGCACGGCGAACAGGCGGTCGAGGCGCGTGCGCGCGGCGAGCTGGGCCTGATCAAGCCGGGCGAGACCTTCTACCAGGTGGTCGAGCAGCCGGGCGCCGCCGCCAGCGCGGCACCGGCGCCCGCCGCCAGCAGCGGCGGACACTGACATGGCTTCCCTGTGGTGCGTGGTGCCGGCCGCCGGGCGCGGCGCCCGGGTCGGTGGCGACACGCCTAAGCAATACCTGCCGCTCGCCGGCCGGCCTTTGATCGAGCACACGCTGGTACGGCTGGCCACGCATCCGCGCATTGCCGGCGTGATGGTGGTGCTGGGCGCGGGCGACGACCGCTGGCCCGGCATGGAGCGCATCGGCGGCAAGCCGGTGCTGACGACTATCGGTGGCGCCGAGCGCTGCGATTCGGTGCTGGCCGGCCTGGATGCCTTGCCGGCCGAGGTGAAACCCGACGATTTCGTGCTGGTGCACGACGCCGCGCGCCCCTGCGTGCGCGCGGCCGACATCGCCCGCCTGATCGAGCTGGCCGTGCCCGCCGGCGGCGGCCTGCTCGGCGCGCCGCTGCGCGACACGCTCAAGCGTGCCGACGCCGCGCATCGCAGCATGGCGACCGAACCGCGCGAGGAACGCTGGCGCGCCTTCACCCCGCAGCTGTTCCGCCGCGCCGAACTGGCCGCGGCTTTGCGCGCGGCGGCGGCGGAAGGCTTCAAGCCCAGCGACGAGGCGATGGCGATGGAGCGCACGGGCCATGCCCCGTTGCTCGTCGAAGGCGCCGAGGACAATATCAAGGTGACCACGGCCGCCGATTTCGCGCTGGCCGAGTTTCTTCTGGACAGGACGGCGTGAGGGCGCGCGCATGATGCGGATCGGCCAGGGCTTCGACGTGCACGCCTTCGGCGACGGCGACCATGTGATGCTCGGCGGCGTGCGCGTGCCGCACAGCCGCGGCGTGGTGGCGCATTCCGACGGCGACGTGGTGATCCACGCGCTGTGCGACGCCATCTTCGGCGCGCTGGCGCTGGGCGATATCGGCCGGCATTTCCCGCCTTCGCAGGAACGCTGGCGCGGCGCCGAGAGCCGGCTGTTCCTGCGCCACGCCTATACGCTGATGCGCGAGCGCGGCTACGCGATCGGCAACGTCGACGTGACGGTGATCTGCGAAGCGCCCAAGGTCGGCCCGCACGCGCAGGCCATGCGCGAGCTGCTGGCCGAAGACCTGCATTGCGAGATCGACCGCGTCAGCATCAAGGCCACCACCACCGAGCAGCTCGGCTTCACCGGCCGCGGCGAGGGCATCGCCGCGCAGGCCTGCGCGCTGCTGGTGCTGGCGTGAGCGTGCCCGTATGAGCATGCGCGCATGAGCGAGGCCGAGGCCCGCGGCTCCGCCGGCCGGCTGCACGAGCAGCTGGAGCGCATCAATGAACTGCTGCGCCGGCACAAGCTGGTGGAGCAGGTGGCGCATGCGCAGCACGGGCCGCACCAGGAGCTGGTCGATAACCTGCTGCACCGCCAGCACCTGTCCGAACTGCAGCGCCAGCTCGATGGCCTGCATCCGGCCGACATCGCCTACATCCTCGAAACGCTGCCGCTGGCCGACCGCCTCACCGTCTGGCAGCTGGTCAAGGCCGACCGCGACGGCGAGATCCTGCTCGAAGTCTCCGACGCCGTCCGCGAATCGCTGATCGCCGACATGGACCAGCGCGAGATCCTCGCCGCGGTCGAGCCGCTGGAGGCGGACGAGCTGGCCGACCTGGTGGAGGATCTGCCCACCGAGGTGCTGCCGGAGCTGATGGCCAGCCTCGACGCGCAGCAGCGCGAACAGCTGCAGTCGGCGCTGTCCTGGGCCGACGATCAGGTCGGCGCGCTGATGGACTTCGAGATGGTCACCATCCGCGAGGACGTCAGCCTGGAAACGGTGCTGCGCTATCTGCGCCGTTTCGACGAGCTGCCCGCGCAGACCGACAAGCTGTTCGTGGTGAACCACGACAACCTGCTCACGGGCGTGCTGCCGATCCACTGGCTGCTGGTCAATTCGCCGGAAAAAATGGTGAGCGAGGTGATGGCGCCGGACGTCAACACCTTCCACCCGGCCGACGACGCCTACGAAACCGCGCAGGCCTTCGAGCGCTACGACCTGGTCACCGCGCCGGTGGTGGACGACAACAATCATCTGATCGGCCGCATCACCATCGACGCCATGGTCGACGTGATCCGCGAGGAAGGCGAAAGCGAAGCGCTGAGCCGCGGCGGCCTGCGCGAGGAAGAAGACATCTTCGCCTCGGTGTGGAAATCGGTGCGCAACCGCTGGACCTGGCTGGCGGTGAATCTGGTGACGGCATTCATCGCCTCGCGCGTGATCGGCCTGTTCGAAGGTTCGATCCAGAAGCTGGTGGCGCTGGCCACCTTGATGCCGATCGTGGCTGGCATCGGCGGCAATTCAGGCAACCAGACCATCACCATGATCGTGCGCGCGCTGGCGCTGGACCAGATCACGCCCGCCAGCGCCAAGCGGCTATGGCGCAAGGAAATGGGCGTGGCGCTGGCCAACGGCCTGGTCTGGGGCGGCGTGATCGGCCTGGTGGCGTGGGCGCTGTACGGGCATCTGGCGCTGGGCCTGGTGATGACCGCGGCGATGACGCTCAACCTGCTGCTGGCGGCGTTCTGCGGCGTCGGCATTCCGATGCTGATGGCGCGCCGCGGGCGCGATCCGGCGCTGGGTTCGAGCGTGCTGATCACGGCGATGACCGACAGCGGCGGCTTTTTTATTTTCCTCGGGCTGGCCACGGTGTTCCTGGTCTGACGCGTTTTTCTTTTTCCGGTACCCATTCAATGAGCGATCTTCCCTACGCCAATGGCACCCCGCCGCTGAGCGCCCAGTTGCGCAGCACGCCCGAGGATTTCCGCGTGGAGGAAATCCTCGGCTACGAAGCCGACGGCGAAGGCGAGCACGCGCTGCTGCTGGTGGAAAAGCGCGGCGCCACCACCGACTGGGTGGCACGCGAACTGGCGAACTACGCGGGCGTGCCGCAGGTGGCCGTGGGCTATGCGGGCCTGAAGGATCGCCACGCGGTGACGCGCCAGGCCTTCTCGGTGCAGCTGGCCGGCAAGCCCGATCCGGACTGGTCGGCGTTTCCGCATGCGGAGGTGCAGGTGCTCTCGGCCACGCGGCACAAGCGCAAGCTCAAGCGCGGCGCGCTGCGCGGCAACCGCTTCGTGCTGGTGCTGCGCCAGGTGCAGGGCGACCGCGCTCGTGCCGAGGAAGTGCTGGAGCGCATCGCCGCGCGCGGCGTGCCGAATTATTTCGGCGAGCAGCGCTTCGGCCGCGGCGGCGGCAATGTGGAGCAGGCGCGCGCGATGTTCGCCGGGCGCCGGGTGGACCGCGACAAGCGCCAGTTCCTGCTGTCCGCCGCGCGCTCGCATCTGTTCAACGAAGTGCTGGCCGCGCGCGTGGAGCGCGATGCCTGGGACCAGCCGCTGGATGGCGAGCTGTGGTCGCTGGCCGGCAGCCGTTCCTGGTTCGGCCCCGAGCCGTTCGACGCCGTGCTGGCCGAGCGGCTGTCACGCGGCGACATCCATCCGTCCGGGCCGCTGTGGGGGCAGGGCGAGACGCCGGCGGGCGGCGAAGTGGCTGAACTGGAAAGCGCGATGGCCGCGGCGAATGCGGATCTGGTCGCGGGGCTGGTGGCGGCGCGGATGGATCAGGAGCGCCGCCCGCTGCGGCTCATTCCCGATCAGCTGCGCTGGCAGTGGCTGGGCGAGGATGCGCTGGAGCTGACGTTCGGCTTGCCTGCCGGTGCGTATGCCACCGTGGTGGTGCGCGAACTCGCCGTCACGGCGTAGGTTGGGGTGAGCCGCAGGCGAACCCCAACATCGGTGCCTTCGTACGCTTCGCCACGTTGGGGTTCGCCTGCGGCTCACCCCAACCTACGCCGGATGCGCGGGTTCAGTCCTTCAGCAGTACGACCACGGCACCCGTGCCGCCCTGCATCGGCCGTGCCGAAGCAAACGCGATCACATCGTCACGCCGCCGCAACAGGCGGTCGGTCAGCACCTTCAGCACCGGCCCGGCGCTTTTCGAGCGCAGGCCCTTGCCATGCACGATACGCACGCAGCGGAAGCCGCGCTCGTGCGCCTCGGCGAGAAAGTCGGCGATGGTCGCGGTGGCCGCCGCGGCGTTCATCTGGTGCAGGTCGATGTCGTCCTGCACGCTGAACTGGCCGCGCTTGAGCTGGCGCAGCAGTTTCGGCGGATAGCCGTCGCGCAGGTAGCTGAGCTCCTCGCCGACTTCCATGAGACCGGGATCGAAGGCCATATCGAGCAATTCGCCCGGCACCGCGGCCTCGTCCGCTTCCAGCATGTGCGCGCGCGGCTCGGGACGGGGCGCGGCCGGTGCCGGCTCGGCGGGGTCGAGACGGCGGACTTCGCCGATCGCCTCGCGGAACAGGCGCGCGTCGTCGTCGTTCACGGTGGGCGGGCGGCGTTTCATCGCGACATCGTAGACCAGGACCTGGTGCAACCGGGACGTGACATCGTCGGCGATGAAACCCCTGGCCCGCTCGGGTAGACTTCCGCTTATCGCTGGCGTGCCGGGGAACGCGCCGGCTCCTGGGTTTTTCGAACGGATGACAATGCGAGTTCTCGTAAGCAACGACGACGGTGTGGATGCTCCCGGCATCCGCGTGCTGGCCGAACGCCTCGGCGCGGTCGGCCAGGTCACCGTGGTGGCTCCCGACCGGGACCGCTCCGGCGCCAGCAATTCACTCACCCTCGACGCGCCGATCCGCGTGCTGCGGATGGACAACGGCTATTACCGCGTGGCGGGCACGCCGACCGACTGCGTGCACCTGGCGCTGGCCGGCCTGCTCGACTATGAGCCCGACATCGTGGTGTCCGGCATCAACAACTCGGCCAATCTCGGCGACGACGTGATCTATTCCGGCACCGTCTCGGCCGCGATGGAAGGCCGCTTCCTCGGCCTGCCGGCGATCGCCGTCTCGCTGGTGAGCAAGGACCACCACGGCGAGCACTACGACTGTGCCGCGCGCGTCGTGCTGATGCTGATGGAGCGCCTGCTGGTGGATCCGCTGCCGGCCGACACCATCCTCAACGTCAACGTGCCCGACCTGCCGTGGGAACAGATCCACGGCTTCGAAGTCACTCGCCTGGGCAAGCGACACCGTTCCGCGCCGTGCATCCGGCAGACCGACCCGCGCGGCAAGCCAATCTGGTGGATCGGCCCGGCCGGCGACGTGGACGACGCCGGCCCCGGCACCGATTTCGACGCGGTGCGCCGCGGCTACGTCTCGGTCACGCCGATCCACGTCGACCTCACGCGCTTCCAGGCGCTGGAGAAGGTGAGCAGCTGGATGACCGCGCTCAGCGGCCGCATGGGCACCGGCAGCGGAGCGAAGGTGGCGTGACCATGAACGTGCACCCGCTGCCGCCGTCCGCGCTCAAAGGCGAAGGCATGACCTCGCAGCGTGCCCGCGACCGGCTGGCGTCCAAGCTGAAGGAAGACGGCATCAAGGATGCGCGCGTGATCGAGGTGATCCGCAACCTGCCGCGCCATCACTTCATCGACCAGGCACTGCACTCGCGCGCCTACGAGAACACCGCGCTGCCGATCGGCCATGGCCAGACCATCTCCCAGCCCTGGGTGGTGGCGCGCATGACCGAGGCGCTGCTGGAATTCGGCATGCCGCAGAAGGTGCTGGAGATCGGCACCGGCTCCGGCTACCAGGCGGTGGTGCTGGCCGCGCTGGTGCCGCAGCTGTACACGGTGGAGCGCATCGAGGAACTGCTGCGCCAGGCGCGCCGCCGCTTCCGCCAGCTGGGCCTGACCAACCTGCGCTCGCGCCACGACGACGGCAAGCTGGGCTGGCCGGACGAGGCGCCGTTCGACGCCATCATCCTCACCGCCGCCGGCGACACCATTCCCACCCAGCTGCTCGACCAGCTCAGCCCGACCGGCGTGCTGGTGGCGCCGGTGGGTTCGCCCAGCCATCAGATCCTGATCCGCATGCGCGGCGACGGGCAGGGCGACTTCGTGCAGGAAGAACTCGGACCGGTGAGCTTCGTGCCGCTGCTCGGCGGCATCGGCTGATGCCGCCCTCGCTTGAAGGACGCTAGATGCGCTTGTTCGGAACGCTGTACGCACGCGCCCTGACCTGGGCGCGCCACCCCCGGGCGCTCTACTACCTGTGCGGCTTGAGCTTCGTCGAAGCCTTCATCTTCCCGATCATGCCGGAAGTGATGCTGGCGCCGATGATGCTGGGCAAGCGGCACAAGGCGTTCTTCTACGCCAACGTGAGCCTGTTGTTCTCGCTGCTCGGCTCGCTGGTCGGCTATGCGCTGGGCCACTGGGCGTTCCAGGCGCTGCATCCCGTGCTGGAGGCGCTGCACCTGCTGGCGCCGATCGAGCAGGGCGTGGAAAGCTTGCGCGCGCAGATGAACACGCATTGGCTGGGCCTGCTGGTGGTGCTGGCGCTGGCTGCGCTGCAGCCGGTGGTGCCGATGAAATTCGTGACCTGGGCAGCGGGCATCGTCGGCGTGCCGATCGTTCCGTTCCTGGTGTGCATGGCGGTGGGCCGCGGCAAGCGCGTGTGGCTGCTGGCGCTGCTGATCCGCATCTTCGGTGAGCGCGCCGAGCGCATCCTGCACAAGCATATCGAGCGCATCGGCTGGGCCGCGGTGGTGATCCTGGCCGGCCTGCTGCTGTGGTGGGTGCTGCGCCATTGAGCTTAGGGCGAAGTCCGAAACAGGACGTCCGCATGAAAATCACCCTTTGCCTCGCTATGCTCACTGCATGAACGGACCCAGCCGCTACCTCGCCCCCGCCGCGCTCTCCCTGCTGCTCGCCGCCTGCGTCTCGCCACGCAGCTCGGTGGTGGTCGAACCGGCCGCCGGTACGCAGGGGCGCACGGTGGCGCCGGCGACTGTCCGCGCCGCGGCACCGGGCGGCACTTATAAGGTGGTGAAGGGCGACACGCTGTATTCGATCGCCTTCCGCAACAGCGTGGACTTCCGCGACCTGGCTTCGTGGAACGGCATCGCCACGCCGTACACGATCTGGCCGGGGCAGACACTGAAGCTGTCACCGAGCGGAGCGGCCGCACCGGCGGCCAGCCATGCGGCGGTTGCGGCCACGTTGCCCAAGCCGCCGAGCCATCCGGTGGTGCTGGTGCCTGCTAATACGCCGAGCGGCGGCGGCTTCCAGAACGTGCAGAACAATCCGGCGGCGACGTCGGCCGAGGCTCCCGTTGCGGCGGCCCCGGCCAAGCCCGCACCGTCCACGGCCCCCGTAGCGGTGCCTGCCCCGGCTTCGACCGCGGTTACCGTCGTGCCGGTGGCCGGCGCGCCCGCCACCGCGCACACCGCGGCGGCTGCCGCGACGCCGCCGCCGGCTCCTCCGCAGGCCGTGGCCCCGGGCGCCACGCGCTCCAGCGCCGGCATCAACTGGCGCTGGCCGGCAGACGGTTCACTGGGTAAGCGTTACCAGTCGGGCGATGCGATTCCCGGAATCGAGATCCTGGGCAAGTCCGGCGATCCGATCCGCGCCGCCGCCGATGGCGTGGTGGTGTACAGCGGCAATGGCCTGGTCGGCTATGGCGAGCTGGTGATCATCAAGCACAACGACAGCTTCCTGTCGGCCTACGGGCACAACAGCAAGCGACTGGTGAAGGAAGGCCAGCGCGTCAGCGCGGGCCAGCAGATCGCCGAGATGGGTTCCACCGGCGCAACCCGCGACGAGCTGCAGTTCCAGATCCGCCGCGACGGCAATCCGGTCGACCCGCTGGGTTATCTGCCGTCGCGCTGAGCGGCGGCGCTCAGGCTTCCGGCAGGATAAACGCCGCGACCACGCGGCGGCGCTCGCCGGCCAGCAGGTCGTAGGTGCGCGCCGCGGCGGCGTTGTCCATCACTTCCACGCCCACGCCCTTGCGCAGGAAGCCGGCCAGGAAGGCGGCGGCGGGGAACACCTGGCGTTCGCCGGTGCCCAGCACCACCACTTCGGGGTCCAGCGCCAGGATGCCGTCGACGTGGCCGGCATCCAGCTGGCCGGCATGGGTGACCGGCCAGTTCTCGATGGCCTTTTCCGGGGAAAGCACCAGGCTGCGGGTGAACTCGCGGTCGACTACGGTGACGCTGCGCGCGCCGACCCGGCGCACGTACAGGTATTCGCCGGGGCGGTCGAGCGAAAGGTCCATGCGGGCCGGCTCAGCGGGGCAGGGCGAGCTTGGGCTCGTCCTCGTTGCGGCGGAACAGCACCACGATATGGCCGATCTGCTGCACGCTTTCGGCGCGGGTGCCGCCGGCGAGGAAGTCGATCTGCTCCTGGCGTTCGTCCTTGTCGCCGCCGGACAGCTTCACCTTGACCAGTTCGTGGTGGGTCAGGGCCAGGTCCAGTTCCTTGACCACGGCCTCGGTCGCGCCCTTGGCCCCGAGCAGGATGACCGGCTTGAGATCGTGGGCCAGACTGCGCAGATAGCGGCGCTGGGAGGGGGAGAGCGACATGCGTTCAGTCTCGGATTCGCGGCGAATGGACCGACAAGGGTATCATGCCGCCCCGTTACCCCCTATCTGTGGCCGTTGCCGACCCATGTCCCGCAGCAAAAGCAGTTCCCGCTGGCTGCGGGAACACTTCGATGACGTCTATGTGAAGAAAGCCCAGGCCGAGGGCGTGCGCTCCCGTGCCGTCTATAAGCTGGAAGAACTGATCGAGCGCGACCGCCTGCTCAAGCCGGGCATGCGCGTGGTCGACCTGGGCGCCGCCCCGGGCGGATGGTCCCAGCTGGTGCGCCAGCGCCTGGGCGACACCGGCAAGGTGGTGGCCCTGGACATCCTGCCCATGCAGGGCATCGCCGGCGTGGATTTCCTGCAGGGCGACTTCCGCGAGGAGTCCGTCCTGCGCGAGCTGGAGAGCCGCCTGGAGGGCCAGCAGCTCGATCTTGTCCTATCCGACATGGCCCCCAATATGAGTGGTGTCGCGCTGGCCGATCAGATCCGGGCTATGGATCTGGCCGAGCTGGCGCTGGATTTCAGCCGCCATTGGCTGAAACCGGGCGGTTCGTTCCTGATCAAGTTATTCCAGGGAGCTGGCTTCGACGATTACCTGCGTAGCTTGCGCACGGAGTTTTCGCGCGTAACTATGCGTAAACCCAAAGCCTCCCGCGCCCGTTCGCGTGAGGTCTATGCGCTGGCCACAGGAAGAAAGGTCAGTGGCGCTCAACCGGGCGAGAACCGTGCATGAATGAGATGGCTAAAAATCTGTTGCTCTGGCTGATCATCGCCGTGGTATTGCTCACGGTGTTCCAGAGCTTCAATCCGCATGGCGCGTCGTCCTCCGACCTGCCTTACAGCAGCTTTGTACAGAGCGTGGACAACGGCAACGTGTCCACCGCCGTGATCAGCGCCGATCAACCGGCCACGATCAGCGGCAAGCTCAAGGACGGCAGCGCCTTCCGCACCGTGGCCCCCGTGCTCGGCTTCTCCACCAGCTCGGTGGTCAAGCAGATGCAGGACAAGGGCGTCGAGGTGCGGCAGGAGCCGGCCAACAACGGCTTCTCCCTGCTGGGCCTGCTGCTCAACTGGCTGCCGATCATCCTGATCGTGGGCGTCTTCATCTGGTTCATGCGCCAGATGCAGGCCGGCGCCGGCGGGCGCGGCGCCATGAGCTTCGGCCGCTCGCGCGCCAAGCTGCAGGGCGAGGACCAGATCAAGGTCAATTTCAGCGACGTCGCCGGCTGCGACGAAGCGAAGGAGGAAGTCGGCGAACTGGTCGAGTTCCTGCGCGACCCGGGCAAGTTCCAGAAGCTCGGCGGCAAGATCCCCCGCGGCGTGCTGATGGTCGGTCCGCCCGGCACCGGCAAGACCCTGCTGGCCAAGGCCATTGCGGGCGAGGCCAAGGTGCCGTTCTTCTCGATCTCCGGTTCCGACTTCGTCGAAATGTTCGTCGGCGTCGGCGCCAGCCGCGTGCGCGACATGTTCGACCAGGCCAAGAAGCACGCGCCCTGCATCATCTTCATCGACGAAATCGATGCGGTCGGCCGCCACCGCGGCGCCGGCCTGGGCGGCGGCCACGACGAGCGCGAGCAGACCCTCAACCAGCTGCTGGTGGAGATGGACGGCTTCGAGGGCACCGAAGGCGTGATCGTGATCGCCGCGACCAACCGCCCCGACGTGCTCGACCCCGCGCTGCTGCGTCCAGGCCGCTTCGACCGCCAGGTGGTGGTCGGCCTGCCGGACGTGAAGGGCCGCGAGCAGATCCTTAAAGTCCACCTGCGCAAGGTGCCGACCGGCGCCGACGTCGACGCCATGACCATCGCACGCGGCACGCCGGGCTTCTCCGGCGCGGACCTGGCGAACCTCGTCAATGAAGCGGCGCTGTTCGCCGCGCGCGAGAACGCGCGCGACGTGCGCATGAATCACCTGGACAAGGCGCGCGACAAGATCCTGATGGGCACGGAGCGCCGCTCCATGGCCATGAGCGAGGACGAGAAGAAGCTCACCGCGTATCACGAGGCCGGCCACGCCATCGTCGGCCGCCTGGTGCCCGAGCACGACCCGGTCTACAAGGTCACCATCATTCCGCGCGGCCGCGCGCTGGGCGTGACCATGTACCTGCCGGAAGGCGACAAGTACAGCATGAACCGCGTGGCGATCGAATCGCAGCTGTGCTCGCTGTATGGCGGCCGCGTGGCCGAGGCGCTGATCTTCGGCGAGGACAAGGTCACCACCGGTGCCTCCAACGACATCGAGCGCGCAACCAAGATGGCGCGCAACATGGCCACCAAGTGGGGCCTGTCCGACACGCTCGGTCCGGTCACTTATGGCGAGGAAGAGGACGAAGTATTCCTCGGCCGCGCCGTCACGCAGCACAAGAACGTCTCCAACGAGACCGCGCGCAAGATCGACGAAGAAGTGCGCGCGATCCTGGACCGCAACTACGCGCGCACCAAGCAGCTGCTCACCGACAACATCGACAAGCTGCACGTGATGGCCGAAGCGCTGCTGCAGTACGAAACCATCGACGCGCACCAGATCGACGAGATCATGGCCGGCCGCGTGCCGGGCCCGCCGGCGGATTGGACCAAGTCCGCCACCGGTTCCACGCCGCCGCCTCCGCCGCCACGCGGCGATGCCGGCGCCAAGGTGGGCGACCCCGCCACGCAGAGCCGTCATCCGCACGGCTGAGCGGGCAGGGCATAGCGATTGCAACGAGGGCGGCCATGGCCGCCCTCGTCGTTTCCATCGTCAGTGGATGCCGCACGACATGCAGGCACCGATGCGAAGCGCAGCGAAGCAACACCTCTTGCTTCCCCTCTAGGCGATCCTGTTTTCGGCCGTTAGAATGCGCGGCTTCGATGCGGATCGGCAGCACCGGGATATGAATGCTTCGGCATCCGGTGAAAAAAAACTGAAAAAAGTATTGACGACCACCGCCCGAATCTGAATAATTCCGCTTCTCGCTTCGGCGCTTTCCACTCCGGTGGTTAAGCGAAGATGGCAAAAGTTTTACAACGCGCCCGTAGCTCAGTTGGATAGAGTACCAGGCTACGAACTTGGTGGTCGGGAGTTCGAATCTCTCCGGGCGCGCCATACAAAGCAGGCAGTGATGTTCGCATCACCGTTTGCATCCGAAGAGCAGAACATCGCTCCTAGGAACCGGACGAAAGATGTGTTCGGTGTGCTTCGATACGGATTGACTGGGCGAAGCGTCACCCGTAGCATTTCAAAGCTTCGGCGTTGCGAAAGCAGCCGAGGGTTCGAAATCGGGGTATAGCTCAGCCTGGTAGAGCGCCAGCTTTGGGAGCTGGAAGTCGTGGGTTCGAATCCCTCTGCCCCGACCAGCAGTTGCTGTGCACCCGAGTGCATTGCGCCTGTAGCTCAACCGGATAGAGCATCGGCCTTCTAAGCCGACGGTTGCAGGTTCGATTCCTGTCGGGCGCGCCAGTACATATCAAGGTTATGGTGGGCGTAGCTCAGCTGGTTAGAGTACCGGATTGTGATTCCGGATGTCGTGGGTTCGAGTCCCATCGTCCACCCCAAATTTGAAGTTTCAGGGCCGTTAGCTCAGTTGGTAGAGCAGTTGACTCTTAATCAATTGGTCGTAAGTTCGAATCTTACACGGCCCACCAATTGGAACAGGCGCTTAGCGAAAGCTAAGCGCCTTTTTCTTTTGCGTGTATCGGACCGGGCCTCGCTACGCGGCATAGTTCCATGCCCCGCAAAGACACGGAGATCCCGCGCCACCGCATAGCCAGGCGCGCAATGGTCTAGTCATGCCGATTTGATCTGATTGGCCCGGAATGACATCACGCGTGACGCAAGCAAGCCGTAGATTGACCCCAAGCCAGCTTGCTTGGGGAAGGGAAGCGAGGTGCCATCATCAACGCATGTTACCGAGAGGTCTTCCTTTGAAATTCACTCGCCGCACATTTCTCCATGGCTCCATGCTGGGCGCCGGTGCGATTTTCGCTTCATCCAGTCTGGCCAAAGTGCCTTCGAACGCCGTGGTAAAACCGGCGCCAACCAAGGACGGCAAATCGGCGCTGAAGCCGGACGAGGCGCTCGCGCTTCTTATTGAAGGCAACAATGCGTTCTTGCGGGACGAGCTGCGCGTGCCGGACCTGAGTGCCGCGCGACGCCTGTCGCTGGCGGCAGGGCAGGCGCCGTTCTGTGCTTACGTGACCTGTTCGGACAGCCGCGTTCCCCCGGAGTTGTTGTTCGGTCGGGGCCTCGGTGAGCTCTTCATCATTCGAAACGCGGGCAACACGGTCGACACCGTGGCCATGGGTTCCATCGAATATGCGGTCGCCGTGCTCGGCGTCCCGCTCGTGGTCGTGCTGGGCCACGAAGCCTGCGGCGCGGTGAAGGCGGCCATGTCGGTGGTGGAGAAGAACGCGCGGTTCCCGGGCGCGATCGACAACATGATCGAGCCCATCATTCCCGCCGTGCTTGAAGCGCGCAATCAGCCTGGGGATGGCCTTGAGAATGCGGTGAAGCAGAACGTGCGCCGCGTCGTGGAGCTGCTCCGCAAGGAGAGCGATCCCATCATGCTGCGGCCGCAGGAAGAAGGACGCCTCAAGGTGGTGGGCGGCTACTACCATCTGGACACGGGGCGGGTCGACTTTTTCGATCGTGCTTAAGTCGCTTTCCCACGCGGAATGGTGAGCAACACGGCGTGCGCTTCTGAATCAGAGCGCTCGCTCCAAGAAGATCGAAGCCTCGCGCGCCTGGCCGCCGAGGTGTTCGCCAGGCGCGTGATGCCATCGAAGGTTTCGATGGCATCACGGAGCATCATTTCCTCAGCCCTGGCCGGCGCTCACTGCACCAGCGGGCGGCTGTACGAAACACCCAGGTTGGAATGCGTTCCGTCATCCTGCGATTCCAGCGCCCATTCCACGCGGGTGACGATGACCGGATCCGGCAATTGATTGAGCTGCGCCGGGCCGAACCACGGATAGACCGGCCCCTTGCCGTCACCGGCATCCACCGGAGCCTGGGCGGCCACGCAGGACACCAGCTTGTAGAGATCGAAGCTGTAGAAACCGCCGGATCCCGCACTGGTCAGCGACATGGTCGGCAGGCTCAGGCCGCAACGGCTGTTGGCGACCGTCGTACCGATGAACGCGGACATGGCGCCCGGATAGTACGAAGAATCCTTGATCGGCCAGTTCCACGAGATGCCTGGATAGAACACGGCAGGTTCCGGCGAAATATTCAGGCAATCGAGATCGACGAAAAGGAAGCGATCGATATTGTCCTGGAACCCTCCCAGCGTCAGCACCAGCCGGGCGCAACCGATGGCGGCGGCATTGTTGTTCGCCGCCGCATTCGCATAGAACGACAGCTGCGGCCGGTAGGTGCCTGCCTTATCCATCAGTGCGATCGGCTTGCCGTTGCCATGGCGCGCGTTGGCGCCGAAGGACTGATAAGGAATGCAGCCGCTGGCCGTGCTGCCCCGCGTGCCGTAAGTGAAGCCGATGGTGTTGTAGGTGTTTCCGAACGGATCGCTGACGGCCTGGATGCCCAGATACGCCCCGGGCGCCCGGAAGGCCGACACCATCGGCAGGCTCTGATCCGGCGGGCCGGATGCGCAGCTCGGGTTGTTCGCCACGTTATAGGGTTCGTCGTTCCACGCGAGCTGCCAGAAGTGCCCTCCCGCCGCATAGGCGGATGAGCTGTACCAGTTGGCATTGGGATAGCTGATGTTGGGCGACTTGCAGGGGCGCTGCGTCTGGTCGCCGGTACTGGCAAACAGGCAGGGGCCGTAGGTC
Organism: Dyella sp. LX-66; assembly: GCF_018599165.1. NCBI lineage: Bacteria > Pseudomonadati > Pseudomonadota > Gammaproteobacteria > Lysobacterales > Rhodanobacteraceae > Dyella > Dyella sp. LX-66. The sequence continues at coordinate 475,530 of NZ_JAHFVJ010000002.1, forward strand.
GGGGCGTTCGTAGTGGTCGCGTAATCGCTGCGCCAGGTGGCCAGGTTGGCCGAGGGATCCCAGAAGCCATAGCCGTGATTGGCCGGCGTGGTGATGTCGACCGTATCGATGAAGGCCGTGGCATCGCCGGAAGAGACGGTGCCCGCAATTGTCAGTGTGACCGTGCTCGGGCAACCCATGGGGTTGCACGGCGTGCTGAGTTTGACCGCATACGTGTCGTATCGATCCGCCGGCGGAGTGATCGCGTTGACCGTGGCCGCTCCATTGCGCCCGCCGAGCACGATGGGTTGCACGACGCCATTGACCAGCACCTGGATCGACTGTGCCGAGCCGTAGTTCACTCGTTGCGTGGCATTGAAGGTCAGGATCGCATTGCTGGCATAAGGCACTTGCTGCGAAATCGTCCCCTGGTTCTGCAGGAAGGCCACCTGCTGCCCCAGGGGTACTTCGGGAGCGCCGGCGGTGAATCCGCTGTTGGCGCTGGAGATGCCGGCGCCGCCGCTGCCATTGGAGCCGAAGCTCCAGTTGGAGCCGGCGGGTGAATAGGAGAAGCTTCCGGCAGACAGTGCGGGTTGCTCGAAACTTCCATTGCTGACGACGCCATCGGCCAGGGCCGTGGTCGACAGCAGCAACGAGAACAGGGCGAGAGAACCGAATGAAGCCATACGCGTAGGCATAAACACACTCCTTTGCAGTGACGCGGTGGCGAAGCGGAAATGCAGTCGATCCCGAGCGGATCGACCTCGCTGAGGGAGTTGCTCCAGAACAGGATGAGGCGATGACTCCCCGCCCGGCTAGCTATCACCGATACCGTGAAAGCCGGGAGAAGCGTGTAAAGGAACTCGGAAGATGACAGCGAGGATGACGTTTCCGCGTCTCATTGCGCGCTTCGTCGGCGTGCCCTCCAACAGCGGATGCGCGAGCGGCGGACCGTGCCCGTCGCATGATGGATGAGGCGTTGATTGAGCTTTGCGAAGATGGCCGAACGTGCTTATGAAAATTGCCAATCTTCTGGATGGGGCGTTGATCCACCCAGGGGGAATGACGTAACTAGGCCGTTGGAATGCATCGCGGGCGACATCGGTTTGCCATGTCACGGGGGGTTTCAACACCTGATCGCCGAAGCCGCTCGCGTCTGATCGCCTGCGTGGGTTGACGTCATTGAGGCTGAGCTGGATGGCACTGTTGAAAAGCGTGAAGCGGCGACTGGCCCAGGGTTTGATGATGGCCGCCTTTTCGTTGGCCGCCGCGGCGGCCGGTGCGCAGGATCAGAGTGAACCGCCCTCACTGTGGTACACCAAGCCAGCTGCCACCTGGACGGAGGCATTGCCACTGGGCAACGGCCGCATCGGAGCCATGGACTTTGGCGGGCTTGAAGACGAGCGCATCCAAACCAACGAGAGCAGCTTGTGGGGTGGGGGCCCTCATCGCTACGCCGATCCGCAGGCGCGCGCACACCTGCAAGAGGTCCGAAAGCTGCTCTTCGCGGGTGATGTCGGGAAGGCGGAGGGGGTGGCCAAGGACATGCTGGGCTCTCCCGCCTTGCTGCCAGCGTATCTGCCTTTCGTCGATGTACGGCTGCACTTTCCGGGGCATGCGAACGCTTCGGCCTATGAGCACCGCCTGGATCTGGGGGAGGCGATCGCGCGGACCACATACACCGTTGGCGATGTGCGGTATCGGCGAGAAGTCTTCGTGTCCTATCCCGATCAGGTCCTGGTGCTCCGCCTCACCGCAAGCAAAGCGGGTGCGCTCAACTTCGGCGTCGATCTGGCGTCGGTGCATCGTTCGACGCAGGTCACCAGCAGGGGAGGCGACGAGCTGGAGTTGACGGGGCAGGTCCAGCCGCAGAGCAACCCTGCGTATTCCTGGATCGCCTCATGGGACAGGCCTGGTGAACGATTTGCTGCGTTGCTGAAGGTCTCTGTCGATACGGGCCACGTTCGCGCGGATGGGACGAGACTGGAGATTTCCGGTGCCACCACCGCCACGGTGCTTTTCAGTGGCGGAACGAGCTTCCGGAACTATCGGGACATCAGTGGCGATGCGCTGGCCCTGGCGAAGAAGCACATCGACCTGGCCTCACAGCGATCTTACGAGACGTTGCTGCAGCGTCATGTCGAGGATTTCCGGGCGCTCTTCTTACGCACCCGGCTCTCTTTGGGGGCCGCCTCCATCCAGAGGCCCACCGACGAACGCTTGCGCCACTTTGCGCACGATGACGATGCGGGTCTGGTCGCCCTCTATTACGCGTTTGGTCGCTACCTGCTCATTGCTTCGTCACGGCAAGGTGGGCAGCCCGCCAACCTGCAAGGCATCTGGAACGAGGACCTGATGCCCGCGTGGGGCAGCAAATGGACCACCAACATCAACCTGCAAATGAACTACTGGCCAGCCGACGCCGGCGATCTGTGGGAGACCCAGGAACCCTTGTGGCACCTGATCCGGGATCTTCGCCAGAGCGGCGCTGAGACAGCCCGCGCGCACTATGGCGCGCGCGGCTGGGTCCTGCACCACAACACTGATCTGTGGCGTGCCACCACGCCGGTGGATGGCACGTGGGGACTCTGGCCCATGGGCGGCGTTTGGCTCGCCAATCAGATGTGGGGCCACTACAGCTTCAGTGGCGACGATGCCTTCCTGCGGCGCGATGCCTATCCCGCCATGAAAGGGGCCGTCGAGTTTGTCCTGGACACCTTGGTGGAGACCCCCGCTGGAACGCCCTTGGCCGGCAAGCTGGTGACTAGCCCTTCCACGTCACCGGAGAACCAGTACCTGATGCATGGCGAACCCCATCACCTCACCTATGGCAGCACGATGGACATCGAGCTCGTCGATGAGCTGCTGGACAACTTCGTCATCGCCTCCACCAGGCTTCATCTGGACGAGGCCTTGCGTGTGCAGGTGGAGCAGGCGCGGAAGCGTCTTCCGCCATTGCAGATTGGCCGGCGGGGACAGTTGCAGGAGTGGATCGAGGATTACCCCGAGGCCGAACCCACGCACCGGCACGTCTCGCACCTCTATGCCCTGTATCCCGGGCATGGGATCGACGTGGATCGAACGCCTGAGCTTGCGGCCGCCGCCCGAAAGACGCTGGAGCTCCGCGGCGACGGTGGCACGGGCTGGTCGCGGGCGTGGCGTATCGCGCTCTGGGCGAGGCTGCGCGACCCGGCGCAGGCGTATGCCAATCTCAAGCTGCTGCTGACGGGCAGCACCTTGCCCAACATGTTCGACACGTGCCCGCCGTTCCAGATCGACGGCAATTTTGGTGGTGTCGCCGGCATCACCGAAATGTTGATTCAAAGCAAGGAAGGCGAGATCCGGGTGCTTCCGGCGTTGCCCAAGGAGTGGCCAGAAGGACACCTGTTGGGCGTGCGTGTTCGTGGCGGCGCAAAGGTCGATCTCGCATGGCATGCCGGGCATCTCACCCGTTTCGTTCTGCATGCCGATCATGATGAGAGCTATCGTGTGGTGTACGGCCAGGCCGTGACACGCATTGAGGCGAGGCCCGGTGTGCCCGTGGTCTTGGATGGTGATTTGCAGACGATCGTGGATCGCTGAGTGGCGGTCCAGATCGGGACGGGAGTTTCGAGATTAGTCGGCAACAGAATCTGGAAGCGATCATGTGTCCGATCGTGCCACCACAAGCTCGTCCAGATTGAGAAAGTGATCGACACCTTGAACGGCAATGGATTTCAACGACAGGTGCAACCGGCGATGCCCGCGTTTGGGTCGGATGAATCCCGGGTCAGGTTGGAAGCCATCCTTTCGAATGGGCAGGCGAGCGAGGCGCAGCGCGCGGAAGCTCAACGGCTTCGGGACCGGCTGCGGGAAAAGTGCGGGGTTTGAGCTGCAGTTCTGATGGTCTGAGGGACTCACACGAATGCCCCCTGCTTGGCCAATTGGGAACGGTGGCCCCAAAGGACAGGATGGCGAGCCTCTGAGCACCATGCGGGTGGCGCATCGTTTGAGAAATGCTGATGGACTGCCGCGTCAATGCGACGCGGCCACCTTCAGGGAAGACAAGAATGCGTTCCGCCGTGCTCGCCGTTCTACTGCTGTTCTTCTGTGGCGTCGCTTCGGCGCAGACCGCGCAGATCTACCACAACCCCGGCGATGGAAAGGATTACTACATCGGTCCCCCTTACTGGTTTCACTGGGGGATTGGTCCGTGCGCAGGCAATCTGGATGGCGCTAATTTCAACACCATCGAGGAAGCACAGGCGGCAGCCGAGAAGTATGGGCCCATATGCTATGGCTACGACACGTGGCTGGCGTCGAAGCCGAGTTGCCCTCAGTCGCGCGGCTACTACGATCCCTACCACGAAGTCCAAATCAGTGAGGAGCCGGGGACCAGCGTCGGTTATGACCAGATGCACCCGTTGGTGGCGTATGTCGGCACCCTGAATCCCGATGATGATTGTCGTGACTATTTGTTGTTGTACTTTGTCCGCGGCACGTTAAGCGCCATCGATCACGCCAAGAACCTGGGCAGCGGCGCTGACTGCGACGCTGGGTTGGGATATCCCGGCGGTTCGGAAAACAGTGGTCCGCGCGGCAGCTGCAGCGCCATCAAAGGCACGCCATTGGTGGGCGATCCGATCAACGCCGCAACGGGCAACAAGTTCATCCAGGAAGACGATGCAACGGCCACGCCGTGGCTCACGTTCCGGCGCTTCTACAACAGCGACGGCGCGACGCCGGCCAGCGTCTTGGGCCCCCATTGGCGCCACACGTATGCGCGCTCGCTCAGCGTCACGCAGTTCAGTTCGGCCGCCACCGGCCTGACCGGGCCGCGGGTGATTATCGTGCGCCCGGAAGGGCAGCAGGAAATCTTCACCCAGATCAACGGTGCCTGGTCCACGGATGCCGACATTGCCGGCACGCTGACAGAAACCGACGATGCCCAGGGCCATGCCACGGCGTACACGCTGTTCGTCGCGAACCTCCAGCAGTTCGAAACCTATTCGCCGGACGGCTTGTTGCAATCCGTGCGGGACGAAACGGGGAAGGGCGTGCAGCTGACCTACAGCACGGCCCAGACCAGCGCCTCGCTCGCGCCTCGTCCCGGGCTCCTTCTGACTGTGACGGACAAGGAAGGGCGGCAGCTTGGTCTTGCCTACGATGCGGCGGGGAATCTCCACCAACTGACATGGCCCGACGGGAAGGCCCTGACGTATGCCTACGATGCGACGACCGGGGTGCTGACGTCGGTCCAGTATCCCGACCAGTCCACGCGTAGTTATCTCTATAACGAGACGGCCCAGACCGGCGGCGCCAATTTGCCGTATGCCTTGACCGGCATCATGGACGAGTCGGGCGCGCGGTTCGAGACCACGACTTACGACGCCAGTGGCCGAGCGACCGGCACCCAATTTGCCGGTGGCGCTGGGGCCACTTCGATCGCCTACCAGGCCGATGGGTCGTCGACCACGACGTATCCGCTGGGGGCCACGGCCACGATGAGCTTTGCATCGCCGACGGCGGTGCTGCGGACGGCCTCTGTGAGCGGGCCGTGCGGTCCCTCGTGTGGGCAGTCTTGGAGAACGCGTACTTATGACACGAATGGCTATCCCGCATCGCAGACGGATTTCGTAGGGAACTTCACTTATACAAGTTACGGCTCGGATGGCTTGAAGGTCTCTGAAGTGCGGTTGCCCGGCTCGCCGAATCAGCAGGTCGAGGCCTGGGTCGCCTGGGACCACACGCTGCGCAACCCGCTGTTCAAGATTGAGGCGGACGCCACTAATCAGCCGTTCCATGGGGAAGGTTGGGCTTACAACACCCTGGGCGAGACCGTGGCTCACTGCGAGATGGATATGCACGTGTCCGCAGCTGGTAACTACACCTGTGCCACCACCGGCGCTGTGCCAGCTGGCGTGCGTCGCTGGACCTACACTTATTGCGACGCGGTGGACGGCACTCAATGCCCTGAGATCGGCCTGCTCCTGACGGCGACGGGACCGCGCACGGATCACGCGCAGACCACGGTCTATCGCTACTACCTCGCAAGCAGCGCCGTCGGATGCGGCACGCCGGGGAGTGCCTGCTATGAGAAGGGCGACTTGCACACTGTCATGGATCCCCTGGGGCATGTGACGACCATCGCCTCCTACGATGCCAATGGGCGCATCACGCGCGTCGTCGACGCCAACGGCGTCGCAACAGATCGAACCTACACCGCGCGCGGCTGGCTGGCGTCCCAGAGCGTGGGCGGGGCGATCACACGCTTCAGCTACCTGCCTTACGGCGCGGTGAAGACCGTGACGGACCCGGATGGTGTGACGACGACCTACGGTTACGACGCTGCCCATCGTTTGGTGAAGATCACCGACGCCCAAGGCAACACCCTTCAGTACACGCTGGACGCAGCGGGCAACAAGACGGGCGAGCAAGTGGCTGACAGCAGTGGTCACGTCAAGAAGCAGCTGTCGCGCACCTATAACCTCCTGGGACAACTGACCAAACTCACCGATGGGTTGAGCCACGCCGTATTCAATGCCGGCTACGCGGACAGCTACGACGGCAATGGCAACCTGGTGCGTAGCACCGACGCCTTGGGCATCCAGCGCAAGCTGGGCTATGACGGCATCAACCGGCTGATCAGCACCCTGGACAACTACAGCGGGAGCGACACGGCCACCCAGAACACGCAAAGCGTGTTCGTCTACGATGCTGCAGACCGCTTGCAGGGCGTGGGTGACCCGGATGGACTCAACACGACCTACGACCACGACGGCCTGGGTAACGCCACGGCGGTGCACAGCCCGGATACGGGCACATCCACCTATGTCTATGACGTCGCCGGCAATCGCATCCAGGCCACCGATGCCAAGGGCGTCGTCAGGACGATGGCCTACGATGCATTGGACCGTTTGACTGCCGCCACCTACGCGGACAGCACGCTCAACGCTGCCTACTTCTACGACGAGCCTAACGGCACCACCGGTTGTGCGAATTCCTCCCCGGTGGGGCGATTGACCCGGCTGGTGGAGAAATCGGTGACCACGATCTACTGCTATGACGCACGGGGCAACGTGGTGCAGAAGCGCCAAGTCCAGGGCACGCAGGTCGACAGCAGCATCTATGGCTACACGCAGGGCGATCGCTTGGCCAGTATCCAGACCCCGGGGAAGACCGTGGTGCAGTACACCCGTGATGTCCTGGGGCGCATCAGCGGGGTCACGGCCTCTGCGCCGCATCTCGCTGGCAACGGGAGCATCGTAAGCAATGTCCGGTATCTGCCGTTTGGTCCGATCATCAGCTATACCTTGGGCAACGGACAAGCCGTCATCCGAAGCTTTGATGCGAACTACGCGTTGACGGACGTGGTGAGCCCGGCGCTCAACCTGCACTTTGCGCGCAATGCGATGGGCAATATCGTCGCCGTCGGCAATGCCGTGGGCGCCGACCCGGCCACCGAAACCTATAGCTACGACCCGCTTTATCGCCTGGCGGGCGTGAGTGGACCGACGAACGAAAGCTACACTTATAGCAAGGCGGGAGACCGTCTCGGCAAGACAGCCAATGGCCTGGCCAGTGGCGCCTACGCCTATCAAAGCGGCACCCATTGGCTCGCGACCGTCGGCAGCAGCGCGCGCACCTATGATGCGAATGGCAATACCACGGCCAGCGCCGCCGGCGGGCAGACCTACGGCTACGGTTATAACGGCCGCAATCGCCTGGTGGTGGTCCAGCAGAACAGCCAGATCGTGGGGCAGTACACCTACAACGCCCTCGGGCAGCGTGTTGCCAAAAGCGTCACCGCCCCGTTGAGCAATCTGCGTTACACCTACGATGAGGAGAGCAAAGTTCTCGGTGAGTACGGCACGACCAACCGGGACTACATCTGGCTCGATGATCTGCCGGTGGCCATCCTGGATGCCAACGCCACCACCAGCATCGTGAGCTATGTCCACGCCGATGGGCTCAATACGCCACGCGCCATCACGGACGGCTCGGGCAAGATGCTTTGGCAATGGTCCTATCTGGGCAATCCGTTTGGCGAAAAGCCGCCGACCAGTTCGGCTGGTTACACCTTCAATCTGCGCTTCTCTGGTCAGTATTTTGATTCTGAAAGCGGGTTGGCGCAAAACATCCGGCGTGACTATGACGCCGCCACGGGGCGTTACGTTCAAAGCGATCCCATGGGTCTTGGTGGGGGTGTAAGCACGTTTGGGTATGCAGGGGGGGACCCACTGAGCTTTGTCGACGAACTCGGCCTCGACTTCTTTGGGAAATGCTTGGCTCTGACCTATCTCGGTCAGTACGGTGACGACGCATGGAGTCACGCCAGACAGGACCGCAACAGAGATAAGCGTCCGCCCTATCCTGGCACGCCGGAGGAGGCTCTCAGGAATGCCGAACACTACCTCTATGCTTATCAGGAGGCGAAGGGTGGACAAGGCACCGGCGCGGCCACCTTGCTATCCGTGGGATACGCTGGATACAAGATCGCTCGAAACTCGCTCCAGCCGTCATCCTCTCCTTTCCGAGACGACTACCCATCTACGGACGAAGTAAAGTCCGGCATTGAGGGCAATCTGGATGCCAAGAGCAGTATCGGGGCACCTTCAGCTTGTGGCTGCAACGGACGTTGAGGTGCGCATGAAATATCAAAAAGTACTTAATCGGGCGATGTTCTTCGTGTGGCTGATCGTTGGTGCATGGATGGCCTTCTATCAGCTGATGGGCGGACAGCATGTGCCTGCCTTCCTGGTGGTCGGCGCAAGCGTTTTACTTGCGATCGGTCATTGGAAAGAGAGGCGGTGGGCTGCGCAAGCCAGTACATTCTTGTTGCTGATGTTCAATGTGTTCGCCGTATTTCTGTGTTTCCCCCCCTTTGAGGCAGGCGGTACAACCAGCTTTACTACGAGCATGCTTCGGTTCGCCGGCATTTCCATACTTTGCATCGGCGCGTCCATCGGCCTTTACCTTATTCAAAGAAGGCCAGGTCAACGGAAGTGAGAGTCCATGCCAGAGACGTTGCTTAGGTCCTCATTGCTCCCGTTCTTTATGGCATTCGACGGCTTCGGGGCCGAGTTGATGCGGCCATGGAAGCTCTTGTCTCTGCTATTGGGCCTGGTTCTTCTTACGGCTGGCGCGCGCTGGTACCGATTCGATGATTGGGATATCGGCATCAGTTTGATCATGGGAGTGAGCACCTATCTTCTTGCGTCGCCTAGCATCCGTCTCCTGCTTTCAGCCCGGTATGGTGATTCGAAGTCGAGGATCGCGGCCATCGTCGCCGCGCTGTTAGCTGGGTATCTGGTCGCTGACGGGGAGTACGTTCTCTACAACACACTCATGCAGCATAGGATGGCTCGATGGGAGAACTTCATGGTTTCGTTCCCCACCTTCTTCTTGATGGGGTTCATTTGGCTCTACAAGGGGACAGTCTTGGACTTCCTCGAAGAGATACGGCGGGCCTTGGCGGGGCCGCGACGCAGTTAGGGGCGACTCGCGTTCGATTCGATCTGATAGGAATGCCATGACTTGGTTCGCTGCAAGCTTGATCGTCGGCATCAAGCGCATCGGCGTAACTCACGGACCGAGCGTGGCTTATGAGAACGTTGTTCTGATAGAGGCAGGTACCGCCGCCGAGGCGCTGCATAAGGCACGGGATCACGGCGACGCGTATGTTTCTGTCGATGACGGCCTCACCTTGAATGGCGAGCCGGCCATTCGGGTATTTGCCGGGATTCGAAAGCTCACCATCGTCAGCAATCCCTATCCTTTGGATCTAGATCAGGGCAGGCCCACGAGCGGAACCGAAGTCACGTATTCATTGTTCGAGCTTGAGAGTGACGACGCGTTGGCCTTGTTGGCCGCCGGCGAGGAAGTTTCGTTGCGCTATATCGAATAGCCGGACACGTTCCCAACTCATTGCGCGCATGAGAGCCGGGGGCTCTCCGCTAGCCCGCCAGCCGCGCACAGGGACCAGCCATTCTGCGCGTAACGTACTAGCGTCGTCGCAGTGAGGGATGAAGAAAACTCGCCCTCAAATAGGATGCATCCGGTCGCAAGGCGGACGCATTCGGCGACCTACTCTGCGTAGTCAGGCGCCGCCGGACACGCATGCTGAGTGACCTCAAGCCGCACGATGTCATTGCGCGCAAAGAAGTTGTCGCGGACATAACCGACCCGGACTCTTGAATCCGCATGGACAATGCCACCTCCGGGTTCGGTCGCATGATAGCCAAGCCGAACTTCATCCGGCCCGTAATCGAACAGGTGTCCGGCAACGGACCATTGCTCCCTGCCGGAATCGGACTCGCTCGATGAGGCAAGTCCCGGATGGAACAGATCGAGGCAGCCCTCGACGCGGGCAAAGTCTCCACTCAGAACCCGTGCCTTTACCGCGCCGACATGACGGATCTCGTGTAGCAGCGCCCAGCAGGCGCCCACCGTGATGGCCAGGGAAACCAGAAGGTAGAACCAGGCGCCTTTTCGTCCGAGATGGGCCAGATACAGCGTGAAGCCCACCATGCTCAGGGCGATCATCGCGAAGGCGATAAAGAAGAGATAGGCCGGACTGATCAGGCCGGGGTTTTGAGTTAGATCGAAAACGTCCACAAACACATCCTCTGTGTGTCGACACACCATGGCCTGGCCGGGGAAATCCGCGGTGCTTCCGAATCAGCCCAGCTCGGCCTGTCGCCCCTCTCGCGGACGCCATCTTACCTGCACATTAAGCCGCACCTGGCCATCGCCCTGGGCGAGTTGGCTTCGCGAAGCTTGATGCTTCAATGAAGCATCGGCGATCATCAAGCATGGACATATCGACGTTATGGATTGATCCCGTGGACGCGACACTGGTGTGCACCCCATCCTTCGGCGCCGGCGGCGAGATCGAATTCCATTCAGCGGATCTCGATCTTCTTCAAGAGATCCAGCGCTCGCACCCGGCCTTCAAGGGCGCCCTCTTCGTCATCGAAGACGGCAAGTTCGCGGGTGTTGCATGACCCGGCGGCGCCTGATCCTGCGAGAGATGTCATCGGCAATGACCGATCCACTCGACCAATGGCGTCCCCGAACGCTTGAGGAAACCTACACCACGCTCGATCTCGACATCGCGATGAGCGACGGAGAACAGGGCAGCAATCTCTTCTACGTGAAAATGGCGACACCCGAGGCCCTGCGTCGCCGGGGCAGTGGTTTCCTGATCACCGGGCACCGTGTGCTGGTGGTCGACAAGTTCGACTACAAGCTGCTCAGACGCGCGATCGAAGACATCCTCGAAGAATGCACGCGGGACACCTGGGAAGAATCGTGTGCGGTGTTGCAGCGGTATTTCGCCTGGGAGTATGAGGATTACGTGCACCAAGGTTGATGCGGCGCTGGCCGCGGCCGGCGTCAGATCTAACTCAGTCCAAATGCTGTGAACTACGTAGTTTGGCGCCCGTCAGCTGATCGAAGTCAGCTAGACTCGGGCCCGAAATCATCGCCTTTTCTGCCTCGAGCTGATCGAGATCACAAGACAGGAGTCATGCATGAACGTGAAAAGCATAGGTTGTCTGGCCATCGCTGCCGGCGCCCTGTTCGCCGCAAGTGTCGGACAGGCCGCTAACGCATCCAAGTGCAAGTTTGGCGAAGCCGAGAGGGACAAGGTCGTCGAGGGCATGAGTTACGACCAGGCGGTGAAAATCCTGGGCTGCACGGAAAAGCGGACCGGGTCGGGCGAGGATGCGTTCTACGAATGGAAGTCGACGGTTCCAAGGAATCCCAACGACGATCCCCGGACCTATCCAGGCATCTCAGCCGGCGTCAAGGACGGGAAGCTTTTTATGGTCACTGCTTATTGAGATTGCGGCTGACTGAGAGCGCCGAGGCGACTTGATGAGCCAGCCAGGGGAAGTGGCATGAAACTGAGCGCGGATATCGTTGCTGGCCAGTCGCTCGGTGGAATCACTCTGCGGACATCCGTCGACGCGGTCATTGCCAGCCTTGGAGATGGCCGGGCGCTCGACCTTTGCAACGGAGTCGTGTCCATCGATGGCGGGACCATCCTCATCGGTTACGGCGAAGATAGATTGATCTATTCGGTGATGTGCGATCGCCGATTCAAGGGCAATTATCTGGGCAAGCTATGGCCCGGTATGACGGTTCGGGACGTCCTGGAAAACTCCGCCACGCAGACGGCGTGGGGCGGTGCGGTGGTGGTGGACGGAATCGATGGCATTGGATTGCCGTTGCCGAGCGGATGGGATGATTTCGACCAGCTCACCGACCATCTTCAGATGGAGCATGTCTTCGAGCATCTGTCGGTTTTTCTTCTGAGTGCGCCAGCGGTCGTTACGGATCGCTGATATGGAGCTTGCCACGGGGTTTCAATCCCACATGGATGACACCATCAATGAAACCTCTTCTCAAACCGGATGGCACCCCGCCAATGCATCGGCGGCTTACGTTTTTCTGGAAGAGGATGGTGACGTCTATCATCTGCCGATGGGGCAGGCGCCGGAGAGTGAGCGGATCCTCGGCTCAGGTCTTTGGAGCGAGGATTTGGAAGGGTACGGCTATCTCACCAGCCTCACGCAGATCGGAGGTTCGCTCTACGCAATGCGGCGGCGGCACGAACGATCACATCACGCGAAAAGAGCATGCACATGATGCGCAAATGGATAGTTGGCCTGATGGCCGTAGGGTCGCTGATCTTCAGTGCGTGCAGTGGGGCAGCCGACGCGCCGACACTGTTCGACAAGCCTTTGCGCGAACAGCACCTCACGCTGCCTCCCGGTCCCGATGATTCCAGTCAGGAGGGGCAGCCCAAGCTCTCTTGCTGGTACTACCCAGGCCTCATGGTCAAGGAATTGGGCCTGGACGGGATCAAGGGGGCGGCCCAGCTTTCCATGGTGAGCACCTCGACAAGCGGGGCGGAGCCAGCCTGCCGAAGGGAGAATATCGACGGTGAGCACGTTGTCGATATGCGGGATTGGAGCGGTCATTTCCGTGGCGTGCGTCAGGGCTATGTATTTTTTGGCGGAGATGACGGCGTCAATGGTGGCGACGGTTTTGCCGTATACGACAGCTCGAATACAAAGGTATTCGCCGACGTCGCCGATGCTCTTTCGTCGATTGAGCCCATGCTGCCCCGCCGCGATCCGCAGCTACGCCCCTGGTATTACAGCCCGCTGCTGCTGAATTATCGAAAGGTCTACGTCGCCCCTTGCTCGATGCGCAGCGAACCCGCCCGCTGCTGGGCGCTGGTCAAGCGCGCCACCGGACTGGCCCAGTCGACGGCGCCGGATTGCGAGACCGCCTATAAGGCCGAAGAGAAGACAACGCCTCCGGATGGATTGGACAGCCTGCGAAAGGATCCCAGCGTGATCGTCTATGCGGTGGAAGCGGTGATCGATGGCCAAGGCGTCGCCCGCCTGACGCCTAAGTCCCCTGTTCTGAAGTGTTATCCGGCACCGTAGCCTTTCAGCAACCAAAGAGGGGGCTGCAACGGATGGCCGATCGAGCTTCGAAGACGTGCCGCCCTTCGTGCTGCACGCCGGCGAGGACGTCAATTTCTGCATCTATGTGTAGTGACAAGCCGGTCGAAGGATTCGGAGAGAGCTGCTGATGACGCGCGCAAGAATGATCGATCTCCAGGATGCACTTGAGCGTGCAGGCTGGTCGATATCCGGATATCCCGTTGAGACAGATCTCTACTTTGTGGAGGACGAAAAGATTACCTGGAAGTTGCTGAGTGCAAACCATGCCCAAAGCATCGATCTCGTGTTCTTCCTTTTCGACCATCTTGGAAGGCGCACGGAACGTTTGGCGGATATTTCTCGCGCAGATGCGATGCAAAAGCAGTCCAGTCTCTATTTCAGCAAGGCCAACTCTCCCGAATGGAAATCCGATCTGAAAAGTTTCATACGGAGTTTGTATTGACCAGATAGGGCGGAGGGCGACCCCAAAGTGACCATGGAACTATTCAGCATCGTCAGGGTGAATTCGAGGGCGCCTCAGAACGGCGTGATCGATGGAAAGTGCGGCGTCATTCTGGGCATTTCGCCAACGGCCGAAGGCAACTGGTACGCCGTCTCCGTCGACAATCAATCGTGGATGGTCTTCGAGAACGAGCTTCAGGATACGGGCTCGAAAGCTTCGCCTGACGATATCTATTCCCATCGCACTCACGTTCCAGGAGGCCAGCTCTGAGTGCTGCTGGTGACTGCTAAGCGCCGCCGGCCGGCCCGACCCTAGGGTATGCCCCAGTGTGTCCTCCGATGCACAGCCGCTAGGGTGGAATCTCCGTCATCAGGAGATGTCCGCCATGGTCGGTTCCGTATCCGGTTCGAGCGGCTCGAACGCCGCCAGCGATGCCGCCAACGCCGCGAATCAGGCGGCGAACGCGCAGCAGGACGAGTGCACCGACGTGATCGAGCACCGCCCCTGCACCGCGGCCGAGAAAGACGTGCTCGAAGGCCTGGGGGATGCCGCTGGCGAGGCCGATATCGCCGCTGAAGCCGCCAAGCGGGCCAAGTCCGAACCCGATGCCTGTGCCGCGGAAGCGGCAGCGGCGCAGGCGCAGCGCGCGGCCGCTGCCTCGCAGGTCGCCGCGGGCCGGGCCGCGGCGGCGGCGGCGAGAGAGCCGACGGTAAGCAACCGGCAGGCGGCCGGTTACGCGGCCGATTGCGCCAGGGAGGCCGCCGGCTACGCCGCCGACGCAGCAGCCTCGGTCAAGGCCGGCAACACTCAGAAGGGAACCATCGGCTGCGTCTCGCAGGCGCCGGCGAATCCCACGCCGACCTTGTCGGCCAGCATGATCGGCCAGCTCGATGCGATGTCGGTGAATCCGTATGGAGCGGGGATTACGCCGTCTACGTAAGTCACTCCGTAGCGATCGATAGCCGCTGCAGCGGCGACATGTCTTCGATCGAGCCGCCGGCATGCATTTTCGGATTTGCACTAAAGACACGGGCAGGGCCGGCGGCGAACACTCCGCCTGGCCCTAGGCGCGCGATATCGCATCGCCGCGCCGCTAGGGCCACCCACGATCGGAGAAGCCCATGTCTGACGATCTGAGCAAGCGCGGCCCGCAGGATGCGGCCAGGGTGAACGTGCATGAGGATTGGGAAGTGCGCTATTGGTGCAAGGCGTTCAGCTGCACCGAGCAGGAGTTGAAAGCGGCGGTGAAGGCGGTCGGCGTATCGGCGGCCGCGGTGCGCAAGCACTTCGGCAAATAGGTCACCGCATCCCGCCCGGCCGATCGGAAAGCCCGGCTTCGCGCCGGGCTTTTTCCTTGGCGGCAACGGAAGCCCGCCGCGATCGACTAAGCTCGGCGGCGGGCGCGGCAGGGGAAGGCGGCGCCAAGGTGTCCTCTCACTCTGAACTTCCGCTCGGGAGCTATCCGATGGTGATCCTAAGAACCGCCTGCCTGGTCCTGCTGCTGGCCTCCATGCCCGCCATCGCCAAGGATTCCACCGATCTTCACGCCCAGCTGAAAGCGCAGGCCGACGCCTGGGATACGGCCATCGTCAAGAAAGACCGGCAGGCTATCGCAAGGAATATGTCCGAGACGTTCTTCCAGATCGGCAGCGACGGCGCCACGGCCGACAAGGCGCAGTTCCTGCAGAACCTCACTTCGCCGGACCTGGTGATCGAGCCGTACACCGTCGAGGACTTCACCATCCGCATTTACGGCAACACCGCCCTGCTCAACGGCAGCACCGATATGCACGGCACCTACCAGGGCAAGCCGTTCCGCTCGCACTACCGGTACACCGACACTTATGTGAAAGAGGGAGCGGTCTGGCGCGTGGTCAACGTGCAGACCACGCGTATCGCGGAATGACGCAGGCGGGCGCCGGCGTTCAGGCGCCGGCTTCGCCGTTGTCGGGCAAGGCGGCCCGCAGATAACGCACCAGCTTCATCGCCGACTTCTGCGCCTGGCGCAGGGACTCGGCGGCTTCGTGCTGCTCCGGCAGCAGGGGCAGGGCGGCGTCCAGGTGCATGGCCACGCCGATGGCCAGGGCCAGGTTTCTCAGCTCGCTCTGGGTGGGGCGCCCGTTGATTGCCGGGTGCATGGCCATTTCCTCCGGGTGCGGCGAATTCTGGAGGTGGGGACTGAGCACGTTCTTAGGAAAAGTCTGGTTCCGCAAAAGGTTTTTGCCTCCCGTCGCCAAGTCTCGCTTTGATCTTGCGCCTCAATCCAATGGGCAGTCGCCCGGCAAGGCCTTGCGCGATAACGGCCTGGCTACGATAGGAGCAATCAGCGAAGGCTCTTGCTGCGCTTTCGGTAGTTCTGCAAGATTCACAAAGTCCGGCCGATATCACGGCCCGGAAGCGTCGGAGACGGGGGCAGGTTCACTTCTCGAAGGGAAGGGACGGCTGCCCTTGAAGCAGGAAAGCACTTACAGGGGGATTTATGAAACTACGAATGATGCTGCTGGCAGCAGGCTTGCTGCTGTCCGGCGTGGCGCAGGCCGGCCCGTATACCGACAAACTGTCGCAATGCCTGGTCGGCAAGAGCACGATGGATGACCACGTGGTGATCGTGCAGTGGATGTTCGCGGCGATGTCGCGGCACCCGTCGGTGGCGCCCATGGGTTCGGTGTCCGAGGACCAGGTCGACAAGGCCAATGCCCGCATGGCGCAGCTGTTCAGCCGCCTGCTGACCGAGACCTGCAAGGACGAGGCGAAGGCCGCGCTGAAGAACGAGGGCGACATGGCCATGCAGCAGGGCTTCCAGGCGCTGGGGCAGGTGGCGGGGCGCGAGCTGTTTCTCAATCAGGACGTCGAGAAGAGCCTGACGGGCATGACGAAGTACATCGACGTGAAGAAGGTGGCGGAGTTGCGGAATCCCTGAGTTCCGGCGGATTCGCGACGGCCTGCAAAAAGCCCGCATCTTTGCGGGCTTTTTTATGGGTCACAGATAACTGAGCCACCACCAGCGATGGCGCTGCCGCACACCCGCAAACCATTTGCACAGTGGATAAAGCGACACCACGACCAGCACCCAGACCAGATAAACCACCGGTAATCCGAAATCCCAGCCGGGCGGCGCGGTAAACGGAAAATGCGCGATATCCGGCGACTGGAACATATTCGCCACCGTTCCGTAGCGCATCCAGCACGCTACGACCGCGAGCGCGTGGATCAGATAGAAATGCACGATGTAGAAGAACAGCGGCACCCGGCCGATGGTGTGCGCCGGGCGAAGCAAGGCGGGCACCCCGCGTTCGAACAGGCATAGAAGCAGCAGGGCCGGGCCCAGCGTCATCATCAGGAACAGCAGGGACGGCGGGTACTTGTTGGTATCGACAAACGACATCAGCGTGAACAGCGGTGTCTTCTGCGCGCTCCAGGGCAGCGGGTCGCCGTAGACGTTCCACCAGCGCAGCGCGACGAAACCCACGATCAGTGCGATCCCCAGCCAAAGCAGCAGCGAACGTCGGGCGCGGTCCGGCCATTCGTAGATCGCGCCTAATACATAACCCATCGCTGTTACGCCGATCCACGGCACCAGCACATAAGCGGCGAAGATCAGCCGGTCGCTGGTAGCGAACAAGGGCCCAGGTTGATGGAGGAAATGCCATAGCGGCGCCCACGCGCCGAACTGCGCGGCGTCTACGTTATCCAGCGCATTATGTCCCGCGATCAGCACCAGGCCGAATGCGGCGATAAACCATCGCGGCAACCAGATCAGTCCCGCCAGCACGATCATCGCCCAGCCCAGCGCCCACAGCACCACCAGCAGGGTCACGTGGTAATCGACGTTGAACTGCAGCGCGAAGCGCATGACCACAGCATCGAGAAACAGCAGCCAAAGCCCGCGGGTAAGCAGGAAGCGAGCAAGTGCGGGTTTAGACATGCGCCGCAGGGTGAGCGCGGCGCTGGTGCCCGCCAGCAGGAAGAACACCGGTGCGCAGATATGCGTGATCCAGCGGGTGAAGAACAGGGCGGGCGTGGTGGTGTCGAGATTGGTCGGCTGCGCGGTGAGGCTGCCGAAGAAATCGTGCGAGTGGTCCAGCGCCATGATCACGATAATGACGCCGCGCAGGAGGTCGATGGACGCGATACGACTGCGATGAAGCGAGCCTTCGGACATGCCGTTTTCCCCCTGTCTGCGCTGAACTTCGCGGGTAGATGCCCCAATCTGACCACGCCATCATCGCCAAGATTGCACGATCACGCCCTTTGATCTAGCTTCGCCACTTAGCCCACGGGACCGCAGCGCTCCCTGGGCTGGAGGAGCCTCACGCAGCGCTGCTCATCAAGAGGGGACACCAATGAAAAGGATCTTGGGTGCCTTGGCGCTGGCCGCCATCGTGTTTGCCGTGCAGGCGGGCGATGTCGCCCCGGCAGGTGGTGGGATACACCAGCCTTATGCGAATGCGCCGGTTTGTCCGGAAGGGTGGACGGCGGTGCGGGTGAAAGAGAATGGGGTATGGACCTGGATTTGCGTGCCGGGTCCCGGCGGCTGATGGTCGATCAGGTTCTGAATAAAAAAGCCCCCTCGAAAGAGGGGGCTTTCTGTTTGCGGCGCGTATGAACATTTCTGTGCCTCCAAGGCCGACACTTAAAATTCGTGAGAGAAGCTGATGAGCCTCTCCTCTGCCGCGTTCTCTTAATCATGGGAGCTAAGGATGAGTACCGACCGGGATACCGTGAGGTCTTATGACATGGCCGCGGCGGAGTACGCTGCCGAGGCCGCGGCCATGCCCCCATGGGTCGCTATCGAAATCGATGCGTTTGTGACCGCGCTGGGTGGCTCCGGAAGAGTGCTGGAGATCGGAAGCGGCGGCGGACGCGATGCGCTTGCGCTTGAGCTGAGGGGAATCAACGTCCGTCGCACCGATGTTTCGAACGGTTTCGTCGAACTGCTTCGCCGCAATGGTTTTGAGGCCGACCCGTTGGATCCATTGACCGACGACCTGGCCGACCCCCAGCGTCCCGATTCGCCCTATGACGGCATCTGGGCCTGCGCCTGCCTGATTCATGTGGCGCGCGAGGATTTCGCCACGGTGCTTCGACGGCTTGCAGGCGCAACCCGAACCGGCGGTCCACTACACGTTTCAGTCAGAGATGGCGATGGCGAGAGTGTGTCCGCACATGGCAGCACTGCATCATCGCGGCGTTATGTCGAGACGTACTGGCGCGAGTCCGACTTGCGGTCCGCGATCGCAGGCGCCGGTTGGATAGTTGGCGAGGTACGTCGTTGCATGGGCAGGCCCGATGATTGGTGGCTGAGTGTTCGGGCGAGTCGGGCGTGATGTGCAATTGCCTGGTGGTTGCCTCCTCGCACTTTGTGGAGAAGAAGGTGTTGCAGTTCAATACGGGGCAACTTCGCCATCAGTAGCTGGGTCTGGTGGATGCTTATGTCATGTGCAAGTTCTTGTCATCGCACGGCACCTGACGATTCGTTCAAGCCGGCGCTGCTTGATAGGTTTCTATGCTGCTTTCGACGTCTCGTTATCTGAGTTAACTGGATGACCTTCGCAGCAAGGTGACGGCTGTTTCAATTGAGGATTTGTAGATGATCGCTCAATGGCTTGGACTTCCGGATAGGCGCAGCGAATGGGTGTTCTCACTAGCCATTCTCTGCATCGCCGCCTGCCTTATCGCAGCGGCGATAGGACCGCCCTCAAGGCGCATCGATCTGCTGTTCGTGGCCAGTCTTACCGGCTGGCTCGGGGCGCACCTGTTGAACAGGTCGTGGCGTGGCCTGGCGAAGACGCTTCCTGAGCTCTACGAGGAGCGGCTTCGCAGCGGAGTGCGGATGTCCTTCGCGGCAAAGCTGCTCAGCCTGCTTTGCATTGGCCTAGGCGTAATCGCCTTTGTCACGCTGTACGGCGGATAGATCAATTTGCTTCGAACCGAAGGGCGACCGAGAGGCCGCCCTTTTTTGTTTCAGGGGCCAGCATTACTGCTTGTGAGTACCGTCAGAGTGTGCGGCTTCCCTGGGTAGCGGATGGCACACGATAAGCAAAAAAAACCGCTATTAAGCGGGTTTCGAGAGATTCATAGGCCCCGGCGGCAGCGCCTGCCGTGGACATCTCAGAAGTTGTGATGCGCCATGTCATTCTCCGGCGATGTGCGCTTGTTAATCAGTGCCCGTGCTTGCCGTAGCGATTGCTCGTGCGGGTATTGCGGTAACTGCCGCCGCGATGGGATGAACCGGAGCCGCCGGAGTAGTGACCGCCATGGCTGGTGGTGTGATGGGAGCCGGAGTAGTGCACCGACGATCCGCTGCTATGGCTACCACCCCTGGCATTGGCAGCAAAGGAAAGAGTCAACAAGCAGCCCGCCAGCAAGATGCTGAGTTTGCGCATGAGTTGTTTCCCTGTGATGGCCGGGCCATTGCAGCCAGACAGCTCTGATCCTATGCCTGAAATGGTTGGACGGGGTAGTGCCAATTAGCCGAAGCTGGCTATAGGATTTCCCCCTGCAAAGGGACTGAGCGGGAACGTATGAATTGGGTTGTCAGGGTTTCGGCCTTAATAGCACTACTATTAGTCGTGCCCATGGCGAACGCCACAAGTTGTGGCGATGTGGCTATTGGAAAGCATCGATGGTCAAAATTTATGACTATCGATGAAGAAATCTCCCTGGAAAGATCTGCGGGTTTCTCGTCAGCGGCCAGAATGCAAGCGGATATTCTCTATCGGACGCTGCAATCGAGAGGCGCTACGTCCTCGGGCGCTGACGGCATCGCTCGCAAGAAGTACGAAGACACCTTTGCTCCTGCGAAAGCGAATGCGGAAAAGGCCTTTCAAGACCTTGTGAGCAAATACGGTAGCCCCACCGCGGCGATTGTGGCGACCTGCCACTACGGAGGCATGGATATCTTCGACTACTTCAGGCACCTCTATGATCGGACTCTTCGTGGAGATGCGACCTCATAGGCACCGGCTCCGCGCCCGAGGCTGATGCATGTTCGGCCGATCGATCGCTTGGCTAGATCTTATGCGCAGATGTGTCCGCGGTAGTGATGATCCTTAGATGTCTGCTATAGGTCTGCCATGGCAGGCGGTAGATCTCTTGGCAGGGTCACCATAGGAGGAGTCTGGCGTTCTAGCAGGCGAGTGGTGTGCAGCCCGTAGCAGCTCAATCCGATTGCTGGGTTGAGGTCGCATCCTCCGGATGTTTCAGCTCATAGATCAAGTTGCGGGTAGCACGGTATACCTGATCCAGGGGCCTGCGCTGGCAATACCGGTCCATCCAGACGAGCATGCCTTCCCGGGACACTTTCGTATCTCCGTCGTTGCTATAGAGGTCGGCTGCCGTCATGAAGCCGTTGACCCATGCCTCCATTTCCAGGGCATTGGGATCATTCGGGATCTTCCGATGTCCCACCCATACGCCGCAGTCCTCCTCTCCAACGCCGCGGACAGGAATGGTTCGATACCCCGCGGACATCGAGGGAGTGGCGGCCAAGAGCAAGATAGCCGCAGCAGCGATTGCTCTGAACTTCATAGTTCTCTCTATGCTGGACGGGTGAATAACTATTAGCGGTTCTCCCGCTTAACTGCCACTACCTTGCTGCCGGCTCTTAAGCCAGCCAGGTAGTCAGTCCAAGCCTGCATCATCCGCTTGCGCTTATCGAGATACTGGGCCGCGTGAGTGTAAGCCCCGCGGACGTTGTTGGACTTCGCGTGAGCTAGCTGGCGCTCGATGGCGTCGGCATTCCAGCCCATCTCATTGAACCTGGTGGCCGCCATGCTGCGGAAGCCGTGGCCGGCTATCTCATCATTGGCATATCCCATTCCAGCGCCTAGGGCTGAGCAGCCTGGATATCCCCAAAGGTGGCGAGATTCCGGGAGACGCCCTTGGACACGGCTGGACAACAGGCATAAAAAAACCCGCATATTTGCGGGCTTTTCTTGAGTTTCCTGGACTCTGTCGGACGTCCCTTGGACATCCTCTTGGTACCGGTGAGAGGACTCGAACCTCCACTCTGTCGCCAGAAGCGGATTTTGAGTCCGCCGCGTCTACCATTCCGCCACACCGGCATTGCAAGCGGGTAATTATGCCGGCTTCAGTGGACCGGGTCGAGACCCAGCTGGCGGTCGGTGCGCTCGTAGCACTGGGTGGCGCCGACCACGGGCTTGAAGATGGCGCAGTGGGTCATGGGGCCGGAGTAGATGTGCAGGCTCACGGCGACGGCGTCGTCGCTGGGGTTGCGGATGGTGTGGTACTCGTGCGGCGGGATCAGGCTGCCGGCGGAGCCGGGGCCGGCCTGGATCGAGCCGACGGGCTGGAAGCGCCACTGGTCGTTCTCGCCGGCCAGGCGCTCGTATTGCACCACTTCCAGGGCGCCGCTCCAGACGCCTTCCACGCACCACATGCCGCAATGGTCGTGGATGGGGGTGCCCTGGCCGGGGCCCCAGGTCA
This sequence comes from Dyella sp. LX-66, assembly GCF_018599165.1. Lineage (NCBI taxonomy): Bacteria > Pseudomonadati > Pseudomonadota > Gammaproteobacteria > Lysobacterales > Rhodanobacteraceae > Dyella > Dyella sp. LX-66. Next base: position 497,862 of record NZ_JAHFVJ010000002.1, read on the forward strand.
TGGCGACCACGCAGTAGTCGTGGTCTTCGCTGCGGTAGAGCTCACGGCGGGCGTAGCGGCCTTCGATGGTTTCGAAGACGCAGTCGGGCAGCTTCACTTCCTGGCCGCGGATCAGCTGGCACAGGCTGTTGCGCAGGCTGTCGGTGATCTCGTGCGTGCTGGGCTTGCTGACGGCAGTGTCGATGGCGTCGATGAGCTTGCGACAGCCGGGGAATTCCACGGTAAGCATGTGATTCTCGGGAAAGGCGTTGCGACAGGGCCGATCTTACCAGCCCCGGGGCGGGGCGGCGTCCGGGGCGTTCAGAGACGGCCCAGGAAGCCCCCGATGGCCCGGCTGTAGTTCTCGATATCGACCAGGAAGGCGTCGTGGCCCTGGGGCGAGTCCAGCGCCACGAATTCCACCTCGGCGCCGGCCGCCTCGAGCCCTTCGGCGATCTGCTCCTGCTGCTCCAGCGGGAACAGGATGTCGGTGCTGACGCCGATCACCAGGGCCTGCTTCACGCGGATGTGCTTGAGGCCGGCCTGGATGCTGCCTTCGCCGTATTCGGAGATATCGAACCAGTCGCTGGCGCGCGACAGGTACAGGTAGCTGTTGGGGTCGAAGGTGCGCACGAAGCGCTGTGCATGGCCTTCCAGGTACGACTCCACCTGGAATTCGAAGCCGAAGGGGTCGTCGTCGCGCTGCTCCGCGTCCAGGCGGATGCGCGCGAAGCGGCCGTTCCATTCCATCGCCGAGCGGTAGGTGATCACGCCCAGCTTGCGCGCGATGCTCATGCCCGTTTCCGGGAAATGCGCGTCGTCGTAATGGCCGTTGTTCCACTGCGGATCGAGCCGGATCGCCTCGCGCTGCAGCGAGCGGATGGCGATGGCGAACGGCTGCGCCTGCGGCGCGGTGTCCACGCTGATATGCGTGCGCACGCTGCCGGGGTGCAGCAGCATGTAGGCCAGCGCGCTCATGCCGCCCATCGAGCAGCCGACCAGGCAGGCGAGCTGCTCGATGCCCAGCGACGTCACCGCGCCGTGCGCGGCGTTCGCCACGTCTTCCAGCGCCAGCTCGGGGAAACTCAGGCGATACGGTTCGCCCGTGGCCGGATCGATCGACGCCGGGCAGGTCGAGCCCTTGTCGCTGCCCAGCGAATTCACGCAGATCACGAACCAGCGATCCGTGTCGATCGCCTTGCCCGGCCCGATCATCGCCTCCCACCAGCCCGGCGAAGGATCGGTCTCGTTCGCCGCCGCATGCGCGCTAGGCGACAGGCCGGTGAGGATCAGCAGGGCATTGTCGCGCGCCGCGCTCAGCGTGCCCCAGGTCTCGAAGGCCACGCGCGCGCCATGCAGCTCGCCGCCGCGCTTCATGCGGAAGGGGGAGGGAAGACTGAAATACTGCCGCGCGTCCTGGCTCATCAGTGAACCTTGTCGATTTCGATCTTGATCGGCGCCTTGCTGGCCACCTCGACCACGCCGGCGTCGCCTTCCAGGTCGCCGGTCTGCGCGATGGCCTGGCCGCTGCGGCTGATGCGCGCGCCCACGAACACGCGCGCGGCGGAGGACAGCTTCAGCTGCGGCGTCATGCCCATCGCATCGGTGAGCGTCACCGTGGCGGGCAGGGCGGCGGCGTCCAGCCGGGCCACGGCCAGCGGCATCGGCGGGCCTTGTTCGGCGCGGGCGTAGACGAACAGCGTCTCGCCCACTTTCACCTGATCCTTCAGCGCGGGCGCCAGCGTGACCTGCACTTGCAGCGCGGGGCCATCCGCCGCCACCGGCATTCCCTGCGGCGCCGGCGGGTTGCCCGCGCGCGTATCGGCCACGGCGATCTGTTCGGCCACGGCCTTCGCCACGGTGGAGCCGGGTTCCAGCATCGGCTGCAGCTTGCGCCACGTGGTTGCGGCTTCCGCATAGCGGTCGTGCTGGAACTGGCTGATGCCGAGCAGCCACAGGCCGCGCTGGTTGTCCGGTTCCAGCTGCACGGCGCGTTCGAGCAGTTCGAGTGAACGGCCTTCGATGCGGTGGTCTTCGCGCGCGATCGAATCCGACTCGGCCCAGCCCACCATCGCGGCGGTGTTGTCCGCCTGCAGGTTCAGCACGTGGTCGTAGGCATCGCGCGCTTCGGCGGATTTGCGCATGGTCGCGTAGGTCTGCGCCAGCAGCAGCCAGCCCTGGGCATCTTTCGGCTCGGCTTGCAGATGCGTCTGCAGTTCGGCCACGGCCTGCTCGATCGACATCGCCTCGGGCTGTTTCTGCACACCGTTCAGCGCCAGCGGCGTACCGATCAGCAGATACAGGCCCACGGCGCCCAGCGGCAGCGCGAAGGCCACCAGCAGGGACAGCACGAAGACGCCGCGCGGGCGGCCCTGGCGGCGGCCCTGGCGGATCAGCGGCACCAGCAGCAGGGCGAGCGCCACGGCGATCATTGCCGCGGCGGCCAGGTAGAAAACGGGCTTCACCAATCGTCCCCTTCGTCGGTCGGGCTGCGGTCGTTCGCGCCGGTGCTGGCGGTGGCGGGCGCCTGCGCGCGGCTGCGCCGGCGGATGGTCACCACCACCACCGCAGCGCCGGCCAGCAGGATGGCCAGGGGGCCGAACCACAGCAGCAGCGTGCTGCCCTGCACCGGCGGGTCGTACAGCACGAAGTCGGAATAGCGGTCGACCAGGTACTGCTTGATCTCGGAGTCGCTCTTGCCCTGGCGCATCAGGTCGAACACCTGGTGGCGCAGGTCGCGCGCCAGGTCGGCGTTGGAGTCGGCGAGGTTTTCGTTCTGGCAGACCAGGCAGCGCAGTTCGCGCGTGAGGTGCTGGAAGCGGGTTTCCTCGGCGTGGTCCTTGAACGGCAGCGGGTCGATCGCCTGCGCGCTCAGCACGCCGCAGCAAAGCGCGAAGGCCAGTGCGAAGACCACACGGCGGAGCGCGGCGCTCATGGCGCTTCCTTGCGCAGCGCGGCGATCGCGGGCTTCAGTTCGCGCTCGATTACCTCGGGCGTCAGCGGCCCGATGCGCTTGTAGCGGATCACGCCCTTGGCATCGACCAGGAAGGTTTCCGGTGCGCCGTACACGCCGAAGTCGATGGCGGTGCGGCCTTCGCGGTCGGCGATGACCAGCCCGTAGGGATTGCCGTGGCGCGCCAGCCAGGCCTTGGCCTCGTCCGGCTCGTCCTTGTAGTTGTAGCCCACCAGCGGCACGCCGATGCGCTGGCCTTCGCTCATCAGCACCGGGTGCTCCTCGCCGCAGGCGACGCACCAGCTGGCGAACACGTTGATGAGGTAAGGCTTGCCGAGCATGGCCTCGCGCGTCACCGTCTGCGCGGGGTCGTCCAGCTTCGGCAGCGCATACGCCGGCGCGGGCTTGTTGATCAGCGGCGAGGGCACTTCGCGCTGGTCGTGGCGCGTGTTCCACCAGATGCCGAAACCGAACAGCGCCACCAGCAGCAGGAAACCGAAGAACGGAACCAGCCGGCTCATGCGTGCGACTCCTGCACCGGCGCGGCGAGCTTCGCCTCAGCCTCGCGGCGCAGGCGGAAGCGCTTGTCCGCCGCGCTGAAGAAACCGCCCAGCATCATCAGCAGGCCGCCGGCCCAGATCCAGCGCACGAACGGCTTGTGATACAGGCGCAGCGCCCAGGCGCCTTCGGGGTCGTTGCGGTCCATCGGCTCGCCCAGCGCCACGTACAGGTCGCGCGTGACGCCCGCATCGATCGCCGATTCGGTCTGCACCTGGCCGCGCGTATAGGTGCGCTTCTGCGGATGCATCACCGCGATCTCGCGGCCGTTGCGCATGACGGTGACCGTGCCCTGATCGCCCTGCCAGTTCGGGCCGTCGGCGACGTGCACGCCGTCGAAGCGGAAGTCGTAGCCGCCGATGGTCTGCATCTGGCCCGGCGCCATGCGCACGTCGCGCTCCACGCTCAACGCTTCGGTCAGCAGCACGCCGGCGAGGAACACGCCCACGCCGAAATGCGCCAGCAGCATGCCGGCCATCTCCGCCGGATAGCGGCGGCCCGCCGGCATCTCGCGCCAGCGCTTGATCACGTACAGCAGGGTGCCGACGCAGCACCACACGGCAGCGGCGGTGCCGGCGATGGCCTTGAGTTCCCAGCCGGTGGCGAAGGCCGCGGCGATGGCGCAGGCCACGGCAGCGAGACCTGCGCGCACGGCCACGTTCTTCAGCGGCGGCAGGCCGCCCTTGTCACCCCAGCGCAGATACGGGCCGAACGGCAGCAGCAGCACGATCGGGATCATCAGCAGGGTGAACAGGAAACCGAAGTAGGGCGGGCCCACCGAAATCTTGCCCAGGTTCAGCGCATCGCCCAGCAGCGGGAACAGCGTGCCCAGCAGCACCATCGCCGCGGCCACGGTCAGCATCAGGTTGCCGATCAGGATGGCGGTTTCGCGCGACACCACGCCAAAAGGTTTTCCGCCGGCCACCTTCGGCGCACGCAGCGCGTACAGCAGCAGCGAGCCGCCGACGACCACGGCGAGGAAGCACAGGATGAACAGGCCGCGCTTCGGGTCGGACGCAAACGCATGCACCGACGTAAGCACGCCGGAGCGCACCAGGAAGGTGCCCAGCAGCGACAGCGAGAAGGCGAAGATCGACAGCAGGATGGTCCACGCGCGCAGTGCGCCGCGCTTCTCGGTCACCGCCTGCGCATGGATCAGCGCCGCGCCGACCAGCCACGGCATGAAGCTGGCGTTCTCCACCGGATCCCAGAACCACCAGCCGCCCCAGCCCAGTTCCGCATAGGCCCACCAGCTGCCCGCCACGATGCCCGCGGAAAGAAAGCCCCAGGCCACGTTCGTCCACGGCCGCGCCCAGCGCACCCAGGCCTGTTCCAGTTCGCCGCCGAGCAGGGCGGCGATGGAGAACGCGAACGCCACCGAGAAGCCCACGTAGCCCATGTACAGCACGGGTGGATGGAAGGTCATGCCCGGATCCTGCAGCACCGGATTCAGGTCGCCGCCATCCGGCGGCATCGGCAGCAGGCGCTCGAACGGGTTGGAGGTGAAGACGATGAAGGCGAGGAAGCCCACCGCGACCAGGCCGAGCACGCCGAGCACGCGCGCCACGAAGACGTCCGGCAGCTTGCGGCTGAACGCGGCCAGCGCCACCGTCCACAGGTTGAGGATGAAGATCCACAGCAGCAGCGAACCTTCGTGCGCGCCCCACACCGCGGCCAGCCGGTAATACCAGGGCAGGGCGAGGTTGGAGTTGTCGGCGACGTAGCGCACCGAGAAATCGAAATGCAGGAAGGCCCAGCTCAGCACGCCGAAGGCCATCGCCACGAACACCGCCTGGCCGGCCGCGGCGGGACGCGCCACCGCCATCAGCGCGCCGTTGCCGCGCCAGGCGCCGAGCAGCGGCAGCACGCCCTGCGCCAGCGCCAGCAGCAAAGCGAGAATCAGCGCCAGTTGCCCCAGTTCCGGCGTCATCGCGGCTTGTCCTGCGCGGCGGCTTCGTTGATGGGTTTGCCCTGGTGCGCCTTGGCCATGGCGTCCTTCAGTTCCTTCGGCATATAGGTCTCGTCGTGCTTGGCCAGCACTTCGGTGGCGATGAAGCGCGCGTTGTCCATATGGCCGGTGGCGATCACCGACTGATTGTCGCGGAACAGATCCGGAAGGATGCCGTTGTATTCCACCGGCATCGCGCCGGTGGCGTCGATCACCGTGAAGGTGACCTTGAGCGAATCGTTGGCGCGCTGGATCGAGCCGGCCTTCACCATGCCGCCCAGGCGGAAGTTCTTGTACTGGCCGGCCTCGCCGGACTGCACCTGGCTGGGGGTGAACAGGTAGTTCATGTTCTGCTGCAGGGCGAACACCGTGAGGCCGATGGCCACGACGGCGGCGGCGAGAACCAGGAGCACGATGGTGAGTCGGCGTTTGCGGGTGGGGTTCATGGAATAGCTCTGCGTCGCCCAATCAGCGTAAGTGTCAGGACGACGGCGTGGGGTTGCGTTGCTGGCGCGCGCCCTGGCGCGCCAGGCGGGCGCGCAGTTCGCGCAGCTGGCGGCGCCGGCGGATGCCCGGCGCCAGGAAATCGGCGATCAAGACGATGAAGAACACCGCATACGCCGGCCACACGTAGGCGGCATAGCCGCCCATGGCGAAGAACTGGCTCATGGGCCCGCCTCCGCTTCGGCGATCTGCTTGACCCAGTCCTTGCCGCTTTCCAGCGCCAGCAGGTCGGCGCGCACGCGGCCGAACAGGCTGGCGATGTAATAGAACTTGGTGGCGGCCATCATGGTGAGCAGCGGCCACAGCATGTCGCCGCTCATCTTCGACGGACCGAGGATGCGCACGGTGGAACCCTGGTGCAGCGTGTTCCACCAGTTCACCGAGAAATGCACGATCGGCACGTTGACGATGCCGATCAGGGCCAGGAAGGCCGCGGCGCGCGCGCCCTGCCGGCGATCCTCGAAGGCGTGGTACAGGCCGATCACGCCCAGGTACAGGAACAGCAGCACCAGCTCGGAAGTCAGGCGCGCGTCCCAGGTCCACCAGGTGCCCCACATCGGCTTGCCCCACAGCGAGCCGGTGACCAGGGTGACGAAAGTGAAGGCCGCGCCGATCGGCGCCGATTCCATCGCCACCACTTCGGCCAGCTTGATCCGCCACACCAGGGCGATGAACGAGGCCAGCGCCATCACGCCGTAGATGAAGAGGCTCATCCAGGCACTGGGCACGTGGATGAAGATGATGCGGTAGGCGTCGCCCTGCTGGTAATCGGCCGGCGCCAGCACCAGGCCGCCGTACAGCGCGGCTATGCCCAGCAGCAGCGCCAGCGCGAGCGCCCACGGCCGCAGGGTGCCGGCGAAGCGGTAGAAGATCGGCGGCGAGCCGAGCTTGTGCAGCCACAGCGGAATCCAGTTGGCCATGTGTCAGGCATCCAGGGCGATACGTAGGGCGGCGGCGCAGGCCAGCGGCGCGAGCACCAGGGCCATGGCCAGCGCGGCGCCCAGCCAGGCGACGGGAGCGAGCCAGGGCAACCCCTGTTGAGCCGCGGAAACCGCGCCGGCGGCGAAGATGACCACCGGCACGCAAAGCGGCAGCAGCATCAGCGCCAGGAGCATACCAGAGCGTCGTGTGCCGGCCGTCAGCGCCACCAGGATGGCGCCGAGCAGGCTGAGCAGCGGCGTGGCCAGCAGCAGCGCCAGCAGCAGCACGGACATCGCCGCGCCCGGCAGGTGCAGCATGCCGGCCAGCAGCGGGGCGATCACGATCAGCGGCAGGGCGGTGGTGATCCAGTGCGCCAGGATCTTCATGCCCAGCATCAGCGCCAGCGGCTGCGGCGCCAGCACCAGCTGTTCCAGCGAGCCGTCTTCGATATCGCCGCGGAACATCGCATCCAGCGCCAGCAGCATGGCCAGCAGCACGGTGACCAGCACCACGCCGCCGGCGATCCGCTGCAACAGCGCTTCTTCCGGGCCCAGCGCGAACGGGAACAGGGTGGCGACGATCAGCGCGTACAGCACCGGCATGGCGATGTCGCCGCGCCGGCGCCAGGCCAGCACCAGGTCGCGGCGCAGCACGGCGGAGCAGGCGGCGGCGAGCGGCGGGCGGCTCATGCGTGCATCCGGATGCGGCGCGGTTCGCCGCCGAGGAAGCTCACCGCGCCATGGCTGGTGACCAGGGCCGCGCCGCCGCGCGCGGCGTGCTGCGCGAGCAGGCCGTTGACCAGCTCGATGCCGCTGCGGTCGAGGTTGGCGTAGGGCTCGTCGAGCAGCCACAGCGTGGCCGGCAACAGCAGCAGGCGCACCAGCGCGGCGCGTTTCTTCTGGCCGGCGGAGAGGCGGCGCACGGGTTCGTCCTCGTAGCCGGCCAGGCCGATCTGGCGCAGCGCGTCGGCGGGAGCCAGCCCGTCGCGGCGGCCGTACAGGCCGGCGGCCACGGCCAGGTTCTCGCGCGGGCTGAGGTCGCCCTTCAGGCCCAGGTGGTGGCCGAGGAACAGGATGTCGCCCAGGTGCGCGTCGCCCTGCCAGGCTTCGCCGCGCCACAGCAGCTGGCCTTCGTCCACGTGCAGCAGGCCGGCCAGGATGCGCAGCAAGGTGGTCTTGCCGCTGCCGTTGTCGCCTTCGACCAAGGCGATCTCGCCGGCGCCGACGCTGAAGTCCAGCGGGCCGAACACGGGTTCGTCCTGGCGATAGAAGGCGAGCGCCCTCGCTTCCAGGAGCGCGGGCCGGGCGGGCGGGGCGGTCATCCGGGTGATTGTCCAAAAACGTCGATAAGGTTGTCCATGCGGCGCAACAGCGCTGGAGCGCGTGCATCCGGGGCGTGCACGTAGGCGTGCTGGCCGAAGCGCCGGGCCAGCGTGTCCAGCGCCGCGACGCCGGGGCCGATGACGAACAGGCTGGCTTCGCGCCAGCCCGCTTCGATGCCGACGCCGGCCTGGATTTCCACCATGCCGGGCAGTTCGCGCAACGCGGCAAGCAGCTCGTGCTGCGCCTGGCGGTTCTGCTGGCGGGGCAGCGGCGACGAGGCGGGATTCCACGCCGTGAGAAACCCCCACGGCCGCTCCCCCGTCAGCGTGGCCAGCGCCGCCGGCAGCGGCGCGCCGACCCGGATCGAGGTCCAGCCGCCGCGCGCGAGCCGCACCCGGTAATCGGTGGCGAGGTAGGCGGCGAGCAGCCGCTCATCCATGCCGCAGGCTGGGCAGGGGCGGCAGGGTGGCTTGCAGGGCGGTGACGGCGGCGTCGAGGTCGACGCTGCGCGGGTCGCTGGAACCGCGCAGCAATTGCTGCAGCAACTGGTCCTGCGCGCGGCCGCGGTCGTAGGCGTAGGCGTACGGCAGGTGGGTGAAGGTGACCATGCGGTAGCGCGCCATGAAATGCTGCGGCGCGCGTTCGGCCAGCAGCACGCCGAGCTCGCGCTTGGCCAAGTAATGCGGGTCGGCCACCGAGTCGCGCATCTCGATGTAGTTCTCCAGCGCCATCGCGGCGATCGCGTTGGCATTGGGCTGGCGCACGCGCTGGAATTGCGCGAAGGCGCCAGCCACGTCGTGCGGCGCTTCGGCCAGCAGGGCGGCGAGCGTCACGGTGTCTTCGAAGCCGCAGTTCATGCCCTGGCCGTGGAACGGCACGATGGCGTGCGCGGCGTCGCCGATCAGCAGGGCGCGGCCGTCGATATGCCAGCGGTCCAGGTACAGCGTGGACAGCGTGCCGACCGGGTGGCTGCCGTAGTCCTCGGCGAAGTCGGGGATCAAGGGCAGCAGGTCGGGGAAGTCGTCGCGGAAGAACGCTGCCGCGGCGCCGGCATCCGCCACCGTGGCGAAGCTCGGATGCGCGCCCTGCGCCGGCAGAAACAAGGTGACGGTGAAGCTGCCTTCGGTATTGGGCAGGGCGATGCACATATAGCCGCCGCGCGGCCAGATATGCAGCGCATGCGGTTCCAGCGCGAACTGGTCGTGGCCGCCGCTGTCGCCGAGCAGGCTGGCCGGCAGCTGGCCGGCGGGCGGAATCTCCAGTTCCTTGTAGGCATGGCCCAGCGGTTCGACGCGCTCGCCCAGCGGGCTGTAGGCATGCATCGCGGCGCGCAGCGCGGAGCCGGCGCCGTCGGCGCCGATCAGCACGCCGGCGTCGATGCTGCGCTCGTTGCCTTGTTCGTCGGCCACGCGCACGCGCCGCGCATCGAAATCCGCCGCCACCAGCGACTGCCCGAAATGGAAGCGCACGCCGGCGGCTTCGGCCGCATCCAGCAGCAGCATGTTCAGCGCGCCGCGCGAGACCGACCAGATCACCTCGCTGTCGTCCACGCCGTAGCGCTGCAGGCCGGAGCGGCCGTCGCGGGTGTGCACCATGCGGCCGCGCATCATCACGGCGCGTGCCAGCACGTCGTCGGCCAGGCCCGCGGTGCGCAGCGCCTGCAGGCCGCGTTCGGCCAGGGCCAGGTTGATCGAGCGGCCGCCGACGAAACCGGCGCGGCGCGGATCGGGGCGTTTTTCGTAGACGTCGACCGGAAAGCCGCGGCGGGCCAGCTGCTGGGCGAGCAGGGCGCCCACCAGGCCGCCGCCGATAAGAGTGATGGAAGGCTGCTGCGTCGACGCCATGGGCTGTTCCGTCGGTCGGATCGCGGGACTTTATCAGGGGCAGGCGGCTGCCGGCTTCAGAAGGGCCGGCTTCAAAGCGGCCAGCTTCAGAAGCTCATGAAGTAGCCGCCGTTGACCGGCAGGTTGGCGCCGGTGATGTAGCCGGCGTCGTCCGCGGCGAGGAAGCACACCGCGCGGGCGATGTCGCCGGGCGAGCCGAGCCGGCCCACCGGGATGTCCTCGACGATCTGCGCGCGGATCTCGGCCGGCACCTTGGCCACCAGCGGCGTATCGCAATAACCCGGCGACACCGTATTGACGGTGACGCCCTTGCGCGCCGTCTCGCGCGCCAGCGCCATGCCGAAGCCATGCACGCCGGCCTTGGCCGCGGCGTAGTTGGTCTGGCCGAACTGGCCGGTCTGGCCGTTGACGGAACTGAGGTTGACGATGCGGCCGAAGCCGCGCGCGCTCATGCCTTCGACTACGTTGCGGCACATGTTGAAGACGCCGTCGAGGTTCACCCGCATCAGCTCGTGCCATTGCTGCGGATCCATCTTGCGCAGCGTGGTGTCGCGGGTGATGCCGGCGGCGTTGACCAGCACGTCCACGCTGCCGTGGGCGGCTTCGACGCGCTGGATCAGCTCGTTGCAGCTGGCGAAGTCGCTGACGTCCACCGGCTCGAAGCGGATGGCGCCGTCGAGCTCGGCCAGTTCGGCCTGGAAGGCTTCCACGCGTTCGGCGCGGGTGGGCAGGTCGGCGGCGATCACCAGGCGGCCGGCCAGGGCCAGCTGGCGGCAGATTTCGGTGCCCAGGCCGCCGATGCCGCCTGTAACGATGGCGATACGAGTCATGTGGCGCTCACTCGATCATGCCGCACGGCAGCACGTGCTGTGCCGCAGCGGCTGTTGCAATGAGAAGCGCCGGCGCCAGCGGGGCGCCGGCGCGGGAGAGGGGCGGGACTTACTTCTTGCTGCTGCCGGGCTTGGCCGGATTGGCGGCCGGGTTGGACGCCTGGCTGGCGGCGTCGAGCAGGCCGCTCTGCATGGACTTCCACGCGTCCATGTTGCGCTGGGTGAGGTCGTTGAGCATCGACCAGGGCGTCTGGCCCAGCAGGTTGTTCAGCTGGTTGCGGAACTGCTGCTGCTGGTCGAGAAACACCTGCAGGCTGCGCTCCAGATAAGGCCCCATGAAGCCCTGCAGCGAATCGCCGTAGAACCGGATGATCTGGCTCAGCAGCTGCGGCGAGAGCATCGGCTGGCCCTTTTCCTCGTGCTCGGAAATGATCTGCAGCAGCACGGAGCGGGTCAGGTCCTCGCCGGATTTGGCGTCGCGGACTTCGAAGGTTTCGCCATCGAGGACGAGCTGACGGACCTCTTCCAGCGTGATGTAGCTGGAGATCTCCGTGTCGTACAAGCGACGGTTCGGATACTTCTTGATGATGCGGATCGTTTGTGCCATGCGGCGGAAACTACCAGAACGTATTGCGCCGCACCAGTCGCGCCCGGCACGGTTTTGCTGCACTTTTCCGGTGCAGCAAATTTGGATCGATCTTGCTCCAGCAGTGGTCTGCTAGTGCTCAATCAATGGTCTGCTAGTGGCCTGCCGCACCGCCCGCGCTGCCGAACGGCGGCCGGGCGAACCAGATCATCGGGATCAGCGCCACGAACAGCACCGCGCACAACCAGAACACGTCGTTCACCGCCAGGGTCAGCGCCTCGCGCGTCAGCACCTGGTCGACCACGCCCAGCCCGCGCGCGCCGGAGAGACCGCCCTGGGCCAGTCCCTGCAGATAGTGCGTAGCGGCCGGATGGGCCGGCGACACGCTCTCGGTGAGGATGGCGTGGTGGAACTCGCCGCGGTGCTGCCAGATCGTCACCGTCACCGCGGTCGACACGCTCGAACCCATGGTGCGGCAGAAATTGGCCAGGCCCGAGGCGCTGGCGATCTGGTCGCCGGGCAGGCCGGCCAGATAGATCTGGTTCAAGGGAATAAAGAAGCAGGCGATGCCCGCGCCCATCACGAAGCGCGGCAGCACCAGAGTGGCGAACGAGGCCGAGCTGTCGAAGGTGGAAAACCACCACGAGGTGCCGGCGAAGATCAGGAACGCCGCCGTCACCACCATCCGCAAATCCATGCGGTTGATGTTGGCGCCGATCACCGGCGACATCAGGAACGCCAGGATGCCCACCGGCGCGGTGGCCAGGCCCGCCCACGTCGCCGTGTAGCCCAGCGTGGTCTGCAGCCACAGCGGGAACACCACGTTGATGCCGAAGAACGCCATCATGCCCAGCGACAGCGCGACCACGCCCACGGTGAAGTTGCGCCGCTTGAACAGCGACAGGTCCACCACCGGATGCTTGGCGTGCATCTCCCACACGATCAGGACCACGATGCACACCAGGGCGGTGATGCCCAGCACGGTGATCAGGGTGGAGGAGAACCAGTCGTTGTCGTTGCCGTTGTCCAGCATGAACTGCAGGCAGCCCACGCCGACCAGCAGCAGCAGCAGGCCGACCAGGTCGATCGGGGTCTTGAAGGTCTTGGTCTCGCGCTTGTGCAGCAGGGCCCAGGTGATCACCGCCGCCAGCGCGCCCACCGGCACATTGATGTAGAAGATCCACGGCCAGGAGAAATTGTCGGTCAGCCAGCCGCCGAGGATGGGACCGAAGATCGGCGCCACCACCACGGTCATCGCCCACATCGCCAGTGCGATGCCTTGCTTGGCCTTCGGGTAGCTCGACAGCAGCAGGGTCAGCGACAGCGCCACCATCGGGCCGGAACCGGCGCCCTGCAGCAGGCGCGCGATCACCAGCATCGGCATGCTGGTGGCCAGGCCGCACAGCATCGAGAACACCACGAACAGGCCGACCGAGGCGATAAAGGTCTTCACTTCGCCGAAGCGCCGCGCCAGCCAGCCGGTGAGCGGCTGCATGATCGCGCTGGCCAGCGCGTAGGAGCTGATCGTCCAGGTGCCTTCGCTGGAGCTCACGCCCAGGCTGCCGGCGATATGCGGCACCGCGACGTTGACGATGGTCATGTCCAGCACCTCCATGAAGGTGCTGAACGCGACGGCGATGGTCAGCAGGACGAGCGCGCCGCCCTGCAGGGGTTTCAGAGGTGCGGCTTCGTCAGGCGTGGCGGCCATGGGTTAGAGCCTGTTTATGGTCTTCCCATGGCCCGCGCCGGCTCTGTTTGCGCGCAGGGCAAGGAAGAACGAAGGAGTGTACGTCCGTACACGACTGAGTGATGACGCGGCCATGCGCGCAAACAGAGCCGGCCCTCCGGGTTGCCCTCGAATGGCCGCCATGCGGCAGCGCGCGGCTTGACCTGGCAGCCAGCCAGGTGCTGCGCCACGCGCTACCACCTGACGGCCATTCAAGGGCAACGCGGGCCATGGGAAGACCATAAACAGGCTCTCAGAACTCAGCGGCCGGCGCCGCGGCTGAGGTTGGCGTTGATGATCTTCTCGGCTTCCGCATCGGCCTGGGTGGCCATCTGGTCGTAGACCTTGGTTTCCGCGGTCGGCGTCTGCACCGGCGAGGCCGCCAGCACGGGGCCGCGGTCGTCGGTGATGTCCACCGTCACTTCGGTGGACAGGCCGATGCGCAGCGGATGCTTGTCCAGGTCCTGGTTGTCGATGGCGATGCGCACCGGCACGCGCTGCACCACCTTGATCCAGTTGCCGGTGGCGTTCTGCGCCGGCAGCAGCGAGAACACGCTGCCGGTGCCCGCGCCCAGGCCCACCACCTTGCCGTGGAATTCCACGCTGCCGCCGTAGACGTCGGCGGAGAAGTGCGCGTTCTGGCCGATATGGATGTGGCGCAGCTGGCTTTCCTTGAAGTTGGCGTCGATCCACAAGTCGTGCAGCGGCACCACGGTCATCAGCTGCTGGCCCGGCTGCACGCTGTTGCCGACCTGCACGCTGCGCTGGGCGACGTAGCCGGACACCGGCGCGAAGATCGCATTGCGCTGCGAAGCCACCCAGGCGGCGCGGAAGTTGGCGCGCGCCTGTTCGACCGCCGGGTTCTGCGCGATCTCGGTGCCTTCGATGGCCGCGTGCGACGCGCTGGCCTGGGCCACGGCGGCGTCGAGCGCGGTCTGCGCCTGCTCCACGCCGTCGCGCAGGTGCTGCACCACTTCGGGCGCTTCGGCGTGCTCGGCCAGCAGCGGCAGATGGCGCTGCAGGTCGGCCTGGGCCTTCTTCAGGTCCACCCGGCGCGCGGCCACGGCGGCGTCGGCGCTGGTGGCCGAATCGGTCTGCTGGCGGACCTGGCGCACCGCCTGGGCCAGCGCGCTGCTGGCCTGGCGCAGGCGCACGTCGGCGTCGGTGCTGTCCAGGCGTACCAGCACCTGGCCGGCGTCGACGCGCTGGGTGTCGTCGGCGAGGATCGCCACCACGGTGCCGGGCACCTGGGCGGAGATCGCCACCTGGTTGCCGCCCACGTAGGCGTTGTCGGTGGTCTCGCGCTTGGACAGCACGAGCAGCCACAGCAGGAACCAGCCCAGCCCCAGCACCACGAACACCAGCAGCACGATCAGCAGTGCGCGGCGCCGCTTCGGCGGGTCCTTCGCGGCCAGCCCGCTGTCGTTGGCGTCTTTCTGCGTGGCGGCGGAATCAGTGGCGCTCATGATCGGCGTCTCCGGCGATAGCGGTCGATGGGGATGATGAAGTGGAAGAAGAGGAGGCGGGCTCGGCGGCGACGCGGTAGCCGCCGCCCAGCGCCTTGATCAGCGACAGGTCGGTGGACAGCGCCTGCGCCTGCAGGCTCAGCGCGTCGTCGCGCGTCTGCAGCAGCTGGCCCTGTGCGCCCAGCGATTCGCGCACGTCGCGCACGCCCTGGCGTGCACGCGCCTGTGCGCTGGCCAGCAGGGTTTCGTTGGCGGCGATCTGCGCCGCCTGTTCCTTGCGCCGCGCGACCAGCTGCTGGGCGGTCAGGCTCTGCAGCGAGACATCGCGCGCGGCCGACAGCACGGTGCTGTTGTATTGCGCCACCGCGGCATCGAGCTGGGCCTTGCTGGCGCGGAAATTCGCCTGCAGCAGGCCGCTGTTGAAGATCGGCAGGTGCAGCGCGGGCGTCAGCGAGAACACGCGGCTGGAGGTGTTGAACATCTTGTCGAGGTCGATGCTCGAGAGTCCCGCCATCGCCGACAGGCTGATGTCGGGGAAGAACTCGGCGCGCGCCGCGTCGGTCTGCTTCAGCGCGGCCTCGACCTGCCAGCGGCTGGCGGCGATGTCGGGGCGGCGCGCGATCAGGTCCACGCCGACGTTGGCGGGCAGGCCGCCATCGATCGCCGGCAAGGCGTGCGGCGTCAGCGCCGGCAGCTCCGCGGGAGCCACGCCGAGCAGGCTGGCCAGCGCGGTCTGGCGGATCTTCGCCGAGCTTTCCAGCGCCACCAGCAGCTCGCGCGCGGAGGCCTGCTGGATGCGCGCTTTCTGCGCATCGTCGGGCAGGTCCACGCCCTGGCGCACGCGAAGATCTTCGACGCGCACGTACTGGTTCTGCGTGTCGACCTGCTTGCGCGCGACATCGATGCGCGCTTCATCGGCGAGCCAGCCGAAGTAGGTGTCGGCCACCGCGTTCTGGATCGAAAGCGCCGCGGCGCTGCGCTGCGCTTCGGCGGCGCGGGCCTGGTCGACGGCGGAATCGATCTGCGCGCGCCGCTTGCCCCACCAGTCGAAGTCGTACTGCGCCTGCACGCCCAGGTCGCCCTGGTTGTACCAGGTGAAGCCGAGGAACTTGGACGGGATCAGCCCGTTCTCGCTCATGCGCTGGCGCGTGACCTGCGCGCTGCCGTTGATGCTGAGCCCGGCCTGCGCGGCGGCGATGCGGATCGACTGCTGCGCCGACTCCAGGCGAGACTGCGCCTGGGCCAGGTCAGGCGAGCCGCGCATGGCGCGCTCGATCAGGTCGTCCAGCTGCGGGTCCTGGTATTGCCGCCACCAGTCGGTTTCCGGCCAGCCGGCGCGGGCGGGCGCTTCGAGGCCGGCCAGCGGCACTTCGTCGCGCAGCGCGGGGTGCTGCACCTTGGAAGGAATCGCGCAGCCGGCGAGGGCGACCACGATGGCGGCGACCAGGGCGGTGCGCGGGCGGAAGAGCGGGCGCTTGGGAGGAATGGCGATCATGGATGGGAATCCGATCCGATGAGTTGATCGATATTGACGGCCACCTTGCGGAGAAGCTGTTCGAGGGTCTTCTGCTCGGTGGCGCTGAGGCTGGCGAATGCGCCGTGAATGCGCGGGAAAAGCGTGGGCAGCAGCTTGCGCACGAAGCGCCGGCCTTCCGGCGTGATGCTCAGTTCGACGCGGCGGCGATCTTCGTCGCTGGAAGCGCGCGTGACGAAACCCTGCTTCACCAGCACGTTGGTGATACGCGTCATATTGGTCGGGCTCTGCTGCGCGAAGCCGCACAGCTCGCTGGGCGACGTGCTGCCGCCCGGTGCGGTGTAGACCATCATCAGCGTGCGGAAATCGCTGTCGCTCAGGCCGTGCGGCTTGAGGATGCGCTCGATTTCCTCGACCACCGCATTGCCGGTCATCAGCAGCATGCGCAGCAGCACGGCCTCGTGCACGGGCAGGCCGGGCACGCTCTCGCTGGCATGGTGGATGCCGGCGTTCATGCGGTCGATGCGGTCCAGTAGTCCGAACATTTCACCAGGAAATATTACTTCAATGAACTATTAGGCTAGCAGCGGCCCGCGCCTGCCCGCAAGTGGACTCAGCGGCAGCCGAACAGTTTCGCGGCGTTGGCGCTGGTGGCGGCCGCGATGTTTTCCGCGCTGTCGCCGCGCAATTGCGCGACCACGCGCAGCACTTCGATCAGATGCGCGGGCTCGTTGCGCTGCCCGCGGTGGCCGGCGCCGGGCTGGTCGGGCGCGTCGGTTTCCAGCAGCAGGTAGTCGAGCGGCATGCCGGCGACGATGCGGCGCAGGCGCTGCGCGCGTTCGTAGGTCACCGGCCCGCCGATGCCCAGGCAGAAGCCCAGCCGCCACAGCTGTTCGGCTTGCTGCTCGCTGCCGGCAAAGCTGTGCACCACGCCGCGCAGGCCGCCGATACGGCGCAGCGTGGCGGTGACTTCGTCCATTGCGCGGCGGGCATGCACGATCACCGGCAGGTCGAATTCGCGCGCCACATGCAGCTGCTGTTCGAAGTAGCTGCGCTGCCGTTCGTGGTCGAGTTCTTCCAGAAAAAAGTCCAGGCCGATCTCGCCGACGGCGACGGCGGGGTGATCCTTCAGCCAGCGCGTCAGCTCGGCGACATGTTCGGGCCGGTGCTGTTCCAGATAGATCGGATGCAGCCCGTAGGCGGGCAGGGCCTGCGGGTAGTCGCGGCACAGCCGCTCGATGCCGGCCCAGGAATCGCGATGGATGGCGGGCACCACGACGCGGCGTACGCCGGCCTCGGCGGCGCGCTGCATCACCTCGGCGCGATCCGGGTCGAAACTGCCGTCGTCCAGGTGCGCGTGGCTATCGGTTAGATCGATCACAGGAATGGATGGCCAACAGGGCTAGGATAGGGCGGCTCGGTCTAGCCAACATTCAGTTGACCGAGGGTTCAATGATTTCACTACGGATCGCCTTGAATGGCGCGGGGTGCGCCAGTGATCCATCCAGGAGAGCATTATGAGCAGGTTCGTCATTTCCGCGCTTAATCTGGGGCTCGGTGCCGTGCTCGCGGTGGGCCTCACGGCCTGTAACCGCGACGCGAACGCCGATGGCGGCGTGGGTGGCACGGCGGCGTCGCAGTCGGCGGCCGCGGGTCCCAAGTACGCCCGTGTGGTCAGCGTCACGCCGGTGCGCGACCAGGCCAGCGCGCCGCAGCAGGTCTGCCACGATGAAGTGGTCACCCAGCGCGCGCCGGTCAAGGATCAGCACCAGATCGCCGGCACCGCCATCGGCGCCGTGGCCGGCGGCCTGCTCGGCAACCAGGTCGGCGGCGGCAAGGGCCGCACGCTGGCGACGGTGGCCGGCGCGATCGGCGGCGGCTATGCCGGTCACGAGATCCAGAAGAACCGCCAGGAGAACAACACCGTCTCCAGCACGCAGCGCCGCTGCAGCACGGTGGCGGGCAAGGGCGGCGACAAGATCATCGGCTACGACGTGGCCTACGAGTACAACGGCGTGACCCGCACGATCCGCATGGACCACGACCCGGGCGACCGCGTGCAGGTGCAGGAAGGTGTGGTCGCCGTCTCTGACGCCGCTCATTGATCTTGCTTTCTTGAGGAGAACCTCGCCATGAACACTACGCTCAGCAAACGCCTCGCCACGGCGGCTCTTGCCGGTTGCTTCGCCCTGCTGGCGGCCTGCGCCACGCCGCCGCCGCGTTCCGGCGGCTATTACGGCGGCAACGGCGGCGGCTACAACGACGGGGGCTACCGCTCCAGCCGTTGCGACCAGTGCGGCACGGTCCAGGACGTGCGCGTGGTGAACGTGGACAAGCAGGCCTCGCCGCTGGGCATGGTCATCGGCGCGGTTGCCGGTGGCCTGCTCGGCAACACCGTGGGCAAGGGCAATGGCCGCACCGCCGCGACTGTGGTCGGCGCGGTGGCCGGCGGCGCCGTGGGCAACGAAGTGGGCAAGCGCAACGGCAGTCCGGATCAGGCCTTCCAGGTCTCGATCCGCCTCGACGATGGCCGCTACGCCACGGTGACCCAGGCCGACGACCCGCAGATCCGCCAGGGCGACTACGTGGAAATCCGCAACAACCGCGTGTACCGCCGCTGACGTATAGACGTCTGGACGTCCAAACGAAAAAGGCCCTCGAATTCGAGGGCCTTTTTTTATTGCTCTGGTTTTATGTTCAGTTGACGGCGTAGAACGCGTGGTCGCCGATCTTGCGTACCACCCGGCTGGTGCTCCATGCCGGTGCCACCGCGGTGGTGGCGAAATGGTCGGCGTGCGGAACGTAGACCATCCGCTCGCCCATCGGCAGATTCCAATTGACGATGGAATCGCCGGCGATCTTCCACGCCTTGCCCCAGGCATTGAGATCGGTCACTTCGAAGGTGCTGGCCGTGGTGGTGGTGGCGAACTGCCGTGGCGCATTGACCACTTCGCACACGTTCTTGCCCCAGGTGCCGCGGTCGCGGCGGCGGAGCGCTACTTCGGCCACGGCGAACTGGCCGATGGTCGACTCGCTGCGGGCTTCGAGATACACCGTCGTCGCCAGGCAGGTCTGGTCGGCGAGGGGTTGGGGCAGCACGGACGCAAGCCACAACAGCATGGAAAGTTTCATTCTGCCTCCAACGTGCTGTACGCGCCGATCCGGTGCTGCTGGACAGGAACGCCGTTGCGATGGACGGGCGGGCAGGCCGTTCCATCTGGATTGAACACGCGCCGGCCGAAACTTGTGGCCGCTGCGGTTTGCCACGGAATGTGGCGGTGAGCGGCTGAATCCGATGCCGCTCGCTACTGCTGCCTTGGCGCTCGCGGACTCTTTCGATATCCGGTGGCCTGCAACTTGTGCCGCCGTTTGGCGGTTGTTCCTCCGGCCTTATCGGCCGGGTCGCGCCGCGATCCGGACCCCTCCGGTTCGTCGCGTATGGGACATCCGTCAAAGGGATGTCCGTCGAATGTGACCGGCGGAGCCTAGTGGCAGGTTTTGTTCATGGCAAGTGCCGGACTCGACGGGTTCACGTTGTACTCACAATCGCAAGAACATCGCTGATACATCAGCGAACCTGTTCGCATCATGCGGGCCAGCGTTCGCGCAATTCGATGTCGATGATGTCTTCGTTCCATCTCAGCGCGTGAGATTTTCCTTGTTCGGCGAGCGCATCGCTGATGACGGCGAGCGCCACGTTTGCGTTGTCCGTCGCAATGACATCGAGCAACTGCGCGACATCGCTCTGTTCGTCGCGCAGCACCGTGCCCGGCGGCAGCGCTTGCGACAATACGACGCAATGCATATGCCGCTTGTGGCCACCGCGAAAATGCAGGCGCGCAGCGATTTCCTGGCCCGGATAGCAGCCTTTGTCGAAGGCGACGGCCTGCAATCGTTCCAGCGACAACGCGGGCGGCAGCAGTGCATCGAGTGCCGCATCGGGCAGCCACGGCCAGCCGAGATGAATCTGTTCGGCGCGCCATGCATCGTCCTGCTGCGCACCGATCGTGATGCTGTGCATGCCGCAGCCGAGTACGACGGCATCGTCGCGCTGTTCGACCGTGTGCGACTCCATCGCCGCGCTCGTACCGAGTGCGCGCACCGGCAGCGCCTGCAACTTCACCTTGGAACGAAACACGAATCGCCGCAGCGCATCGGCGAACGGTTCGGCGCGTCCGCCGCGCAGAACGAGCAGCAGGCTCTTCTCGCTCACGCGCGCCAGATGGAACAGCGCGCGCACGCGGCCCTGGGCATCCAGCCAGGCGCTGAACTGCCAGCATCCGACGGCGAGTCCGGCGGCGTTGCCGCTGAACTGGGCTTGGGCGAAAGCGATGGCGTCGTCGCCTTCGAGGAGCAGGGTTTCGGCTTGGAATGTCACGGGCATGGCGGGACGGATGGGGGCGGGCGGGAGCATCCGCAAGGCGTGCAGGCCAACTCGTTGGTCAAGCCGGGCCGCAGTCGTCAAGGTTGTGCCGTTTTAACGCAAGTATTAACCTTTGCCGGCTTACTGAAACCATGTCCGACACATCTTCTCATCCCGAATCCAAGCCCGCTTCCGCTCCGGCGGAGAACCACTCCGTGCCTGACGGCAAGGAGCAGGGCAAGGTTCCGGCGGAGCGGCCGGCACCCGATCCCACCCGCTACGGCGACTGGGAAAAGAACGGGCGCTGCATCGACTTCTGACCGCCGCGCCGGCGCGTGACGCGTCGGCATGGTGGCCATGGGACGGCGTACGGACATAAGCGATTCCACACAGGATAGCCGCCATGGCAGACACGCGACGACCGCTCTCTCCGCACCTTCAGATCTATAAGTGGCAAGTGCAGATGGTGACCTCCATCGTGCACCGCGCCACCGGCATCGCCCTGGCGGTCGGCACCTTGCTGATCATGTGGGGCCTGCTCGCCCTGGCCGGCGGCGAAGCCAGCTTCAACCAGTTCAAGACCTGCATCGGCAGCCCGATCGGGCTGGTGCTGCTGTTCGGCTGGAGCTGGGCGCTGTTCTTCCACCTGTGCAACGGCATCCGCCACCTGGTGCAGGACGCCGGCGCCGGCTACGCCATCGCCCAGTTCGTGCGTTCGAGCTGGCTGTCGGTGATCGGCAGCCTGGTGCTCACCGTCCTGGTCTGGGCCTATGTGCTGACCGGAGGTGCCGCATGAGCACCAACGCCAACAGCAAGGACCTGCGCAATCCGCTCAAGCGCGCACGCGGCCTGGGTTCGGCCCAGTCGGGCGTGGGCCACTGGTGGACCCAGCGCCTCACCGCAGCCGGCCTGGTCTTCCTCGGCATCTGGTTCGTGGCCTTCGTGCTGTGCTCGCTGCACGCCGACTACGCCACCGCCAGGGCCGCCGTGGCCAAGCCGTGGAATGCGCTGCTGCTGATCGCCTTCACCGTCACCGCGTTCTGGCACGCCGTGCTCGGCCTGCAGGTGGTGCTCGAGGACTACGTGCACACCCGCTGGCTCGAAGTGGTGTCGCTGGTGTTGATCAAGTTCGTCGCCGTGCTGGGCGCGCTGGCCTGCGTGCTGGCCGTGGTGCGCGTGGCTCTGGGAGTGTGAGTTCGATGGAAGCCTACAAGGTTCAACAGCATAAGTACGACGTGATCGTGGTCGGCGCCGGCGGCGCGGGCCTGCGTGCCACGTTCGGCCTGGCCGAGAAGGGGCTCAAGGCCGCCTGCATCACCAAGGTGTTCCCGACCCGCTCGCACACCGTGGCCGCGCAGGGCGGCATCTCCGCCGCGCTCGGCAACATGGGCGAGGACGACTGGCGCTTCCACTTCTACGACACCATCAAGGGTTCGGACTGGCTGGGCGACCAGGACGCCATCGAGTACATGTGCCGCGAGGCCATTCCCTCGATCATCGAGCTGGAACACTACGGCGTGCCGTTCTCCCGCACGGAAGAAGGCAAGATCTACCAGCGCCCGTTCGGCGGCATGACCACCCACTACGGCAAGGGCACCGCGCAGCGCACCTGCGCCGCGGCCGACCGTACCGGCCACGCCATCCTGCACACGCTGTACCAGCAGGCGCTGGCGCATGACGCCACCTTCTTCATCGAGTACTTCGCCACCGACCTGATCTTCGACGAAGAAGGCGTGTGCCGCGGCGTGCTCGCGCTGGACATGAACGAAGGCACCCTGCACGTGTTCCGCGGCCATGCCGTGGTGCTGGCCACCGGCGGCTACGGCCGTGCGTACTTCAGCGCCACCTCGGCGCATACCTGCACCGGCGACGGCGGCGGCATGGTGCTGCGCGCCGGCCTGGCTCTGCAGGACATGGAGTTCGTGCAGTTCCACCCCACCGGTATCTACGGCTCCGGCTGCCTGATCACCGAGGGCGTGCGCGGCGAGGGTGGTTATCTCACCAATTCCAACGGCGAGCGCTTCATGGAGCGCTACGCGCCGAACGCCAAGGACCTGGCCTCGCGCGACGTGGTCAGCCGCGCCATGACCATGGAAATCCGCGAAGGCCGCGGCGTCGGCGAGCACAAGGACCACATCCACATCAACCTGATGCACCTGGGCGCCGGCGTCATTCACGAGCGCCTGCCGGGCATCGCCGAGTCGGCGCGCATCTTCGCCGGCGTGGATGTGACCAAGGAGCCGATCCCGGTCATTCCGACCGTGCACTACAACATGGGTGGCATCCCCACCAACTACCACGGCGAAGTGGTGCAGAAGCGCGGCGACAACGTCGACGCGGTGGTGCCGGGCCTGTTCGCCATCGGCGAGGCTGCCTGCGTGTCGGTGCACGGCGCCAACCGCCTGGGTTCCAACTCGCTGCTCGACCTGGTGGTGTTCGGCCGCGCGGTGGCGCACCGCTGCGCCGAGATCGTCAAGCCGGGCGCGCCGCACAAGGATCTTCCCGCCAGCGCGCTGGACCAGGCGCTGGGCCGCTTCGACGGCCTGCGCTACGCCAAGGGCAGCCTGCCCACGGCGAAGATCCGCGCGGAAATGCAGCGCACCATGCAGAGCGATGCCGCGGTGTTCCGCACAGGCCAGTCGCTGAAGGAAGGCTGCGAGAAGATCTCGAAGGTGCACGACTCCTTCAAGGACGTCGGCGTCAGCGACCGCTCGCTGGTGTGGAACTCCGACCTGATCGAGACGCTGGAGCTGTCCAACCTGCTGGGCCAGGCCGTGGCCACTATGTACTCGGCCGAGCAGCGTCCGGAAAGCCGCGGCGCGCATGCCCGCGAGGATTTCCCGGACCGCGACGACGTCAACTGGCAGAAGCACACCCTGGTGTCGGTGGACGACAAGGGCAAGGCGAACTTCGATTTCCGTCCGGTGCACATGTACACCATGACCTCGGACGTCGAAGTGGTCCCGCCGAAAAAGCGCGTTTACTGATACCGGACTGGAGACACGACCGTGGCAGAGTTCTCTCTACCTAAGAATTCCAAGGTCCAGCCGGGCAAGCACTACCCGGCCAAGGACGCGAAGAAGCCCCGCACCTTCCGCATCTATCGCTGGACGCCGGAAGACGGCCAGAACCCGCGCATCGACACCTACGAGGTGGACATGGCCGCGTGCGGCCCGATGGTTCTGGACGCGCTGCTGAAGATCAAGAACGAGATCGATCCGACGCTCACCCTGCGCCGTTCCTGCCGCGAAGGCATCTGCGGCTCGTGCGCGATGAACATCGACGGCACCAATACCCTGGCCTGCACCAAGGCGATCACCGACTGCGCCTCCGGCGACGTCAAGATCTACCCGCTGCCGCACATGCCGGTGGTGAAGGACCTGGTGCCGGATCTCACGCACTTCTACGCCCAGTTCGCCTCGATCAAGCCCTGGCTGCGCACGCAGAGCCCGGCGCCAGCCGACAAGGAGCGCCTGCAGTCGCCGGAAGACCGCAAGAAGCTCGACGGCCTGTACGAGTGCATCCTGTGCGCCTGCTGTTCGACCAGCTGCCCGAGCTACTGGTGGAACGGCGATAAGTACCTGGGTCCGGCCATCCTGCTGCAGGCCTACCGCTGGATCGTCGACTCGCGCGACGAGGACACCGGCGCCCGCCTGGACGACCTGGAAGACCCGTTCAAGCTGTACCGCTGCCACACGATCATGAACTGCGCGCGCACCTGTCCTAAGGGCCTGAACCCGGCCAAGGCGATCGCGGAGATCAAGAAGCTGATCGTGGAGCGCCGCGCACCCTGACGGCGGCTTCCGTCCTCTCCCATGGCCCGCGGCTTGCCGCGGGCCATGTCGTTTCAGCCTCCAGCTCATGAGCACCGCCATGGACGAAGCCCGCATCAAGCGCCTGCGCTGGCGCACCCGCCGCGGCACCCGCGAGCTCGACGCCTTGTTCGGCGGCTGGCTGGACGAGCGCTTCGCCCAGGCCGACGAGGCCATGCGCGTGGCCTTCGACGAACTGCTCGACGTGCAGGACCCGGACCTGTGGGACTGGGTCATGGGCCACGCGCAGCCGCCGCGCGCGGACTGGCAGGCGATCATCGATGACATCCGCGCCCGCCATCGGCTTTGAGTACGCGCCATCGCGCCTGGCCGCGCGCGGCTGCGCGGGCATGGCGCTGCTGGCGGTCGCCGCGGTGTGGCTGTGCGGCTTGCCGTGGTGGGGCAGGTTGATGCTGAGCTGCGCGCTGGCAGCCTTGTGGGTCGTCGAACGGCGCCTTGGGCGGCATCCGGCCGTGACGGCGGCAGGCTGGGCCGCGGACGGCAGCTGGGCGCTGCGCGATGCGCAATCCGCCGACACCGTGGCCGAGCTGCGCTCGTCCCGCCTGCTCGGTGGTTGCGTGTGGCTGTGCCTGCAGCCTTCGTCGGGCCGGCCGGTAAATCTGTTGCTGGCGCCCGACAACAGCGACGAGGACCTGCGCCGCCGCCTGCGCATGCGCCTGGCCGCCGCCATGCCGGGCCGCTGAGCGGCGGCTTGCCGAACCGCAAGGCTTGGGGCACTCTGCCGCGGCGTCGCGGTCTGAACCCGTTGACCGAAGGCAGCATCCTAGGGCGTCCTCCGCGATGCCGGGCGGCCAGCCCACCGAATCCCACGAGCGACCCGTCCATGTTCCGACCGCTAGAGCTTTTCATCGGCCTGCGCTACACGCGCGCCAAGCGACGCAATCAGTTCATCTCGTTCATCTCGACCGTCTCTATCGTCTGCATCGCCATCAGCGTCACCGCGCTGATCACGGTGATGTCGGTGATGAACGGCTTCGACAACGAGCTGCGCACGCGCATCCTCGGCGCCATCTCGCACGCCACCGTGTCGGGCCTGGCCGGCGAGAGCGTGCAGAACTGGGAGCGCGCGATCCAGATCGCCGAAGCCAACCCGCACGTGCGCGGCGCCGCGCCCTACGTGGAGGCGCAGGCCTTCCTGCAGGCGCGCCGCTCCAGCGGTGCGCTCGTGCGCGGCATCGACCCGGCGCAGGAGCCGAAGGTCTCCGACATCGACAAGCACATGATCGACGGCAAGCTCGATGCGCTGCAGCCGGGCAAGTGGAACATCGTGCTGGGCCGCGAGCTGGCCATGACCCTGGGCGTGGCGATGGGCGACCACGTCACCATGGCCGTGCCGGAATTCCGCGCTACGCCGATGGGCAGCGTGCCGCGCCTGCGCAGCTTCACCGTCGCCGGCATCTTCGAGCTGGGCATGCAGGAGTTCGACTCCAACCTGGCCCTGGTCAGCATGCAGGACGCCGAGCGCCTCAACAGCATCGACGGCCCCACCGGTATCCGCCTGCGCCTGGACGACATGTTCAATGCGCGCCCGGTGGCGAAGGAGCTGGCCAATAACCTGGGCCAGGTCTATCGCATGGATACCTGGATGGACAGCCATGCCAACTTCTTCTCGGCCATCTCGATGGAGAAGAAGGTGATGTTCATCATCCTCTCGCTGATCATCCTGGTGGCGGTGATCAACCTGATCTCGATGCTGATGATGCTGGTCACCGACAAGCAGGCCGACATCGCCATCCTGCGCACGCTCGGCTCCACCCCGCGCAGCATCATGGGCATGTTCATGGTGCAGGGCGTGCTGGTGGGCTTCGTCGGCATCGGCTTCGGCGTGACGCTGGGCTCGCTGCTGTCGTGGCGGCTGCCGCAGATCGTCAAGTGGATCGAGCGCACCTTCCACACCACCTTCCTGTCGCCGGACGTCTATTACATCAGCGAGCTGCCCAGCAAGCTGCAGATGGACGACGTGGCCAAGGTGGCGCTGGTGACCTTCCTGTTCTCGCTGCTCGCCACGCTGTACCCCGCGTGGCGTGCTTCCCGCACGCAGCCGGCCCAGGCCCTGCGCTATGAATGAGAGCCTGTTTATGCCCTCCCCATGGCCCGGGCCGGGTCTGTTTGCCCGCAGCACTGCGTCATCACTCAGTCGTGTACGGACGTACACTCCTTCGTTCTTCCTTGTTCTGCGCGCAAACAGCTCCCGGCGCGGGCCATGGGGAGAGCATAAACAGGCTCTAAGCCCATGACCGACAGTTCCATCGTGCTGCGCGCCAGCAACATCGCCAAGACCTACGAGGAAGGCGGCCTGCACACCGACGTGCTCAGCGACGTGAGCTTCGCGCTGAAGCGCGGCGAGACGCTGTCCATCGTCGGCGCCTCCGGCTCCGGCAAGAGCACCTTGCTGCATATCCTCGGCGGCCTGGACACGCTGACCAAGGGCGAGGTCGAGGTGGAAGGGCAGCTGCTGTCCTCGCTGTCCGACGCCGAGCGCGGCCGCGTGCGCAACCGCTCGCTGGGCTTCATCTACCAATTTCATCACCTGCTGCCGGAATTCACCGCGCTGGAAAACGTGTGCATGCCGCTGCTGATCCGCGGCGTGTCGATTCCGGAAGCGCAGAAGCGTGCCTCGGACCTGCTCGAACGCGTGGGCCTGGGCCAGCGCGTGGCGCACAAGCCGGCCGAGCTTTCCGGCGGCGAACGCCAGCGCTGCGCGGTGGCGCGTGCGCTGGTGACGCGTCCGGCCTGCGTGCTGGGCGACGAGCCCACCGGCAACCTGGACGAGGGCAACGCCGAGCACGTCTACGAGCTGATGCTGGAGCTCAATCGCGAGATCGGCACCAGCTTCGTGCTGGTCACGCACGACACCCGTCTGGCGGCGCGGATGGATCGCACGCTGGAGTTGCATAACGGCGTGCTGCGGGAACGTCCCGCACATTGAACCCGCGCCTGGCCGACATGACGCGTCGGCCGATGCCTACAGCGTTTTCGGATTTATTGCGGACGCCATCGCGTTAGCTTGAACCATCTCCCACGGATGGACGATGGCGGTGCGCGACTACGGAGCGATCCTGCTGGCGCCGGCGTTTCTTGCCGGCGTGCTGGCGGTGCAATGGATGCCGGTGCTGCCGCCGAAAGGCTGGGCGGTGGCGCTGCTGGTCCTGATGATCTGGCTCGCGTGGTATGTGCCGCGGGCGCGTGTCGTTTCCTTTGTGATGCTGGGTGCCGCCTGGGCCGCGTGGTGCGGTGCGCGGGCGACGGAGTCGCGCCTGCCGCCCGGGCTGGAAGGGCGCGATCTGGTCGTGGTCGGTACCGTGGCCGGTTTGCCGCAGGTGCGCGAGGAGGCGACGCGATTCCAGTTGAACGTGGAGCAGGCGTCGCTGGGCGACGAGCCTGTTGCCTTGAGCGGCGTCGTGCGGATTGCGTGGTACGCCACCGATCGTGCGGCGATTCCCGCCATCGTTCCTTGCACGCGCTGGCGGCTGGCGTTGCGGCTCAAGCGGCCGCGCGGGCTGGTCAATCCCGGCGGTGCCGATGGCGAACGCGGTGCGCTGGAGCGTGGCATCGTCGCCACGGGTTACGTGCGCGATGGTCCGTCCAATGAAAACCTGGGCGCGCCGTGGTGCATCGACGGCTGGCGCGCGGCGATTGCCGACGGCATCGCGCAGCGTGTTGCGGATGTCCGCGCCGCCGCTTTGTTGCGTGCCTTCGCCGTGGGCGATACGCGCGGCCTGAGCCAGCACGACTGGGAAGTCGCGCGCGCGAATGGCGCTTCGCACCTGATCGCGATTTCGGGCTTCCATGTCGGCGTGGCGGCGGTGGCCGGCGTCGGCCTGGTGCGGATGATCTACCTGCTGTGGCCCGTCTTCGGACTGCGCCTGCCGCGGCGGCAGATGCAGGCGATGGCCGCGCTGGGGTTCGCCGCGCTCTACAGCGCGCTGGCCGGTTTCGGCCTGCCCACCGTGCGCACGTTGCTGATGATTGCGGTGGTGGCGCTGGCGCGCTGTTCGCGCCGCCATGTGTCGCCTGCGCAGTCGCTGGCGCTGGCCTTGTTCGCCATGCTCGCGGTCGATCCGCTGTCGGTGTTGAGCGCCGGCTTCTGGCTGTCGTTTGCGGGCGTCGCTTTCCTGATGTACAGCCTGGTATCGCGCGAGGAAGGCTGGCGCGGCCTGGTGCGCGAAGTGACGCTGGCGCAGGCGGTGATGGCGGTGGCGCTGCTGCCGCTCACCTTGTGGTTTTTCGGCGAGACGTCGCTGGTCGGCGCGCTGTCCAATCTGGTCGCGGTGCCGCTGGTGAGTTTCCTGATCGTGCCGCTGACCTTGCTCGGTACCGTGTTGCTGGTGTTGGCGCCGCCGCTGGCGGGGCCGGTGCTCGTGCTGGCCGGATGGCTGTGCGCGGCGCAGTGGTGGATGTTCGAACGCGTCGCCGGCTGGCCCGGCGCGCATCTCTACGTACCCGCGGTGCAGCCATGGGCGCTGGGCCTGGCGCTGCTCGGCGCCGGCTGGATGCTGTTGCCGCGCGGCACGCCGATGCGCTGGCTGGGTGCGCTGCTGTTCCTGCCGCTGCTGTGGCCGGCGACGGAGCGTCCGCCGCAGGGCGCATTCCGCGTGTGGATGCTGGACGTGGGGCAGGGGCTGGCCGTGGTGCTGCGCACACGGCAGCACGCGCTGGTATTCGATGCGGGCGCGCGCTTTCCTTCCGAGTTCGATCTTGGCGAGGCCGCCGTGCTGCCTTCGCTGCGCGCGCTGGGTATCGCGCGGCTGGACCTGCTGGTGGTCAGCCATGCCGACAACGACCACGCCGGCGGCGCACCCGCGGTGGCGAAGGCGCATCCGGAAGCCGCACGGCTGGCCGGCGAGCCGGAGCGCACGCCGGTGCCCGCCGCTGCCTGCGCCGCAGGGCAGGCCTGGGACTGGGATGGCGTGCGCTTCCGCATGCTCGGTCCGGCCATCGGCGCTGCCGGAGCACGCGGCAACGACCGCTCCTGCGTGCTGCTGGCGGAAGGCGCGGGCGGGCGTCTTCTGCTCACCGGCGATATCGGCCTGCTGGCGGAGCGCGGCCTGCCCGCGGCCGTGGGATCCGGCGCGCCGCTGGTGCTGCAGGTGCCACACCACGGCAGCCGCACCTCGTCCGGGCCGGCCCTGGTCCGCGGACTGGCGCCGGTGCTGGCCCTGGTCTCGGCCGGCTGGCGCAACCGCTTCGGCCATCCGCATCCGCTGGTGGCGCAGCGCTATGCCGCGTCCGGGGTGCCCCTGCTCAATACCGCCGAGCTGGGGGCGATCGAGGTGGATTTTCCGGCCGGCGGGGCACCTCGCGTGGTTCGCGCATGGCGCCGCCACCGCGCCCGCTACTGGCGCGAGCAAGCCCCTGCATGTGCCGGTTTCCAGGGCGTGTGCGACGCATCGCGCATTTGCCACGGGCGCCGCGGAACCGCCGGACGGGACTGCTATGATGCGCCCCTGCAATTCGATCGCATGGGTGGGTGTAGTCGTGCTGGATATCCTGATGGCTGGCGGTTGGGCAATGCTGCCCATCCTGATCTGTTCGGCGATCGCGCTGGCGATCGTGCTGGAGCGCTGCTGGACCCTGCGCCGCAAGTCGGTCCTTCCGCCCGGCCTGGGCGACGAAGTGCGCGAATGGGCGCGCTCGGGCCAGCTCGACCCGGCCCACCTGGCCACCCTCGCCACCGGCTCGCCGCTGGGCGAACTGCTGGCCGCCGCGCTGGCCGTGCGCAACCGTCCGCGCGAGCTGATCAAGGAGCGCATCGAGGACACCGGCCGCCATGTGGTGCACAACATGGAGCGCTACCTCAACACGCTTGGCACCATCGCCCTGATCGGCCCGCTGCTGGGCCTGCTGGGCACCGTGGTCGGCCTGATCCGCATGTTCATGGACGTGATGAAGGGCGGCGTCGGCGATCCGCTGAAGATGGCCGGCGGCATCGGCGAGGCGCTGATCTGCACCGCCAGCGGCCTGGTGGTGGCGATTCCCGCCTACGTGCTGCACCGCTATTTCCGTTCCAGGGTGGCCGGCTACTGCGTGGAGATGGAGAAGCAGACCACCGTGCTGCTGGACGAGCTCACCGTCGCCGCTCCGGCCGCGGCGCGTCCGCGCCGTCCGGCCGCCGAGTCGACCGCGGGCTGATCCGGCATGCGCATCGGCAACGACCGCCGGCAGGACGACTTCGAGATCAACGTGATCTCGCTGATCGACGTATTGCTCACCCTGCTGATGTTCTTCGTACTCACCACCACCTTCGTCCAGCACACGCGGATGCAGGTGACCCTGCCCAAGGCCAGCGCGGACGAGCGCGACATGCAGGCACCCGCGCTCACCATCGTGGTGGACCGCGACGGGCACTACTACGTCGGCACCGACGAGGTGCTGGGGCAGGGCATCGAGCCGCTCAAGCAGGCCATCGCCAACATCGCCGGCGACGACCGCGAACGCCAGGTGACCATCCGCGCCGACGCCATGACGCCGCACCAGAACGTGGTCACCGCGATGGACGCGCTCGGCCAGCTCGGCTTCACCAAGCTGTCCATCGCCACCACGCCGACCCAGGCGGGCCCGCGCTAAATGAGCGCCGGAACAGTGAGCGCCGAAGTAGTGAGCGCGGCCAGGTGAGCGACAAGAAAGCCTCCGTGTGGGACGCCGCGACCTGGCGCACCTACAAGCGCCTGCTCGGCTATACCAGCCGCTACTGGGCGGTCGGCCTGGTCTCGATACTGGGCATGGCGCTGGAAGCCGGCTGCCTCGCCGCGTTCACCAAGCTGCTGCGGCCGATGATCGACGAGCTGTTCGCGCACAAGGACGCCTACCTGATCTTCTGGATGCCGATCTGGATCATCGGGCTGTTCGTGCTGCGCGGCGTCGCCATCGTGCTCAACGACTACGGCATCGCCTATATCGGCCGCAACGTGGTGCAGAACATCCGCCGCGACGTGTTCGACGCCTACCTGCGCCTGCCGGCGGCGTTCTTCGGCAGCGAGCATTCCGGCCAGCAGGTGTCGCGCATCACCTACACCAGCGAGCAGGTGGCGCAGGCTTCCACCGACGCGGTGAAAGTGGCCGTCACCGAAGGCCTGATGATCGTCGGCATGATGTACGTGATGCTCTCGACCAGCGCCTACCTCACCATGGCGCTGCTGATCATGGTGCCGGCGGTGGTGCTGATCGTCACCGTGGTCAGCCGGCGCTACCGCACCATCAGCAAGCGCATCCAGGGCACCATGGGTTCGGTCACCGGCACGGTGGAGGAATCCGTCGGCGCCAATCGCGAAGTGCGCATCTACGGCGGCCAGAAGCGCGAGGCCGAGCGCTTCGAGCAGGTCACCGAGCATTCCAAGCGGCTGAACCTGAAAGTCGCCGTGACCAGCGCGTTCTCCAGCGCCACCATCCAGACCGCGGCGGCGTTCGCGCTGGCCCTGCTGGTGTACCTGGGCACGCGGCCGAACGTGATCGACAGCATCTCGCCCGGCGTGTTCATCACCGTGCTCACCTCGATGGGCGGCATGCTGCCTTCGCTCAAGCGCCTCACCGGCGTGCAGGCCAGCGTGCAGCGCGGCGTGGCCGCCTGCGAAGACCTGTTCGGCATCATCGACCTGCCGCCGGAAGTGGACACCGGCACCCACGTGCTGGAACGCACCCGCGGCGACATCGTGTTCAACGACGTGCGCCTCACCTATGCGCGCAACGATTTCGAGGCGCTGCGCGGCGTCGACCTGCACTGCCGTCCCGGCACGGTCACCGCCCTGGTCGGCCGCTCCGGCAGCGGCAAGAGCAGCCTGGTCAGCCTGCTGCCGCGCTTCTACGAACCCAGCGCCGGCGGCATCGACCTGGATGGCCACGACTACGCCAGCTACACGCGGGCCTCGCTGCGCAAGCAGATCGCCTGGGTGGGGCAGAGCGTGGTGCTGTTCGACAGCAGCGTGGCGGAGAACATCGCCTACGGCGAGCTGGAAGGCGCCAGCGAGAAGGACATCATCGCGGCGGCCGAGGCGGCCAATGCAATGGAGTTCATCCAGCGCCTGCCCAAGGGCATCCACAGCCAGATCGGCCAGGCCGGCAACATGCTTTCCGGCGGCCAGCGCCAGCGCATCGCCATTGCCCGCGCGATCCTGAAGAACGCGCCGATCCTGGTGCTGGACGAGGCGACCAGCGCGCTGGACACCGAGTCCGAGCGCCTGATCCAGCAGGCGCTGCAGCGCCTGATGCGCGACCGCACCACCCTGGTGATCGCGCATCGCCTGTCCACCATCGAGCACGCCGACCAGATCGCGGTGATGGACCAGGGCCGCATCGTCGAGCGCGGCACGCACGCGGAACTGCTCGCCCTGAGCGGACACTACGCCGCGCTGCACCGCATGCAGTTCCACGACAAGGCAAGCGACTGAGGCCGCCGTGGCGCTGGCCGACACGCTAGCCGCGGCCTGGTATGGCAAGGGCACGGCGCCGTGGTGGACCGCGCCGCTGGCGGGGTTGTACGGCGGCGTGACGCGGCTGCGCCGGCGCCTCTATCGAAGCGGCCTGTTGTCCAGCGTGCGCTTGCCGGTACCGGTGCTCGTGGTCGGCAACGTCAGCGTCGGCGGCACCGGCAAGACGCCGTTGACCATCGCGCTGGCCGAAGCGCTGCGCGCGCGCGGTTTCCGTCCGGGTGTGGTGAGCCGCGGTTATGGCGGCACCGAACAAGGACCGCTTTTACTCGGGGACAAGCCGGACCCCGCGCGCTTCGGTGACGAACCCTGCCTGATCCACATGGCCGGCACGCCCGTGGCCGTAGGCCGCGATCGCCCCGCGGCAGCACGCCTGCTGGTCGATGCGGGCTGCGATGTGATCCTCGCCGACGACGGCCTGCAGCACTATCGCCTGCGCCGCGACGTGGAGATCTGCGTGATCGACGGTGCCCGCCGCTTTGGCAACCGGCGGTTGCTGCCGGCCGGACCGCTGCGCGAACCGCTGGCGCGCCTGGACGAAGTGGATTTCCGCGTCTGCAACGGCGGCAGCGCCGAGGCGGGCGAAGTGCCGATGCGGCTCGAAGGCGGCACGGCGCGCGCCTTGCGCGATGGCGTCACCCAATCGTTGGATGCGTTCCGCGGCCAGCGCGTGCATGCGGTGGCTGGCATCGGCAACCCCGAACGCTTCTTCGACGACCTGCGTGCACGCGGCATCGAAGTGGTGCCGCATCCCTTCCCCGACCACCACGCCTACGTTTCCGGCGAACTGGATTTCGGCGACGGCGCCGCGGTGCTGATGACCGAAAAGGACGCCGTGAAATGCGCGGCCTTCGCGCCGCCGCCGTCCTGGGCCGTGCCGGTGCGAGCCGTGCTGCCCGACGCCTTCTTCGACGCGGTGGCCGCCAAGCTGGCCGCCGCCCGCCGCGGCTCCGGATAAAAAAACGCGGCCGGTGTCGCCACCGGCCGCGTTCTTCGAACCGTACGCGTGGCGCTTACTGGATGCGCACCACGTTGCCGTCCGGATCCACCTGCACGATGTCGCCCTCGCGGATCGCGCTGGCGTCCGGCACGGTGACATTGGTGTAGCCGCCGTCGCCCATGCGCAGGCGCAGCGTGAAGCTTTCGCTGCTGCCGCCGCGGCCGATGCGGTTGCCGGCGAAGCCGCCGCCCACCGCGCCGAGCACGGTCGCCGCCTTGCGGCCGTTGCCCTTGCCGACCTGGTTGCCCAGCACGCCGCCGGCGACCGCGCCGATGATCGCGCCGGCGGTGCCGTGGTCGGCGCCCTGGGTGACGGTGCGCTCGATCGACTCGACCGTGCCGCACTGCGTGCAGCGCAGGAAGATGCCGTCGCGGCGGATCAGCACGTTGCCGTTGAGCTGGCCGGCGGCGTCGGCCGCCGGACGGCGGGCGGCGCTGGAGGACTGCGCGGCGGCGCCCATGGAAGCGAAGGCGAAGGCGGCTGCCAGGGGCAGGATGAGGAGCTGCTTGGTGTTCATGGATTCTCCCGGTGTAGTGAGGCCCGCACAGTCTATTCGGATCAGCTGAACCATCGGCTAGGTATTGTCTCTATCATGTGCAGCTTGCCGGCGCCGTCCGTGTGCCAGGCCTGTTTTCGAAGGGAGTTCCCATGAGCCTGATCCTAGTCCCGGTGTCCTACGGTGAGCTGATCGACAAGATCACCATCCTGGAGATCAAGTCCAAGCAGATGACCGACCCGGCCAAGCTGGCCAACGTGCGCAACGAGCTGGATCAGCTCAACGCCACCTGGGCCGCCCATCCGGCCGCGGCCACCGACATCGCCGACGAGCGCGCTCGCCTGCTGGCGGTGAACGAAACGCTGTGGGATATCGAAGACCGCATCCGCCTGAAGGAAAAGGCCCAGGCCTTCGACCAGGAGTTCATCGAGCTGGCGCGCGCGGTGTACTTCCGCAACGACGAGCGCGCGGCGGTGAAGCGCGAGATCAATCTGAAGCTGGGTTCGCAGCTGGTGGAAGAGAAGTCGTACAAGGACTACAAGGCCGGCTGAAGCCTTCGTAGGTTGGGGTGAGCCGCAGGCGAACCCCAACATCGGCGTGTCGATGTGCATCGCATTGTTGGGGTTCGCCTGCGGCTCACCCCAACCTACGCCGGTAGCTGGCCACGCATCTCCGACGCGTACGCCTCGAACCGCTCGATCACGTCATCGACCTCGATCAGGTCCATCACGCCCGCGTATTCGATCTTGCTGCCCCAGGGAATCTCGCTGGCCGGCTTGCCCAGGTATTTGCGCGAGGCCGCGTCGTACTTGTTCACGCACCAGCGGCGGTCGGAATAGGGGCCCGAGCGGTCCGGGTTGCTCGCCGCATGCAGGCCCAGCACCTTGCAGCCCACCGTGTTGGCCATGTGCATCGGGCCGGAATCCGGAGTGAGCAGCAGCGAGGCGCGCGCCAGCATCGCCAGCAGGCGCTTGAGCGTGTCCTTGCCGGTCAGGTCGGTGTGCGGCAGGCGGCAGGCGGCCAGCACCGCGTCGGCCATGCTGCGCTCGCCGGGCGAGGGCCCGCCGATCAGCATGACGCGCCAGCCGCGCTGCGCGGCATGGTCCATCACCGCGGCATAGCGCTCCGGGCGCCAGTTGCGCAGCGCATGGCTGGACGTGGGGCTGACCAGCAGCACCGGCGCGCCCGGCGGCAGCTGTTCGGCCGCCCAGGCGAGCGCTTCTTCCGGCAGCGGGATATCCCAGCGCACCTCGGTCTGCTTCAGCCCCAGCGGCTCGCAGAAGCTGCCGATCGCCTCCAGCACGTGTTCGCCGGTGCGCGCCGGAATGCGCTCGTTGACCACCAGTCCGTGCAGGTCCTTGGCGCGCGCCTTGTCGTAGCCCACGCGGCGTTTGGCCTTGATGCCCAGGCTGAGCAGGTTGGAGCGCATTGCCACCTGCATCTGCAGCAGCGCGTCGAAACGGCGGCCGCGCAGCGCCTCATGCACCGCGCGCATGCCGGCCCAGCCGGCGCCCTTGTCGAAGGTGACGAAGTCCACGCCGGGCAGGTCGCCGACCAGGCGGCGCTCCAGCTTGCCGACGATCCAGGTCAGCTCGACCTGCGGCCAGGCCTTGCGCAAGGTGTGCACCATTGGCACGACATGGGTGACGTCGCCGATGGCGGAAGTGCGCAGCAGGCAGATGGAGGTGGGAGCAGGCATTGCGTGGGCTAGAATCAGTGGCTATTGGATGGGGTGCCGGGTCGCACATGATGGCGCAAGAGCAGGTCCGGACGAAGGCGGGCGGGGCGATTCTGTTCGACCCCGCGGCTTCGTCACAAGTCGACGATGACTGGTTCATGCCTAGCCACTGGCGCGAACTGGGCGCCTTGCGCATGCAGACCGGCGGGCGCGGCGGCGTCGCCCTGGTCGGCACGCCGGCGGGCGAGGGCGTGCTGCGCCACTATCGGCGCGGCGGCATGGTGGCCCGGTTCCTGGGCGACCGCTATCTGTGGACCGGCGCCGACCGCACGCGCAGCTTCGCCGAATTCCGCCTGCTCGCCGCGATGGCGCGCGAAGGCCTGCCGGTGCCGGAACCGATCGGTGCGCGCTACCGGCGCCACGGTCCGTTCTATACCGCCGACCTGATCACCCACCGTGTCCCTTCCGCGCGCACGCTGGCCGAATGCCTGGCCTGGGGCAGCCTCGACGCCGCCCTGGCCGAGCGCACCGGCAACATGATTGCGCGCTTCCACCGCGCCGGCGTGTGGCATGCCGATCTCAACGCGCACAATATCCTGGTGGCCGAGCCGGGCCTGTACCTGATCGATTTCGACCGCGGCGAGCGGCGTGCGCCGGCCGAAGCCTGGCGCACGGCCAACCTGCAGCGCCTGCGCCGTTCGCTGCTGAAACTGGGCGCGGGCGCCGAAGGCGAGGCGGTGTTCGAGAAGACGGTGTGGCAGCCGCTGGCGCAGAGCTACGCCGCGGCATTCGGCGTCGGTGGGGACGCGCCATGAACCTGGTTTGCCTGCGCGAGGAAGCGGCCGCATGAACTGGAACCTGCATTTCCTGGGCGTCGGCGCGGCGCACGCGGTGGAGCTGGGCTCTTCGTCCGCGGTGCTGGAACGCGATGGCGCGCCGCTGCTGCTGATCGACTGCGGGCCGGACACGCTGGACCGCTACGTGGCCGCCTACGGCGACGTGCCGCCGGCGCTGTTCATCACGCACACGCATATGGACCACGTCGGCGGCATGGAGCGGCTGTTCTTCCGCCTGTGGTTCGACGAAGCGCGGCGCGGGCGCACCAAGCTGTTCGTGCATGCGGCGCTGATGAGCTGGCTGCAGGCGCGGGTGGCGGACTATCCCGGCGTGCTGGCCGAGGGCGGGGTGAATTTCTGGGAAGCGTTCCAGCTGATTCCCTGCCATCGCGGTTTCTGGCTGGACGGGCAGTGGTTCGACGTGTTTCCCACCCGCCATCACCTGCCGCAGACGTCGTTCGGCCTCGCCCTGGGCGGCAGCTTCGCCTATACCGGCGACACGCGGCCGGTGCCGGAGATGCTGGCGCGCTACGCGGCCGGCACCGAGCTGGTGGCGCACGACTGCGGCCTGGTCGGCAACCCTTCGCATACCGGTATCGACGATATCGAGCGCGAATACCCGCAGGCCCTGCGCAGCCGGCTGCGGCTGTACCACTACGGCAGCGTCGCCGACGGTGCGGCGCTGGCCGCCCGCGGCTACGCCACGGCTTCGGCCGGCGAGCGGATCGCGCTGCCCCCGCCGGCTGCGCCGCGGCCGGATGCCGGTTGAGGCAGCGCTTGAGGCGGCTTGTCTGGATCGGGGCCTGCCGCTATGATTTCCCCTCTTTGCCGGGCTGGAATGCCCGGCAAGGCGATTTCACCATCGCGGAGAGGTGTCCGAGTGGTTGAAGGAGCACGCCTGGAAAGTGTGTATACGGCTTATCCCCGTATCGCGGGTTCGAATCCCGCCCTCTCCGCCAGTGAAATCGCATGACGGTCCGCGCCTGGCGCAACCGTCGACCAGGGCGACCAGCCCGCCGTCTATGGTGACCCCGTCGGTCCCCCCGCGACGATAGTTCGTAAATCCCGCCAGGCCCGGAAGGGAGCAACGGTAGCGAATGATTCGGGTGCCGGGGTGTGGCTGGCGGGGTCGCCGCCTTTTCGGGCCCCGCAACGCGCGTTCGCGCCGCCTCTCGTACTGACTTGCCGCAAGCGACCGTGCTGACTTGCCGGAGGCGACTTGGCACAATCGGCCGTCGCCCCAAGTTAGTATCCCGCCACTTCATTCCCGTCCTCGCTGCGTTGCTCCCAAGGGCCGCGCCAGCCCGGCGTCCAGCAGGTTTCCAACGCATGTCCTATCAGGTACTCGCGCGCAAATGGCGCCCCCGCAAGTTCGCCGAACTGGTCGGGCAGGAGCATGTGGTGCGCGCGCTCACCAATGCGCTCGATACCGGCCGCATGCACCACGCCTACCTGTTCACCGGCACGCGCGGCGTGGGCAAGACCACCATCGCGCGCATCTTCGCCAAGTCGCTCAACTGCGAGCGCGGCGAGTCGGCCGATCCCTGCGGCGAGTGCGCGGTGTGCACGGCGGTGGACGCCGGCCGCTTCGTCGACCTGCTGGAGATCGACGCGGCCAGCAACACCGGCGTGGACGACGTGCGCGAAGTGATCGAGAACGCGCAGTACGCGCCGGCACGCGGACGCTTCAAGGTGTACCTGGTCGACGAGGTGCACATGCTGTCCAAGCCGGCCTTCAATGCGCTGCTCAAGACGCTGGAAGAGCCGCCGCCGCACGTGAAGTTCCTGCTCGCCACCACCGACCCGCAGAAGCTGCCGGTGACGGTGCTGTCGCGCTGCCTCAAGTTCAATCTCAAGCGCCTGCTGCCGGAACAGATCTCCGGGCAGATGCGCCACATCCTCGGCGCTGAGGCCATCGCCTACGAAGACGGCGCCATCGTCGAACTGGCCCGCGCCGCCGACGGTTCGCTGCGCGACGGCCTGTCGCTGCTGGACCAGGCCATCGCCTATGGCGGCGGCGCACTCAAGCTCGACGACGTGCGCGCCATGCTGGGCAGCGTCGCGCGCGGCCAGGTGCTGGGCGTGCTCGAGGCGCTGGCTGCCGGCGACGGCGACCAGCTGATGGCCGAATGCGCGCGCATCGCCTCGTTCTCGCCGGATTTCGGCGGCGTGCTCGACGACCTCGCCGCCGTGCTGCACCGCCTGCAGCTGTTCCAGCTGGTGCCGGGCTATCGCCCCGAAGGCGACGGCGGCGACGAAGCCGCGCTCGCCGCGCTGGCGGAGCGTCTGGGTCCGGAAGACGTGCAGCTGTACTACCAGATCGCCATCGGCGGCCGCCGCGACCTCGCGCTGGCGCCGGATGCGCGCACCGGTTTCGAGATGGCGCTGCTGCGCATGCTGGCGTTCCGCCCGGCGGGCGAGGGCGAGCCGGCGCGCGCTGAGCGTCCGGCCGCTGCCGCGCCGCGTCCCGCCGCCGCGCCCGCACCGGCGCGCTCCGCACCGCCGATGCCCGCGCCTGCCATGGAGCGCCCGGCGCCGCGCGCCGCCGAAGCACCCGCACCGCGTGTCGAACCCGCACCCGTGCCGCCGCCCGCACCGCGCGCCGCACCCGCGCTCGATGCGCGCGGCCTGCCGCAGTGGGACAGCCTGATCGAACAGGCCAACCTGCGCGGCCCGATGGGCCAGCTTGCGCAGAACGCCACCTTGCGCGACCGCGAAGGTTCGACCCTGGTGCTGGCGCTGCAGCCGATGTACATGCATCTGGCGGTGGAGCCGATGGTTGGCCAGATGGAAGAGCGCATCAGCCAGGCACTGGGCGAACGCATCCGCCTGCGCTTCGTCGACGACCGCTCCAGCGGCGCCGAAACGCCTGCCGCGCGCGCCGCCCATGCGCGCTCGGCCGCGCAGTCGGCCGCCGAACAATCGATCGAGGAAGACCCGCTGGTGCAGTCGCTGCGCAAGGAATTCGGCGCGCGCGTGCTGCCGCAGTCGGTCAAGCCGTTTGAACCCTGAGAACCCTAAGCCTTTGGAGTACGCGTCATGAGAGGACAGATCGGCCAGCTGATGCAGCAGGCGCAGCGCATGCAGGAAGAAATGAAGCGCGCGCAGGAAGAGATCGCCAAGCTGGAAGTCACCGGCACCTCCGGCGGCGGCCTGGTCACCGTGGTGATGAGCGGCGCCCATGAAGTGCGCCGCGTGCAGATCGACCGCAAGCTGTTCGCGGACGACCCCGAAATGGCCGAGGATCTGGTCGCCGCGGCGATCAACGACGCCGTCAACAAGGTCGGCGAGGCCAGCAAGAACAAGCTCGGCGGCGTCACCTCCGGCATGAACCTGCCGCCCGGTTTCAAGATGCCGTTCTAAGCCACGTGAGCAAACTCCTCACCGACCTGATCGAAGCCCTGCGCTGCCTGCCCGGCGTGGGCGGCAAGAGCGCCCAGCGCATGGCTTTCCATCTGCTGGAGCGCGAACGCGAGCGCGGCCTGCGCCTGGCCAGCGTGCTGGAGCAGGCCATGCAGCGCATCGGCAATTGCACGCGCTGCCGCAATTTCAGCGAGGAGCCGGTGTGCTCCCTCTGCGCCAGCAGCAGCCGCGACCGGCAGGTGCTGTGCGTGGTGGAGTCGCCCACCGAGCTGGCGGCGATCGAGCAGGCCACCGGCTACCGCGGCCAGTACTTCGTGCTGCTGGGCCGGCTGTCGCCGCTGGACGGGCTGGGTCCGGAAGAACTGGGCCTGGACCTGCTCACCGAGCGGCTGGCCGAAGGCGAGATCGAGGAAATGGTGATCGCCACTAATCCCACCGTGGAAGGCGAAGCCACCGCGCATTACCTGGCGCAGCTGGCGCGCGCGGCCAAGGTCAAGCCGACCCGGCTGGCGCACGGCGTGCCGCTGGGCGGCGAGCTGGAATACGTCGACCGCAGCACCCTGGCGCATGCCTTCGGCAGCCGCCAGACGCTGGGCTGAAACCATCACAGAAGGAAGCCTGAGCATGGCCGATACGATTTTCGGAAAGATCATCCGGCGCGACATCCCCGCCGACATCGTCTACGAAGACGAGGACGTGCTGGCCTTCCGCGACCTCAACCCGCAGGCGCCGGTGCACGTGCTGTTCGTGCCCAAGCGCGCGATCGCCTCGCTGGACGAAGCCCGGCCCGGCGACGCCGAACTGCTGGGCAAGCTGCTGTTGGCCGCGGCCGCGTATGCGCGCGAGCAGGGCCTGGCGAAGGACGGCTACCGCACGGTGATCAATTGCAACGAGCACGGCGGGCAGACGGTGTTCCACCTGCACGTGCATCTGCTGGCCGGACGGCGCATGCATTGGCCGCCGGGCTGAGCCGCGCGCGACGAGGCATGAAAAAAGCCGGCCCTGGGGCCGGCTTTTTTTGTTTTGGACGCCTGGCTTACTTGCCCCGCGGCACCGCGCGCGGCACCACGATCACCCGCGGCTGGTACCAGAACGGATCGCCCCACGGACCCCAGCCCGGGCCCCAGTACGGACCGAAGCCCGGACCCCAGAACGGGTCGTAGTAGCCCGGCGGGTAGCGCACGGCGACGCGCTTGGGCCACAGATAGACCACGTCGGCCTCGACGCGCGGATAGGCGTAGTCGTACTCGCCCACCTTCTGCGACACGGTGCCGTGCAGGGTGCCGGTGACGGTGAGCTCGCGGCCGCGCGCGAACACTTCCGGATCGTAGAAGCCCGACCGGCAGGCCACGAAGCGGCCCTGGCTGTCGTTGTCGGTGGCCATCTTCGGGCGGGCCTCGCTGTCCAGCGGACGCGAGAGCAGGAAGAAGCAGGTTTCCTGCGGGCCGGGTTCGGTCTTGATGATCTCGCCGCCCCAGCGGACCTTGCTGCCGCCGGCGCCGCCTTGCTGCGCCTGGGCCGTGGTGATTTCGGTATAGGTGCCCTGCAACGGCTGGGGGATGGTTGCGCAGGCCGCCAGCGTAGCCGTCACGGCTGCGGTAGCGAGGAACTTGTAGGTGGACATGACCGCTTTCTCCATGATCGGGCGGATCTTCCGTGATCCGAAACATTCAGTCGTTCGGTTCATTTGACCACGTGTCGGGGTCTGAATTCCCGCACCGCCCGGCGGAACCGTCGCAGGGGATCGGGCGGCGGGGTTTGATGGGCATAGCGCAGGTCGAGGTAGCTCCTCATCAGTTGGTCCAGCTGCGCGCGCTGGCCGGGCAGGGCCCGGGCCGCGCGCTGCAGGTAATGCTGCGGGCCCTCGCTGTTCCTGCGCGCCACGCCGGCCGAGGCCAGCTTGCGCTCCAGCGTGCGCAGCGCGGCCCGCAGGGGGTCTTCGTCGCGCCGCCGCCACAGGGCCCAGGCCAGGCCGAGCAGGGCGAACGCCACGCTGCTGGCCGCCAGCAGCACGCTCAGGGTCATCGTATCCGTGTTGCGGACGCCGAATGGCGTGAGGAGCCCGCGTTGCCTGAGTGCGTCGAAGCCGATAACGCCTTCGCTCCACCAATGGTTGACGACGTCCCAGCGGTTGCGCAGGTCGCGCAGCCAGGCGGCGCCCTGCCATTCGGACTGGCCGGCCGCCGCGGCTGCGGCGGCGGCCGCGCCCAGGCTGACCCGCTCCGGTCGCACCGCGGCGGTCGGGTCGATGCGCACCCAGCCGCGGCCGTCCAGCCATACCTCGCTCCAGGCATGCGCATCGGACTGGCGCACCAGCAGGTACTGGCCGAGCTTGTTCCAGTAGCCGCCCTGGTAGCCGGTGACCACCCGCGAAGGCACGCCGGCGGCGCGCATCAGCACGGTGAAGGCCGAGGCGTAGTGCTCGCAGAATCCTTCGTGGGTGGCGAACAGGAAATCGTCCACCGCGTCGCGGCCCAATGGTGCGGGCGCCAGGGTGTAGCTGAAGCCGCCGTCGTGGAACAGCGCGAGCGCGGCCTTGACGATGAGGTCGTCGCGGTCAGAGAAAGTGCGCCGCCATTGGGCGGCCAGTTCCTGTGCGCGCGGGTTGAAGCCGGGTGGAAGCTGCAGGGCACGGCGGCGCGTGGCCTTGTCGAGTTCGAGCTGCAGGCTGTAGTTCAGTGCTGAACGTAATTCGTAGGTCAGCGGATCCTGCACGGGCTTGACGCTGGTGATCTCGCGATCCGCGCCCAATACCGCGTGCTCGGGTGCGGCCAATGGCACATCGAGCGCGGGAAGGATGCGCTGGTTGGTCGGCTCCAGCGCGATCCGGTAGACGATACTGTCGCCATGCTCGACCGGTGCGGGCTGGCGTCCGCTCGGCACGGCGCTCCAGCGGCGTCCGTCGTAGTCCCACATCACGTAGGCGCGAAAATAGCGCTGCGCTGGTGCGGGCGGCTCACCTTCGAAGCTGGCGCGCAGGGCGGGGTGATTGTCGGTAAGCAGATCCACGAAATCGCCCGGGGACATCCCATCGCTCAAGCCCGTGCGCGCCTGTCCCGACGGCGGCGCGCCCCACAGCGGCGACTCCAGCCGCGGCACCAGCACGAAGGCCAGCAGCGACAGCGGCAGCGCAGCGGCGAGCAGGCCCAGCGCCGGCAGCAGTTCGCGCGGCAGGCTGGTGGGCAGGCGCGCCGGCTGCAGCGCGCGCAGGCTGGCGACCGCCGGCAGCAGGCCCAGTGCGACCACGAAGGTGGCGACCATGCCCTGGTCCGACAGCAGCGCGGCCATCAGGGTGAAACAGGCGAAGGCCACGGCGACCTTGGCGTCGCGCGCCGTCTCGGTCTCCAGCAGCTTCAGCACCAAGAGGCCTACCGCGAGTGCGGAACCGGGCTCGCGTCCGAAGATGTTGCCGTAGTGGAAGATCACCGTGGCCGCGAGCAGCACCACCAGCGGCAGCTTCAGATAGATCGGCGCGCGTCCCGGCTTGCGGCGGCGCTGCCACCAGCGCAGCGCCAGCACGGCCATCAAGGCGGCATCGAGCCAGGGCGGCAGATGGATGGCGTGCAGCACCAGCACCACCGCAGCGGTGAGACACAGCAGGTCGAAGACGCGCACATCGAGCGGCGCTTCGTCGCGCTTGCGGCGGAACAGGCCGAACTTTTTCGGTTCCGTGTTCTTCGGTTCCGGATTCATGGCAGCTTCGCCAGCGCATTCATGCAGCGCGCGTAATGCGCGGGGCCGGCGCCGTGGCCGATCTCCTCGCCGGGCAGCCACAGGCTGGAGGGCACGCCGCGCGCCTCGGCCTCGCCCAGCCAGCGAGCCAGGCGGGAGATGCGCGATTCGCTGTCCAGGTGCCTGAGGTCGCGCCAGTCCAGCCGCCATTCCAGGCGCGGGCGCGGCTGCTCGAAATCCTTCACCAGCAGGCCTTCATGCCGCGCGCTGGCCTTCCAGGCGATGCGCCGCTGCGAATCGCCCGCACGGTAGTCGCGCAGCGCGGCGAGGTCGTCGCCGTGATGCAGCCGTTGATGGGTGGGGTCGTCGGTGGGCGAGCGCGGCGGCGGTCCTTCCGCTTCCGGGCGTGGCCACACCAGCACCGAC
Organism: Dyella sp. LX-66; assembly: GCF_018599165.1. Classification (NCBI taxonomy): domain Bacteria; kingdom Pseudomonadati; phylum Pseudomonadota; class Gammaproteobacteria; order Lysobacterales; family Rhodanobacteraceae; genus Dyella; species Dyella sp. LX-66. The sequence goes on from NZ_JAHFVJ010000002.1 coordinate 542,063, forward strand.
ATATCCGGATACAGCCAACTCCACGCGCGGAACAGGCCGAGCGGCCAGCTCGTCCACAGCTGGATGCGCGGCAGTTGCTGCCAGCCGCGGCGGTCGGTCTGCAGCGCGATCTCGACCGGCAACTGCTGATGCGCACAGGCCGCGAAGGCCTGCATCCGGCCGTCCATTTCCACGCGGATCGCCTGGCGCGCACGCACGCCGGCATCCACGTGCAATTGCAGGGTCAGCGCTTCGCCGGCGGTGGCGTGGCCAGCCTGGATCGCGGTGAGGCGCAGGCCATCGAGCGCGCGGAACGCCACCAGCATGCTCGCCGTGCACGCCGCGGCCAGCATGCAGGTGAGCAGCAGGGCGGCATTGTTGGCGTAGTTGAGCGCGCCGGCCAGCATGATCATCAGCAGCACGCCGAACGCCACGCCCAGCCCGCTGGGCACGATATAGATGCGGCGCCGGTGCAGTTCGACCGGCAGGCTTTCCGGACGGCGGTAGCGGGTCAGCGCCGGCAGCCGGCGCTCGGCCCATTGCTGAAAGCGGCGGTAGGTGTCGGCCACGCCCATGGCCATCAATCCACCGCCACCTCGGCAAGCAGCTGGCGCGCGAGCGCGTCGCCGTTGGCGCCGCGGGCGGGCACGAGGCGGTGGCCGGCCAGCGGCACGAACAGCGCCTGGATGTCTTCCGGCAGCACGTGCCCGCGGCCGGACAGCATGGCCCAGGTGCGCGAGGCATTGAGCAGGGCCAGGCCGGCGCGCGGCGACAGGCCGACGCGGATTTCCGCATGGCGGCGGCTGGCGGCGAGCAGCGCCTGCAGGTAGTCGAGCAGGGCCGGGCTGGCGGTGATCGCCTGTGCCTGGCGATGCAGGGTGGACAGCGCGGGGCCGTCCAGCTTGGGGCTGAGCTGGGCGAGCAGGTCGCGGCGGTCGCTGCCGGTGAGCAGGGCGCGTTCGGCGGCGGCGTCGGGATAGTCCAGCGAGACGCGCAGCATGAAGCGGTCCAGCTGCGAATCCGGCAGCGGGAAGGTGCCGGCCAGGTCCAGCGGATTCTGCGTGGCCACCACGAAGAACGGCTGCGGCAAGGTGTGCGTCTGGCCGTCCACGGTGACCTGGCCCTCGGCCATCGCCTCGAGCAGCGCGCTCTGCGTCTTCGGCGTGGCGCGGTTGATCTCGTCGGCCAGCAGCAGGCCGGTGAAGATCGGGCCGGGGTGGAAACGGAACTGGCCGGTCTCGCGCTCGTAGACGCTCACCCCGATAATGTCCGACGGCAACAGGTCGCTGGTGAACTGCACGCGCTGGAAGTCCAGCGCGAAGCTCGCGGCGAGCGCATGCGCGAGGGTGGTCTTGCCCACGCCGGGCACGTCTTCCAGCAGCAGGTGGCCGCCGGCGATCAGGCAGGTGAAAGCAAGCTTGACCTGGCGCGGCTTGCCGAGCAGCACCTGGTTGACCTGCGCCATGGCGGCGTCGAGGCGGGAATGCAGGGCGTCATCGTGGAGTGGAGTGATCGCGGACATGGCAACGCGCAGAGGGATGAAATGGGGCAGGGCATGAGCCATGCATGATCGCGGCAGTGTAGCCCCGGGCCTCGCGCGCTGGCGAGGCGCGTTTCTCATTGCCTTTCTTGTACTGCTTGGGGCACGCATTGCGGTCGCCGCGCAACTGGCGCCGTTCGGCGACGAGGCGTTCTACTGGCAGGAGAGCCGGCATCCGGCCTGGGGCTATAGCGACCTGCCGCCGTTCACCGCGTGGATGATCCGCCTCGGCGAAGCGCTGGCCGGCCATGGCCTGCTCGGCATGCGCTGGCCGTTCCTGCTGGTGGGCAGCGCGCTGCCGTGGCTGGTGGTTGCGTTCGCCCGCCGCGCCTTCGATGCGCGCGCCGGCTGGCAGGCCGGTCTGCTGTGCCTGGCGCTGCCGCTGGCCGGCACGCTGGGCGTGATGGCGGTGCCGGATGTGCCGCTGACGGTGGCCAGCATGCTGGCCCTGTTCGCGCTGCTGCGCGCCATGCAGGACGACCGCCTGCGCGACTGGCTGCTGCTCGGTGCAGCGCTGGCCGTGTGCTGGCTGACGCACTACCGCGCGGTGATGCCGATGCTGGCCGGGCTGGGCCTGCTGCTGCTGACGCCGCGCGGACGCCTGCAATGGCGCCGGCCGGGATTCTGGATCGCGCTGGTGCTGTCGCTGCTGGGGCTGATTCCGCTGGCGGTTTCCAACTGGCAGCAGCGCGGCGCGGGCCTGGCGTTCCAGGTGGTGGAGCGCAATCCGTGGAGCTTCCATGCCGATGCGCTGGTGCAGCCGCTGGAACAGGCCGCTGCATGCACGCCGCTGCTGTACGGCCTGCTGCTGTGGGCGGCGTGGCGCAGCTGGCGACGGCGCGGCGAAGGGGCGCCGTGGGATCTGATCGCGATCGCTTCGCTGTGCTTCGTGCTGCTGTATTTCGTACTCGGCCTGTTTGCCGACGACGAGCGTTTCCGCGCGCACTGGCCGCTGCCGGGTTATCTGCCGCTGCTGGGCGCCTTGCCGGTGTTGTTGCGGCCATTGTGGGGAAAGCGCTGGATCCGCTGGGTCACCATCGCGGCGGTGGGCATGGCGCTGTTCGGGCATTTGAGCGGACTGGCTTATCTGGGCTTGGCCGCGAGCGAGCGCGGCGCGACGGCGCTGGCCGGCGTCAAGGCATTTCCTGCGCGCTTCGTGGGTTGGCGCGAGAGCGGCGATGCGGCGCGCGCTTTACTCGCTGCGCATCCGGGCGTGCTGGTGGCGGACAATTTCATGCTGGCTTCGGAGATCGAATTCCAGCTCGACGGCGCCGTGCCGGTGTACGCGCTGGATAGTCCGCTCAATACCAAGCACGGCCGCGCACCTCAGCTCGCGGTATGGCATCGCGACGAAACCGCGCTGCGCCAGACACAACCCGGTGCACCGATGCTGCTGGCGGTCGACGAAACCTCGCTGCGTATCCGCGAGCGTTCCGACTGGCTCGGTTCGCTGTGCAACCGCATCGAAGATCCGCGGCCGCTGCAACGGCTGGATCTGTTCGATGGACGCAAGCGCATCGCTTTCTATGCCGGGCGCGTGCCGGCGGCGGGATCGACTCCGGTGGCGCCAGGCGACTGCGTGATCTGGCGCGAAGGCGCCGCGTCGTTCCGCTAGGGCAGCACGACGCCGGCCGTGCGCAGCAGCCGCGCGAGCGCGATCAGCGGGAGGCCGATCAGGGCGGACGGGTCTTCGTTGTCGATGCGCTCGAACAGGCTGATGCCCAGCCCTTCGCATTTGAAACTGCCGGCGCAGTCCAGCGGCTGTTCGCGTTCGACATAGCGGGCGATTTCATCCGCACCCAGCACGCGGAACTGCACGCGGGTACGGTCGACATGCACGTGCCGCTCGCCGCTGCGCGTATCGAACAGGCACAGCGCGGTATGGAACTGCACGCTGCGGCCGGAGCTGGCGGCCAGCTGCTCGCGGGCGACGTCGGGCGTGCCGGGCTTGTCCAGCATGCGTCCGTCCAGTTCGGCGACCTGGTCGGAACCGATCACCAGCGCGTTGTGCAGCCCCTGCGCGCAGGCTTCGGCCTTGGCCACCGCCAGGCGCAGGGCGCGCGTGTCCGGGGCTTCGCCGGGCAGGGCGGTTTCGTCGGTGCCGGGGGCGCGCTGTTCGAAGTCGGGGCAGAGCCGGCGCAGCAGTTCGGCGCGGTAGCGCGAGGTGGAGCCCAGCACCAGGCGGGGCGGGCTCATGCTTGAGGATCGCGCTGGATGTGCTCGCGCATGGCGTCGTCCAGCGCGTGCTGAGCATCGTTCAGCGCTTCCAGCAGGGGCGCCAGGCGGCTGCGCGTCTCGGCCATCGCCGCGACGGCCTGGTTGAGCTGGTCCTGGGTGGCGTGGGGCGCCTGGTCGCGGATCCAGATGCGCTGCTGCAGCAGGGAGCGCAGGCCGGCCTCGATCGCCTGGCGGGCTTCCTGTTCGCTGGCGGCGGGCTTGTCCGGATTGAGCGACATCACCGCATGGGCCTGCTGCAGGCCGGCGCGGCAGGTCTTCAGGTCCGCTTCCAGCCGGTCGGCCACATCGAGCAGCTCGTGCAGGCTGTCCGAACGGCGGTTGCCGCGGCGCCGCAGCCAGACACCGCCGCCCGCGACGATGACCGCGAACACGAAGAAGGTGGCCAGGCCATACGTCAGGAGGTCATTCACGTGAGACGGAGCGGCTCGGCGGCGAGGGAGGGCGCAGTCTGCCGCATGGGGCCCGTTCAGGCAAAACGCCCGGGCGGACTTGAAGCACAATAATGAAGCCGGGCAGCATATGTGGCCGCCGCGTCCGGCCAGGTAAACAAGATGTTGACTTGGACCGGCCGCAAACCTATGATTTCGCGATTATGTCCGTGACACTGCCAGAGTCCGTGGACGCTTGGCGCATGGTCTCGGCGCGGCGTTCGTTCCAGGGAGCCTTGCCCATCGCCGCCATGCGGCGCCTGAGCGAAGCCCTTGCCGGTACCGAAGGCGAGGCCCGGTTCGAGCTGGATTTCGGTCGTGACGAGTTCGACAACGCGTACCTCGACGTACGCGTCGAAGCGCCGCTCACCGTGATCTGTCAGCGTTCTTTGGAGCCCTTCATGCTCCCGGTGAACGTGGATACCCGGCTCGGCCTGATCCGTTTCGAGCGTGAAGAAGCAGCCTTGCCTCCGGGCAGCGAGCCGCTCCTGATCGCCGAGGACGGCAAGCTGGCCCTCGCGGACGTGATCGAAGACGAATTGCTGTTGGCGCTGCCGCTGATCCCGGTCAATCCGGACAGCACGCTGCCCGACGATGTAGTGCCCCCATCGCCCGAAGAGGATTCGGGCGAGGGACGTTCCGATAACCCGTTCGCGATCCTGCGCGAACTCAAGAAATAACGCTTAGCTGGAGACTCGCCATGGCCGTTGCCAAGAGCCGCAAAACCCCGTCCACCCGCGGCATGCGTCGTTCGCACGATGCGCTGAAGACCGTGCAGCTCGCCACCGATCCGACCAGCGGCGAAGTGCATCGTCGCCACCACGTCACGAAGGATGGCTACTACCGCGGCAAGAAGGTCATCGACACCAACACTTCGGTGGTCGAAGAGGACTGAGCGCTCCCGCGGGGGCTGTGCGCTCCCGAAGGATCCGGTTCTGCAAGGCGGCGCGGTGACGCGCCGCTTTGCGTTTAGGCGCTCACGAACGTAACTTTGCGGTCTTGGTGCGGACAGTCTCCCAGCGTGGGCGGCGCTCCGTGCCGTTTCCCACGGACAGTCCATGGCCCAGATCTATTCCCGCATCATCGCCACCGGCAGCGCGCTGCCGGAGCGTGTCGTCACCAATGCCGACCTGGAGAAGTTCGTCGATACCAGCGACGAATGGATCCGCGAACGCACCGGCATCCGCCAGCGCCACATCGCCGCCGACGGCGAGACCACCGGCGACCTGGCCACCCAGGCCGCGCAGCGCGCGCTGGAAGCGGCGGGCGTGAAGGCTTCCGAGCTCGACCTGATCGTGATGGGCACCACTACGCCCGACATCATCTTCCCGTCCACCGCCTGCCTGGTGCAGCACCGCCTGGGCGCGAACGGCTGTGCGGCGTTCGACGTCAATGCGGCCTGCTCGGGCTTCGTCTATGCGCTGGGCGTGGCCGACAAGTTCATCCGCAGCGGGCACTCCAAGAAAGTGCTGGTGATCGGCGCCGAAACGCTCACCCGCATGCTGGACTGGGACGACCGCACCACCTGCGTGCTGTTCGGCGACGGCGCCGGCGCCGTGGTGCTGGAGGCTTCCTCGGAGCCGGGCATCTACGCCACCTGCCTGCATGCCGACGGCGGCCACAAGGAGCTGTTGTACAACCCGGTCGGCGTTTCGGTCGGCTTCAAGGACGACGAGAAGAACCACGGCGTGCTGGTGCGCATGGCCGGCCGCGAAGTGTTCAAGGTTGCGGTGAAGACGCTGGACGCGCTGGTCGAGGAAACCCTCGGCGCCGCCGGCATGGACGCGGCCGAGCTGGACTGGCTGATCCCGCACCAGGCCAACCTGCGCATCATCGAAGCCACCGCCAAGCGCCTGGCCATGCCGATGGACAAGGTCATCGTCACGGTGGACAAGCACGCCAACACCTCGGCCGGCTCGGTGCCGCTGGCGCTGGACTACGCGGTGCGCTCGGGCAAGGTGCAGCGCGGCCAGAACCTGCTGCTGGAGGCGTTCGGCGGCGGCTTCACCTGGGCCTCGGCGCTGCTGCGCTACTGAGGCTTCCCGCAAAACGTTTCAAACGCATGCCGCCTCCGGGCGGCATGCGCATTTCAGGGGTGCCGCCACCGGAATACGGCTGCGTACGGCCGGCGTTGCTGGCACCATTCCGCTTTTCCCCGACGGAATCCGTTCCTGCATGACTCAGCACGCCTCGCTCGCATTCGTCTTCCCCGGCCAGGGCTCGCAATCCGTGGGCATGCTGGCGGAACTGGCCGCCGCCCATGCGGAAGTGCAGGCCGCTTTCGACGAGGCCTCGCAGGGCGCCGGCGTCGACCTGTGGGCGCTGAGCCAGCAGGGGCCGGAAGAAGCCTTGAACCGCACCGAGAACACCCAGCCCGCGCTGCTGGCCGCGAGCGTTGCCGTGTGGCGCGTGTGGCGCAAGCTCGGCGGCGCGCTGCCGGCGCAGCTGTCCGGCCATAGCCTGGGCGAATACAGCGCCCTGGTCTGCGCCGGCGCGCTGTCGCTGCACGACGCGGCCGCCCTGGTCGCCGAGCGTGGCCGCCTGATGCAGGCCGCGGTGCCGCCGGGAGTGGGTGCGATGGCCGCCATCCTGGGCGGCGACGACGCACAGATCGCCGCCGTCTGCGCGGAAGTGGCGCAGGGCCAGGTGGTGTCGCCGGCCAATTTCAATTCGCCGGGCCAGCTGGTGATCGCCGGCCACGCCGAAGCGGTGGACCGCGCGCTGGCGCGCCTCACCGAGCTGGGCGTGAAGAAGACCATCAAGCTCGCCGTGTCGGTGCCTTCGCACTGCGCGCTGATGAGCGAGGCCGCCGACCAGCTCGGCGAGCGCATGGCGAAGCTGGACTGGCAGCTGCCGTCGATCCCGGTGATCCAGAACGCCGAGGCGCGCGCCTATGGCCAGCTCGAGGACATCCGCGCCGCGCTGCAGCGCCAGCTCTACCTGCCGGTGCGCTGGACCGAATGCGTGCAGGCGCTGGCCGCCGGCGGCGCCACCCGCGCGGCCGAATGCGGCCCGGGCAAGGTGCTGGCCGGCTTGATCAAGCGCATCGACAAGAGCGTGGAAGCGCGTGCCATCGGCACCCCGGCCGAACTCGACGCCGCGCGCGCCGAGTGGGCCTGAGCGCCCACGCCACTCATCACATCAGACCTCAGGAACAACCATCGATGAGCAAGCCTCTGCAAGGTGAAATCGCCCTCGTCACCGGCGCCAGCCGCGGCATCGGCGCGGCGATCGCCGACGAACTGGCCGCCCAGGGCGCCACCGTGATCGGCACCGCCACCAGCGAAAGCGGCGCCGCCGCGATCGGCGAGCGCCTGGCGCCGCATGGCGGCCAGGGCCGCGTGCTCAATGTGACCGAAACCGGCGCGATCGAAGCGCTGGTCGACGCCATCAACAAGGACGTCGGCGCGCTTTCCATCCTGGTCAACAACGCCGGCATCACCCGCGACCAGCTGCTGATGCGCATGCGCGACGAAGACTGGCAGGCCATCCTCGACACCAACCTCACCTCGGTCTACCGCGCCTCCAAGGCGGTGATGCGCGGCATGATGAAGGCGCGCAAGGGCCGCATCGTGTCGATCGCCTCGGTCATCGGCCTCACCGGCAATCCGGGCCAGTCGAACTACGCGGCGGCGAAGGCCGGCATCATCGCGTTCTCCAAGTCGCTGGCGCGCGAGATCGGCAGCCGCGGCATCACCGTCAACGTGGTGGCGCCGGGTTTCATCGACACCGACATGACGCGCGCGCTGCCGGAGGAATCCAAGCAGGCGCTGCTCGGCCAGATCGCGCTGGGCCGTCTCGGCGAGGCGCAGGATATTGCCAAGGCAGTGGCCTTCCTGGCCTCGCCCGCGGCCGCCTACATCACCGGCGAGACGCTGCACGTCAACGGCGGCATGTACATGCCGTAAGGCCGGTTTCCAACCGTCCGGCCAGAGCCGCCCCGCGGGGCGGCTCTATCGTTTCCGCTGTCATGTTTCCGAACATCCGCCCGGGTATGCGCAACCACCCCCGGCGGCAACGGCCAGGCCGCCCGGCCGGCCCGGCAGAGCCCGCCAGGGCGGGGCTGCCGGGGTTGTCGCCATCGGACCGTTTTTAGGAGACAATTACGCTTTCGCGCCGGTCGTCAGGGCCAGCGCCTTACCAACGTTGGTGGACCGTGGCGGGAGCAAGGCTTAGCCACTACAATCCGCCGGCATTTTTGTCCTTGGGAGGTATTGGCAACATGAGCACCATCGAAGAGCGCGTCAAAAAGATCGTTGTTGAGCAGCTGGGCGTGAAGGAAGATGAGGTTCAGCCGAGCTCGTCGTTCGTTGACGATCTGGGCGCGGATTCGCTGGACACCGTCGAACTGGTGATGGCGCTCGAGGAAGAGTTCGAGACCGAGATCCCGGACGAAGAGGCCGAGAAGATCACCACGGTGCAGCAGGCCGTCGACTACATCAAGGCCCACACCAAGGAGTGATCGTGCGTGGCGGGCCTGGCCTGCCTCACGACGCGACACCAGAAAGCTGCGCCACATTGGCGCAGTTTTCGTTTCTGCATTTTGCAACGTCCTAACCCGTATGGTTCGCGTCTCGCGCAACATACGGCGAAGACGGCATCCACGCGGGCTCCGCGGGATGGCTGCCCTCGCGGCAGGCACACGGAACCATGAAGGAAGATCAGCATGAGCAAACGACGTGTGGTGGTTACCGGCCTCGGCATCATCTCGCCGGTCGGCAACGATATCGCCACGGCCTGGGACAACGTTCTCAAGGGCGTGAGCGGCATCGGTGCGGTGACCCATTTCGACGCCACGAACTACGCCACCCGCATCGCCGGCCAGGTGCGTGATTTCGATCCGGCGCAGTGGATCGCACCGAAGGACATCAAGAAGATGGATCCCTTCATCCACTACGGCATCGCCGCGGGCACGCAAGCCCTGCGCGACTCCGGGCTGGAGGTGACCGAAACCAATGCGCCGCGCATCGGCGTGGCGGTGGCGGCCGGCATCGGCGGCCTGCATACCATCGAGCACACCTCGATCGAACTGCACGAGAAGGGCCCGCGCCGCGTGTCGCCGTTCTTCGTGCCCAGCTCGATCATCAACATGGTGTCCGGCCACCTGTCGATCATGTACGGCCTGAAGGGCCCGAACATCGCCTGCGTCACCGCCTGCACCACGGCCACCCACAACATCGGCCTGGCCGCGCGCATGATCCAGTACGGCGATGCCGACGCGATGATCGCCGGCGGCGCCGAGTTCGCCACCACCGGCACCGCCATGGCCGGCTTCTGCTCGGCCAAGGCCATGTCCACCCGCAACGACGAGCCGACCAAGGCCAGCCGTCCGTGGGACAAGGACCGCGACGGCTTCGTGCTGTCCGACGGCGCCGGCGTGCTGATGCTGGAAGAGTACGAACACGCCAAGGCCCGCGGCGCGAAGATCTACGCCGAGCTGATCGGCTTCGGCATGAGCGGCGACGCCTACCACATCACCGCGCCCAGCGAGGGCGGCGAAGGTGCGGCGCGCTGCATGGAGAACACGCTGAAGGACGCCGGCATCAACCCGGCCGACGTGCAGTACGTCAATGCGCACGGCACCTCCACGCCGCTGGGCGACCTGGGCGAAGTGCTGGCCGCCAAGCGCGTGTTCGGCGACCACGCCTACAAGCTGGCGATGAGCTCGACCAAGTCGGTCACCGGCCATCTGCTCGGTGCGGCCGGCGGCGTCGAAGCGATCTTCACCATCCTGGCGCTGCGCGACCAGGTGCTGCCGCCGACGGTGAACCTGGACGAGCCGGGCGAAGGCTGCGATCTCGACTTCGTGCCGCACACCGCGCGCGAAGCCAAGGTCGACGTTGCCCTCTCCAACTCCTTCGGCTTCGGCGGCACCAACGGCACGCTGGCGTTCCGCCGCCTCTGACCGGCGCGTGACCTCCATCAGCCGCACCCTGCACGGCCGGCGCGACCTGCTCGCGCCGGCCGCTGCATTTCCGGAGCGCTATCCCTGCCTGCTGCAAAGCGTGGTGCGCGGCACCCCGCAGGCGCGCTTCGACCTGCTGTTCGCCTTTCCGCGCGACAGCCTGACCCTGCACGGCGACGGCCGCGTGGTGGACGGGCAGGGCGAGGAGCACGCGGGCGGTTTTCTCCATGCGCTCGACGCCGCCTGGCAGGCCGAACGCCTGCCGCGCGAGGCGGACGACGGCCTGCCGTTCCACGGCGGCTGGGTGTTGCTGCTGGCCTACGAACTGGCCGGCGAAATCGAACCGCGCCTGCGCCTGGCGCAGGACGAGATCCTGCCGGTGGCGCTGGCGCTGCGTTGTCCCGCGGCGGTCATCGTCGACCACGAACGCGAGCGCACCGTGCTGGTCGCCGAAGCCGGCTGCGAAGCACTGCTCGACCTTATGGCCGCCGACCTCGAAGCGCAGGTGCACATCGCGCCGCTGCCGCTGCCGGTGGCGCGCGACGAAGACGATCCGCAGCTGTTTCTCGATGGCGTGGCGCGCATCCACGAACACCTGCATGCCGGCGACATCTTCCAGGTGAACCTGTCGCGCGCATGGCGCGCGCAGTTCGCCGAAGCGCCGGCGCCGGCTTCGCTGTATGCCTCGCTGCGCCAGGCCAATCCGGCGCCGTTCGCCGGCCTGCTGCAGCAGCCGGCGTGGGCGGTGGTGAGTTCCTCGCCCGAGCGGCTGGTGGAAGCGCGCGGCGGCATCGCGCAGACGCGCCCGATCGCCGGCACGCGCCCGCGCACGCCGGCGGACGACGAGCTGGCGCGCATCCGCGAGCTGCGCACGCATCCGAAGGAGCGCGCCGAGCACGTGATGCTGATCGACCTGGAACGCAACGATCTTGGCCGCGTCTGCGTGCCGGGCACGGTGCAGGTCGACGAGCTGATGGTGGTGGAGAGCTATGCGCACGTGCACCACATCGTCTCCAACGTGCGCGGCAAGCTACGCGCCGGGGTGACGCCGGGGCAGGTGATTGCCGCCACGTTCCCGGGCGGCACCATCACCGGCTGCCCCAAGGTGCGCTGCATGGAAATCATCGCGGCGCTGGAGCATGCGCCGCGCGGCGCCTATACCGGCGCGCTGGGCTATCTCGACCGCAACGGCGATCTGGACCTCAATATCCTGATCCGCACGCTCACTCTTTCCGGCCGCCAGGTCAGCCTGCGCGCGGGCGCCGGCATCGTCGCCGACTCGGTGGCGGACAAGGAGCTGGACGAAACCCGCGCCAAGGCCCGCGGCCTGCTGCGCGCGCTGGGAACCGCGGACTGATGCCGGCGCCGCTGCGCCTGCTGGTCGACGGCGCGGCGGATGCCGTGCTGTCGCCGCTGGACCGCGGGCTGGCCTATGGCGATGGGCTGTTCGAGACGATCCGCTTCGTCGCCGGCCGTGCGCCTTTGTGGCCGCGGCATATGCAGCGCCTGCGCGAGAGCTGCGCACGCCTGCGCCTGCCGGCGCCGGATGAAGCCTTGCTTGCACGCGAAGCGGCTGCCGTAGCGGACGGTATGGCGGATGCCGTCGTGCGTATCACCATCACCCGCGGCGTGGGCGAGCGCGGCTATGCCATGCCCGTGTCGCCGCAGCCCACCCGCATCGTCGCCGCGTTCGCTGCACCGGTGACGGCGCCGGAGACGTACCGCGACGGCCTGCGCCTGCGCCTGTGCCAGCTGCGCCTGGCCGAGCAGCCGCTGCTGGCCGGCATCAAGCATCTGAACCGACTGGAGCAGGTGCTGGCGCGGGCGGAATGGGACGATCCATCCATCGCCGACGGCCTGCTGCTCGACGGCGACGGCCGCGTGATCTGCACCACCATGGCCAACCTGTTCGCGGTGATCGGCGGCGCGCTGGTGACGCCCTCGCTGGAGCGTTGCGGCGTGGCCGGCGTGGCGCGTGCGGAAGTGCAGGCCGTGCGCGAGGTGCAGGTGCGCGAGCTGGCCCTGGACGAGCTGCCGCATGCGCAGGAGCTGTTCCTCAGTTCCAGCGTGCGCGGCATCGTGCCGGTGCGGAGCATGGCCGAGACCGTGTATGTTCCCGGACCGGTCACCCGCGCCTTGCAGTCGCATTGGCGCGATCTTGGTTTTCCGACGGAGCACTCATGAGTCGACGCAAGACGAAAGGGCGCGCGCTGGGCCGCGGCCTGGTTCTCCTGCTGCTGCTGGCGGTTGCCGGCGCGCTGGCCTACGGCTGGCGCGAGTTCTCGCGCTTCAGCGCGGCGCCGCTGAACGTGCAGGCGCAGGGGCAAAGTATCGACGTTGGCCGCGGCAGCAGCCTGAAAGAGATCGTGGCGCAGCTGCGCGCGCAAGGTGTCAGCGCCGAGCATCCGCTGTACTGGCGCGCGCTGGCCGAACAGCTGCGCGTGGCTGGTCGCCTGCATGCCGGCGAATACGCGCTCACCCCCGGCATGACGCCGCGCGACCTGCTCACCAACATGGCCGCGGGCCGGGTGATGCAGCGCAACTTCACCATCGTCGACGGCTGGACCTTCCGCGAACTGCGCCAGGCCCTGGCCAAGGCCGACAAGCTGCGCCAGGACGGCGCCGCGCTGGACGACAGCCAGCTGATGGACAAGATTGGCGCCGCCGGCGAAATGCCGGAAGGCCGCTTCCTGCCGGAGACCTACGCCTACGTCAAAGGCGACAGCGACCTGGACGTGCTCAAGCGCGCGCATGCCGCCATGAGCAAGACGCTCGACGCGCTGTGGGCGCAGCGCGACAAGGACGTTCCGCTGGCCACGCCGTACGAGGCGCTGATCCTCGCCTCCATCGTGGAGAAGGAAACCGGCCGCGCCGACGAGCGTCCGCGCATCGCCGGCGTGTTCGTGCGCCGCCTGCGCACGCACATGCTGCTGCAGACCGATCCCACCGTGATCTACGGCATGGGCGAGAGCTACGCCGGCAATATCCACCGCAGCGACCTCACCACCGACACGCCGTACAACACCTATACCCGCGCCGGCCTGCCGCCGACGCCGATCGCCCTGCCGGGCAAGCCGGCGCTGGAGGCGGCGCTGCATCCGGCGGCCGGCAGCGAGCTGTATTTCGTCGCGCGCGGCGACGGCAGCCACGTGTTCTCCAGTACGCTGGACGAACACAATCGCAATGTCGCCTGTTATCAGTTGAAGCGGTGCCAATGAGCCAGACACGCGGAAAATTCATCAGCCTCGAAGGCGGCGAAGGTGCAGGCAAGAGCACCTTGCTGGCCGGGCTGCGCGCCTGCATCGAGGCGCGCGGCGTCGACCTGCTGCTGACCCGCGAGCCGGGCGGCACCACCCTGGGCGAAGCGGTGCGCGGCATCGTGCTCGATCCCGCGCTGCGCGGCATGGCCGCGGAAACCGAGTTGCTGCTGATGTTCGCCTCGCGTGCGCAGCTGGTGCGCGAGCTGATCGAGCCGGCGCTGGCCGCCGGCCGCTGGGTGCTGTGCGACCGCTTCACCGACGCCAGCTACGCCTATCAGGGCGGCGGGCGTGGCCAGCCGGTCGAGCGCATCGAGGCGCTGGAGCAGTGGGCTACCGGCGGTCTCGCGCCCGACCTCACCTTGTTGCTGGACTTGCCCGTCGCCACCGGCCGCGCGCGCGCCGCGGGGCGCGGCGAAGCGGATCGCATCGAGGTGGAAGCGGATGCGTTCTTCGAGCGCGTGCGCGCCGCGTATCGCACGCGCGCCGCGGCGCAGCCGCAGCGCTTCCGCGTGATCGATGCCAGCCATTCGCCGGAAGAAGTCCTGCGTGCCGCCGAGCAGGCCGTCGCGCCTTTGTTCGAGGCCGCGCCATGAGCACGATGCCCTGGCATGCGGAACTGTGGGAACGCCTGCAGGCGCGCCGCCGCCGCGATGCCATGCCGCACGCGCTGCTGCTGTGCGGGCCGGCGGGCCTGGGCAAGCGCGACTTCCTGCGCCGCTTCGTGCGCGGGCTGCTGTGCCAGCAGCCCGTCGACGGCGATGCCTGCGGCCGCTGCCGCAGCTGCCTGCTGCTGGATGCCGGCACGCATCCGGACTTGATCGCCTTGAGCTTCGGCCTGCGCAAGGACGGCGTGCAGCGCAGCGACATCGTGGTCGACCAGGTCCGCGATCTTTCCTCTCGCCTGGCCATGGCCAGCCAGTTTGGCGGCTGGCAGATCGCCACCATCGATCCGGCCGACTCGATGAATACCGCGGCGGCGAATGCGCTGCTGAAGACGCTGGAAGAACCTTCGCAGAACACCTTGCTGCTGCTCGTGGCCGACGCGCCCTGGCGCATGCCGCAGACCATCCGCAGCCGCTGCCAGCGCATCGAATTCCAGGTGCCTGCGCGCGAGGAGGCACTGGCCTGGCTGCAGGGCGAGGGCGTGAAAGATGCTGCTGCCGCGCTCGATGCGGCCGGCGGCAATCCCGGCCTGGCCAAGGCCTGGGCGGAGCAGGGCGCGCTCGCGCGCCGCCAGGAAGTGCGCAAGGACCTCGCCGCGCTCGCGGCCGGCCGCGGCGAAACCATGGAAGTGGTGCGCCGCTGGCTGGACAACGAGCCGGAGCAGCGGCTGTGGTTCGCCGCGCAGGCCGCGGCCGACGAAGCGCGCGGCCGTGCGGGTGCGGGCAACGGTCCGCTGTCCAGCCATCTGGATGCCGAATCGCTCGACGGCTGGTATCGCGCCGCCAACCATGCGCGCGATGCCTTGCGCGGTCCGCTGCGCGGCGATCTGCTGTTGCTGGAATTGCTCTCGCGCTGGCGCTGAGCTTCAGCGAATCCTCAGCCGCGGGAAAGCTCGCAGACAGCCCGTTTTTCTAAACTGGCTGGATGAGTTTTGCCAAGGAAAAACCTTTCACGGTTCGGTGGCCATGGCTGGCATTGGCGCTGCTCGCCGTGCTGCGCCTGGCGTGGTTGAACGCCTATCCGCTCAATTCGGACGAAGCGCAGCACGCGCACGTGGCCTGGGCATGGACGCAGGGGCTGCACGTCTATCGCGATGTGTTCGACAACCACGGCCCGCTGTTCAGCGGCCTGCATTCGCTGGTGCTGGATCTGATCGGCCCGCGCGCCGACGCGCTGACCTGGCTGCGCCTGTCGATGCAAGCCTGGTATGCGCTGGCGCTGTTCGCGGTGTGGCGCATGGGGCGCCCGCTGTACACGCCGAACATCGCGTTCTACGCGATGCTGATCGTGGCCCTGGTGCCGCGCTTCTTCCTGGTCAGCGGCCAGTTCCGCACCGACGACATGTGGATGGCGCTGTGGCTGGCGGCGCTGGCCGTGGTGGTCGGCGCACCGCCGCGCGCGTGGCGCTGGTTCGTCGCGGGCGTGCTGGTGGGCGCGGCCTTGTCGGTGTCGCAGAAGACTTTGGTGCTGCTGAGCGTGGCCGGCTTTGCGGGCCTGGTGGTGTCGCTGGCGCGGCCGCCGGGGCGGCGCGTGCCGCGGCTGCGTTCGGTTGCCTGCGGCATCGCGGGCCTGTTGCTGGTGCCGGCGCTGTTCGCGCTGTGGCTGGCCTGGCGCGGCGACCTGGGGCCGGCGTGGTACGGGCTGGTCGGCTACAACGTCGGCGGCGCGCGCAAGGCGTATGCGCTGCCGAAGCTGCTGGTGTTCGTGCTGCTGTCGGGCGTGTGCGTGCGGCTGGCCTATGGGCATGTGCGGCGCGTGGCGCGCGAGGTGTTCGACTGGCCGGTGTTCCTGGCGCTGCAGGCGGGCCTGTTTCTGTTCCTGGTGTGGTTCGTGTGGCCGCTGATCACCGCGCAGGATTTCCTGCCGGCGATCCCGCCGCTGGTGCTGGTGCTGGCCGGTGCGATCGCGCGGCTGCCGTGGCTGCGCGAAAGCGCGGCGCGCCGGCGCGCGGTGGGCAAGGTGGTGATCGGTGTCGAGCTGGCCGCGCTGCTGCTCAGCGCGCCGCCGTGGCTGGACCGCCTCGCGCCGCAGCGCGCGGAGCTGGCCGCGGTGCTGCACTACACCGATGCGGGCGAGACGGTGATGGATCCCAAAGGCGACGCCATCTTCCGCCCGCGGCCGTATTTCCCGGTGATCGAAAGCATGGCGATGATCCGCCTGCGCCGCGGCCATATGGCCGACACCATCGCCGAGGAGATGGCGAGCGACCGCACCATGCTGGTGCTGCGCCGGCGCCTGCCGCCGGCCAGCGACGAATTCGTGCAGCGCAATTACCTGCCGCTGCGCGACGAGGTGTGGCTGGCTGGCCAGTACCTGCCGCCAGCATCGGGAACACGTTCCGTCGACCTCGCCTTGGCGGGCAGTTATGTACTGAGCGACGGTAAGGGCCTGGTGCAGGCCTCGGTCGACGGTGCGCCTGCCAGCTCGGCATGGACATTGGCCGCAGGACGCCATCGCATCGACACCACCAACGGCCGCGCCCTGGTGCTGGTCTGGAAGCGCGCCTGGGAGCGCGGCTGGCGACCGGCGGCATTGCCGCCGCCGGTGGAAGACGAGGAGGGCGCGGACGCATGCCAGTGACGATCGACGCGCGGACCCGCCTGCTGGTGGTGGCGCCGCATCCGGACGACGAAAGCATCGCCACCGGCGAATTGATCCAGCACGTGCGCGCCGCGGGCGGCGCGGTCCAGATCCTGCTGCTCACTTCGGGCGACAACAATCCCTGGCCGCAGCGCTGGCTGGAGCGACGGCTGCGCATCCGCGCCGAAGACCGCCGCCGCTGGGGCGCGCGCCGGCGCCAGGAAGTGGCCGGCGCGCTGGCGCGGCTGGGCCTGCCGCAGGAAGTGCTGCATCCGCTGGGCCTGCCCGACATGGGCCTGACCGCGTGCATCCGCGACGACCTCGATGGCCAGCTGCGCGCCTGGACCGGCTGGCTGGAACGCTGCCGGCCGAACCTCATCGCCGTACCCGCGCTGGGCGACGGCCACCCCGATCACAGCGCCGCCCATGTGCTGCTGCGCCTCGCCGTGGCCCGCTGGCAGGAAGCGGGGCAGGGCGAACCGCTGCTGTTGAGCTACCTGGTGCATGGCCGCGCGGCGCAGAGCGGCGAAGCGGTCGAGCTGCCTTCCTCGGCGGCCATCCATGCGGCCAAGCTGGCGGCGCTGGACGAACACCGGAGCCAGGTCGCGCTCAGCGGCGGACGCATGCGCGGGCTGGCCGGGCGGCCGGAAGTGTTCCGCACGCTGGAACCTGCTGGCGGCGAAGGCTGGCTGCCGTGGCAGCCGTCCGCCGCGCAGCGGCCCTGGCTCAAGCTGACCCTGGCCGGCCGCGACGGCGCACGCACCTGGCCCTGGTCGAAAGCGCCGCTGGAACGCGATGCCTCGGGCCGCTGGCGCCTGTTGCCGGAAGCGGCGCCCGGTCCCCGCTTCGTCAAGCTCCACTCCGACCTGCCTACGCCGTGGATCTTCGACCGCTGGGGCTGGTGCGAGCTGTAGCGCCTGGCTGTGAACCGGCTCCCACGGCAGGCCATGCACGCTTTACGCCCGGGCGGGCCGCTCGCTACGATGCCCGCCATCGGGCCGACACCGTCCACGGCCTGCGGGGACGCAGCATGAATCCGGCCATCGCGGCCCGCCAGGGCATCATTTCACTGAAGATCAAGGACACGGCCGCGCTCTACAACGCGTACATGCCGTTCCTCAAGCAGGGTGGCCTGTTCGCCCCCACGGCCCAGGGCTATTCGCTGGGCGACGAAGTGGTGCTGCTGGTCAACCTCGCCGACGAAGGCGAGCGCCTGTCGGTGGCCGGCAAGGTGGTCTGGGTCACCCCGGTCGGCGCCCAGGGCAACCGCACGGCCGGCATCGGCGTGCAGTTCAACGACTCCTCCGACGGCGAAGTCGCGCGTTCCCGCATCGAGGCCATCCTGGCCGGCATGAGCGGCTCCGAACGCCCCACGCACACCATGTGATGCCGCCGTCACGGCGGCGGCCGCGGCATGGCGCCGCGGGCCCCGTTGCGGGGCCGGCTGCCGCATGCCGGCAGGCCTTGCCAGCAGGCCGATGAAATAGCCGTCAAGGCTTGTTGTTGTTAAACGCACTGATACAATGTCCCGATTCCCGAATTCGATCGTGGAAACTCGGACGCTCGTGCTTGCAACGCGCGCGATCGTGGCTCGAAAGCCCGCGGCCTCCTGGCCATGCCGATCCGCAGTAGACCGGACCTGTTTTACCCCTGGCCGTTTCCCCCCAGACGGTCACTGATGCGCCCCGGCGGCGCGGAGGTACGTGACATCGTGCTTGCCGAATACTGGCCCATCCTGCTGTTCATCGGCGTCGCGACGGGCTTAGGGCTCGTCCTGCTGGCCATCGGCCTCCTGGCCGGCCCCCGCCGTCCCGAATCGGAAAAGCTCTCGCCCTACGAGTGCGGCTTCGAGGCCTTCGAGGACGCCCGCATGCGCTTCGACGTGCGCTATTACCTGCTGGCGATCCTCTTCATCATCTTCGACCTGGAAATCGCCTTCCTGTTTCCGTGGGCGGTGGTGTTCGACAAGATCGGCTTGACGGCCCTGATCGAAATGGCCTTGTTCCTGCTGCTCCTGGTGATCGGTTTTGCTTACGTGTGGAAGAAGGGAGCACTGGAATGGGAGTGATCTCCTCGCTTGACCGGGTGATGCACAACCCGCAGCCGCTGAACGTGGTGGACGACATCCTGCGTCCGGCCGGCGACAACCCGGTGATCCAGCGCGGCGCGGTGACCACCACGGTCGACGCGCTGATGAACTGGGCGCGCACCGGCTCGATGTGGCCGATGACCTTCGGCCTGGCCTGCTGCGCGGTCGAGATGATGCACGCCGGCGCCGCGCGCCTGGACCTGGACCGCTACGGCGTGATCTTCCGTCCCAGCCCGCGCCAGTCCGACGTGATGATCGTGGCCGGCACCCTGGTCAACAAGATGGCCCCGGCGCTGCGCAAGGTCTACGACCAGATGCCCGACCCCAAGTGGGTGATCTCGATGGGCAGCTGCGCCAACGGCGGCGGCTATTACCACTATTCGTATTCCGTGGTGCGCGGCTGCGACCGCATCGTGCCGGTGGACATCTACGTGCCGGGCTGCCCGCCGACGGCCGAAGCGCTGATCCACGGCATCCTGCAGTTGCAGAAGAAAATCCGCCGCACCAGCACCATCGCGCGGTCCTGAGGCCCAAGCCATGAGCGAAACGCAAACGAACTCGCTGGCCGAGCGCCTGTCCGCGCGATTCGGCGACACGCTGAAGATCAGCGTCGCCCGCACCGAAGTCACCGCCGAAGTGGCCGCCGCCGACCTGATCGCGGTGGCCACCGCGCTGCGCGACGAACCGGCCTTCCGCTTCGGCGAACTGGTCGACCTGTGCGGCGTGGACTACCTCGGCTACGGCCAGACCGAATGGGACACCGAGACGGTGTCCGGCACCGGCTTCTCGCGCGGCGTCGAAGGCGAGGCGATGGGCCGCTTCAAGTGGGCCGACCGTCCGCGCGACGTCAGCCAGCCGCGCCGCTTCGCCGCGGTCATCCACCTGCTGTCGGTCGAGAACAACCAGCGCCTGCGCCTGCGCGTGTTCGGCGAGGACGACAGCCTGCCGGTGGTGCCCTCGGTCACCGGCGTGTGGGCCGGCTCCAACTGGTTCGAGCGCGAGGCGTTCGACCTCTACGGCATCATCTTCGAAGGCCATCCGGACCTGCGCCGCATCCTCACCGACTACGGTTTCGTGGGGCATCCGTTCCGCAAGGACTTCCCGCTGATCGGCAACGTCGAAGTGCGCTACGACCCCGAGCGCAAGCGCGTGGTCTACGAACCCGTGTCGATCGAGCCGCGCGTGCTGGTGCCGCGCGTGATCCGCGACGACGCCGATCTGTTGCAGGCCAAGGCCGAAGCCGCCGATAACTGGCGGGAGAACTGAGCATGCAGGAAATCCGCAACTACACGATGAACTTCGGCCCGCAGCATCCGGCCGCGCACGGCGTGCTGCGCCTGGTGCTGGAGATGGACGGCGAGACCATCGTCCGCGCCGACCCGCACGTGGGCCTGCTCCATCGCGGCACCGAGAAGCTGGCCGAGGCCAAGCCGTTCAACCAGTCGATCGGCTACATGGACCGCCTCGACTACGTGTCGATGATGTGCAACGAGCACGCCTACGTGCGCGCGATCGAGACCCTGCTGGGCATCGAGGCGCCGGAACGCGCGCAGTACATCCGCACCATGTTCGACGAGATCACCCGCATCCTGAATCACCTGATGTGGATCGGCTCGAACGCGCTCGATCTCGGCGCGATGGCGGTGTTCCTGTACGCCTTCCGCGAACGCGAAGAACTGATGGACGTGTACGAGGCCGTCTCCGGCGCCCGCATGCACGCCACGTACTACCGGCCGGGCGGCGTCTACCGCGACCTGCCGGGCAAGATGTCGCAGTACCGCGAGTCGCCCTGGCACAAGGGCAGCGACCTCAAGCGCCTGAACGCCTGGCGCGAAGGCTCCATGCTCGACTTCCTCGAAGCCTTCACCGCCGACTTCCCGTCGAAGGTGGACGAGTACGAGGAACTGCTCACCAACAACCGCATCTGGAAGCAGCGCACCGTCGGCATCGGCGTGATCTCGCCGGAGCTGGCCCAGCAGTGGGGCATGACCGGCGCGATGATCCGCGGCTCGGGCGTGGCCTGGGACCTGCGCAAGAAGCAGCCCTACGCCAAGTACGCCGAGATGGATTTCGACATCCCCGTCGGCGTCAACGGCGACTGCTACGACCGGTACCTGGTGCGCGTGGAAGAAATGCGCCAGTCCAACCGCATCATCCAGCAGTGCATCGCCTGGCTGCGCGCCAATCCGGGCCCGGTGATGGTGGAGAACTTCAAGGTCGCGCCGCCCAGGCGCGAGGCCATGAAGGAGGACATGGAAGCCCTCATCCATCATTTCAAACTGTTCACCGAAGGCTATGGCGTGCCGGCCGGCGAGACCTACTGCGCGGTCGAGGCGCCGAAGGGCGAGTTCGGCTGCTACCTGGTCTCCGACGGCGCGAACAAGCCGTTCCGCGTGCATCTGCGCGCACCGGGTTTTGCCCATCTGTCGTCGATCGATCCCATCGTGCGCGGCCACATGCTGGCCGACGTGGTGGCGATGATCGGCACCTATGACCTCGTGTTCGGCGAAGTCGATCGCTGAGCCGACGGGAGCATACGCATGAAAGCCACCGGAAATTACGAGCAGGTCAAGCACGTCGACCCGCTCGTCGCACTCAACGAGCACACCCGCCATCACATCGACGAGTGGGTTGCCAAGTTCCCGCCGGACCGCAAGCGCTCGGCGCTGATCCAGGCGCTGTTCGCCGCGCAGGAGCAGAACCAGGGCTTCCTCACCGACGAGCTGATCACCGCCGTCGCCAAGTACCTGGAGCTGCCCGCGGTGTGGGCGTACGAGGTGGCCAGCTTCTATTCGATGCTGGAAACCAAGCCGGTCGGCCGCAACAACGTCGCCATCTGCACCAACATCTCGTGCTGGCTCAACGGCGCCGAGGCGCTGGTCGCGCACTGCGAGAAGAAGCTGGGCATCAAGCTGGGCGAGAGCACCCCGGATGGCCGCGTCTACCTCAAGCGCGAAGAAGAATGCATCGCCGCCTGCGCCTGCGCGCCGGCGATGACCGTCAACGGGCATTACCACGAGCGTCTCACGGCCGACAAGGTCGACGAGATCCTCGACGGTCTCAAGTAAGGGTCACGGCGTCATGGCATACGGTCCCGCACCCCAGGAACACCAGGTCGTCTACACCACGCTGCATTTCGACAAGCCGTGGGCGATGGACAGCTACACCCAGGTCGGCGGCTATGAAGCGTGGAAGAAGATCCTCGCCGAGAAGCCCGACCCGAACGCGCTGATCGAAGAGATCAAGAAGAGCAACCTGCGCGGCCGCGGCGGCGCGGGCTTCCCGACCGGCCTGAAGTGGTCCTTCATGCCCAAGGGCAACATGCAGAAGTACATCCTCTGCAACTCCGACGAGTCGGAGCCGGGCACCTGCAAGGACCGCGACATCCTGCGCTTCAACCCGCATGCGGTGATCGAGGGCATGGCCATCGCCTGTTACTGCACCGGCTCCACCGCGGCGTACAACTACCTGCGCGGCGAGTTCCACCACGAGCCCTTCGAGCACTTCGAGGAAGCGCTCAAGGAAGCCTATGCCGCGGGCCTGCTGGGCAAGAACATCCAGGGCACCGGCCTGGACGTGGACATCTACGGCGCGCTCGGTGCCGGCGCCTACATCTGCGGCGAAGAAACCGCGCTGATGGAATCGCTGGAAGGCAAGAAGGGCCAGCCGCGCTTCAAGCCACCGTTCCCGGCCAACTTCGGCCTGTACGGCAAGCCGTCGACCATCAACAACACCGAAACCTACGCCTCGGTGCCAGCGATCCTGCGCAAGGGCGCGGACTGGTTCCTGGCGCAGAGCAAGACCAAGAACGGCGGCCCGAAGATCTTCTCGGTCTCCGGCTGCGTGCAGAAGGGCGGCAATTTCGAAGTGCCGCTGGGCACCACCTTCGACGAGCTGCTGGAAATGGCCGGCGGCCTGCGTCCGGGCCGCACGCTCAAGGGCGCGATCCCGGGCGGCGTGTCGATGCCGGTGCTGACGGCCGAGCAGCTGAAAGGCCTGCCGTTCGACTACGACACCCTGCGCGACCTGAAGACGGGCCTGGGTTCCGGCGCCATCGTGGTGCTGGACGACACCGTCTGCACGGTGCGCTTCACCCGCCGCATCTCGCAATTCTTCCATAAGGAATCCTGCGGCCAGTGCACGCCGTGCCGCGAAGGCACCGGCTGGATGCACCGCGTGCTGGACCGCATCGTGGAAGGCAAGGGCACCATGGACGACCTGCATCGCCTGAAGGCGATCGCGGGCCAGATCGAAGGCCACACCATCTGCGCGTTCGGCGAGGCGGCGGCCTGGCCGGTGCAGGGCTTCCTGCGCCAGTTCTGGCACGAGTTTGAGTACTACATCGTCAATGGCCGCTCCATTGTCGACGACCAGCTGGGAGTCGCTGCATGAGCGCGCAGCCCGTGAACAACACGCCGCCCGATCTCCTCAACATCGAGGTCGACGGCAAGCCCACGCAGATCCGCAAGGGCGCCATGATCATCGAAGCGGCGGACGCCATCGGCGTGTCGATCCCGCGCTTCTGCTATCACCGCAAGCTGCCCATCGCCGCCAACTGCCGCATGTGCCTGGTGGAAGTGGAAATGGGCGGCAAGCCCATGCCCAAGCCGCAGCCGGCCTGCGCCACCCCGGTGGCCGAGGGCATGAAGGTCACCACCCGTTCCGCCGGCGCGCTGAAGTTCCAGCGCGACGTGATGGAATTCCTGCTGATCAACCATCCGCTGGACTGCCCGATCTGCGACCAGGGCGGCGAGTGCGAACTGCAGGACGTGGCCCTGGGCTACGGCCGCAGCGTGTCGCGCTACACCGAGCGCAAGCGCACCATCGCCGATGAAAACCTCGGGCCGCTGGTCGCCACCGAGATGACCCGCTGCATCCAGTGCACGCGTTGCGTGCGCTTCACCAGCGAGATCGCCGGCACCTACGAGCTGGGCGGCATGAGCCGCGGCGACAACCTGCAGATCGGCACCTATATCGGCAAGGCGCTGGAGACCGAGCTGTCCGGCAACGTCATCGACGTGTGCCCGGTCGGCGCGCTCACCAACAAGCCGTTCCAGTTCAAGGCGCGCGCCTGGGAACTGGTGGCCAAGCCGTCCGTCGGCTACCACGACGCGCTGGGCTCCAACCTGTGGCTGCATACGCGCCGCGGCGAGGTGCTGCGCACGGTGCCGCGCGACAACGAAAGCATCAACGAGTGCTGGCTGTCCGACCGCGACCGCTACAGCCACCAGGGCATGTACGCGGCCGACCGCATCACCGCGCCGCAGGTCAAGCGCAACGGCCAGTGGCAGTCGACCACCTGGGAAGATGCGCTGATCGTGGCCGGCGAAGCGCTGGCCAAGGCCCGCGGCGAACTCGGCTTCCTGGTTTCCCCGGCCACCACCAACGAGGAAGGCGACCTGCTGGTGCGCCTGGCCCATGGCCTGGGTTCCGCGCATATCGACCACCGCCTGCGCCAGACCGACTTCGCCGACCAGGCCCACGCCCAGGCCTTCGGCCTGCCGGTGGCGGAAGTGGACAAGGTCAAGGCCGCGCTGCTGGTCGGCTCCGACCTGCGCTACGAAATGCCGCTGCTGAACCACCGCGTGCACCAGGCGGTGAAGAAGGGCGCCAAGGTCTACGCCGTCAATCCGGCGCGCTTCAACTTCAACTACGCGTTGGCCGGCGAAGAGATCGTCGCGCCGCAGGCCATGGCCGATGCGCTGCTGGCGCTGGCCAAGGCGGCGGTGCAGGGCGGTGCGACCGCACCGGCCGCGCTGGCTGCCGCCATCGACGCCGTGCAGGCCGACGAGGGCGACCGCGGTGCGATCGACGCGCTCAAGGCCGGCAAGGCCGTGGTGATCCTCGGCGAAGCCGCCGCGACGCATCCGCAGGCCTCCTGGCTGCGCGCGATCGCGCGCTTCATCGCCCAGGCCACCGGCGCCGGCTACAACGAAATCCCGGTCGGTGCCAATGCGCTGGGCCTGAGCCGTGTCGGCGTGCTGCCGGGCAATGGCGGCCTCGACGCGCAGGCGATGCTGGCGCAGCCGCGCAAGGCCTACGTGCTGTACGGCGTGGAGCTGCCGCACGACGTCGCCGACGGCGCCGCCGCGCTGCAGGCGCTGACCGGCGCCGAAAGCGTGGTCGCGTTCTCCGCCTACGCCACCCCGGCGCTGCGCGACCTGGCCGACGTGATCCTGCCGATCGCGCTGCTGCCGGAAATCGACGGCACCCTGGTCAATGTCGACGGCCTCGCGCAGAGCGTGGTCCAGGGCGCCCGCGCCCCCGGCGACGCCCGCCCGGGCTGGAAGGTGCTGCGCGCGCTCGGCGGCGGCCTGAAGCTGGCCGGTTTCGAGTTCGACGACCTGGCCGGTCTGCGCGACGGCATCGCCGATCGCGTCCCGGCTACCCGCGAAGGCCTGGCGCCGCGCGCCGCGGCCGACGGCCTCACCCGTCTGGCCACCTGGCCGATGTACCGCGCCGACGCCGTGCTGCGCCGCGCGAGCGCGCTCAGCGCGCATCCGCTGAACCGCGAGCCGGCCGTGCGCCTGAGCGCGGCCGAAGCGCAGCGCCTGGGCCTGGCCGACGGCGCTTCGGTGCGCATCGGCAAGATCGCGCTGCCGGTGGCCGTCGACGAGTCGGTGCCGGACGGCACCGCCTGGATCGAAGCCGCGCACGAACTCACCGCCACGCTGCCGCCTTACGGCGCGGCCATCACCTTGAGCAAGGCGTAAGCCATGGGCGAACAGATCCTCAACCAGCTCGTCTGGCCGATCATCTACATCCTGTGCATCGCCGTTCCGGTGATCCTGGCGGTGGCGATGTTCGTGTACTGGGAGCGCAAGGTCATCGGCTGGATGCACGTGCGCATGGGGCCGAACAAGGTCGGTCCCCTCGGCCTGCTGCAGGCCTTCGCCGACGTGGTGAAGCTGCTGATCAAGGAAGTGATCCTTCCGAGCAGCGCGAACAAGTTCCTGTACTACCTGGCGCCGCTGCTGGCCCTGGTGCCGGCAATGGCGGCATGGGCGGTGATCCCGTTCAACGACAAGCTGGTGCTGGCCAACGTCAACGCCGGCGTGCTGTACCTGCTGGCGATGACCTCGCTGGGCGTGTACGGCATCATCCTGGCCGGCTGGGCCTCCAACTCGCGCTACGCGCTGCTGGGCGCGATGCGTTCCGCCGCGCAGGTCATCTCCTACGAACTGGCCATGGGCCTGTGCCTGGTCTGCGTGCTGGTGCTGGCCGGCAGCCTGAACCTCACCGACATCGTGCATGCGCAGTCGGGCAGCAAGGGCATCTTCGAGTGGTTCATGTGGCCGCTGCTGCCGGTGTTCGTCATCTACTTCATCTCCGGCGTGGCCGAGACGAACCGCGCGCCGTTCGACGTGGCCGAAGGCGAATCGGAAATCGTTGCCGGCTTCCACGTGGAGTACTCGGGTTCCGCGTTCGCCATCTTCTTCCTGGCCGAATACGCCAACATGATCCTGGTCAGCTTCCTGGCCGCGATCCTGTTCATGGGCGGCTGGCTGTCGCCGTTCCCCTCGTCGGTGCCGTTCCTGGGGCAGGGCAGCTTCTTCTGGCTGTTCGCGAAGGCGTTCTTCTTCGCCTTCCTGTTCCTGTGGTTCCGCGCCAGCTTCCCGCGCTACCGCTATGACCAGATCATGCGGCTGGGCTGGAAGGTGTTCATTCCCATCACCATCGTCTGGGTTCTCGTGGCCGGCTGCATGAAGTATTTCGGCTGGGTCAGCATCGGCACGGGAGGCTGAAGAAAACCATGTCCGGCATTAGCAACTATTTCAAGAGCCTGCTGCTCATCGAGCTGTTCAAGGGCATGGGCCTGACCATGCGCTACATGTTCAGCCCCAAGTACACGATGCGCTACCCGATGGAGCACATCCCCAAGTCGAACCGCTTCCGCGGCCTGCATGCGCTGCGCCGCTACGCCAACGGCGAGGAACGCTGCATCGCGTGCAAGCTGTGCGAGGCGGTGTGCCCCGCGCTGGCCATCACCATCGACTCCGCCCCGCGCGAGAGCGACGGCCAGCGCCGCACCACGCGCTACGACATCGACCTGTTCAAGTGCATCTTCTGCGGCTTCTGCGAAGAGAGCTGCCCGGTCGACTCGATCGTCGAGACGCACGTGCACGAATACCACTTCGAAAAGCGTGGCGAAAACGTGGTGACCAAGCTGCAGCTGCTCGCCATCGGCGACCGCTTCGAGCATGAAGTCGCCGCCGCCCGCGCCCAAGACGCCGCGTACCGCTAAAGGACACAACCGTGATCGATCCGTCTGTGTTCCAACTCGTCTGTTTCTACGCTTTCGCGGCGGTCACCGTGGTGGCGGCGCTGGGCGTCATCACCTTGCGCAACTCGGTGCATGCCGTGCTGTCGCTGGTGCTGACCTTCTTCAGCACCGCCTGCATCTGGCTGCTGGCCGAGGCGGAGTTCCTGGCCATCGCGCTCATCGTCGTCTACGTCGGCGCGGTGATGGTGCTGTTCCTGTTCGTGGTGATGATGCTGGACATCAAGCAGGAGCACCTGCGCGAAGGCTTCATCCGCTACCTGCCGGTGGGCATCGTGGTGGCCGTGGTGATGCTGGTGGAAATGCTCGCCCTGATCGGCGTGCGCACCATGCACGAGGCGGTGATGGGGGCCAACCCGGCCACCGCCGCCGGCCTGTCCAATACGCAGTGGCTGGGCCAGGCGCTGTACACCCAGTTCCTGCTGCCGTTCGAGATCGCCGCGCTGATCCTGACCGTGGGCGTGGTCGCGGCCGTGGCGCTGACCCTGCGCCACCGCGGCGGCACCCGCCACCAGACGGCCGCGCAGCAGGTCGCCGTGAAGGCCACCGACCGCGTGCGCATCGTGAAGATGGCGGCCGAGCGCCCCGCGACCGACGCGCCCGCGCAGACCCAGAATCCGGAGACCAAGCCATGATCACGCTGTCGCACTTCATCGTGCTTGGCGCGGTGCTGTTCTGCATCGCGGTGGCCAGCCTGTTCATCAACCGCAAGAACGTCATCGTGCTGCTGATGTCGATCGAGCTGATGCTGCTGGCCGTGAACATCAACTTCGTGGCCTTCTCGCGCTTCCTCGGCGATGTGGCCGGCCAGGTGTTCGTGTTCTTCATCCTCACCGTGGCCGCGGCGGAAACCGCCATCGGCCTGGCGATCCTGGTCCTGCTGTTCCGCAATCGCAGCACGATCAACATCGCCGAAATCGACAGCATGAAGGGCTGAGCCGATGATCTCCACCTCCATCCTGCTGGTCATCGCGCTGGCGCCGCTGCTCGGCTGCCTGCTCGCCGGCTTCCTCGGCAAGTTCATCGGGCGCGCCGGCTCGCACAGCGTCACCATCCTCGGCGTGGCGATCTCCTGCGCGCTGTCGATGTACGTGCTGTACCAGCTGTGCACGGGTGCCGCGCAGGTCTACAACCAGAACATCTACACCTGGTTCGAGATCGGCAAGTACACCGCCACGGTCGGCTTCCTGATCGACAAGCTGTCCGCCATGATGATGGTGGTGGTCACCTTCGTGTCGCTGCTGGTGCACATCTACACCATCGGCTACATGGCGGAAGACGACGGCTACCAGCGCTTCTTCAGCTACATCTCGCTGTTCACCTTCTCCATGTTGATGCTCGTGATGAGCAACAATTTCATGCAGCTGTTCTTCGGCTGGGAAGCGGTGGGCCTGGTGTCGTACCTGCTGATCGGCTTCTGGTTCAAGCGCCCGACCGCGATCTTCGCCAACCTCAAGGCCTTCCTGGTCAACCGCGTGGGCGACTTCGGCTTCCTGCTGGGCATCGCCGCGATCCTGTACTTCCTGGGCACGCTGGACTACTCCGCCGCGTTCGCCAACGCGCCGAGCCTGGTCGGCAAGACCCTGCAGATCACTCAGAACCATGCCTGGGACGCCGCCACCGTGATCGGCGTGCTGCTGTTCATCGGCGCGATGGGCAAGTCGGCCCAGGTGCCGCTGCACGTGTGGCTGCCGGATTCGATGGAAGGCCCGACCCCGATCTCGGCGCTGATCCACGCGGCCACCATGGTGACCGCGGGCATCTTCATGGTCGCGCGCATGTCGCCGATCTTCGAGCTGTCCGAAGGCGCGCTCAGCTTCATCATGGTGATCGGCGCCACCGGCGCGCTGTTCACCGGCCTGATCGGCATCATGCAGAACGACATCAAGCGCGTGGTGGCGTATTCCACGCTGTCGCAGCTGGGCTACATGACCGTGGCGCTGGGCGTCTCGGCGTACTCCGGCGCGGTCTTCCACCTGATGACCCATGCCTTCTTCAAGGCGCTGCTGTTCCTGGGCGCGGGCTCGGTGATCATCGCCATGCACCATGAGCAGGACATGCGCTACATGGGCGGCCTGCGCAAATACATGCCGGTCACCTGGATCACCATGTGGATCGGTTCGCTGGCGCTGTGCGGCGTGCCGTTCTTCGCGGGTTTCTATTCGAAGGACGCGATCATCGAGGCGGTGGGCGAGTCGCACCGCTGGGGCGCGGGCTATGCCTATGCCTGCGTGCTGATCGGCGCCTTCGTCACCGCGCTGTACACGTTCCGCCAGATGTACCTGACCTTCCACGGCAAGGAGCGCTTCACCGTGGTGGCCGACCATGGCCATGGCCACGGCGAGCACGCGGCGCACCACGATGCGCACCATGGCGATGCCCACCACGGCAATCACCATGACGACGCGCACCACGATAACGCGCACGATGAGAGCCACGGCCACCATGAGCCGGGCGTGCTGCACCATGCGCCGAAGGAGTCGCCGTGGGTGGTGACCCTGCCGCTGGTGCTGCTGGCGATTCCGTCCATCGTGATCGGCGCGATCTTCGCCAAGGCCATGCTGTACGACGGCTGGTTCGGCGGGGCGATCCACGTCAACGAAGCCAACAACGTGCTGGCCGAGCTGAGCCACGAGTTCCATGACTGGTTCTCGGCAGGCCTGCATGGCTTCAAGCAGTGGCCCTTCGTGCTGGTTGCCGCGGCCTTCGCCATCCAGACCTACATCTATCTGTTCAACCCGTCCGTCGCCGACAAGATCAAGAGCGCGCTCAAGCCGCTGTGGACCGTCCTGGACCGCAAGTACTGGGTCGACGACGTCTACTTCGCGCTGTTCGCCAAGGGCGGCGTGAAGCTCGGCCGCGCGCTGTGGAAGGGCGGCGACGCCGCGGTGATCGACGGCGCGCTGGTGAACGGCTCGGCCTCGCTGGTCCAGCGCATCGCCAGCGGCGTGCGCGCGCTGCAGTCCGGCTACCTCTATCACTATGCCTTCGCGATGATCCTCGGCCTGATCCTGCTGCTTGGCGGGTATTGGCTGGTCGGGCAATAAGGGAACCCAGCTCCATGTTCAATCACTTGCTCAGCCTGCTGATCTGGCTCCCGATCGTCGGCGCCATCCCCGTGCTGCTGGCCGGCTCCGGCCGTCCCAACACCGCACGCTGGATCTCGCTGCTGGTGGCCGTGCTCACCTTCGTGCTCAGCCTGTTCCTGTTGACGCAGTACAACGCGGCCGACAGCAGCAAGCAGCTCGGCGAAAGCTATCTGTGGATCGCCTCGCTCGGCGTGCATTACGGCCTGGCGGTCGACGGCATCGCGGTGGCGCTGATCCTGCTGACCAGCTTCGTCGGCATCCTGGTCATCGTCGGCGCCTGGGAAGTCATCCAGAACCGCCCGCACCAGTACATGGCCGCCATGCTGGTGCTCGAAGGCCTGATGATCGGCGTGTTCTGCGCCACCGACGCGCTGCTGTTCTACGTGTTCTTCGAAGCCATGCTGATCCCGATGTTCATCCTCATCGGTATCTGGGGTGGTCCGCGCCGCGTGTACGCGACGCTGAAGTTCTTCATCTACACCTTCCTCGGCTCCATCTTCATGCTGGTGGGCCTGATCTACCTGTACCTGAAGGCGGGCTCGTTCGACCTGGCCACGCTGGCGGCGCTGCCGCTGAGCATGCGCGAGCAGACCTGGCTGTTCTTCGCCTTCCTGGCCGCCTTCGCGGTGAAGGTGCCGATGGTGCCGGTGCACACCTGGCTGCCGGATGCCCACGTGGAGGCGCCGACCGGCGGCTCGGTGGTGCTGGCCGCGGTGATGCTGAAGATCGGCGGCTACGGTTTCCTGCGCTTCTCGCTGCCGATCGTGCCGGACGCTTCGGAAGCTTATGCCTGGGTGGTGATCGGCCTGAGCCTGATCGCGGTGGTCTACATCGGCTATATCGCCCTGGTGCAGGACGATATGAAGAAGCTGGTGGCGTATTCGTCCGTGGCGCACATGGGCTTCGTCACCCTCGGCATCTTCATCGCCTTCATGCTGGTGCGCGGCGCCGGCAACCTGGACGCGGCCAAGCTCGGCATGCAGGGCGCGATGGTGCAGATGATTTCGCACGGCTTCGTGTCGGGCGCGATGTTCTCCTGCATCGGCGTGCTGTACGACCGTCTGCATAGCCGCCAGATCAAGGACTACGGCGGCGTCATCAACGTGATGCCGTGGTTCGGCTTCTTCTACGTGCTGTTCGCCATGGCCAACAGCGGCCTGCCGGGCACCAGCGGCTTCGTCGGCGAGTTCCAGGTGATCCTGGCCAGCTTCCAGGCCAATCCGTGGATCGCGCTGTTCGCCGCCTTCACCCTGATCATCGGCGCCGCCTACACCTTGTGGATGGTCAAGCGCGTGCTGTGGGGCGAGGTGACCAACCCGCACGTGGCCGAGATGAAGGACATCAACGGGCGCGAAGCCTTCGTGCTGATCGCCTTTGCCGCCGCGGTGATCGCGCTGGGCGTGTGGCCGCAGCCGCTGATCCACCTGATGGACAGCTCCGTGTCGCAGCTGGTGCAGCAGCTTGGCAACCACAAGATCTGAGAATGACCATGCCGAATCTCAATGACATTCTGATCATGCTGCCGGAGTTGTATCTGGTGGCGGCGGCGTGCCTGCTGTTGCTGCTGGACGCCTTCATGAAACCCG
This sequence comes from Dyella sp. LX-66, assembly GCF_018599165.1. Classification (NCBI taxonomy): domain Bacteria; kingdom Pseudomonadati; phylum Pseudomonadota; class Gammaproteobacteria; order Lysobacterales; family Rhodanobacteraceae; genus Dyella; species Dyella sp. LX-66. The sequence goes on from NZ_JAHFVJ010000002.1 coordinate 573,701, forward strand.
AGCAACGCAGCCTGCTGCACTGGCTGTCGATCGCGGTGGTGCTGGTGGCCATCTATCTGGTGATCTCCGGCCAGCCGGAACAGCCGGTGCGCGCCTTCGGCGGCATGTTCGTGCGCGACGGCGTGGCGGAGATCCTGAAGACCTTCGCGCTGCTGTGCGTGGCGCTGGTCTTCATCTACTCGCGCTCCTACCTGGCCGACCGCAAGCTCTATGTCGGCGAGTTCTACACGCTGATGATCTTCGCGGTGATCGGCGTGATGTTGCTGGTCTCGGCCGGCAACCTGATCACGGTGTACCTGGGCCTGGAGCTGCTGACGCTGTCCTCGTACGCGCTGGTGGCGCTGAACCGCGATTCGAAGCTGTCCTCGGAAGCGGCGGTGAAGTACTTCGTGCTGGGCGCGCTGGCCTCGGGCATGCTGCTGTACGGCATGTCGATGGTCTACGGCGCCACCGCCACGCTGGACCTGGCCACCCTGCATGGCGCCGCCGCGCATACCGGCGTGCCCAACCTGCTGCTGTTCGGCATGATCTTCATGATCATCGGCATCGGCTTCAAGCTGGGCGCCGCGCCGTTCCACATGTGGATCCCGGACGTCTACCAGGGTGCGCCGACCGCGGTGACCATCTTCATCGGCTCCGCGCCGAAGCTGGCCGCGTTCGGCATGGCCTACCGCCTGCTGGAAGCGGGCCTGGGCGATCTGTCGGCGCATTGGCAGCAGATGCTGGCCGCGCTGGCGGTGCTGTCGCTGGCGATCGGCAACCTGGTCGCGATCGTGCAGACCAACCTCAAGCGCCTGCTGGCCTATTCGACCATCTCGCACATGGGCTATCTGCTGCTGGGCCTGGTCAATGCCGGTCCGGAAGGCTACGCATCGGCGCTGTTCTACGCGATCAGCTACGCGCTGATGGGCACCGCGGCCTTCGGCGTGATCATGGCGCTGGCCCGCGCGGGCTTCGAGTGCGAGGAGATCGACGATCTCAAGGGCCTCAACCAGCGTTCGCCGTGGATGGCTTTCCTGATGATGCTGGTGATGTTCTCGCTCGCCGGCGTGCCGCCGCTGTTCGGCTTCTTCGCCAAGTTCCTGGTGCTGCAGTCGGCCATCCACGCCGGCATGCTGTGGCTGGCGATCGTCGGCGCGGTGTTCGCCATCATCGGCCTGTACTACTACCTGCGCGTGGTGAAGGTGATGTACTTCGACGCGCCGGTGGAAGGCACCGAGATCAAGGTGCAGCAGGATCCGGCGATGCGCCTGGTGCTGTCGCTCAATGCGCTCACCTTGCTGGTGCTGGGCGTGGCCTGGGGTCCGCTGCTGGGCTGGTGCAAGAGCGTGTTCCCCGGTTGATCGATGCGGCGGCCGCTGCCGCCGCGTTGATGCGTAGATAAGCGTGCGACTAAGAAGAGTTGTATCGGGCCTGGTAAGAATTCCGCAAAAAAAGTTTTACGGAATTCGCCTAGAACCCTTGCAAGAATTCGGCCATCCCGCTATAGTTTCATTTCTCTGGTGCGGGGTGGAGCAGTCTGGCAGCTCGTCGGGCTCATAACCCGAAGGTCGTAGGTTCGAATCCTACCCCCGCTACCAATTATTCGATTCGGCGTCCTCGCAAGAGGGCGCCGAATTTCTTTGCGCGCTGGAAAAACATCGCTTCGCATTAGTGCGCCAGGCTCAGGCCAGCGGGCGTAAATGTTGCAGAATCGCGTTAATCCGACTATGCTTCGTGAACTCTGAGGCGGACAAAGCGGAATAACGAAGCGCTTCCACAGCGCATCCAGATTCCCCCGCTACCGGATCTTTCTTTGAACAAGAAAGCCTCCTCGTGAGGCTTTTTTGTTGGGCGCAAGGATGCGTCGCATAGTCGTCACGCCCGGCTTGCTATTCGTACCGGTTTGCGCGCGCACATGCCCGGAAAGAGCCCCGGAAGAGTCGGGACATCGGCGAGATAAGGGAATGGGCCGTTGGAGCCCATTTTTCGTTTCTGGCGACAGTAAATAGACGGTTTTTATGGACACGCAGGCACTCGCACAACGCTTCACCGAGGTACTGGCCGATCTGGGCCTGAGCTGCCTTGGCGTGGAATTCTCCCCGTCGCAGGGGCAGAGTACCCTGCGCGTTTACCTGGACGTGGAAGGGCGCGAAGTCTCCCTCGACGATTGCGAGGCGGCCAGCCGCGAGCTGTCGGCCATGCTCGACGTGGAAGACCCGATCCCGGGGCATTACCTGCTGGAAGTGTCCTCGCCGGGCATCGACCGCCCGCTGTTCACCGCGGCGCAGTTCGGCAAGGTCGGCGGCCAGGAAGTGAAAGTGCTGCTGAAGGCGCCGCTCGAAGGGCGCCGCCGCCTGCGCGGCAAGGTCACCGCGGTGGAAGGCGAGCGCATTTCGCTGGAGGCCGAGGGGAAAGTGTTCGAGTTCGATCACGACGCGGTGGAAAGCGCACGCGTGGTGCCGGATTGGGCAGCGCTCGGCTATGTGCCGCAGCCCAAGCCCGGCAAGAAGCCGGTCAAGAAGACCAAGTAATCCATCAGAGCGAGCGGGCGACGGAAAGGCGTCCACGGAGTTGCTGCAATGAGCAAAGAACTGTTGCTGGTCGTCGACGCGGTTGCCAATGAAAAGGGCGTGCCGCGCGAGGTGATCTTCCAGGCGATGGAGGCCGCGCTGGCCTCGGCCGCCAAGAAGCGCTACCCCGACGAGGATCCGAACATCCGCGTGAGCATCGACCGCCAGAACGGCGAGTACGAGACGTTCCGCCGCTGGGAAATCATCGCCGACGACGGCGAGATGGAATCGCCGTACCACCAATTGCGCCTGATGGACGCCGTCGACGAGCGCGAAGACGCGCAGATCGGCGAGTACATCGAGACGCAGATCGAGAACGCCGAATTCGGCCGCATCGCCGCACAGGCCGCCAAGCAGGTGATCGTGCAGCGCGTGCGCGAAGCCGAGCGCCAGCAGGTGGTGGACGCCTACACCGACCGCGTGGGCGAGCTGATCACCGGCATCGTCAAGCGCGTCGAGCGCGGCAACGTCTATCTGGACCTGGGCGGCAACGCCGAGGCCTTCATCCCGCGCGACAAGACCATCCCGCGCGAATCGCACCGCGTCGGCGACCGCGTGCGCGGCTATCTGTTCGAAGTGAAGTCGGAAATCCGCGGCCCGCAGCTGTTCGTCTCGCGCGCGGCGCCGGAATTCATGATCGAGCTGTTCAAGCTCGAAGTGCCGGAAGTAGGCCAGGGCCTGGTCGAGATCAAGGGCTGCGCCCGCGATCCGGGCGATCGCGCCAAGATCGCCGTGGTGGCCCATGACAGCCGCACCGATCCCATCGGCGCCTGCATCGGCATGCGCGGTTCGCGCGTGCAGGCGGTGTCCAACGAGCTCAACGGCGAGCGCGTGGACATCATCACCTGGGCCGACAACCAGGCCCAGTACGTGATCAACGCGATGGCGCCGGCGGAAGTGCAGTCCATCATCATGGACGAGGAAAAGCACTCCATGGACATCGCGGTGGCCGAGGAGAAGCTCTCCCAGGCTATCGGCCGCGGCGGCCAGAACGTGCGCCTGGCCAGCAAGCTCACCGGCTGGCAGCTCAACGTGATGACGCAGGACCAGGTCGCCGCCAAGAGCGAGGCCGAACAGGAATCCGCGCGCCAGTTGTTCATGGAAAAGCTCGAAGTGGACCAGGAGATCGCCAACATCCTGGTGCAGGAAGGCTTCTCCACGGTCGAGGAAATCGCCTACGTGCCCAGCGCCGAGCTGCTGGCGGTGGAAGGCTTCGACGAGGACATCGTCGAGGAACTGCGCGCCCGCGCCCGCGACGCCTTGCTGACCGAGGCGCTGGCGGTGGAAGAGGGCGTGAACGAGCCTTCGGAAGAGCTGCTGGCGCTGCCGGGCATGAGCGAGTCGATCGCCTATGCGCTGGCCGAGCGCGAAGTGGTGTCGCTGGACGATCTGGCCGACCTCGCGGTCGACGACCTGATCGATATCGAAGGCGTGGACGAAGACCTCGCCGCCAAGCTGATCATGGAAGCGCGCAAGCCCATGATCGAGCGGCTGGAGAGGGGCGGCTAACCGCGGACGGCCGCGCCCTGGATGGGCGCGCCGAGGGAAGCCTTGAACGGCTTCCACCACGGATGGCGGTATCCGGGCGGCCTTCGGTCGCACGGGGTATGCGCGGGAACGGCGGAGAAAGAACACGATGTCGGACGTAACGATCAAACAACTTGCCAAGGTACTTGGCTTGCCGGTGGACAGGCTGCTCGGGCAGCTTGCCGAAGCCGGCATGAAATTCTCCGATCCGGAGCAGGTCATCAGCAGCACCGAAAAGGTGAAGCTGCTCGGATTCCTGCGCCGCACGCACGGCAAGAGCGAGGAGACCGCGGAAGCGGAAGACAGCTCGCCGCGCCAGATCACGCTCAAGCGCCGCAAGGTGAGCGAGCTGAAGGTCTCGACGCCCGGCGGCCGCGGTGCCGGCGGCGCCAAGACGGTGAACGTGGAAGTGCGCGCCAAGCGCACCTACGTCAAGCGCAGCGTCATCGCTGAAGAAGCCGGCGCCGACCACGAGCGCGAGGACGCCCTGCGCAAGCTGCAGGAGTCCGCGCAGCAGCGCGAGCACGAGGAAACCGAACGCGTCGACGCCGAGCGCCGCCGCCAGGACGAAGTGCGCGAGCGCGAGGAAGCCGAGCTGCGCCGCCAGGAAGAAGCCGAGCAGCGCCGCCTGCAGGCCGAGGCGGAAGCCGAAGCCGCACGCGAGGCCGCCGCTGCGGCCGCCATCGAGCGCGAAGAGGTGCAGGTGCAGGAGCCGCCGCAGGCCGCTCCCGAGCCGCAGGTGCAGGCGCAGGAAAAGACTGCCGCCGCGCCGGCTGCGCCGTCCGTGCAGAAGATCGATCCGAAGGCGCTGGGCATGATCCTGCCGCGCATTCACGAGCCGCGCCGCCGCGAGAAGCCGGTGGCCGCCCCCGTGGCTGCGCCGGCCCCCGCACCGGCTCCCGCCGCCGCTCCCGGCCGCCCGTCGGCTCCGGCCGCGGGCCGTCCTCCGGCGGCTGGCGCCGCTCCCGCGCCGGCTGGCGCCGCCGACGCGCGCAACAAGGCGCGTCCGGGTGGCCGCGACCGTGACGAAGGTCCGGGCGGCAAGCGTTTCGCCGCTGGCGAACTGCATCTGTCCGAAGCCGACCGCGCCCGCCGCAACAAGCGCGGCAAGCCGGGCCGGCCGGGCCGCAACGAACCTGTGCGTGGCGGCTCGTCGGCCTCCAGCTCCGGTCCGCACGGCTTCTCCCGCCCGACCGCACCGGTGGTGCGCGAAGTGGTGGTGGGCGATGCTAACGTGGTCGCCGACCTGGCCCAGAAGATGGCGGTCAAGGGTTCGGAAGTGGTCAAGGCGCTCTTCAAGATGGGCGTGATGGCCACCATCAACCAGACCATCGACCACGACACCGCCGTGCTGGTGATCGAGGAACTCGGCCACACGGCCGTGGCCGCGAGCGAGAACAACGCCGAGGCCGCGCTGGCCGCGCACACCCAGAACGCCGAGCTCGAGGGCGAGAAGAAGCCGCGTCCGCCGGTGGTCACCATCATGGGTCACGTCGACCACGGCAAGACCTCGACGCTGGACTACATCCGCCGCACCAAGGTCGCCTCGGGCGAAGCCGGCGGCATCACCCAGCACATCGGCGCGTACCACGTGGAAACGCCCAAGGGCGTGATCACCTTCCTCGACACCCCGGGCCACGCGGCGTTCACCTCGATGCGCGCCCGCGGCGCCCAGTCCACCGACATCGTGGTGCTGGTGGTGGCGGCCGACGACGGCGTCATGCCGCAGACGGCCGAAGCCGTGCAGCATGCGCGTGCGGCGAAGGTGCCGCTGATCGTGGCGCTCAACAAGATGGACAAGTCGGACGCCAACCCCGACCACGTCAAGCAGGGCCTCGGCAACCTGGAAGTCATTCCGGAAGAGTGGGGCGGCGACACCCCGTTCGTGCCGATCTCGGCCAAGACCGGCATGGGCATCGACGACCTGCTCGACGCGATCCTGGTCCAGGCCGAAGTGATGGAGCTGAAGGCCGTGGAAGACGGTCCGGCTTCGGGCGTGGTGATCGAATCCAGCCTCGACCGCGGCCGCGGCCCGGTGGCGACGGTGCTGGTGCAGCAGGGCACGCTCAAGCGCGGCGACTTCGTGGTCTGCGGCATCGAGTACGGCCGCATGCGCGCGCTGATCGACGAGAACGGCAAGACCGTGCAGGAAGCCGGCCCGTCGATTCCGGTGCAGGTGCTGGGCCTTTCCGGCGTGCCGGAATCCGGCGACGACTTCGTGGTGGTGGCGGACGAGCGCCTGGCCCGCGAAGTGGCCGCCGAGCGCCAGCTCAAGCGCCGCGAAACGCGCATGGTCAGCAAGGCCAACCGCCTCGAGGACATCATGGCCCAGATGGGCCAGGGCGCCGAGCAGCAGACCCTCAACATCCTGGTCAAGGCCGATGTGCAGGGTTCGGTGCAGGCGCTGCGCGAATCGCTGAGCTCGATCGGCAACGAGAACGTGAAGGTCAACGTGATCGCGGCCGGCGTCGGCGGCATCACCGAGTCCGACGCCACCCTCGCGGCGGCTTCCAAGGCGCTGGTGATCGGCTTCAACGTGCGTGCCGATGCCTCGGCCCGCAAGGTGATCGATACCGCCGGCCTGGACGTGCGCTACTTCTCGATCATCTACGACGTGATCGACCAGGTGAAACAGGCCGCTTCGGGCCTGCTGGGCAAGGAAGTGCGCGAGGAGATCATCGGCATCGCCCAGGTGCGCGAGGTGTTCCGCAGCTCCAAGTTCGGCGCCGTGGCCGGTTGCATGGTCACCGAAGGCACGGTCAAGCGCAGCAAGCCGATCCGCGTGCTGCGCGACAACACCGTGGTGTTCCAGGGCGAACTGGAATCGCTGCGCCGCTTCAAGGACCTGGTCGACGAAGTGCGCAACGGCATGGAATGCGGTATCGCCGTGAAGCAGTACAACGACGTGAAGGTCGGCGACCAGATCGAGTGCTTCGAGCGCATCGAAGTGGCACGCACGCTGTAAGCCGGGCAGGGGGCGTACGCTCCCTGTTCCGACGGAATCGGAGCCCGGACAGTCCTGTCCGGGCTTCGGCGTTTTTCGTATCGGCGCTGTCCGGCATCCGGGCGGCGCGTCATCGGCCGCGAATGGCGGCCGTCTCAAGGAGGCTATATGCCCTCGCGCGATTTCAAGCGTACCGACCGCGTCGGCGCCGAGCTGCGCCGTGAACTGGGCCTGCTGGTCCACGCCGCCGTGCGCGACCACGGCCTGCCCTCGGTGAGCGTCTCGGACGTGGAAGTGACCCGCGACCTGGATTGGGCCTCGGTGTGGGTGACCGCGCTGCTGCCGGAACAATCCAAGGAAGCCGTGAAGGCGCTGAACGAGCTGGCGGTGGAATTCCGCCGCTCGCTCTCGCGCAGCATGCGCATCCGCCGGGTGCCGGAGCTGCGCTTCAAGTACGACGATTCGGTGGACAAGGGCGAGCGCATCGAGGCGCTGCTGCGCGAGCAGGCGCGCGACCTGGCCCCGGCCAAGGACGACGCCGCCAAGGCCGACGGCGAGGACTGATGCGCCGCAGCCGCTTCCGCGACCTGCACGGCCTGCTGCTGCTGGACAAGCCGCTGGGCCTGAGTTCCAACCAGGCCCTGCAGAAGGTCCGCCACCGGCTGCGCGCCGAGAAGGGTGGCCACACCGGCGCATTGGACCCGCTGGCCACCGGCCTGCTGCCGCTGTGCTTCGGCGAGGCCACCAAGATCGCCGGCAGCCTGCTCGGTTCGCGCAAGGGCTATCGCGCCCAGGTGCGCCTGGGCGCCACCACCACCACGGCCGACCTGGAAGGCGAGGTGGTGCGGGAATGCCCCGTGCCGCCGCTGGACGAAGCCATGCTGGAAGCGGCCCTGGCCGGCCTGCGCGGGCGCATCGTGCAGATTCCGCCGGTGTACTCGGCGCTGAAGCAGGGCGGCGAGCCGCTGTATGTGAAGGCGCGCCGCGGCGAGGACGTACAGGCGCCGCCGCGCGAGGTGGACATCTTCAGGCTGGAGCTGCTGGCGCATGGCGCCGGCACGCTGGAGCTGGAAGTGGAATGCGGCTCCGGCACCTATATCCGCAGCCTCGCCGTGGACCTGGGCGAGGCGCTGGGCTGCGGCGCCCATCTCACGGCGCTGCGCCGGCTGTGGGTCGAACCGTTCCGGGCGCCGGCCATGGTCAGCCTGGACCAGCTCGAAGCCGCGGCGGAGCAGGGCGAGGCCGCCATGGACGCCCTGCTGCTGCCGGTCGCCGCCGGCCTGGCCGGCTGGCCGGCGCTGGCCCTGGACGAGGCGCAGAGCCATGCCGTGACCCGTGGCCAGCGCATTCAGCTTGCCGGCCATGCGGCCGGCGCCTATGCCGCGTTCGCCCCGGACGGGCGCCCGGTGGCGCTGTGCGAGCTGGACGCGGACGGCCTGCTGCGCATCCAGCGCGGCTTCAATCTGCCGCCGGCGGCACAAATGGCATGAGAGCGCCATCGGCGCGCTTGTCATGCTCTTGTTGTAATGAGCATCGGCCGGCTAGAATATCCCGCTTGTTCCAAAGCTTTATCCATCCATCCGAAGCTTGCGCAACGTCATCAACGGTGACGTTGCGCAAGCTTCGCACCCGCTTTTGAGGAAGAGAGACCCATGTCCCTTACTGCAGAACAGACCGGCAAGATCATTGCTGAATACGGCCGCGTGCCGAACGACACCGGTTCGCCGGAAGTCCAGGTGGCCCTGCTGTCGGCCCGCATCGCCCACCTGACCGACCACTTCAAGACCCACAAGCAGGACCACCACTCGCGTCGCGGCCTGCTCAAGCTGGTCAACCAGCGCAAGCGTCTGCTGAGCTACCTCCAGGCCAGCGACGTGACCCGCTACCAGAGCCTCATCGAACGCCTCGGCCTGCGCCGTTAATCGGACAAGGACATCAACGTGGCGAAAGTAACCAAGTCATTCCAGTACGGTAATCACACGGTCACACTGGAGACGGGCGAAATCGCCCGCCAGGCGTCCGGTGCCGTCATGGTCAGCATGGACGGCACCGTGGTGCTGGTCACCGCGGTGGCAGCCGCCAAGGCGAAGGAAGGTCAGGACTTCTTCCCGCTCACCGTGGACTACGTCGAGAAGTTCTACTCGGCCGGCCGCATCCCGGGCGGCTTCTTCAAGCGCGAAGGCCGCCCGACCGAGAAGGAGACGCTGACCTCGCGCCTCATCGACCGTCCGGTGCGCCCGCTGTTCCCGGAAGAGTTCAAGAACGAAGTGCAGATCATCGCGCAGGTGGTCTCGCTCAATCCGGAAGTCGACGGCGACATCCCGGCCATGCTGGGCGCGTCCGCCGCGCTGAGCCTCGCCGGCATCCCGTTCAAGGGTCCGATCGCCGCCGCCCGCGTCGGCTACACCAACGGCCAGTACGTGCTGAACCCGACCGCCACCGAGCTGAAGAGCTCGGATCTGGACCTGGTCGTGGCCGGCACCACCAACGCCGTGCTGATGGTGGAATCCGAAGCCAAGCTGCTCAGCGAAGAAGTCATGCTGGGCGCCGTGGTGTTCGGCCACCAGCAGATGCAGACCGCGATCCGCGCCATTGCGGAACTGGCCACCGAGGCCGCCCGCCCGTCGATGGACTGGCAGCCGCCGGCCCGTAACGAGGCCCTGGCCGCCGCCGTGCGCGGCGCCGTCGGCAGCAAGCTGGACGAGGCCTTCCAGGTCAAGGACAAGCTGCAGCGCCGCGACGCCATCGCCGCCATCAAGGCCGACGCGATCGCTTCGCTCAAGGCCCAGGCCGAAGAGCACGGCTGGCCGTCCGCCGAGCTGGCGAAGGAATTCGGCGAGCTCGAATACCGCACCATGCGCGACAGTGTGCTGAAAACCAAGGTCCGCATCGACGGCCGCCAGCTGGACGACGTGCGCCCGATCACCGTCCGCGTCGGCGTGCTGCCGCGCACCCACGGCTCGGCGCTGTTCACCCGCGGCGAGACGCAGGCCCTGGTCGTGGCCACGCTGGGCACCACCCGCGACGCGCAGATCATCGACGCGCCGGAAGGCGAGTCGAAGGATCCGTTCCTGTTCCACTACAACTTCCCGCCGTTCTCGGTGGGCGAGGCCGGCCGCTTCGGCGCGCCGAAGCGCCGCGAGATCGGCCACGGCCGCCTCGCCAAGCGCGGCGTGCAGGCGGTCAAGCCCTCGATCGAGGAATTCCCGTACGTGCTGCGCGTGGTCTCCGAGATCACCGAGTCGAACGGTTCCTCCTCGATGGCCTCGGTGTGCGGTTCCTCGCTGGCCATGATGGACGCCGGCGTGCCGCTCAAGGCTCCGGTGGCGGGCATCGCCATGGGCCTGGTGAAGGAAGGCAACGACTACGTCGTGCTGTCCGACATCCTGGGCGACGAAGACCACCTCGGCGACATGGACTTCAAGGTGGCCGGTAGCGCCAACGGCGTGTCCGCGCTGCAGATGGACATCAAGATCGACGGCATCACCGAAGAGATCATGAAGGTGGCGCTGGAGCAGGCCAAGCGTGGCCGCCTGCACATCCTGGGCGAAATGGCCAAGGTGATCAGCGAGCCGCGTTCGGAGATGAGCGAGTACGCCCCGCGCCTGCTCACCATCAAGATCCATCCGGACAAGATCCGCGAAGTCATCGGCAAGGGCGGCGCCACCATCCGCTCGATCACCGAAGAGACCGGCACCACCATCGACATCAGCGACGACGGCACCGTCATCATCGCTTCGGTCAACCGCCTGGCGGCCGATGAAGCGAAGAAGCGCATCGAGCAGATCGTCTCCGACGTCGAGCCGGGCCGCATCTACGAGGGCAAGGTCGCCAAGCTGATGGACTTCGGCGCATTCGTCACGATCCTGCCGGGCAAGGACGGTCTCGTCCACGTTTCGCAGATCTCCAACGAGCGCGTGGAGAAGGTCTCCGACAAGCTGAAGGAAGGCGACATCGTCAAGGTCAAGGTGCTGGAAGTGGACAAGCAGGGGCGTATCCGCCTGTCCATGAAGGCTGTGACTGAGGAAGAGGGCGCCTGAGGCGCTCAGTCCGCAGGCGGTTCGAAGAAAGGCCCGGCTTATTGCCGGGCTTTTTTTTGCTCGTCATCCCGGCGTAGGCCGGGGTCCAGTGGCGATGGCGCTCGGTTGTCGCGTTGACGCTGGGGTGTCTCGCCTTTGGCGAGTGTTTCGTGCCGCTGCCGCGGCCCGAGTTACTTCTTCTTTGCGTGCCCAAAGAAGAAGTAACCAAGAAGAAAAGGCACCCTGCTTGGCGCCCTCAGCAGCGCAGCTGCTGAGGGTCCGTGAGGGCTGGCCGGGCTTTTTGACAGGGCATCCATGCCCTGATCAAAAAGGCGGGGACATCGTGTCCCCGCCCCCCTGCGGGGGCCTTTTCGTCCAGCCCTCACCGCCGGCGCCAAGGGGACCCGGTGGATCAAGAGCTAGATCAAGAGCAGAAGCAAAAGCGCGCAAGCGGAACGCCGCGGCTATGCCGCGTGCTCTTCGCTCGATTTTCGCCCCGCCCGTCATCTCCCTCTCCCCTCCGGGGAGAGGGTTGGGGTGAGGGGCCGGGCGGAGCGTAAGGGAGCAGGGTCCGCCTTGGCGGATCGAGAAAAAAACAAGCACTACCGCAACTCAGACTTCTCTGCGCAACAGTGGCGTGTAGTGGCTTTTGCTACGATGCCCAGAGCGCAAACGAGGATGCGGGCATGAGCGATCACGCCAACGATGTGATGAAGCAGTACCAGGCATGGGCGCAGCAATCCTGGGACGCATGGATGCAATCGCTGCAGCGGCCCGCGTCGCCGTTCGCGCCGGCGCCTACGGCTTCCGACGACCTGCTGTCGCGCGCCATGGGTGGCCTGAAAAGCTATGCCGACTGGATGCAGGCGGCCGCCACCAGCGGTATCGCGGGGCAGGGGCCGGACGACTGGCAGCAGGCGCTGCGCCAGCTGTTCATGGGGCAGGCGGCTTTCATGGGGCAGCCGATGATGGGCGCGCCGGCCATGGGGCAGGGCTTCATGGGCAATCCTTTCGCCGGCATCAACCAGCCGTTCGCGCAGGCTTTCGCCGGCATCGACAACGCCGCCGCGCACGGTTTCGCCCAGCAATGGCAGAGCTGGCTGCAGGCTGCGCAGCCGCAGGGCGGCGCCTGGGGCGCGGGCCTGGGCGATACGCCGGCCTTCGGCTATACGCGCGAACGCCAGATGCAGCAGCAGGCCCTGCTCGAAGCCATGCGCGAATACGCCGAGGCTTCGTCGCGCTACAACACGCTGATCCTGCGCGCCAACGCCGACGGCTTCGAACGCCTGCGCGAAAAGCTCACGCAGATGACCGAGCCGGCGCGCCAGGTCGATTCGCTCAAGGCGCTGTACGACCTGTGGGTCGACGCCGCCGAAGAGGCCTATGCGCAGATCGCGCTGTCGGACGAATTCCGCGAAGCCTACGGCGCCATGGTCAACACGCAGATGCAGGTGCGCCAGCGCCAGCAGCGCCAGACCGACGCCTGGTGCCGCGAGCTGGGCATGCCCACCCGCGGCGAAGTCGATTCGCTGGGCAAGCGCGTGCAGGAGCTGCGCCGCGAACTGCGTGCCAGCTCCGCCGGCAAGGCGACGCGCGCTTCCGCGCCGGACGCGGAACTGGATGCGCTGCGCAACGAAGTCGCCGCGCTGAAGCGCAAGCTCGCCGGCCGCGCCGAAGCCAGCCACGCGCCGAAGAAAGTGCTGTCCGAATCGCTGGGTGCGGAAACCGAGAACAAGCGCAAGCCCGCTCCGGTCCGCCGCACCGCCAAGACCGCGCCCGCGCGCGGCACGCAACGCACGCGCAAGTGAAGGACTGACGCATGTTCACCCCTCTACGCATCGATCCGGCCAAGCTCCTCGGCGAAGTCGCCGCCTTCCAGCGCAAGCTCGCCGCGGGCATGGAAAGCCTGCGCGGCCTGCACGAACCCGAATACGCCAACACGCCGCGCGAAGCCGTCTATCGCGAGGACAAGCTCACCGTCTGGCATATGAAGGGCAATGGCAAGCCGACCTCGAAGACGCCGCTGCTGATCGTCTACGCCCTGGTCAACACGGTGTGGATGACCGACCTGCAGGCCGACCGCTCGCTGGTGCGCAACCTGCTGGAGCAGGGCGAAGACGTGTACCTCATCGACTGGGGCTATCCGGACGGCGCCGACCGCTGGCTCACCCTGGACGACTACCTCAACGGCTATCTCGACCGCTGCGTCGACGCGGTGCGCGCGCGCCACGGCCTGGATGCGGTCAACCTGCTCGGCATCTGCCAGGGCGGCGCGTTCTCGCTGTGCTACACGGCGATGCATCCGGAGAAAGTGCGGAACCTGGTGACCATGGTCACGCCGGTGGACTACCACACGCCGGACAACATGCTGTCGCACTGGGTGCAGAACCTGGACGTGGACCTGTTCGTCGACACGCTGGGCAATATCCCGGCCGAGCTGATGAACTACGTCTACCTCACGCTCAAGCCCGTGCGGCTCAACCAGCAGAAATACGTGTCGATGGTCGAGCTGCTGGACAACCGCAAGGAGATGGAAAACTTCCTGCGCATGGAACGCTGGATCTTCGACTCGCCCGACCAGGCCGGCGAAGCGTTCCGGCAGTTCATCAAGGACTTCTACCAGGGCAACAAGCTGGTCAAGGGCACGCTCACCATCGGCGACAAGCCGGTGGATCTGGGCATGGTCACCCAGCCGGTGCTGAACATCTTCGCCGAGCAGGACCACCTCGTGCCGCCGGACGCCTCGCGCGCGCTGGGCAAGCACGTGGGCACCACCGACTACACCCAGCTCGCCTTCAAGGGCGGGCATATCGGCATCTACGTTTCCGGACGCGCGCAGCGCGAAGTGCCGCCGGCCATCCACCAGTGGCTGCGTTCCAGGGATTGAGTTCCAGCACAAGGAGAACACCATGAATACCGACAAGCGCCTCGTCCGTTCCAGCAGCCAGAAGATGATCGCCGGCGTGTGCGGCGGCGTCGCCCAATACCTCGGGTGGGACGTCACCATCGTGCGCCTGCTGTGGATCGTCCTGACCCTGGCCGGCGGCTCCGGTATCCTTATCTATCTGATCCTGTGGCTGGTGATGCCGCAGGACGTCTAAACGGCCATACCCCAGGGCCGCCGGCAGGCGCACACCGCGCCTGCCGCTTCGTTCGAGTACATCCATGAGCATCGACTACGACCGTTACGACCGCATCCGTGCCGTGCAATGGCAGGGCGACCATCTGCGCCTGCTCGACCAGCGCCTGCTGCCGCGCGCGGAGGAGTGGATCGACTGCCGCGACGCCGCGCAGGTGACCCAGGCCATTCGCGACCTGGCCGTGCGCGGCGCGCCGGCGATCGGCATCGCTGCTGCCTGGGGCGTGGTGCTGGCGGCGCAGCAGAACGCGCCGCTCGACCGTGCTTCATTAGAGCAGGCCCTCGCCATGCTGCGCGCCGCGCGCCCGACCGCGGTGAACCTGATGTGGGCTCTGGACCGCATGAAGGCGCGTATCGCGGCCGGTGCCGATGCCGCCGCGCTGGAGCGCGAGGCCCAGGCGATCCAGGACGAGGATCTGGCCGCCAACCGCCATATGGGCGAACTCGGCGCCGCGCTGATTGCGCCGGGCTCCGGCGTGCTCACCCATTGCAACACCGGCTCGCTCGCCACCGCCGGTTTCGGCACCGCGCTGGGCGTGATCCGCGCCGGCGTCAGCGCCGGCCGCATCGACGAGGTCTATGCCGGCGAGACGCGGCCGTGGCAGCAGGGCGCGCGCCTCACCATGTGGGAACTGGTGCGCGACGGCGTGCCCGCGCGCCTGATCGCCGATTCCGCCGCTGCGCACCTGATGCGCTCCGGCGCGGTGCAGTGGGTGATCGTCGGCGCCGACCGCATCGCCGCCAATGGCGACACCGCCAACAAGATCGGCACCTACCAGCTGGCCATTGCCGCGCGCCACCACGGCGTGAAGTTCATGGTGGTGGCGCCGTCGTCCACCGTCGACATGGCCACGCCCTCGGGCGAGGCGATCGAGATCGAGCTGCGCGATCCGGCGGAACTGCTGGCCGTGGCCGGGCAGCGCACCGTGGTCGAGGGCGCGCAAGCGTGGAACCCGGTGTTCGACGTGACGCCGGCCGAGCTGATCGATGCCATCGTCACCGAGCGCGGCGTGATCGAGCATCCGAACGCGCTGGCCATGCAGGCGATGTTCGGTTCATGAGACACGGCTCAGGCGGGGCCGGCCCGTGAAGCTGCGCCGCGAAGCGGGCCTGTTCTTCGTCGGCGGCGTGATCGGCTTCATCGTCGATGCCGGCGGCGTGCAGGCCCTGGTCTCGCTGGCCGGCGCCAATGCCTATGTGGCGCGCGTGCCGTCCTTCCTGCTCGCGGCCACCGCGACCTGGTGGTGGAACCGCCGCTACACCTTCGCCCACCGCGCCAGCGGGCAGCCGCTGCACCTGGAATGGCTGCGCTGGATGGGCCTGATGACCGCCGGCGCGCTGATCAACTACGCCACCTACGCGCTGATGCTGGTCAGTTTTCCGGCCCTGCACCGCTGGCCGGCGGTGGCCGTGCTGGCCGGTTCGGTGGTGGCTGCGCTGGTTAATTTCTCGACAGCGCGCGGGGTGCTTTTCAAAGGCTCCAAAAGCTCTGCGTAAGCTATTGATTCCATTCATCAAAATACTGTCGTTTCGATAGTATTTCTGCTACACTTCAAAGGCTATATCCGGGACCGCTGCACGCGCGGCTGAAGCTCGCGCGCCACGGCCCTTTTTCTTCATCCAGGGAAGCCGATTGATGGCAGAACTCGCCAAAGAAATCATCCGCGTCAACATCGAAGACGAGATGCGCCAGAGCTACCTCGACTACGCCATGAGCGTGATCGTGGGCCGCGCCCTGCCGGACGTGCGCGATGGCCTCAAGCCCGTGCATCGCCGCGTGCTGTACGCGATGAACGAACTGAGCAACGCCTGGAACAAGCCCTACAAGAAGTCGGCCCGCGTGGTCGGCGACGTGATCGGTAAATACCATCCGCACGGCGATGCCTCGGTCTACGACGCCATCGTGCGCATGGCCCAGCCGTTCTCGCTGCGCTACATGCTGGTCGACGGCCAGGGCAACTTCGGTTCGGTCGATGGCGACAACGCCGCGGCCATGCGCTACACCGAGGTGCGCATGTCGCGCCTCACCCACGAGCTGCTGGCCGACATCGACAAGGAAACCGTCGACTTCGGCCCCAACTACGACGAGAGCGAAAGCGAGCCGCTGGTGCTGCCCACCCGCGTGCCGAACCTGCTCGTCAACGGCTCTGCCGGCATCGCGGTGGGCATGGCCACCAACGTGCCGCCGCACAACCTCAACGAGGTGGTGGCCGCAACCATCGGCCTGATCGACGAGCCGTCGCTGTCGATCGACGACCTGATGCA
Source organism: Dyella sp. LX-66 (assembly GCF_018599165.1). Lineage (NCBI taxonomy): Bacteria > Pseudomonadati > Pseudomonadota > Gammaproteobacteria > Lysobacterales > Rhodanobacteraceae > Dyella > Dyella sp. LX-66. The sequence continues at coordinate 590,147 of NZ_JAHFVJ010000002.1, forward strand.
GTACATCCCCGGCCCGGATTTCCCCACCGCCGGCATCATCAACGGCTCCTCCGGCATCGTCGAGGCCTACCGCACCGGCCGCGGCCGCATCCTGGTGCGCGCCAAGACCGAGATCGAGACCGAATCCAACGGCCGCGAGACGATCATCGTCAGCGAGCTGCCGTACCAGGTGAACAAGGCCCGCCTGATCGAGAAGATCGCCGAGCTGGTCAAGGAAAAGAAGCTCGAGGGCATCAGCGAGCTGCGCGACGAGTCCGACAAGGACGGCATGCGCGTGGTGATCGAGATCCGCCGCGACTCGATGGCCGACGTGGTGCTCAACAACCTGTTCCAGCAGACCCAGCTGCAGGTCACCTTCGGCATCAACATGGTGGCCCTGCTGGACGGCCAGCCGCGCCTGCTGAACCTCAAGGACATCCTGGAGGCCTTCATCCGCCACCGCCGCGAGGTGGTCACCCGCCGCACCATCTTCGAGCTGCGCAAGGCCCGCGCCCGCGCGCACATCCTCGAAGGCCTCACCGTCGCGCTGGCCAATATCGACGCGATGATCGAGCTGATCCGCAGCTCCGCCTCGCCGCAGGAAGCGCGCGAGCGCATGCTGGCGCGCAAGTGGGAACCGGGCATGGTCTCGGCCCTGCTGGGCGCGGCCGGCGCCGATGCCTCGCGTCCGGAAGACCTCGACCCGCGCGACGGCCTCAAGGCCGACGGCTACCAGCTTTCGGACGTGCAGGCCCAGGAAATCCTGGCCATGCGCCTGCACCGCCTGACCGGCCTGGAGCAGGAAAAGCTCTCCGACGAATACCGCGAGATCCTGGCCACCATCCGCGGCCTGATCGAGATCCTGGAAGACCCGGCCCGCCTGCTGGCGGTGATCCGCGCCGAGCTCGAAGTGATCAAGGAAGAATTCGGCGACAAGCGCCGCACCGAGATCCAGCATTCGCAGGAGGACCTCAACGTCCTGGACCTGATCGCGCCGGAAGACGTCGTGGTCACGCTGTCGCACACCGGCTACGTCAAGCGCCAGCCGGCCAGCACGTACCGTGCGCAGCGCCGCGGCGGCAAGGGCCGTTCGGCCTCCGCGCTGAAGGACGAGGATTTCGTCGAGCAGCTGTGGGTGGTCAACACCCACGACACCCTGCTCACCTTCACCAGCACCGGCCGCGTGTACTGGCTCAACGTGTACCAGATGCCGGAGTCGGGCCCCAACGCCCGCGGCAAGCCGATGGTCAACCTGCTGCCGCTCGCCGCCGGCGAGAAGGTGCAGGCGGTGCTGCCGGTGCGCGAATACAGCGACGACTGCTACGTGTTCTTCGCCACCCGCCAGGGCACGGTGAAGAAGACGCCGCTCAACGAGTTCGCCTTCCAGCTGCAGAAGGGCAAGATCGCCATCAACCTCGACGAGGGCGACGCCCTGGTCAACGTGGCGCTCACCAACGGCAACAGCGACGTGCTGCTGTTCGCCTCCAACGGCAAGACGGTGCGCTTCGACGAGGGCGAAGTGCGCTCGATGGGCCGTACCGCCACCGGCGTGCGCGGCATGAAGCTGGCCGACGGCGCCGAAGTGGTGTCGCTGATCGTGGCCGAGCCGCTGGGCGACATCCTCACCGCCACCGAACGCGGCTACGGCAAGCGCACCCAGCTTGAGGAGTTCCCCAAGAAGGGCCGCGGTACCCAGGGCGTGATCGGCATCCAGTGCTCCGAGCGCAACGGCGGCCTGGTCTCCGCGGTGCAGGTCACCGAGGCGCACGAGCTGATGCTGATCTCCAACCAGGGCACCCTGGTGCGCACCCGCGTGGCGGAAGTCTCGCAGCTCAGCCGCAACACCCAGGGCGTCACCCTCATCAAGCTGCCGGCCGATGAGGCGCTGGTCAGCGTGGTGCGGCTGGATGCGGAGGATGAGGTTGAGGGTGCGGATGCACCCGATGGCGGGAGCGGCGGCGACGCCGTGGCTCCCGATGCCGGCGATGCGGGTGAGCCGACGCCGGAGGAGTGATCGGCGGCTGATCGCTCAGCGCTGATGGATGAGATCCCTCGCCGCACCGCGGCGGGGGATTTTTTTGCTCGTCATCCCGGCGCAGGCCGGGATCCAGTGGCGGTATCGCCTGGTTTTCGCGGTGGCGCGAACTGGCCGCTTATGCAGCGGGCATTTCGTGCGCCTGCCGGCGCGCGAGTCACTTTTTCTTTGCTGGCCCAAAGAAAAAGTAACCCAAAAGAAATGGCCTTAGAGCAAAGGCTCGCGACGCGACTAGAAGGAGCGATGGCGGCCGCGGCAACGGATTAACCAGAGTCGACACGAAACGACAGTGCGTTTGCGTAACGCGTGCTTCAACGTGCCGTTGCCGAGAGGATGTTCAAGGACCGAGGCGAGCTTTGGCTCTTCGTTCCTGCATACCTCACAACTCCACCCCTCTCCCCTCCGGGGAGAGGGGTGGGTGAGGGGCCGGGCGGAGCGAAACGTTCGCCATGCCCCACTCGCAAAGGCCTAAAGATCGGTGAAGCCTTAAAGACCAGGTTGAGGCGAATCCATCGCCTCGCTCCGCCCGACCCCTCACCCCGACCCTCTCCCCGGAGGGGAGAGGGAGAAGTGGGGTGGCGTCGCATACAGGAGCGAAGCGCAAAAGCCGCCTCAGTCACTGAACATCCTCTCGGCCACGGCACGTTGAAGCACCCGCTACGTAAACGCACCGTCGTTTCGTATAGACCCAGGTTAATCAAGTTACCGCAGCCGCCCACCGCTCCTTCTAGTCGCGTCGCGAGCCGTTGCTCTAAGGCCATTTCTTTTGGGTTACTTTTTCTTTGGGCCAGCAAAGAAAAAGTGACTCGGGCGCCGGCAGGCGTCCGAAATGCCCGCTGCATAAGCGGCCAGTCCGCGGCCACGCGAAAATCGAACGATACCGTTACTGGATCCCGGCCTACGCCGGGATGACGAGCAAACCGAAATGCCCGCTGCATAAGCGGCCAAATCGCGGCCACGCAAAAACCAGTCGATGACAACCAGGCGATACCGTGATAACGGCAAGCCCGCGGCGCCCCACTTATTCGTAAGTGGTGACAGTCAACCGCGTATCACTCCCGGCATAGCCGGTGAAATACCGCAACAGCTCGGGTATATCGCCGCTGGCCAGCGCGGCACTCAATAGCTGCTTCCGCGCGCTAGCGGAATTCCCATCCGGCAACACATGCACACCCGCAACGCTCAACGGCGCCGCAGGCGTGACCAGTCTTCCGGTGAATTGAATCCGCCCTTGCTCGGCTTGTGCGGCGGCGGGCGACAACAGCAGAGCGGCGATGGCGAGACCGCAGGCAGGCCGCACGCGGCCGGTGTGACGAAGATCCATGGATAAGCGTTCGAATAGTGGAGGTGACCGTAGATGTAGCCGGTCACCTAGGACTATTCCTTGAGGTATTTACCGATCAGGGCGATTTCGTCTTCGGGGGTACTGCTTTGAAGACATACGGCGGCGTAAAGCTCAGCACCGACAGCGGCGCCGGCAGTTCCCCTCGGCGTACCGCGACGCTGGCCGACGGCAGCCAGCGTTTCTGCTCGCCGAAATCGCCGATCGAGGCATAGCTGCCGATCCAACCGAACTGGTCGAACGCATAAGGCAGGCCCTCCGCATCCAGCGGCACGTTCGCGTCGGCGACATGCATATGCAGATGCGGGCCGGTGGTTTCGCCGGTGTAGCCGAGCCGTCCGATCACGTCGCCGCGATGCACGGCCTGGCCTGCTTTCACCGTGATGCTGCCGGTCTTCAGGTGCTCGTAGAACACGTAGCGCCCGCCGCCGAGGTCAAGGCTCACGTAGTTGCCGGTGGCGTCCTGCAGCGGCACGCGCGTGGGTTTGCCGGGGTCGACTTTCGCCGGCTCCGGCATGCCGTCCATCGCCGCGGCGATCTTGCCGTCGGCCACCGCCAGCACTTCTTCGCCGTAGCCGAGCCAGTGGCTCTTGTCGGTGGGATCGCCCTGGGTATAGCGGCCCTGCGCATCGACCTTGATCCAGTCGATGGCGAAGCGTCCGGGCACGTGCACTGCGCCGTTCACCGCGTACAGCGTGCGGCGATGGCCGCGCGGCCAGGCGCTGTCGTAGATCGCGACCCAGTAGCCGCCGCGCAGCGGCGGCGAGAACACCACCGGTGCGGGCCAATGCGGCAGCCTGAGCTGGCCGCCTTGCGCCTGCACCGCCGTACCGTTGTCGCGCGATGCGCTGAGTTCGTGGGTGAGATGCAGGTCCGCCGGCGCTTCGTCGAAGCTCAGGTTGAGATAGACCACAGCATGCGCACCCGGCGCGATCGTCGCATCGCCTTTCTTGCCCGACATGCCCGGCCCGCCGAGCAGCGCGCGCAGTGCGGTTTCGTCGTAGTCGCGCAGCACGTGGCCGTTGTCGGCATCGAGCACGCGCAGTTGCTTCGGCTGCAGCGGGTCGGCGGCGTAGTTGTCGAGGTGCAGCTCGTACAGCAGTTGCCATTGGCCGTTGACCTTGACCGGCTCGGGCTGCCACGGCACGCGCAGGTCGAAGGTCTGCACGACGGGGGCGCGCTGCGCGAATACGGGGGATAGCGATATGCCAAGAAGCGCGATGGCGATGGAAAGCAGCTGGCCGAACGTCGAAGCGGATTTCATGAGCTCCCCCGATAGCGATGCCGGCCAATTTGGGAGACCACGAAGCGGCGCGCTAGTGCCCACACACCATGACCAATGGCGTAGGTTGGGGTGAGCCGCAGGCGAACCCCAACATGGTGGGCGCCCCACGGTGTTGGGGGTAGCCGGCGGGGGCCCCCCCGGCCACCCCCACATTGGGGGGCCCCCCCGGGTGTTGGGGTTCGCCTTTGGCTCACCCCAACCAACGCCGGTCGGTACCGATAGGCTGCTAAACGTCGATTGCGGCCAGCATCGCCTCGGCACTGGACACGCGAAATTCGCCCGGTGCTTCCACTTGCAGCTGCCGCACCACGCCGTTCTCCGCATACAGCGCGAAGCGGCGCGAACGCAGGCCCATGCCATACGAAGCGCCGTCGAGTTCCAGCCCCAGCGCGCGCGTGAAACTGCCATTGCCATCGGCCAGCATCAGCATGCCCGGCGGCACCTTCTGGTCGCGCGCCCAGGCCTGCATCACGTAGGCATCGTTGACGGCCATGCAGATCACGTCGACGCCGCGTTGCTGGAATTCCGCGAAGCGCTGCACGTAGCCGGGCAGATGCTTGTTGGAGCAGGTCGGGGTGAACGCGCCGGGCACGGCGAACAGCACCACCTTGTGCTGGCCGAACAGCGCGGCGGTCTGGCGGGTTTCGATCTGGCCGTCGACGATGGCTTTGATCTCGAGGTCGGGCAGGGCCTGGCCGGGCTGGATCGTCATAAGGATCGCTCTGAAAGAAGGGTAAGCGCGGGGATGCTAGCGCCTCGGGGCTGCCGCTGTCGTCTTGGCATGTCGTCTTGGCATGTTGTCTTGAATCGGCCCAGCGCGAACCTATCTATCGATGCAGGCGGTGATGGCACCGCAAACCTATTCGAGGATTCACCATGTATCTGGGACGTACGCTTTCCTGGCCCCGGCAGCACCTGGGCGACCGCCTGTTCCAAGTGGAGCAGCCCGTTAACGCCAATACCGGCGACGCGCAGTGGGCGCCGCGCGTGGACATCAAGGAAGACGACAAGCGCTTTGTGATTCTCGCCGACATCCCGGGCATCGACCCGGCCGGCATCGAAGTGAGCATGGACAAGGGCGTGCTCACCATCAAGGGCGAGCGCAAGCAGGAGACCCCGGCCGAGGGCGAGCGCCACACCCGCGTGGAGCGCGCGCACGGCGCCTTTCTGCGCCGTTTCGCGCTGCCGGACAGCGCCGATGCGGAAGGCATCACCGCGCACGGCCGCCACGGCGTGCTGGAAGTGTCGATCCCCAAGCGGGCCGAGAGAGCGCCGCGCCGTATCACCATCGAAACCACGCACTAAGCGCGCACATCAGACGCTAGCGTGTTGCGGCTACGGCCCGCCACGGACCATGATCCGTGGCGGGCCGTCCGCGTTGTCAGGACTTGCAGCAGCCATTGGCGGGAGTGGCAGTGGAATTCAAAGACTATTACGACACCCTGGGTGTGAAAGCGGACGCCAGCGAGGCCGAGATCAAGGCGGCCTTTCGCAAGCTCGCCCGCAAATACCATCCGGACAAGAACAAGGAAGCGGGCGCCGAGGAGAAGTTCAAGGCCGTCAACGAGGCCAATGAAGTGCTGCGCGATCCGGAAAAGCGCCGCGCCTACGACAACCTGCGCGCCGGCGGTTACCGCGGCGGCGAGCAGTTCCGTCCACCGCCGGGCTGGGGCCAGGGCCAGAACTTCGATTTCGGCGGCGGCGGCGGCGATTTCAGCGACTTCTTCGAAAGCCTGTTCGGCCGTGCGGCCGGCGGCGCGCACAGCCAGGCCCGCGCCAGCCGCGGCGGCGACATTCAGGCGCAGGTACAGATCGAGCTGCAGACCGCCTTCGACGGCGGCCGCACGCGCGTAGCTCTGCACGACGGCAGCGGCAACGAGCGCGTGCTGGAAGTGAAGATCCCCGCCGGCATCCAGCCCGGCCAGGTGATCCGCCTGTCCGGCCAGGGCCACCCCGGCCGCGGCGGCGGCCCCAGCGGCGACCTGCTGCTGGAAGTGCAGTTCCGCGACGACGCGCGCTTCCGCCTGGACGGCCGCAACGTGCTCCACGTGCTGCCGATCACCCCCTGGGAAGCCGCCCTGGGCGCCACCGTGCCGGTGCCGACCCTGGCCGGCGCGGTGGACCTGCGCATCCCCGCCGGTTCGCAGTCGGGCCGCAAGCTGCGCCTGAAGGGGCGTGGCCTGCCGGGGGCGCATCCGGGCGACCAATTGGTGGAACTGTCGATCCGCGCGCCGGCGGCGGAGTCGGACGAACAGAAGAAGGCTTACGAGGCGCTGCGCGACGAGTTCGAAGGATTCGATCCGCGGCGTTGAGCCAGCAGTAGCTGGCGTAGGTTGGGGTGAGCGCAGCGAACCCCAACGATGCGCGGCGTTGAGGCTAGAAATGTTGGGGTTCGCCTTCGGCTCACCCCAACCTACACCCCGAATGCGTTTCCCGATCAAACAAAAACGGCGCCCTCCAGGGCGCCGTTTTTCTGTACTGCTTTGCCTCGCCAGTTCAGGCCGGCAGCAGGCCCTTCAGCGTCTCCACCAGCTCTTCTTCCTTGATCGGCTTGGTCACATAAGCCTTCGCACCCTGGCGCAGGCCCCACACCTTGTCGGTTTCCTGGTCCTTGGTGGTCACCAGGATGACCGGGATGTGCTGCGTTTCCGGATCCTTGCTGATGGTGCGCGTGGCCTGGAAGCCGTTGAGATTGGGCATGACCACGTCCATCAGGATGAGGTCGGGCTTCTCGCGCTTGGCCACCTCCACGCCGGCGGCGCCGTCTTCCGCAGTCAGGGTCTCGTGCCCCAGCTTCTCGACGATGCGCTTGATGCCCAGCAACTGCGACGGCGAATCGTCGACGATCAGAATACGTGCCATAAGGTGGGAGTCCCCTTGTTGTTTCGTGTTTCGAAGGATTCTAAGCCGCACTAGCGGCTCTTCCAAGTCGGTTCAGCTTGGGCTTTACACTTCAAGTCTCACAACTGTGCGCCCGAACGAGTCGCCTGCCAGCATGCGCTCGAAAACGCCCGGCAGTTCATCGAGGCTGACTTCGCGGGTGGCGATCCGCTCAAGGTGCCGTGGTTTCCAGTCGCCGGCCAGCTTTTCCCATACGCGCTCGCGCTGTTCGCGTGCGGTGCCGGCCGAGGCCACGCCCAGCAGATTGACGCCGCGGATGATGAAGGGCATCACCGTGCTGTCGAAGGCGAAGCCGCCCGCATTGCCGCAGATCGCCACGTTGCCGTAGGGCGCCACCAGCGGCAGCAGGCCGGCCAGCATGGCGCCGCCGACGTTGTCCAGGGCGCCGCCGAAGCGCGCCGAATCCATCGGCTTGCCGCTGAACACCAGTTCGCGGCGATCGATGCAGGCGCTGGCGCCGAGGCTGCGCAGGAAGTCGAAGTGGTCGGCCTTGCCGCTGATCGCATGCACGTCGTAGCCGGCGCGGCTGAACATGTCGATCGCCAGCATGCCCACGCCGCCGGAGGCGCCGGTGACAGCGATCGGGCCCAGCGCCGGCGTCTGGCGGTTGTCTTCCATCTGCAGCAGGGCCAGCGCGGCGGTGAAGCCGGCGGTGCCCAGCACCATGCTTTCGCGCAATGTGAGGCCGGCGGGCAGGGGGATGGTCCAGTGCGCGTCGAAGCGCGCGTATTCGCCGTAGCCGCCGTCGCGGATTTCCGAAAGGCCGCTGCCGGTGCACAGCACCGCATCGCCTTCCTTGAACTTCGGATCGGTGGACGCCACCACGATGCCCGCCGCATCGATGCCGCCATTGAGCGGGTACTGGCGAAGGATCTTGCCCTGGCCGGTGCCGGCCAGCGCATCTTTGTAGTTGACCGAGGACCACGCCGTCTTCACCAGCACCTGGCCGGCGCTGAGCGCGGCGGTGCTCATGGTTTCGGTGCCGCCGCGATAGCCGGAGCCGTCGTTGTGGATGCGGAAGGCGCGGAAGTCGATGTCGCTCATGGCGTGGCGTCCGGAAGGATGGGTCAGGCTTCGACGCTGCTGCGGTCGATCCACTTGGGGCTGTAATGGCCCTGGTAGTGCTCCATCCAGTGGAACAGCTTTTCCATGCTGTCGCCGAACCACACGCTGTCGCGCTGCTCGGTGCGCACGAAGCGCTCGTCCACCATGTGGTCGAGCATGCCGCGCAGCTGGCGATAGTAGCCGCGCACGTCGAGGAAGGCGCAAGGGAAGCTGTGCAGGCCCAGCTGCGCCCAGGTCAGCATCTCGAACATCTCGTCCATGGTGCCGAAGCCGCCGGGCAGGGCGACGAAGGCGTCGGAGCGCTCGAACATGCGGGTCTTGCGCTGGTGCATGGTCTCGACCACTTCCAGCTCGCTCAGGCCCGCGTGCGCCACTTCGCGCTCCACCAGCTGGCGCGGGATCACGCCGATCACCTTGCCGCCGCCGGCCAGCACCGCGTCGGCCACGGTGCCCATCAGGCCGACCTTGCCGCCGCCGTAGACCAGGGCGATGCCGCGCCGGGCCATCTCGGCGCCGAAGGCGCGCGCCTGCTCGGTGTATTCCGGCGAGCCGCCCGGGCTCGAGCCGCAATAGACGCAGATGGCGGTGGGCTGGGGCATGAGGGTCTCCGGGGAAAGGGAATTAGGGAACGACGGCAGGTCGCGAGGATGTGAAGAACGCCGGCTTTTCGGAGCTGTCCCCGAAAACGGACGGGCCCGCCCATGTCGCCATGGACGGGCCGCGCCGGTGATGCCGCGGGCTCAGTTGCCCTTGTGGATCGCGCGCTTATCGACCGACAGCGCCGCTTCGTGCACGGCTTCCGACAGGGTCGGGTGCGCGTGGACGATGCGGGCCAGGTCTTCGGCGGAGCCCTTGAACTCCATCGTCACCACGGCCTCGGCGATCAGCTCGGACACGCCCGGGCCGACCATGTGCACGCCGAGCAGGCGGTCGGTCTCGGCATGGGCCAGCATCTTCACCTGGCCGATGGCCTCGTTCATCGCCACGGCGCGGCCGATGGCGGCGAACGGGAAGGTGCCCACCTTGTAGGGGATGCCCGCGTCCTTCAGTTCCTTCTCGGTCTTGCCGGCCCAGGCGATTTCCGGCTCGGTGTAGATCACCCACGGAATGGTGTCGTAGTTGATGTGGCCGGCCTTGCCGGCGATCCACTCGGCCACCGCCACGCCTTCCTCGGAACCCTTGTGCGCCAGCATCGGGCCGCGCACGGCGTCGCCGATGGCCCACACGCCGTCCACGCCGGTGTGGTTGTGGTTGTCGACCACGATGCGGCCGCGCTCGTCCAGCTTCACGCCGGTGTCGTCGGCCAGCAGGCCGGCGGTGTAGGCGCGGCGGCCCACGGCCACCAGCAGCTTGTCCACCACCAGCTCGTGCGCGCCGTCCTTGTCTTCATAGGTGAGCGCAACCTCGTTGCCCTTGACCTCGGCCTTGGTCAGCTTGGCGCCCAGCTTGATCTTCAGGCCCTGCTTGGCGAATTCCTTGGCGGCGATCTTGGCCACGTCGGCATCAGCCACCGAGAGGAAGTCCGGCAGCGCTTCCAGGATGGTCACGTCGGCGCCGAGGCGGCCCCACACGCTGCCCAGTTCCAGGCCGATCACGCCGGCGCCGATCACGCCCAGACGCTTCGGAACTTCGGGGAAGTCCAGCGCGCCGGCGTTGTCGACGATGAACTTGTTGTCGAACTTGGCGAACGGCAGCTCGATCGGCACCGAGCCGGAAGCCAGGATCACGTTGGTCGCGCTGATGGTCTGCTTGCTGCCGTCGTTGGCGGTGATCTCGACGTTGTTGCCTTTGAGCAGCTTGCCGGTGCCGTAGAACGCCGTGACCTTGTTCGCCTTGAACAGCTGGCCGATGCCGCCGGTGAACTGCTTGACGATCTTGTCCTTGCGGCCGACGAAGGTGGCCACGTCGATCTTCGCGTTGTCGGCGGTGATGCCGTGCACGGCGAAGTTGTGCGTGAGGTTGTGGAACTGCTTGGACGAATCCAGCAGCGCCTTGGACGGAATGCAGCCCACGTTGAGGCAGGTGCCGCCGAGCGCCTGCTTGCCGTCCTTGCCGGTGAAGGCGTCGATGCAGGCGGTCTTCAGGCCCAGCTGCGCGGCGCGGATCGCGGCCACGTAGCCGGCCGGGCCGGCGCCGATGACGATGACGTCGAATTTGTCGCTCATTGCTTGTTCCTTGCTGCGTGGCGCCGCCGGGCGGTGCCAGGATGAAGCGGGGGAGGTCGGCGGCGGGCCTGGCTTTCGCCGGTGCCCGCCGCCGGAGCTTCGCTACCTATGGGGTCGCCGAGGCGCCGATCAAAGGCCCAGCAGCATGCGCTGCGGGTTTTCCAGCTGGTTCTTGATGTCGACCAGGAACAGCACCGCGTCCTTGCCGTCGATGATGCGGTGGTCGTAGCTCAGCGCCAGGTACATCATCGGCGCGGCGATGACCTGGCCGTTCTCGACGATGGCGCGGTCCTTGATGGTGTGCATGCCCAGGATCGCGCTCTGCGGCGGGTTCACGATCGGCGTCGACAGCAGCGAGCCGAAGGTGCCGCCGTTGGTGATGGTGAAGGTGCCGCCCTGCAGGTCGTCCAGGCCCAGCTTGCCGTCGCGCGCCTTCTTGGCGTAGTCGAGGATGCCCTTCTCGATGTCGGCGAAGCTCTTGTCCTGCACGTCGCGCAGCACCGGGGTGACCAGGCCCTTGTCGGTGGACACGGCGATCGAGATGTCCTGGTAGCCGTGGTAGACGATGTCGTTGCCGTCGACCGAGGCATTGACGACCGGGTGGCGCTTCAGCGCCTCGGCGGCGGCCTTGACGAAGAAGCTCATGAAGCCGAGCTTCACGCCGTTCGACTTCTCGAACTGCTCGCCCAGCGTCTTGCGCATCTTCACCACCTCGGCCAGGTTCACTTCGTTGAACGAGGTGAGCATGGCGATCGAGTTCTTCGACTGCATCAGGCGCTCGGCGATGCGCGCGCGGATGCGCGTCATCGGCACGCGCTCTTCCGGACGCGCGCCCGGGGTCGGCTTCGCGGCCGGGGCAGCGGCGGCCGGCGCGGCAGCGGCGCCGCCCTTGCCGTAGTTGACCAGGTCTTCCTTGGTCACGCGGCCGTCGCGGCCGGTGCCGGCGACCTTGGACGCGTCGATGTTCTGCTCGGTGGCCACGCGCAGGCCGGCCGGGGACAGGTCCGCGCTGCCCTTGGCGGCGGCGGGAGCCGCGGCGGCCGGGGCGGGGGAGGCAGCCGGCGCAGCGGCCACGGCGCCTTCCTCGATCACTGCGATGACCTGCTGGCTGGTCACGGTGTCGCCGGACTGGAACTTCAGTTCCTTGATCACGCCGTCGACCGGAGCCGGCACTTCGAGCACGACCTTGTCGGTCTCGAGGTCGACCAGGTTCTCGTCGCGCTTGATCGCTTCGCCGACCTTCTTGTGCCAGGTGGCGATGGTGGCGTCGGAGACAGACTCGGGCAGAACAGGAACTTTAACTTCGATAGACATCTTGTCTTACTCCGCAGCGTGGTCGGTGCCGATCGGCGCGACCAGCGCCTGCTCGACGAGTGCCGCCTGTTCGGCGACGTGGGTATTGAGGTGGCCGGCGGCCGGCGCCGGCGAGCGGGCGCGGCCGGCGTAGGACAGGCTCTGCTTGGCGTTGACGCAGGCCTGCAGGTGGTGGCGGATCTGGAACCAGGCGCCCTGGTTCATGGGCTCTTCCTGGCACCAGATCACTTCCTTCACGGAAGGATACTTTTCCAGTTCGGCCGTGACCTGCGGACGCGGGAACGGATACAGCTGCTCGACGCGCACCACGGCGACGTCGGTGAGGCCGCGCTTCTCGGCGTCTTCCAGCAGGTCGTAGTAGACCTTGCCCGAGCACAGCACCACGCGCTTGACCTTCTTGGCCGGCAGCTCGCGGTGCTCGCCGATCACCAGCTGGAATTCGCCGGTGGCCAGGTCGTCCAGCGTGGAGATCGCCAGCTTGTGGCGCAGCAGCGACTTCGGCGTCATCACGATCAGCGGCTTGCGCGTCGGGCGCACCATCTGGCGGCGGATCATGTGGAAAGCCTGGGCCGGGGTGGTCGGCACGCAGACCTGCATGTTGTCCAGCGCGCACAGCTGCAGGAAGCGCTCCAGGCGCGCGGAGGAATGCTCCGGGCCCTGGCCTTCGTAGCCGTGCGGCAGGAACAGCGCCAGGCCGCACAGGCGGTTCCACTTCGACTCGCCCGAGCTGATGAACTGGTCGATCACCACCTGGGCGCCGTTGGCGAAGTCGCCGAACTGGCCTTCCCAGATGTGCAGGGTGTACGGGTCGGTGGTGGCGTGGCCGTATTCGAAGGCCATCACCGCTTCCTCACTGAGCAGCGAGTCGATCACCTCTACGCTGGCGTTGTCGCGCAGCGTGGCCAGCGGCATGTAGGTGTGGCCGTCCTTCTGGTCGTGCAGCACCGCATGGCGGTGGAAGAAGGTGCCGCGGCCCACGTCCTGGCCGACCAGGCGCAGGTTGTAGTTCTGCTCCACCAAGGTGGCGTAGGCCAGGTTCTCGGCGAAGCCCCAGTCGCCCGGCAGCTCGCCCGCGGCCATCTTGCGGCGGTCGTCGTAGATCTTGGCCACGCGCGACTGCAGCGTGGTGTCGGACGGCACTTCGAGGATCTTGTTGGCCAGCTCGACCAGCTTGGCCTTCGGCACGCCGGTGTCGGTCTGGGTGGACAGCTTGCCGCCGATGAACTGGTTCCAGTCCACCTCGATGTCCTTGACCAGGGCGCTGGTCAGCTCGGTCATCGGGTTGCCGGCTTCCAGGCGCGAGCGGTACTCGTCGACCAGCTTCTGGCCGTCGCCGTCGGCGATCACGCCTTCCTTGACCAGGGCCTGCGCGTACAGGTCGCGCGTGGTCGGGCGGGCGCGGATGATCTGGTACATCACCGGCTGGGTCGCGGCCGGCTCGTCGGCCTCGTTATGGCCGTGGCGGCGGTAGCAGACGAGGTCGATCACCACGTCCTTGCGGAACTGCTTGCGGAAGTCGTAGACCAGGCGGGTGGCCTGGATCACCGCTTCCGGGTCGTCGCCGTTCACGTGCAGCACCGGCGCGTTGACCATCTTGGCCAGGTCGGTGCAGTACAGCGTGGAGCGCGCGTCCTGCGGGTTGGAGGTGGTGAAGCCCACCTGGTTGTTCACCACGATGTGCAGCGTGCCGCCGATGCGGAAGCCGCGCGCCTGCGACATGTTGAACAGTTCCATGTTCACGCCCTGGCCGGCCAGGGCGGCGTCGCCGTGGATCAGCACGGCCATCGACTGCTGGCGCTCGCTGTCGCGGCGGCGCAGCTGGCGCGAATGCACGGAGCCGGCCACCACCGGGTTGACGATTTCCAGGTGCGACGGATTGAACGCCAGTGCCACGTGCACGCCGCCGCTCGGCGTCTTGACGTCGGCGGAGAAGCCCATGTGGTACTTCACGTCGCCGGAGTGCGCCGGGTCGTCCGGGTGCTCGAACTTGCCTTCGAACTCGTTGAACAGGGTCTTCGGCGGCTTGCCCAGGATATTGACCAGCATGTTCAGGCGGCCGCGGTGGGCCATGCCGACCACGACTTCCTTGATGCCGTTGTCGCCGGCCGTGCGCACCACGTCGTCCACCATCGGGATCAGGCTGTCGCCGCCTTCCAGCGAGAAACGCTTCTGGCCCACGTACTTGGTGTGCAGGTAGCGCTCCAGGCCTTCGGCGGCGGTGAGGCCCGCCAGCACGCGCTGCTTGCCGGCCTTGTCCAGCCCGGCGCTGCCGCCGGCCTTTTCCAGGCGGGTATAGATCCAGTTGCGCTGCTCATGGTTGCTGATGTGCATGAACTCGGCGCCGATGGTGCCGGCATACACCTTCTTCAGGCGCGCCAGCAGCTCGCGCAGCTTCATGCGCTGGCCGCCGCCGGCGAAGTTGCCGCAGTCGAATTCGGTGTCGAGGTCGGCGTCGCTCAGGCCGTGGAAGGCCAGGCCCAGGTCCGGCGCCGGCAGCTTTTCGGCCAGGCCCAGCGGATCGAGGTCGGCGGCCAGGTGGCCGCGCGAGCGGTAGGCGGTGAGGATGCGCAGCACCGCGGCCTGCTTGCGCGCGTGCTGGTCGTCGACCGGGGCGGCCACGCCGACGGCGCGCTGCTTCTGCGCGGCTTCGATGCGGGCGATCGCCGCGGAGTGCGGAACGTCACCGGATTCGCGGCCTTTGAAGGTCCCGAAATACTGGTTCCATTCGGCGGGGACCGACGCGGGGTCGGCCAGCCAGGACTCATACAACTGCTCTACGTAATCGGCGTTGCCGCCGGCGAGCTGGGACGAATCGAAGAACTCGCGAATCAGATTTGTACTCACGTCACCACCGGTGAGGGAAGGGAGGCCTCAGGCCATCCGTCGACCTGGCGGATGGCGGGGAAAAATCCTGTTAATTATGGCCCCGGCTGCTGCACAGCGGCAACCCGGGAAACGGGTTCCAGGTGGGGTCGGAAGGCGTTATTTCGAGGCGGGAGGCTACCGACCATCGTCGTAGGCACGGGTTTTCGCGGGTTTCGCGCACGGCGGCCGCCCGGACGCACAAGCGGGTTGTCGTTCAGCCGGGCGCTAGAGATCGAGCGGCTGCAGCGCGGTGGCGCGGGCCCCGCGCTCCCACACTTCCTGGAAGTGCTGCTGCAGCGGCGCCTGGCTGGCGCGGTCTTCCATCGCGCCGCGCCCGCGCGGGCGCGCGGCTTCCGGCAGGAACAGATAACCGCCGGCGTCGGTGAGCAGGTAGGCCGAGCCATACGAGCGGTCGGACTCCTCCACCGGCTCGCGTACCAGCACGGTGCTGGGCAGGCGCTGGGCCAGGGCGATCAGCCGGTGGCTGTCGCGCAGCGCCGCGGCGGGGTCGTGCAGGATCAGGCGGATCTCGGCGCCGCGGCCGGAGGTGGCGATACGGCGCAGCTCGTCCAGCTCGGCGGCATGGTTATAAGCGTCGGCTGGCAGTGCGGGCTGGTAGATCGCCACGCGGCGGCGCGCGCCGCGCAGCAGTTGCAGGCGCAGTTCGGCCAGCGCCTCGCCGCTGTCGATGGCCAGGGTTTCCGGCCCGCTGGTCATGGACGCGGGTTCACCGGCGGCGCGCCTTGCGCGGCACCAGGTGGCCGTCGTTGACCAGGGCCAGCAGCAGCGCGCGCTCGGCGCCGGCCGGTGTGCGGCCGAACGCCAGCGTGCGTTCGGCGCACAGGCGCTCGGCCAACTCAGCCGGCGCGGGGTAGGCCTGGCCGTTGGCGAACAGGGTGGCGCCGCCCTTGACCCGCGCCCAGGCCATGCGCGACCACGGATGGCGCAGCAGCTGGGCGCCGTCGCCCAGTTGCTTGGCCAGGGCGGCCTCGGTGCTGGCCTTGTCCGGCGCGGCCGGCGCCCGCGCCACGCGGTAGCGGGTGATGTAGCGGCCGAACCAGTCGACCAGGGTGGCGTCGTCCAGCGCGGCGAACGGCAGGGCCTCGCGCACGCGGGCCAGGGCGGCGCGGTCGATCTCGCCCGAGTGTTTGGCCGGGGCCAGGTCCGGGTCGCGGTAGCGCTGTTCGTCGGGCAGGCGCTCGACCAGGTAGTCGGCCAGGTCGCTGGCCAGCTCCGCGCGCGAAGGCGCGCGCATGCCCACCGAGATGGTCATGCAGGGGCCGCCGAAGGCCACGCCGTCGTGCGGCACGCCCGGGGGCAGGTAGAGCATGTCGCCCGGTTCCAGCAGCCATTCGTGGGTGGGTTCGAAGTGCTTGAGCTGCTTCAGTTCCACGTCGTCGCGGAACTCGGTGGGCGCCTGCGGATCGTCGCTGATCGCCCAGTGCCGCTGGCCCAGGCCCTGCAGCAGGAACACGTCGTACTGGTCGACGTGGGCGCCGACGCCGCCGCCCGGCTCGGCATAGGAAATCATGATGTCGTCCACGCGCCAGTTCGGCAGGAAGCGGAACGACTCCAGCAGGGCGGCCACGTCGGCGTCCCATTTGTCCACGTCCTGCACCAGCAGGGTCCAGTTGGCAGGCGGGGTCTTGGCGAAGTCGTCCTCGCTGAGCGGGCCGGTCTTGACCGACCAGCGGTCGCGGCGCTCGTCGTGGACGATCAGGCGCGACAGGGCTTCCTCCTCCAGCGCCAGGCCGGCCAGGTCGTCGGGCTGCAGCGGGGGCGTGAAGTCCGGGAAGGCGTTGCGGATCAGCAGGGGGCGCTTCTGCCAGTAGTCGCGCAGGAACTGCGCCGGGGTCATGCCGAGGGGCTGGCGGGCGCTGCCGCGGACTTCGAGGGGGACGGTGGGCTGGGTCATCGGGAGATTGTACGGGGCACGGCGGGGCCGGCGTAGGTTGGGGTGAGCCGCAGGCGAACCCCAACGCGGTGGGGCGCCTCGCATTGTTGGGGTTCGCCTCTGGCTCACCCCAACCTACGTGGGCGTTTGGGCTTAACGAGGAAATAATGGAAACGGCATGTGCATATGTCGACACATCCTTTCCGGCATAAGCACCCTCAGGGCTATCTTCGATGAATAGACGTATAGACGTCCAAAGAAGGTCAAGCCTTGAACGCCGTCGTTTCGCAGGAATCCCTCGCTTCGCCGCTCGCCGCCGACAAGGCCGCGCAACTCCAGCGCCTGCTGGAGGGCCTGGCGCCCCACGAGCTGTACTGGGTGGCGGCGCGCAGCGCGGCGCTGGCGGCGCGCGGGCCGCAGCTGGCCCAGGCCCAAGCGCAGGCCGTCGCCGCGGCCGCGGCAACGGAGCGCGTCACCGTGCTCTACGGCAGCCAGACCGGCAATGCCAAGCGTGTGGCCGAGCAGTTGCTCAAGAAGCTGGAAGCGGCCGGCCTGCCGGCGCGGCTGGTGCGCGCCGACGCCTACGTGCAGCGCGAACTGGCCCAGGAGCGCCAGCTGTTCCTGGTGATCAGCACCCAGGGCGAGGGTGAGCCGCCGGATGACGCGCGCGGACTGATCGACTTCATCGCCAGCCGCCGCGCGCCGCGGCTGCCGTCGCTGCGCTATGCGGTGCTGGGCCTGGGCGATTCCAGCTATCCGCAGTTCTGCGCGATCGGCCGCCAGCTCGATGCGCGGCTGGAGGAACTGGGCGCCGCGCGGCTGGACCCGCTGGCCGAGGCCGACGTCGACCTGGACGAAGTGGCCGCCCCCTGGACCGCCGCCGCGCTGGAACGCGCCCGCGAGCTGCTGAAGGCGCCGGCCGCCGCGGTGCGCGCGCCGCTGCTGCAGGCCGTGCCCACGCATGCCGTGCACGATCGCGACAACCCGTTCGCCGCCACCGTGCTGGCCAACCAGCGCATCGTGTCGCGCGACAGCGAGCGCGAAGTGCTGCATGTGGAGCTCTCGCTGGAAGGCTCCGGCCTGAGCTACCGGCCCGGCGATGCGCTGGGCGTGTGGCCGCGCAATCCGCCGGCGCTGGTCCGGCAGTGGCTGGAACTGCTGCAGCTGGACGGCGACGCGGACGTGGCCCACAACGGCCGCACGCTGCCGCTGGTGCGCTGGCTCACCGAAGAGCGCGAGCTGACCCGCCTCGCCCGCGGCTTCGCGCTGGCCCATGCCAGGACCAGCGGCGATGCCGGCCTGGCGCGGGCGCTGGAAGATCCGGTCGCGCTGACCACACTGCTCGACACGCACCAGCCGATCGACCTGCTGCGCCGCTATCCGGCCCCGTGGGAAGCCGCCGCGCTGGTCGCCGCGCTGCGCCCGCTCACGCCGCGGTTGTATTCGATCGCCTCCAGCTCCGCCGTGGTCGGCGACGAAGTGCACCTCACCGTGTCCACGGTCGACTACGAAGCCTTCGGCGAACGCCACTGGGGCGCCGCCTCGGCCTTTCTCGCCGCCAGCGCCGAAGACGCGCGCCTGCCGGTGTTTATCGAAGCGAACGAGCGCTTCCGCCTGCCGGCCGACAACGCGCGCGACGTGATCATGATCGGCCCCGGCACCGGCGTGGCGCCGTTCCGCGGCTTCGTGCAGGAGCGCCACGAGACCGGCGCCAGCGGCCGCAATTGGCTGTTCTTCGGCAACCGCCATTTCGCCGACGATTTCCTCTACCAGGTGGAATGGCAGGAAGCGCTGAAGCAGGGCGCGCTGCACCGGCTGGACCTGGCCTTCTCGCGCGACGGTGCCGGCAAGGTCTATGTGCAGCACCGCCTGCGCGAACACGGCAAGGAGCTGTACGCCTGGCTCAGCGGCGGCGCGCATTTGTACGTCTGCGGCGACGCCACGCATATGGCCAAGGACGTGCACGCGGCCCTGGTCGACATCGCCGCCGAGCACGGCGGCCTCTCCCACGAAGACGCCGGCGCCTGGCTGGCCGATCTCCTGCAGCAAGGGCGCTACGCGCGCGACGTGTACTGATATGAGCGCAGCACTTTCCGATTTCGAACGCGTCAAGGCCGCCAGTCGCCAGCTGCGCGGCGGCATCGCCGAGGGCTTGGCCGATCCCGTCACCGGCGGCATCAGCGAGAACGACGGCAAGCTGCTCAAGTTCCACGGCAGCTACCAGCAGGACGACCGCGACCTGCGCGAGGAACGCCGTCGCCAGAAACTGGAGCCGGCCTACAGCTTCATGCTGCGCGCGCGCCTGCCGGGCGGCGTGGTGACGCCGGCGCAGTGGCTGGAATTCGACCGCCTGGCGCGCGAGCACGCCAACGGCACGCTGCGCATCACCACGCGGCAGACCTTCCAGTGGCACGGCATCATCAAGCGCAAGCTCAAGCCCACCATCGCCGCCATCCACGCCAGCCTGGCCAGCACCATCGCGGCCTGCGGCGACGTGGTGCGCAACGTGGTGAGCACCGCCAACCCGGTGGAGACGAAGGCGCACGGCGAGGCCTATGCGTGGGCGGCGAAGCTGTCGGACGATCTGGCGCCGCGCACGAGTGCGTATCACGAGATCTGGCTGGACGGCGAGGCGCTGGTCGGCGAACCGGAGGCGGAGCCGCTGTACGGCGCCACCTATCTGCCACGCAAATTCAAGATCGGCCTGGCGATTCCGCCATTGAACGACGTCGATGTGTTCTCGCAGGACCTCGGCCTGATCGCGATTGCCGAGGACGGCGAGCTGAAGGGTTTCAACATCGCGGTGGGCGGCGGCATGGGCGCTACGCATGGCGATGCGTCGACCTATCCGCGGCTGGCGACGGTGCTCGGCTTCGTCACGCCGGAGCAGTTGTATGCCGCCGCCGAAGCCGTGGTCGCGGTGCAGCGCGACTGGGGCAACCGGGTGGAGCGCAAGCATGCGCGCCTGAAGTACACGCTCGATCATCGCGGCGTCGATGCCTTCAAGGCCGAGCTGGAAAGCCGCCTGGGTTTCGCGCTGGAACCCGCGCGTCCCTTTCGCTTCGAACATAACGGCGACCGCTACGGCTGGATCGAAGGCCACGACGGCCGCTGGCATCTCACCCTGCATATCGAATCGGGCCGCCTCGCCGACCGCGGCGAGCGCCGCTGGCTGACCGGCCTGCGCGAGCTGGCGCGGGTGCACCAGGGCGATTTCCGCCTTACCTGCAACCAGAACGTGATCGTGGCCAACGTGCCGGCGCAGGAGCGCGCGCGCATCGACGCCATCGTCGCCGCGCACGGCCTGGACGATTACTGGCGCATCAGCCCGATCCGCCGCCACGCGGTGTCCTGCGTGGCGCTGCCCACCTGCGGCCTGGCCATGGCCGAGGCGGAGCGCTATCTGCCGGAGCTGCTGGACAAGGTCGAGGCGCTGCTGGCCGGCCATGGCCTGGCCGATGCGCCGATCGTGCTGCGCGTCTCCGGCTGCCCGAACGGCTGCTCGCGTCCTTACCTGGGCGAGATCGCCCTGGTCGGCCGCGGCCCCGGACGCTACGACCTGCGCCTGGGCGCGGATTTCAGCGGGCAGCGGCTCAACCGCGCGTATCGCGAGAACGTGGACGAAGCGGCCATCCTCGCCGCGCTCGATCCGCTGTTCGGGCGCTATGCGCAGGAACGCGAGGCGAACGAAGGCTTCGGCGATTTCCTGCTGCGCACCGGCGTGGTCTCGCCGCCGGCGGACCGGCGTATTCCCCTGGAGGTGACGGCATGAACGGCGCAACGCTGGAAGCGGCGCGGCACGATGCGGATGCGCTGGCGGAACTCGATCATTGGCTCGGCACGCTCGACGCCGGGCAGCGTGTCGCCTGGGCGCTGGAACACGCGCCGGGTGCGCATGCGCTGTCGTCCAGCTTCGGTGCGCAGGCGGCGGTGTCGCTGCATCTGCTGACGCAGCATCAACCGGACTTGCCCATCATCCTGGTCGATACCGGCTATCTGTTTCCCGAGACCTACCGCTTCGTCGACGAACTGCGCGAACGCCTCACCTTGAACCTGCACGTCTACCGCTCGCCGCTGGGCACCGCCTGGATGGAATCGCGCCATGGCCGGCTATGGGAGCAGGGCGTGGAAGGGCTGGGGCGCTACAACGAGCTGCGCAAAGTGGAGCCGATGCGGCGCGCGCTGGAGGAACTGGGCATCGGCAGCTGGTTCGCCGGCCTGCGCCGCGGCCAGTCGCGCAGCCGCGAACGCATTCCCTTTCTGCGGCTGAGCCAGGGCCGCTGGAAATTCCACCCGATCGCCGACTGGAGCGACCGTGACGTCGGCCGCTACCTGCAGCGCCACGGCCTGCCTTACCACCCGCTGTGGGAGCAGGGCTACGTGTCGATCGGCGACACCCACACGACCCGGCCGTGGGAGCCGGGCATGGACCCCGAAGAGACGCGTTTCTTCGGCCTCAAGCGCGAGTGCGGCCTGCACGACCTCGCCTGACCCTTCCGCCACCCCGATACCTGACAAAAGAACGCCATCATGAGCCAGAGCGCACTCGCTGCACTTCCCGTCGAAACCGAACTGGAGCCGTTGATCGCGCCGCATGGCGGCACGCTCAAGGACCTCTACCTGCCGTATGCCGAGGCGCAGGCGCTGAAACAGCGCAGCGCCGGGCTACCGGCCCTGGACCTCAACACGCGGCAGCTGTGCGATCTGGAGCTGCTGCTCAACGGCGCCTTCTCGCCGCTGGAAGGCTTTCTCACCGAACGCGATTATCTCGGCGTGGTGAACGAGCTGCGGCTGGCCGACGGCACGCTGTGGCCGATCCCGATCACGCTGGATGTGAGCGAAGAGTTTGCCGCCACGCTCGCGCCTGGGGCCGAGATCGTGCTGCGCGATGCGCAGAGCGTGCCGCTGGCCGTGCTGGAACTGCAGGACATCTATCGCCCGGACCGCGCGCACGAAGCGCAGCAGGTGTTCGGCACGCAGGATCACCTGCACCCCGGCGTGGCCGAACTGCTCGAACGCACCCGGCCGGTGTATCTCGGCGGCCGCCTGCGCGGCATCCAGCAGCCGGTGCACTACGACTTCACCGAGCTGCGCGACAGCCCGCGCACCTTGCGCGCCTGGTTCGAAGCGAACGGCTGGCGCCGCGTGGTGGCCTTCCAGACGCGCAACCCGATGCACCGCGCGCACCGCGAGCTGACCCTGCGCGCCGCGCAGAAGGTCGGCGCCAAGCTGCTGATCCAGCCCTCGGTGGGCCGCACCAAGCCCGGCGACGTCGACCACTACACCCGCGTGCGCTGCTACCGCGCCCTGCTGCCGCAGTACCCGGCCGACAGCGCCAAGCTCTCGCTGCTGCCGCTGGCCATGCGCATGGGCGGGCCGCGCGAGGCGATCTGGCACGCGATCATCCGCAAGAACTACGGCGCCACGCATTTCATCGTGGGGCGCGATCATGCCGGTCCGGGCAAGGATTCCAACGGCCAGCCGTTCTACGGGCCGTTCGATGCGCAGCATCTACTGGAGCGCTACCAGGACGAACTGGGCATCCAGGTGGTGGCGTTCCCGGCGATGGTCTATGCGGCCAACCGCGATGCCTATGTGCCGGCGACCGAAGTGGCGGCGGACGACGAAGTGCGCGATATCTCCGGCACGCAGCTGCGCCGGCATCTGCACGAGGGCACGGATATCCCCGCGTGGTTCACCTTCCCCGAGGTGGTGAAGATCCTGCGCGAACGTCATCCGGCGCAGGCGCCGCGTGGTTTCGCGCTGTTCTTTACCGGGCTGTCGGGCGCGGGCAAGTCGACCATCGCGCAGGCGGTGGTGTCGCAGTTGCTGGAGCACACCAGCCGCGCGGTGACCGTGCTGGACGGCGACGAGGTGCGCAAGCATCTGTCGCGCGGCCTGGGCTTCTCGCGCGAGGACCGCGATGCCAATGTCACGCGCATTGCTTACGTGGCGAGCGAGATCGTGCGCCATGGCGGCGTGGCGGTGTGCGCGCCGATTGCGCCGTATGCGAATGCGCGCGCCGAGGCGCGCGGGCTGGTCGAAGCGCATGGGGACTTCATCGAGATCCACGTGTCGACGCCCCTGGAAGTGTGCGAGGCGCGCGACCGCAAGGGGCTGTATGCGCAGGCGCGCGCCGGGAAGATCGCGCAGTTCACCGGGATCAGCGATCCGTACGAGGCGCCGGAGCAGCCGGAGGTGCGGGTGGATGGAAGCGGCGCCGAGCCGGCGGTGCTGGCGGGGCATATTCTGGGCTTGTTGAGGGATCGGGGGTTGTTGGCTAGCTGATGCGGCTGCAACGACGGCGTAGGTTGGGGTGAGCCATAGGCGAACCCCAACGTTGCGATGCGTATCAGTGTGACGATGTTGGGGTTCGCCTTTGGCTCACCCCAACCTACGCCCTACGCCGGTTTCAGTCCGCCGCGCGTTCCCGCCAATGCGGCACCGCCGGCCAATGCGTCGCCCCGCCGCTCGCCAGCGCACGGCTCACCGCCCGGCGCTCCAGCTGCGGCGCAAACAACCCGATAAACTCCAGCGCAAACTCCCGCAACACGCTTTCCTTCCGCAGCACGATCCACGTCGTGCACGGCGCGAACAGATGGTCCGCCGGCAAGGCGCGCAGATCCTGGTCGCCCGGCTGCACCGCCATCTCCGCCAGCACGCCGATGCCGACGCCGGCCCGCACATAGGTCTTGATCAGGTCCGCGTCGCTCGCGGTCATGGCGATCTGCGGATGCAGGTTGGCCGCGTGGAACGCACGCGCCAGCGAGGAGCCGGGCCTCAGCGAAGAGTCGTAGCTCACCAGCGGATACGCGGCCAGTTCGTCCAGCGTCGGCGGCCGTTCCAGCTTCGCCAGCGCATGCCCGTGCGGCACCATCGCCACGCGGTTCCAGCGATACGCGGGCAGGGCGATGCCGCTGCCGGAGGGGGCGCCGCCCGAGCTGCTGACGATGGCCAGGTCCACGTGGCCGCCTTCGAGCAGGCCGATCACGTCGGCATCGGTGGACGGCAGCAGATGCACGCTGACTTGCGGGTATTGGCGGGTGAGTGCGGCCACCGCGCCGGGCAGGGCGAAGCGGGCCTGGGTGTGGGTGGTGGCTACGCGCAGCGTGCCGCGCGACTCGTTGCGCAGGTTGGCGGCGATGGAGCGGATATTGGTGGCCTCGGCCAGGATCGTGCGCGCGCGTTCCAGCACGTGGCTGCCGGCGTGGGTGATCGAATCGAGGCTGCGGCCCTTGCGATGGAACAGCTGGAAGCCGAGTTCGTCCTCAAGCTGCTTGAGCAGCTTGCTGAGTCCGGGCTGGGTGGCGTGCACGCGCTCGGCGGCCAGCGTGATGTTGAGGCCGGCGTCGGCGATGGCGACGAGATAGCGCAGTTGCGTGAGGGTCATGCGAGGGCATCCTGGAGCGGGCAGGTCGGGTGGACTGGCTTGCGGGCGCTGCAGGGGTACATCGCATGATGGCGGGGCGGCACGGACAGGCGACGGCCGGGAGGCCGGAGGGCAGGGCGTCGGTGGCGTGGTTCGCGGTCGTCATTTAGACGTCTATACATCCGTTTAATGACGGCGTCAATGCGCGGGCGGGGTCTTATGCCGGAAACGGGAGCTGTCACATAACCCCGCGGCATGAGCGGCTATGGACAAATCATTTGCCCGGCTGCGCGGCCGCACCTAGCGTCGTTGTTCCCTTGTCGATGGTGCGATGCCGATGAAGCTGTACCCGCTGTTCGCCGATCTCGCCGGCCGCCGCGTGCTGGTGGTGGGCGGGGGCGCGGTGGCCGAGCGCAAGGCGGCGGCGCTGCTCGAAGCGCACGCGGCGGTGACCGTGGGTGCGCTGGCGGCGACCGAAAACCTGCAGGCCTGGGCGGCGGCGGGCCGGATCGAGCTGCGCCTGGGCGGTTTCGAACAGGCCTGGCTGGATGAGTGCTGGCTGGTCATCGCGGCCACTGGCGAACCCCTGCTCAATCGCCGCATCGCCACGCTGGCGGAAAAGCGCCGGCTGTTCGTCAATGTGGTGGACGATGCCGAGCTGTGCAGCTTCCACGTGCCCGCGGTGATCGACCGCGATCCGGTAACCATCGCGATTTCCAGCGGCGGCACCGCGCCGGTGCTGGCGCGGCTGCTGCGCGAAGGGCTGGAAAGCCTGCTGGATCCCGCGCTGGGTCCGCTCGCGGCGCTGGCCGCGCGCCTGCGCGGGAAAATCCGCGCACGCCTGCCGGATCTCGGCGCGCGCCGCCGCTTCTACGAGCAGCTGTTCGCCGGCCCCGTGCTGCAGCTGCTGCGCCGCGCACAACCGGAGCAGGCGGAGGCCGAAGCGGAACGCGCGCTCGCCGGCGCCGTGACGCAAAGCGTCGGCAGCGTCGTGCTGGTGGGTGCGGGGCCTGGCGATCCGGGCCTGCTGACGCTGCGTGGCCTGCGCGCATTGCAGGAAGCCGACGTGATCCTCTACGACCGCCTCGTCGCCGCCGAAGTGCTGGCCTTGGCGCGCCGTGATGCCGAGCGCATCGAAGTGGGCAAGGAAGCCGGCAACCACCACGTCACCCAGGAACGCATCCACGCCTTGCTGCTCGAACACGCGCAGCAAGGCCGCCGCGTGGTGCGCCTGAAAGGTGGCGACTCCTTCGTGTTCGGCCGCGGCGGCGAGGAACTGGAACATCTGCGCGCCCACGGCGTGCCTTACGAAGTGGTGCCCGGCATCACCGCCGCGCTGGCCTGCGCCGCTTATGCGGGCGTGCCGCTGACGCATCGCGAACATGCGCAGTCGGTGCGGTTCCTCACCGCGCATTGCCGCGGTTCCCACGACACGCTGGACTGGCCCGCGCTGGCGCGCGAACGGCAGACGCTGGCGGTGTACATGGGCGTGAGCGAACTCGGTACCGTGCAGGAACAGCTGCTCTCCCACGGCCGCGCGGCAAGCACGCCGTTCGCCTTGGTGGAGAACGGCTCGCGCCCGCGGCAGCGCGTGGTCACCGGCACGCTGGCCCAGCTGCAGCAGCTGGCCATGACGCATGCGGTGCGCTCGCCGGCCCTGCTGATCCTGGGCGAAGTAGCGGCGCTGGCCGGCCAGCTCGCCTGGTTCGGCGCGCCTCCGATCGGCGACTGTTCCGAAATTGATGCACCATCGGTGGCCGAACTGCCCCTGGCCCGGCGCGCCTGACGCAAAATTTCACCGCGCAGGGCGCACTATGCGCCGACCCGCCCACGTCCTTTCCATCCTCGCCTGGAGCCTTTCATGATCTACGACAGCATCCTCGACACCATCGGCAAGACCCCGGTCGTGAAACTGCACCGGCTGGCGCCGAAGCACGTCGAGCTTTACGTAAAGGTGGAAGCGTTCAATCCGGCAGGTTCGGTGAAAGACCGCCTGGCCCTGGCCATCATCCTGGACGCCGAGGCGCGCGGCACCATCAAGCCCGGGCAGACGGTGATCGAGGCCACCTCCGGCAATACCGGCGTGGCGCTGGCCGCGGTGTGCGCGGCGCGCGGCTATCCGTTCGTGGCGGTGATGACCGAGACCTTCTCGATCGAGCGGCGCAAGCTGATCCGCGCGTACGGCGGCAAGGTGCTGCTGACCCCCGCGGCCGAGCGCGGCAGCGGCATGGTGCGCAAGGCCAAGGAGCTGGCGGACAAGCATGGCTGGTTCCTGGCCAGCCAGTTCGAGAACCCCGCCAATCCGGCGTATCACCGCAGCACCACGGCCGCGGAAATCCTGCGCGATTTCGCCGGCCGCCGGCTGGATTACTTCGTCACCGGCTGGGGCACCGGCGGCACGCTCACCGGCGTGGGCGAGGTGCTGAAAGTGGCGCGTCCGGAAGTGAAGGTGATCGCCAGCGAACCGGCCGGCGCCTCGCTGCTGGGCGGCAAGGAATGGCAGCCGCACAAGATCCAGGGCTGGACGCCGGACTTCGTGCCGAAGGTGCTCAACCGCGAGGTGGCACAGCAGATCCTGCCGGTGGACGACGTGGTGGCACGCGATACCGCGCGCGCGCTGGCGCAGCAGGAAGGCATCTTCGTGGGTATTTCCTCCGGCGCCACGCTGGCGGCGGCGCTGCAGGTGGCGAAGGATGCGCCGGAAGGTTCGGTGCTGCTGGCGATGCTGCCGGATACGGGCGAGCGGTATCTGTCGACGTTTTTGTTCGAGGGTGTCAATGAAGGGTCGGACGAGGTCGAATAACCCCACGCCCCGACAACCTACCCCCTCTCCCCTCCGGGGAGAGGGCTGGGGTGAGGGGCCGGGCGGAGCGGTGAGCGAAGGGTCAGGAAAGCGTCGTAGGTTGGGGTGAGCCGAAGGCGAACCCCAACAAACCCCGCACGATGCCGCAACGTTGGGGTTACGGGCTGCATCAGCAGCCCGCCCTTTGGGCCATCCGCTACGCGGATGTTCGCTACGGCATCCTGCCTTCGCAGTCGCCTCTGGCTCACCCCAACCTACGGTGGGGCCCGCCCCATTCGGCGATCAGCTTCTTCCCCACATCCGCCAACGCATCAATCGCAGGCAACAACTCCCTACCCAACGGCGTCAACGCATACTCCGCCGACGGCGGCGACGTATCCAGCACCGTCCGCATCACCAACCCACGCGACTCCAACTCCCGCAACCGCGCACTCAACACCCGCGCTGAAATCTTCGGCATGTCATGCCGCAACTCCCCGAACCTCCGCGGCTCCCCGCTCAGCAGCCACACCACATTCGGCGCCCACGCCCCGCGCAGCAGCCCCAGCACTTCGCTGAGCGGACACGCCGGCGGCGGCATCACTTTGTTCTTGCGGACGGGCAGGCCCATGGCGCGGTACCGGTAACTGGCGAGATACCGGATTTTAGGGGTTACACCCGGTTAGGTGGTATCCAGCAGTAACCATGGCTGGCTACGATGGCTGTCTTACCCCACCCGTTCCATCCAAGGAGGATCGCCATGAAGCTCTACTACGCCGCCGGTGCCTGTTCGCTGTCGCCGCATATCGTCGCGCTGGAAGCCGGGATTCCGGTCGAGCTGGTGAAGGTCGACACCAAGGCCAAGCGCACGGCCAGCGACCAGGACTACTGGCTGATCAACCCCAAGGGCTATGTGCCGGCGCTGACGCTGGATGACGGCGAGCTGCTCACCGAAGGCCCGGCCATCGTGCAGTACCTGGCGGACCTCAAGCCGGAAAGCGGCCTGGCCCCGGCCAACGGCACCACCGCGCGCTACCGCCTGCAGGAAATGCTCGGCTACATCAATTCCGAGCTGCACAAGACCTACTCGCCGCTGTTCAAGCCGGAAACGCCGGACGTGGTGCGCGAGGAGCGCAAGGAATACCTGCGCAAGCGCTACCGCCTGCTGGAAGAGCGCCTGGCCCAGCACCCGTGGCTGGTGGGCGACCGCTTCACCGTGGCGGATGCCTATCTGTTCACCGTCACCAACTGGGCCAAGCACGTGGCGCTGGATCTGTCGGAATTCCCGGCGCTGCTGGATTTCCAGAAGCGCGTGGCGGAGCGCCCCGCGGTGCAGACGGCGCTGGAAGCCGAAGGCCTGAAGAAGGCAGCCTGAGGCCATTAAAAAAGGGGCGCGGATCACGCGCCCCTTTTCTTCGTGCGGAAAACGAACGCGCTCAGATCTCGCGAGCGAGCGGCTCCGCCAGGCCGATATAGCCGCCCGGCGTCAGCTCCATCAAACGCTGCTTCGCTTCCGCCGGCAGGTCCAGCCCGGCGATGAATGCGCGCATCGAATCCTTGGTGATGCCCTGGCCGCGGGTCAGCGCCTTCAGCTGCTCGTACGGCTCCGGCAGGCCGTAGCGGCGCATCACCGTCTGCACGGCTTCGGCCAGCACTTCCCAGACGGCGTCGAGATCCGAGGCGATGCGGTCGGCGTTGACGTTGAGCTTGCCCAGGCCCTTCTGCAGCGATTCCAGCGCCACCAGGGTGTGGCCGAAGGCGGTGCCCAGGGCGCGCAGCACGGTGGAGTCGGTGAGGTCGCGCTGCCAGCGGCTGATCGGCAGTTTCTCGGCGAAGTGGCCGAGCAGGGCATTGGCCAGGCCGAAATTGCCTTCGGCGTTTTCGAAGTCGATCGGGTTGACCTTGTGCGGCATGGTGGACGAGCCCACCTCGCCGGCCTTCAGCGCCTGCTTGAAATAGCCCAGCGAGATATAGCCCCACACGTCGCGCGCCAGGTCGATCAGGATGATGTTGGCGCGGCGCACGGCGTCGCAGTATTCGGCCACGCCGTCGTGCGGCTCGATCTGGGTGGTGTAGGCGTTGTAGTCCAGCCCCAGGCCCTGCACGAAGCGCTGCGAGAAGGTGCGCCAGTCCAGTTCCGGATAGGCGATGGCGTGCGCGTTGTAGTTGCCCACCGCGCCGTTGATCTTGCCGGGGATGGCCACCGCGGCCAGCTGCGCGCGCTGGCGCTCCAGGCGCGCCACCACGTTGGCCAGTTCCTTGCCGAGCGTGCTGGGCGAGGCGGTCTGGCCGTGGGTGCGCGAGAGCATCGGCAGCGCGGCATTGGCATGGGCCAGTTCGCGCAGCCTGGCGATGACCGCGTCGAAGGCCGGCAGCAGCACCTGCTGCTGGGCGTCGCGCAGCATCAGGGCGTAGGAAAGATTGTTGATGTCTTCGCTGGTGCAGGCGAAGTGCACGAACTCCTTGGCCTGGGCCAGGGCGGCGTCGTTGCCGATGCGCTCCTTGATGAAGTACTCGATCGCCTTCACGTCATGGTTCGTGGTGGCTTCGATCGCCTTGACGCGCTCGCCGTCCTCGACGCCGAACTGGGCGGCAATCTCCTTGAGCTGGGCGATCTGCGCGGCGGAGAAGGCCGGCAGCTCGGCGATGCCGGGGTCGGCGGCCAGCGCCAGCAGCCATTCGATCTCGACGTGGACGCGCCGGTGCATCAGGCCGTACTCGCTGAAGATCGGGCGCAGGGCTTGCGCCTTGCTGGCGTAGCGGCCGTCCAGCGGGGACAGGGCGGTCAGGGCATGGGCAGACATCGAGGCGATCCGGCAGAGGAAAAACGGCATTTTACAACGGGCCGGGCCTGTCCCGCCCCCAGCGCCGCTTGGCACCGCCCTAACGGGGGCGGGCCTATAGTGGCTCGATCATTCCAGTGTGAAGGAAACCAGGGCATGAGCCAGTACCGCATCGAACACGACAGCATGGGGGAGCTGAAGGTCCCCGCCGATGCGCTGTACGGCGCGCAGACCCAGCGCGCCGTGGACAATTTCCCCATCTCCGGCCTGCGCCTGCCGCGCGCCTTCATCCGCGCGCTGGGCCTGATCAAGGCGGCCGCGGCCGAGGCGAACCTGGGGCTGGGCCATCTGCGAAAGAACCAGGCCGCGGCCATCCGCAAGGCCGCGCTGGCGGTGGCGGACGGGCAGTACGACGACCAGTTCCCGATCGACGTGTTCCAGACCGGCTCGGGCACCAGCACCAATATGAATGCCAACGAGGTGATCGCCCACGTGGCCGGCAAGGCCGGCGCCAAGGTGCACCCGAACGACCACGTCAACTACGGGCAGAGCTCCAACGACGTGATCCCCACCGCCATCCACGTCAGCGCCACGCTCACCGCCAGCGAGCAGCTGCTGCCGGCGCTCAAGCATCTGAAGAAGGCCATCGAGCGCCGCGCGCGCGAACTGCGCAACGTGCCCAAGACCGGCCGCACCCATCTGATGGACGCCATGCCGGTCACCTTCGGCCAGGAGCTCTCCGGCTGGGCCGCGCAGATCGCCAGCGCGATCGAGCGCATCGAGGACAGCATCAAGCGCATGCGCCGCCTGCCGCAGGGCGGCACCGCGGTGGGCACCGGCATCAATGCGGACCCTAAGTTCGGCCCCGCGGTGGCGCGCGAGCTGAAGAAGCTCACCGGCGTGCGCTTCGAGGCGGCGGACAACTACTTCGAAGGCATGGCGGGCCAGGATGCCGCGGTCGAGCTTTCCGGCCAGTTGAAGGCCTTGGCGGTGGCGCTGATGAAGATCGCCAACGACCTGCGCTGGATGAATTCCGGCCCGCTGGCGGGCCTGGGCGAGATCGAGCTGCCGGCGCTGCAGCCGGGGTCGTCGATCATGCCGGGCAAGGTGAATCCGGTGATTCCCGAAGCCACCGCGATGGTGGCGGCGCAGGTGATCGGCAACGACGCGGCCATCACCATCGGCGGCCAGTCCGGCAATTTCCAGCTCAACGTGATGCTGCCGCTGATCGCGCACAACCTGCTGCAGTCGATCGGCCTGCTGGCGAACGTGAGCGTGCTGCTGGCGGATAAGGCCATCGCCGGGTTCAAGGTGAATGCGCCGCGGGTGAAGGAAGCGCTCGACAAGAACCCCATTCTGGTGACCGCGCTCAATCCGGTGATCGGGTATGAGAAGGGCGCGGCGACGGCGAAACAGGCTTACAAGCAGAAGCGGCCGATTCTGGATGTGGCGCTGGAAACCACGGGATTGCCGAAGGAAGAGCTGAAGAAGCTGCTCGATCCGATGGCGCTGACCAAGGGTGGCATCCACGGCGGTGGAGGTGGTGGCGGCTGAGCGCCGCTGCGAATACGTGCGGCGTAGGTTGGGGTGAGCCATAGGCGAACCCCAACATCTCGATACGTTTGAACGTGGCGATGTTGGGGTTCGCCTATGGCTCACCCCAACCTACGTCGTTGCGTCGACGCGTCAGTCCTTGCGCTCGGTCTTTTCGTCATTCCTGCAATCGGTCACCGACTTCTCGTCCATGATCCCCGCATACGGCTTGAACGCCGGCAGGCTGGTGGCCAGTTCGTCCTGGACGACCTTGATGTCCGCCAGGTCGTCGCAGATCTTCATCACCTGGTCGGTGATCTTCTGCGTCTGCGCTTCCACGCGCTTGTCCACACTGTCCTTGTCGCCCGCGACGGTTTCGGCCACGCCCTTGAGTGCTTCGCCGGCCATCGCCGCACCGGCCTTACCGGTCTCGATGCCGTGCTGGCGGACCGCCGTGGCGCTGGTGTAGTAGCGGCGCAGCAGGTCGCGCTGGCGGTCGTCGACGCTGATGGTCTTGCCGTCGATATTCAGCACGCCGGCAGCGTCGATGGTGGCTCTGGGAGCGCCATCCGCGGCGAGCACCAATAGCCCGCCATGCACCCTGATATCGCCATGGCTGGTGTTGATGGAGCTGCCGCTGTCGCAGCCCGTGGCGAGGGCGCACAGGGCGAGCAGCGGGATCAGGCCTTGCTTAAGCATGCGGGTTTCCTTAGCTCTTCAAGCATGAGTGAAGTCGTTCATGAGGCGTGGCGCACCGGCGTGCACGGCGGGTGCGGCTGCTTGCGCGCGTCCGGCGTGCGCCATTCGGGGTGGTCGTAGGGCACGTCGCTTTCCCAGAACCACGGATAGCAGGTGGGGCCGAGCGCAGCGTCGAGCAGATACAGATACAAGCCTTCGGCATTCGAGCTGTTGCTCATGATCAGCACGCAGTCGCGCGAGCCCTGCAGGCAGAAGGCGAGATTGTTGGTGCCGTCGTCGTGGCCGCTCTTGAACCAGGCGGTGCCGCGCGGCGACTGGTACACGGTGACGCCCAGCGCGGTGGACAGGCGGATGCCGTCGTTGTCGTGCGTGGTGTCGGTGTCCAGCGTGGGGAACTGGGTGACGGACTGGATGCGCTGCACCGGCTTCAGCCACTCGGCCCGCGCCTTCGCGCCCAGGCCGTCGGCGCGCACCATGCCGGCCAGCAGCTGGGCGTAGTCGCGCGGAGTGGTGTCCATGGAACCGGCGGCGCGCACGCCGCCGCGCTGCTTGTGGCCCAGCGGCTTGCCGTTCTCGTCGTAGCCGATGGCGAGGTTGCCGGCGAAGTCGGCGCGCCAGGTCATGGCGGTATGGCGCATGTCGAAACGGTCGAACAATTGCTTCTGCATCAGCGTGCCGACGTCGATGTCCTGGCCGTGTTCCAGCACGAACTGCATCAGGTTGATGCCCTCGCCGGAATAGGCGTAGCGGCTGCCGGGTTCGGCATAGATCTTCAGCTTGCCGTTCGGGTCGTAGCTGGTGGCGCCCGGCGGGAAGTAGCGGAAATTGGGAAAGCCGGCGCGATGGGTGAGCAGCATGCGCGGGGTGATCTTGCGCCAGCGCGGGTCGTCGGCCAGATCCGCGTATTTGTCGTAGTCGGGCAGGGGCTTGGGCAGCAGCTTGTCGATCGGCGCGTCCAGATCGAGCTTGCCCTGGTCGACCAGGCTCAGCTCGGCGTAGGTAAACGCAGCCTTGGTGATGGAGGCGGCGTACATCACGGTGTCGACGGTGAGCGGCAGCTTCTGTTCGAGGTCGCGCTGGCCGTAGGCCTTCAGATGCACGACCTTGCCGTTCTCGATCACCGCTAGCGCCAGGCCCGGCACGTGGGCGGCCTGCATCAGGCGGGCGACTTCCTGGTCCAGCGCGGAGCCGCGCAGGCGGGTGGGGCTGGCGTCGGCGGCGTGAGCGGTGGTAGCTAGCAGGCAGGTGGCCAGCAGCGCTGAAGCAAACGACGACTTCCTTGACCGACCCATGCAATCCCCCTTACTGACTCAGTCCCCAAGAGCGAACCCTTCTCCCTCCGGCGACCCGAAGGTAGTCCCCGTGGGAGAGAAGGTGGCGGCAGCCGGATGAGGGTTCGGGCGGAGCGGCACACATCACTCTTGCGCTCCGCCCGAACCCTCACCCCAACCCCTCTCCCAGTGGGAGAGGGGCTTTACCTCGCTCAGTTCTTGTCGTCGTCCTTGCCGCAGTCGTCCACGTCCTTCTGCGTCATGGTGGCGTAGGGCTGGAACTCCGGCAGCGCCGCGGCGAGTTTCTGCTGCGAGGCGAGCAGGTCGGGCATGCGCAGGCACAGCTTGATCGCGGCGGCCTTGATCTGTTCGGTCTGCGGCTTGATGCGGTCCTCGATTTCCTTGTCGCTCTTGCCGGTGAGCGCGCCGAAGATCGCTTCCTTGGCCGCGCTGGTGCCCAGGCTCGCGCCGCTGGCGCCGATATCCATGCCGGCCTCGGCGATGCTGATGATGTGCTGGCGGTAATCGGCTACCAGGGTGTGCTGTTCGGGCGTGGTGGTCACCGTCTTGCCGGCGATCACGAAGTCGCCCTGCGGCGTGATCACCGCCTTGGGCAGGCCGCTGGTGTCGCGGTGGTGGCTGTTGTTGCCGTCGATATGGACGCTGTCGACGTCGATGTCCTTGGTGGCCAGCTCGCGCTTGGCCTGGTCGATGCCTTTCTGCACCTGCGCGGCGATGAACGAGGGCGAGGTGGCCTGCTGCACTTCCTTCGCCGCGTCGGCCACGCCCTTGGACGCGCCGGTGTCGGCCTGGCCGGCCTGGTCGTCCTGGCCGCAGGCTGCCAGCGAGAGGCTGAGCGAGGCGGCGAACAGGCCGGCGGTGATCGAGCGGTACTTCATGGCGTGACTCCTGTCAGTGCTGGATGGGTAGCGCGGGAGGGAGCGGCGGCGGCTTGAGCGCCGCCGCCGCGGGGCATGATCAGCTGTCGTCGCGGACCCGGCGGAACCAGATGGCCGCAGCGATCATGGCGACCGCCGCCGCGACACCGATCCACAGGTTGGGCGAACCCAGCACCGCATAGGTCTGTGCCGGCGAGATCAGGGCCAGCGGGTTGTGGGCGTCGCCCAGGTTTTCGGACATGCCGCGGAAGGCGTGGCGATCCAGGGCGAAGTGCGAACCGGGGAACACGCTCAGCAGCGAGCGGGCCACGATGTTGGACCAGAACCACACGGCGGTCTGATTGAACACGCCCATGATGCCGAACCAGGTCACCATCAGGCCGGCCACCACCGGAGCGGCCACCGCCCACAGGAAGGGCTTGCTGCGTGCCCAGGCCGAGCAGAGCATCAGCCAGCCGACCGCGGGAGCCGCCCACAGGGCGTACACCGGGATGGAGCTGAGCAGCGAGGCGACGGCGCGCATCGGGTGGGCCAGGGTCAGCAGCTCCCACATGTTGATGCCATGGAAGGACAGCACCAGGGAGAAGATCACCAGCTGCAGCAGCCCGACCGCGATGCCGACGACAACCGCGATGGCCGGTGCGAGCACCACGGCGCTGACCACTTTCGAGAGCACCGTGCTGGTATTGGACAGCGGCAGCGACTTCCAGAACAGCACGCTGCGGTCGCGGCGGTCGTCGTACAGCGAACCCAGGCAGTAGAAGAACACCACGAAGCCCAGCACGATGGTGATCAGTCCCATCGAGGACAGCATGG
Source organism: Dyella sp. LX-66 (assembly GCF_018599165.1). Lineage (NCBI taxonomy): Bacteria > Pseudomonadati > Pseudomonadota > Gammaproteobacteria > Lysobacterales > Rhodanobacteraceae > Dyella > Dyella sp. LX-66. The sequence goes on from NZ_JAHFVJ010000002.1 coordinate 625,144, forward strand.
TCATGTCCAGCGCCGCGCCCACCTGGGCGAGGTCGCCGTCGCTGGCCTTTTCGATCAGCTCGCGGAAGTTGTTGCCGCCGATCTGGATGCCGTGGCGGGCGCTCATCACCTCGGCGGCGACGATGGCCATCACGTTCAGCACCAGGAACACGATGCCGGTGACCACCGGCGCCCACAGGAAGCCGCCGCGGTTCTCCCAGAATTCGCGCTTCACCTGCCAGTAGAAGGTTTTCATGCGTAGGTCCCTTTCATCGTGGCGACGAACAGGTCGCTGACCGACGGGCGGCGTACCTCGCCCATGGCTTCCAGCGTGGCGCGGTCCGCGCCGTCGAACAGGAAGATGCTCTTGCCGAATACCTGGCGCTCGTCCAGCGGCTTCATGCGGCGGGCGTCGTCGGCTTTATCGGCGCCGACCATCACTTCGGCGAAGCGCTCGCCGACCGTATCCATGTCGGCATCGAGCACGATCTTGCCGTCGCGGATGAACATCAGGTCGGTGAGGATGTGCTCGATCTCTTCCACTTGGTGGGTGGTGACGATGATCGTCTTGTTCTCGTCGAAGTAATCCTCCAGCAGGCTCTGGTAGAACTGCTTGCGGTAGAGGATGTCCAGGCCCAGGGTGGGTTCGTCCAGCACCAGCAGGCGGGCGTCGATCGCCATCACCAGGGCCAGGTGCAGCTGCACGATCATGCCCTTGGACATCTGCTTGACGCGCTGATTCGCCGTGAGCTTGGTGCGGGCCAGGAAGGCCTCGCACTTGGCGCGGTCGAAGCGCGGGTGCACGTTGGCGACGAAATCCACCGCCTCGCTCACCCGGATCCAGCGCGGCAGCACCGCCACGTCGGCGATGAAGCACACCTGTTCCATCAGGCGGTCGCGCTGGGTGCGCGGGTCGAAGCCGAGCACGTCCAGCTTCCCTTCGAAATCGGTCAGCCCGAGGATGGCCTTCAGCGCGGTGGTCTTGCCGGCGCCGTTGGGGCCGATCAGGCCGACGATGCGGCCGGACTCGATGCGGAAGTCCACGCCGTCCAGGGCGGTGGTGTTCTTGTAGTGCTTGCGCAGTCCGCTGGCGGAGACGATGGCGTTCATGACTGCTTGGCCTCCGCCGCGGTCATCAGGGTCTTGAGATCCAGCCCCAGCCGCTGCAGGCGTTCGAACAGCGCGGGCCATTCTTCGCGCAGGAACCGCTCGCGCTCGGACTTAAGCAGTGCCTCGCGGGCTCCATCGATCACGAACATTCCTAGTCCCCTCCTTTTTTCCACTAGTTGATCGTCGACCAGTTCCTGGTACGCCTTGGAGACCGTAAGCGGATTGATCTGAAAATCCGCGGCCACCTGGCGCACTGACGGCAGCGGGTCGCCCTCGTTCAAGGCGCCGTCCAGGATCATCGCCACGACGCGCTCGCGCAGCTGGCGGTAGATCGGGACGCTGTCGTTCCAGGTGATGGTCATGGATTAATCCTTCGTGATACGGCCGAACGTGGTGCCAAACGAATAGTAGGGCATGGCCAGCTGGGCCCCGAGCAGGGCGACGCCGCTTTCGGCGGCATGGGCCGCGACCGGCGCCATGGTGACCGTGGCGGTGGCCAGGCCGGCGTCGGCCAGCAGGGCGGCGGCGCGCATGTCTTCGGCGGTCGGGCGGACGTCGACCGGAGCCAGGTTGATGACCTTGACCCCATTGATTTCGGTGACGGGCAGGACCTTGACGTTGTTGTTGACGGCGGCCAGGCCAGCGGTAGTCAGCAGGACGGCGGCGGTCAGTGCGAGCAGGTTCGGCGCTTTCATGGCGGGTCTCCTTTAGTGACCTCGTGGACCGGTGTTGTAGTGAACTATAACACCACATTTGGACCCGTCAATAGGCGATCGCTGAAATCGCAACATGACTGATGGCCTATAAGGGCGGGCCGGGGTAGCCGGACCGCTGCGGAGTGCGCGCCGCGGGCGGTCCTGCCTTCGATGCATATGGTCTCGCCGGGGTTTAGCCGGCGGCAGCGGCGGCCATCAGCCATCGCACATGACAGACATCAGGCCCGTCACAGGGCGCAGGCGGCGCCATCTGCTTCAATAAGCGGCCACCAGCACAGGAGTTTGCGCATGGATCTGGGCCTTACCGGGCGCGTCGTCGTCATTACGGGCGCAAGCAAGGGCATCGGGCTGGCCTGTGCCGCCGCCTTCCTGCGCGAAGGGGCCACGGTGGTGGGCATCTCGCGCTCGGTGGAGTATCTGCAGGCCGCGCGCCGGCAGCTGCAGGAACAAGGCCTGGTACTGCATGTGGAGCCGGCCGACCTCACCGACAGCGTGGCCGCCCAGGTGGTGATGGAGCGGATCGAGGACGACCACGGCCCGATCGAAGTCCTGGTCAACTGCGCCGGCGCCGCCAGGCGCACGCCGCCCGCGGAACTGGACGCCCAGGCGTTGCATGCCTCGATGCAGGCGAAGTACTTCACCTATATGCATGCGATCGATCCGGTGATCCGCCGGATGGCGGCACGCGGGCACGGGGCGATCGTGAATGTGGTCGGGCAGGGCGGGCGGCAGGCCAATCCCGTGCATATCGGCGGCGGCGCGGCGAATGCGGCCTTGATGCTGGCCTCGGTGGGTTACGCGGCGGCGTATGCGGGGAAGGGCGTGCGGGTGAATGTGATCAACCCGGGTATGACGCGGACGGGGCGGGTGCAGGAAGGATTGGAAGCGTCTTCGCGCGCGACGGGCAAGTCGAAGGACGAATTGCTCGCCGCACAGGTGGAGGAGATTCCGCTGGGCCGCATCGCCGAGCCGGAGGAGATCGCGAACGTTGCGCTGTTCCTTGCGTCTCCGCTGGCCAGTTATGTCACCGGTGCCGTTATCCCGATGGATGGCGGCAAGACCAGCGCGATCTGAGCCAGCGAAATAATCGCTCGGCTCGATATCGTTCGTTACTTTGGCGGGGCAGTCTCCGACTGCTCCGGCATCAAGACGATCAGCGCCTCGCAGGCCTTCTGCGAGCACCCCATCGAACGCGTCTTCTCACCGCTGCGCCAGGTACTGGTACCGGCGGCATTGATCTCGAAGGCCCAGGTCGCTCCCTGAAACTGCGCATGCCCTTTGATCGAGCAGGGCAGCCAGTAGTAATCGTGCATTTCGCCTTCGCGCAATTCGCTGCTCAGGCGCCATAGCGAGGCCACGCGCTGCTTGTCCAGCTTCCATCCCTTGCATGCCTGCGCATCGCTGGCCACGCTGGGTGTATTCGGTGCGGGGCGATAGAGCGCTGGCGATACGTCCAGAACGACGATGCCTTTGTCCGTATTGCCGGCCAGGGCCTGCGATCCGCAGGCCAGCGCCAGCATGCCTGCAGCGGCCACCAAGCAGGCCTGGCGCGTGTTATGCGATGGCACTCTCATTCCCGGCATCCTGCTCGATGTGCTCATTAAGTGGCGTGGCTGAAAAGCCTCGAATCTTCTTGCGATAACCGTATCATGGCCCGGCTCGATTCGATCACGGATCCGATCGCCCTCCATCACCTTGGATACTTCATGAGCCCTGCCACCCCGCGTCTGCCGATCTCGCCGCTCTCCCTCGACGGCCCCGAATGGAATCTGCTTCGCCAACGCGATGCGCTGCGCCTGGCCATGCTTGAACGGCGCTTCGAAGAAGTCGAGCAGATACTCGGCGCGCTGGAACACGAGTGGTGGCAGGCAACCGACGAGGACCTGGTGTCGTACGAATATCTGGTGCGCGCGCCGGCCCTGTTCGATTTCGCCACCGTTCCCGCGGACGTCCGCGTCGAATGCCTGCAGGCATGGAATACCGCGTTTCCGGAGTCGTATCACGCGCGGCTGGTGCTGGGCCGTTATTACTACGGTCGCGCCGGGGATATTCGCACCGCGGCGTGGGCGTCCCAGGTCAGCCAGGCGCAGTGGCTCGCCGCGGCCATGGCCTGTGCGCGTGCCGCCGAATATCTGCTCGAATCCATCGCGCTTTCCGCACGGCCGGCGATTGCCGCTAAAGACCTGATGGAAATGTCGCGGCATTTCGACGAGCCGGCATTCGTGGATGCGCTGTTCCGCGGCGAAACGCCGGAAGCGCCGCCCAGCCGCGACGACGTGGGGCCGCAGCTGTACGACGCCGCGCTCGCCTTGCTCAAGCACTACGCCATCGTGCCGCAGCAGCATTTTCCCACGAGCTTGCCCGCTGGCTTGCCGACCCGCGTTGCGGGCGAAGCGGCACGGCCCGCGGATTACTGGCTTCGTTTTGCCGCGCAGGTAAAGCCCGCATGGCCCGGCTTGCTGGCCAGCTACGCCAATTACCTCACCCTGCGCTGGGGCGGCGAGCCCGGCGAAGTGGAGAAGTTCGCCAAGGGGCCGCTGTGCGCGTCCTTGACCGAGCAGCAGCTCAGCGTGGTGCGGTGGCCGGGCGTCAATGACGCGCTGAGCGAATTTCCGGAGCAGGGCAATACCCGGGCCATCGCCACTTACGAGAAAGCGATGGAGCGCTGGCTCGCCGGCAAGATGCCGGATTACGTGCGTTTCATTGCGATGGGCAGCCTCGCCAACTTCACCACCTATTCGCTGGGCGACCACGAGAAGGCGCTGCAGCGGCATGCCGCCTCCGTCCGGTATTGCCACGCTCCTTATGTGTATACGGATGCGGAAGGGACGTTCCGCGATTACGCGCGCCTGATGCTGATGTTCGGTTTTGCCGACGAGGAGGGCGCGTTCAAGCAGGTGCTGGAACGCGCCGTGCGCTGGTTCGACGAACCCACCATGCTGGCCATTGCGGCCGTCGCCTATCGTTTCGGCTTATGGGATATCGCGCCGGATCATGCGCTGGCGGCGTCGCTGATCGAACGCACGGCCGAACTCGCGCCTATTCAACAGCCCAGTTCCTTCACCCCGCTGGCCGTCTGCCGCATGCTGTGGGATGGCGAACAACACGACGCATCCGTCTATCTCGCCAGCGAACTGGCGGAGCGCCGCGTCTACGAGGCCAGCGCCTTCATGTATGACGTGCGCCGCGGCTGGCTGCCCGATACCGAGGCGCATCATCTGGACGAGGCGCAGTCGCTGCACTGGCTGGAGCGTGCGGCGGAAGAGGGTATTTCGACCGCGCTGTACAACCAGGCCTATCGGCTCGAGAAAATGGACGGCATGGACCTGAGCCAGCGCGGGAATTTCGAGCGGGTGCGCGAGCTCTATCAGCAGGCGCTGGAACAAGGCCTGGCGATGGCCTTGATCCGCCGCACCAGCCTGTTGCGGCGCTTCGGCACGGAGCAGGAAAAACAGCAGGCCGTGGCCGATATGAAAGTAGTCATCGCGGACGAGGACTACGACGACCTCATTAGCGGCGAGGCTTACGGCGAGATCGTGCTTGCCTATAAATACGGCGACGGCGTGCCCCGCAGCGAATACATCGCCATGCAGTGGTTCGATCGTTTCAAGGAACTGCATCCGGAGCATTCCACCCTCGAATGGCTGGAATCGCAGGTCTACGGCGACAGCGGCTGGCAGATGGCGGGCAGGGCGCTGCGTGCGTTCTTCGGTGCCAAGCCCTCGGCCGAGCACCTTCCGCCGCGATAAGCCTTAAGGAGCGGACCATGGATCGGATGCCGCAGCGCGACGGGCGATGGCGGGCGTGCAACTGGTTGCTGCTGGGCGACCTGCTGCTGTTCGTTGCAGGTGGCGCGCTGGTGCTTTCTCCGTGGTGGCTGGCGCATATCGTCCGTTCGCCGCTGGTGTTGCTGCTGCTCGCGCTGCCGGTGCTGTCCTGGGTGGTTTATGGCGTGGCGGTCTTGCGGGCCTGCGTGGTTGCCTTGCCGGCGCCGGCCGCGCAAGGCGTTCTGCTTGAGGAAGACAAAGCGCCGGCACTATTCGCCGAGCTGAAACGGCTGCAAGCCGCGTGCGATGCGCCGGCGTTCGACGAGATCTATATCGACGGGCGCTTGAATGCCGCGATCTACCAGACCGGCCGGTCCAGGCATGTGCTGATCGTCGGCCTGCCTCTGCTGGCGTTGTTGTCGCCGGCTCAGTGCGCGGCGGTCCTCGTCCATGAGTACGCGCATATCTCGCGCAGCCACGGGCGGCTGGCGCGCTGGGTTTATCGGGCGCGCCTGCGCTGGCAGGCGCTGGAAAGCCTGCATGAGCGCAATCACCGGCTGGTGACCGCACCGCTGCGGCTGTTCCTGGCGTGGTATGTGCCGCGGATGCTGCGCGAGACGCTGGCGTTTTCGCGGCGCTGCGAGCAGGTGGCGGATGCGCTTGCGGTGGCGGTCTGTGGTTCGCTTACGGCGTGCGAGGCCGAGGTGGCCTTGGCATTGCGCGAGAAGGCCTTGGCGGGCAGGTTCTGGCCGGATCTCTTTAGTCGGGCAGGGAAAGACGATATCGAAGCGGTGCGGCCGTTCGAGCGCCTTCTGTCGAGTGATGCAGATGCCAGGCCGCGCGATAGCGCCGAAGCGACGGTGTGGGTGCACGAGCTGCTGTGTCACAAGACGTCGCCGGACGATACGCATCCGGCGTTTGCCGAACGCGTCGCCTCCACGGGGGTGGATCCGTTGCGCGGCCTGCCGGCATTGCCTTGGCATCATCCGGACCGCTCGGCTGCAGACGCATGGCTTGGCGATGCGGCAACCGGGATAGCCGAGTGGCTCGATCACCGTTGGCAACAGAACGCGCAGTCCGATTGGGCGGCGGCTACGACGCGCCATCTCGACAAGGCCGCGTTCTATCGCGATCTGCTTCAGCGCGAACAAAGCCAGGTATTCGACGCTTCCGACTGGAGCCGCCTGGCCTGGCTCGCCCGCGCGTTCGAGGAAGACCCATCCATCCAGGACGATTTCGTGCGCCGCGGATTGGAGGTCGATCCCGAGCATCCGCGCCTGCTGGCGATGCAGGGTGATCGGCTGGCGGAGCGGGGCGATCTTGTTGGGGCCATCGCGATATGGACGTCGATGGCCGACGGTCCATGGCGCTCGCGCCATCAGGTGCACCGCCGGCTTTCCGAACTCTGCCTGCGTGCGGGCGACGATGTTCGCGCGGAACAGGAACGCATCACAGCCGATACCTTATGGCAGGACGCGGATGACGGCCCGTCGGAAGCCCCGCAGCCGCATGGCCTGGATGCCGCCGAAATCGGCTTGCTGTGCCGCCAGCTGGCGCCGGTCTTGGTCCACGCCCGCGCGCTCTGGCTATGCCGGCAAGCAACGGCGGAGGACGACGAGCAAACACCCTGGATATTGTTTGTGCAGGCGTTCGATTCGCCGCTGCTGCGCGCCGTGGGTTCGCTCACCGGCGAGAAGGACATGCAGCGCTCCGCCTGCGAACGCCTGCTGCTGAAGCTGGTGCCGCGGCTACATCTGCCGGTGGAGGTCAGAATGCTCGGCCCCCGCGATGCGCCGGGCGCTTATTGCAACCCGGCCAGCCGGATCGCCCTGGCTGCCACCGCTACCTAATTCGCGGACGGCAGTGCATCGAGCCTCGCCTGATAATCCATGATCAGGCCAGGGTCCGCGTCGTGGCGATGCTTCTCGATAAAGGTGGCCAGGGCGCTGCGATATTCCGCGATAAACGCCTTGTTCCCAGGGCTCACGGCAAATTGCGCGGCGGCTTTTTCGACGGGTTCTCGATCTTCGGCGAGCTGATATCTTTTCCCGTAGCTCGACTGCTCGCGCATGACGACAAAGTTGCGCGGAAACCCCGGGATATACCTCACCACGAATATCTCGCCCTGCGGCGGGATCATGATCGCGTTGGTAATGGGGTAGATGGTGGCGGACATGGTGTCGAACTTCACCACCACGTCCTGACCATCCGCCGTTTTCAGCACGCCATCGAACTCCCAGACATTCTGGTCGTTGAGGGTGGAACTGGTTTCCTCGGCATGGGTGATCACCGCCGTTCCTTCGACGCCGAACGCCTGCAGGAACAGCGCATTGAAGATATGCGCGACGAAAACATTGATCACGCCATAGATGAAGAACGCCAGGATCAGCCCATACCAGCCCGGCTTGCCCGTCCACCTGGCCAGCCAGTGGGACAGCACGATGCCGACGAGCATCAGCACGGGCCAGGACCAGAACGGATGCTCGGTAAGGAAATAGAGGATGGCTGAGAGTGCGGTCATGATCGGTCCGGTCCTTCGGAGGGCGATGGGTGATCGTCAGATAGCATCTTAGTGTGACGGCGGTAGGCGCCGTGAGGGGCTGGCCCCAAAGGACAAGCCGGCGAGCCCCTGGGCCCGTGCACACGGTGCGATAGTTGAGAAATTCTGATGAGCTGCCGGAAGAATGAGGCACTTACTTGCTTTTCGTAAAGCGGAGCGTGGGTGATGTTTTATGGGTGATGACGCGATGAGCCATGGACACCGGGAGGCATCGGCGGCGGCTGCCGCGGCCATTTCGGCGCGCCTGGACCGGCTTCCCGCCACGCGGGCCGTGTGGAAATTGATCCTGCTGCTGAGTCTCGGGTTCTTCTTCGAACTCTACGATCTGCTTTTTACGGGCTATGTCGCGCCGGGGCTGGTGAAGAGCGGCATCCTGACGCCGACGACCCCGGGCCTGTTCGGCACAGCAGGTGTCGCGAGTTTCATGGCTGCACTGTTCAGCGGCCTGTTTGTCGGAACCATCGCCTGCGGTTTTCTGGCCGACCGCTTCGGCCGCAGGGCCATCTTTACCTGGTCCCTGCTGTGGTACGTGGCCGCGAACACCTTGATGGCTTTCCAGCACACCGCTGTCGGCGTCAATGTCTGGCGCTTCGTATCGGGTATGGGGATCGGCGTCGAGCTGATCACCATCGGCACGTATATGTCGGAACTCGCGCCGAAGCATCTTCGCGGCAGGGCCTTCGCCGTCTGCCAGACGGTGGGTTTCTCCGCGGTGCCGGTCGTGGCCTATCTTTCTTATCTGCTCGTGCCCATCGCGCCATGGGGATTCGATGGCTGGCGATGGGTGGTGCTGCTGGGCGGCGTGAGCGCGCTGTTTGTCTGGTACTTCCGGCGGAACCTGCCTGAAAGTCCGCGCTGGCTGGTCAGCAAAGGGCGGGTGGCGGAAGCCGGCGAGATTCTCTCTGGCCTTGAAGCGAAGGTGGCGCTTCAGTACGGATGGCCTTTACCCGAGCCGGGCCCGGTTGAACCGGTGACGCGGAGGGCGGGATTCCTGGATATGTGGAAGCCGCCGTACCGCAAGCGCACGGCGATGCTTATCGTCTTCCATATTTTCCAGACGGTGGGTTTCTTCGGATTCGCGAACTGGGTGCCTACCTTGCTCGTGAAGCAGGGCATCACGGTGACGCAAAGTTTGCTGTACACCACCGTCATCGGCCTGGCGGCCCCGATAGGGCCGCTGCTCGGTTATTGGATCGCCGATCGCTTGGAACGCAAGCACGTGATTATCGGCATGGCCGCACTGAATATCCTGAGCGGCCTGCTTTTCAGCCAGGCGACGTCGCCGGGGGAGATCGTGGCCCTGGGCGTGCTGCTGACCTTGGGAAACAACATTATCTCGTTCACTTACCACGCATATCAGCAGGAGCTTTACCCCACCGCGATCCGTGCACGCGCGGTCGGCTTCGTCTATTCGTGGAGCCGCCTGTCGGCGGTGTTCAGTTCGTTTGTCATCGCGTTCATGCTTAAGGAATTCGGCGTGACTGGCGTGTTCGTTTTTATCTCCGGGGCCATGGCGCTTGTGATCCTGGCCATCGGCTCGATGGGGCCGCGTACGCTGGGCAAGTCGCTGGAGAGTATTTCGCATTGAGTTTCTCTCTGCGTTCGCCGGTAATCTTTTGACCGGGACCTAGCCCTTACTGGACTGGCAGCATGCTGGATATCTACTACGCGGATGCTTCGATCACGGTCATGCCGGAAGACCCGGGTGAGTTGGAGTTTGCGGGTTCCATCGATGTTGAGGCACATCGTTCGGTGGCGCTGCTTATCGACAGGAGCGGGCAGGCGGATATTCGCTTCCGGTATTTCGAAGATTCGCTGCTGACCGCGGCGCAGGTGGTGAGTTTGCTGGAGATCGTCGTGGCGAATGCCGACGAACGGGAAGGCGATGGGCAGGCATCCGCTGCGCTTGCAACGATGCGCGGCATCCTTGAAAGAGCGGTGAGCGAAGGCTTGGGGCTTGTGGCTTTCGGCGATTGAAGCGGATGGATGCGTCAGTGATGCATGAGCGCCCCGACACCGTCATTCCGGCGCAGGCCGGAATCCAGTAGCGGGGCGCATCCTAACTTCGTCATTCCGGCGCAGGCCGGAATCCAGTAGCGGGGCGCATCCTAACTTCGTCATTCCAGCGTAGGCCGGAATCCAGTAACGATAACGTTCGATTGTCGCGAGGACATTCAAAAGCGACATCTTGGAGCGACACGCTCCATACAGCGCCCCGCTACTGGATTCCGGCCTGCGCCGGAATGACGGCGGTGGGACGCCGCTATTCACATCACCGGCGTGTCTTCTTCGAGCGCATTAAGCACCCGCTCAACACCGCAAATCCCAAGCCCTCACCGCACACACGACGAACTCCACCTCACCCCCGGCTGCGAACCACCGCGCGGATCAAAGCTGATCGTCTCCGCCTTCCCCCCACGAGTGACCTGCATCACCACCGCTTTGTCGAGGCTCTCAGCCACAGGATTGATATCGACACCCTCCTGTAGCACATCACCATCGCGCAGCCCCGCGCGCTCCGCCGACGACCCTTTGACCAACCCACCGATACTCGCCCCCGCCGTCAACCGCACCGGCGACGCAAAGCCGAGATCGAAAATACGCACATCTTCCTTCGTGGCATGCATGCACGGCCCGAACGCGCCGTCCGCGGGGACGATGAGCTTCCCGCCCATCATGTCGTTCCAGTCCTGCACCGCCCAGGAGCCAACCCGCTTGGAAAGCACCGCCAGCCAGGTGTTGTGATCTTCCGGCGCACCGGCATTCATCCGCGCACTCATCTCATTGGACAGATCGAGCACGCTGACACCGGCGCCGTGCGCCTTGAGCTTCGCGTCCAGGTCGGCCAGATACAGGGTGCCGCGGTTGTACGGAAGCATCCACGCATTGCGGCCCGACCACACGGTGGCGGGGAAAGCGCTATTGGGCAGCGAGCGTTTCGCGTTGGTGTAATAGCCGGCGCTCTGGCCGCTGACCAGCGCCAGATATTCGGCCGGCGTGTACAGCCCGGCCGCGTCGGGTACGGTCAGCGCGATGTAGTTGGCCAGGCCTTCGGTGTACCAGTCGCCTTCGATGTCGTCTTTTTCCAGATTGCGCGCGAGGCTGTGCACCATTTCGTGCGCCACCGTGTAATGCAGTTCCGTGGTGTCGGGGCTCTGGCCCGGCGGCACGTAGAGCATGAAGGAGTGCTCGGCGGCGCGGCCGCTGGGGTTCGCCACGCCGCCGAAGGAGCGGATCATGTAGCGATACGCGCGGTTGCCTTCGAGCTTGAACGCTTTGAGTTCCGCGGCGTAAGCCTTGGCCGCCCAGCCACCCGCCGTCTGCACCTGCTCCTGCGTCACGCCCAGGCCGTAGATCTGAAGCCCCGCATCCTTCGCCTGGCCCTGCGGCCGGAAGGTTTTGACGGGCCCCGCCAGAAACAGCGTCTCCAGGAGCTTGTCGGCGGTGAAGGTGCCCGTGTAATCGCCTTCGCCGTAGGAGCTCACCCCCATGGCGCCCGGCGCGAGCTTCCAGTGCACGCGGGTTTTGAAGCTGGCGCCGGCGGTATCGGGCAAGGCCAGCACGCCGACGTAGCCGCCGGAGATGCCGCCGCCCGCCGCCTGCAGATCGACCTGCGGGCCGCGCTTCTTCGGCTGGCTGGGCGCGACATGCATGCGGTAGGACACATGCACCACACCCGCCGCGGCGCGCGTGGTCGTCCAGGTCTGAAAGCTTCGCGGTCCGTCCTTGCGCACCACCGCGGGGCCGGTGGGAAGCGCGCCATGGTCGTCGGCGAGGACAAGGTCCGCGACCTGGTCCGTGCTGCGTTCGAGCCCGGGTTCCAGCGTGTCCAGTTGCAGCGTCACTGGCGCGGCGGCGGGCGTGGCCGGCGTGTAGGCATAGCTGACGGCGATACCGTCGGCGCTGCCGCCGGTGGCCTGCGTGGTCGACAGCGTGATGTCGAGCGATGCGGGCGGCTTGGCGGCAGGCGTCGCGGCGAACGAGCTGGCGATCGAAGACGCTGCCAGGCCCAGGAAAACCACGGGGTAAAAAAGCGGGACGTTTTGAACGGAGCGCATGCCGGTACTGCCGAGGGAAAAACCGAAGGCTACAGCTGCTACCGGCCCGGCTCCAGTTCCGCCGCCACCGTCCGCAGCAGGCGCGCCGCACGGGCGCGGTCGCTTTCGCCTTCGGTGGGGGCGATGGGCAGATCCGGCGCGATGCCCGCCACCTCGTCGCTGCCATCCGCACGCAGGCGCATGCAGTTCGGCACACGGAAGCGCAGGCGCGAATGCGTAAGCACCAAGGGCGGAATATCGCCCATAAAACCGCAGCCATCGCCGCCGGTACGCGCGCCGATGGTTTTCGCCGCGCCGTTGTCCTTCATCGTGGCCGTAAACATTTCGGCCGAGGAATAGGTCTTGCCGTCGGTGAGTACATAAGCGGGGCCAGGCCAGGCGCCGTAGAGGTCCTGCACGATGGTCGACCAGGCCAAGGCCTGCTCGGTTTTCTCGTCGCCATAGGCATGCGCCGGCAGGCCGGGCAGCGGGCCGTCGGCGTAACCCGCGTCGATGACGCGGCGGCAGGCGACATCGCGCCATGCACGGCGCTGCTGCCACACCCAGGAGAGATCGCACGGCGCCGTGCCGAGGCTGGCCTTGCGCGCCTTGAACGAGGCCAGCGCTTTTTCCAGATCCGCCTTGGCCCTGGCGCCGGGCTTGGCCTCCAGTGCTTCGGTCAGGCCGTCGATCTCTTCGTCGAGATAACCCATGCCCTCGGGCGCATCCACCAGCAGCAGGCGCGACGAAGCGATCGGCCGCGTGCCGAACAGCCGCGGAATCCAATCGCCGCTGTCGTCGCCGCCGCCGTTGTTGCCGACGTCGACGATCACCGCCTGCGCGCCCGCGCTGCGCAGTGCTTTCAGTTGCTCGGCCAGTTCCTTCAGCCATAGATAGCGCGCCGCTTCGCCGATGGCGGCGCGGGTGATCGGCGTCGCCGCCTGGCGTGCCTGCGCCCATGCGCGCAGACAGGCTTGCGGGAAGCCGCGCGCGCGGAACACCTGCAGGCGGACCAGGCCGATGCGCCGGCCGTCGACGTCGGCCATGCCGATGCGGAACACGCTGCTCTGCCCGTCGCCCAGCAAGCGCACGCCGGGCAGGCTTTCGAACGGCTGGCTGAAGGCGACGCTGGCGGTCGAGGCGTTGCCCATGGCGGCGCAGCCTGACGTGGGATCGTCCGGATCGAGCGTCGCCTTTTCCGGTTCCGGCGCCTTGGCTTGCGCTGGCAACTGGGTGGCCAGCTCGGAGAGATGGCCGTCGTGGAAGCCCGCGACGAAGATGCGCAAGGCATCGCGCGCCTCGGCGTCGCTATGGGCCGCGTCGAGGGCGAGCTCGGTGCGGTGGGCGAGGGAGGGCACGTCGATGCCGCTCTCGTACGACCCCATCCAGGCCAGGTTGACGTAGCGCGCCTGCAGCGCCGTCTTCAGCTGCGCGAAGTCGGCGCGCCAGGCGCCGGCGTCGTAAGGCGCGGGCGTGCTCGCCAGGGCGGTAGCCATCAGCGCTGCGCTCAGTAAGGGGATCATCGTTGCCACCCTGCGTTCGGTTCCGCCGCGGAGCTTAGGCCGCGGGTGCCGCCGCCGTCTTGGATCGCCGCGACGATTGGGATGCTACGAACAACGCCGCAACGCAGTCGGTGCGCAGCCATAGGCCGCCTTGAACGCCCGGGACAGATGCGACTGGTCGCAGAAGCCGCAGGCCAGCGCGACCTCGCCGAGCGGCGCCTCGGTCTCGCTGACCAGACGCAGCGCCTGCTCCAGCCGCAGCCGGCGCTGGTACTCGCCCGGCCCCAGGCCCAGCTCGCGGCGAAAGGCGCGGGCCAGGCGTGCGGGGTGGATGCCGCAGAGCGCGGCCAGTCGTGCGATCGATAACGGCTGATCCAGATGGGCGGCGATGCATTCGCGCGCCCTGGCGACGCTGGCGGTGTCCTGCGTGCTGCGGTGCCCGGCATGGCGGCCGAACAGGGCGACGAGTTCCCAGGAGAGGCCTTCCAGTGCGGCTGGCGAATGCGCGTCGGCGAGGCGGAGTTCCTGGGCCATGCGCTGGCCCAGGCGTACCAGTTCCGGCGCGGTGGCGACGGGGGCTTCGGCCAGCGGCAGGCGCTCCGTCAGGTATTCCAGCATGGCTGCCGCGGGCGCAAGGCTCAGCTTCACCGCACCGCCCGGAGCGAACAACTGCGCATGCGGTTCGCCCGGCGGATAGAACAGCAACGCGCCCGCGCCGTGCCAGGCGGAGCGGCCGCGGATGGTTTCCTCGTAGCGGCCGTTCAATACCAGGGTAAGGCTGGGTGTGGCGTGGCTGTGGACGGCCATGGGGGTGGAGCTGTAGCGCGAGATTCTGGCGTGGGCGGTGGCGGCAGAAGGGTGCATGGCTTGTCTCGCTGCAAGCCGGGTTGGGCTCGCCCACGGAGATCCTACTGAGACGCGAGCGCTGCATCCACCGGCATCACGCTGAGCGTATCCCCGCGCGCATCCAGCAGCAGCGTCACGGGATCGGGCAGCAGCGTGGGTGCGGAGGCCTGGTCGCCGAGCAGGCTGCCGATGTCGTGGTGCAGCGTGACCAGGCACAGGCGCGGATCGTCCTCGCTCTCTTCGGGCGGCTGGCGCGGCGCGCTCATCACGTGATGGCAGGCCAGTTCGAAGGTGAGCAGATCGCGCAAGGCATCCACCGGCCAATGAATCGCTGGCGGGTGGGCGAGCAGCCAGTGCGCGAAGCGATGGGCTTCGAGCAGGTATTGCAGGGTGCTTTCCGGCTCGTCGGCGAAATAGGCGTCGAGCACGCCGCCAAGAACCTCGCCCAAGCGGCGGCAGGTGCGCGGCAAGACGGAATGAATGGGGATGATGCGATTGATGCGATAGAGCGTGCAGTTCATGCGCATGCCGGAGCTGCGCGCCATGACCCATAGGCGCCGCCGTTCGCGCTGCGTCAAGGCGTAGTCGTGCAACGCCCGCTGCGGTTGCGCGGCGACCTCGGCGCTGTGCAGCGGCGAGGCGATCAGATCGCCAAGTGCACGCTGGAACTCGGCAAGGGACATGGCACGGTGCTCGCGGAGGGTTGCAGCGCCTGGCGCGCAAGTGCGATCTGCGCGAGTACGCCGTGGTCGCCCATCAGGGGGAAATACGATTCGAGGAATTCGAACGTCACGCCGCGCAGATTCGGGCAGCGTGGCGCTACCAGGGCCAGCAGCTCGAATACTTCCGGCGGGCATGGTCCGGAGTGCGAATCCAGGTAGATGCCGTGCATGGTCGAGCCGCCGGCGATATGGATCTCCTGCACCGCGTTCAGATTCAGCGAGTCGATAAAGTCGACGGGCGAGCGGCCCAGGTTCTTCGCGTTCACGTGCAGATTGTGCAGGTCCAGCAGCACGCCGCAGCCGGTGCGCGCGACCAGTGCATTGAGGAAGGCCGGCTCGCTCATTTCCGAAAACGGCACGGGCGTATATTCCACGCCGTTCTCGAACAGCATGGGCTGCCCAAGCACATCCTGCGCTTGCTGGATGCGCGTGCAGAGCAGGTCGAGCAATTCCTCGTCCCACGGCAAGGGCAGGGCGAGACCCGCATGGTGATCGCTGCCGGCCGCCTGCGCGATGCGCACCGCGGCCAGGTGCTCGCTGATCCAGGCGAAGCCGTAGCGCGCCTGCCAGTCCTTGAGCTGGTGGACGTAGTCCAGATCGAACAACGACGCGCTGGCAATGGACAGCCCGACGCCGTGCGCCACCACGGGTTTCTTCGCCGCGATGCGATCGAGCAGATCGATCTCGTTGGGCAGCGGCACGAAGCGCTCGCTGGCGCCGCGGCCGTGGTCGTTCCAGAAGCGCTCGGGAATCACCGAATAGAAATCGACGGCGTCGGAGCAGTGCTCGACGAAATGCGCGAGAGACGGGTTGAACAACACCCCGACGCCGATCGAGTGACGCTTGAACATGTGGCGGTAACCGTCGGATCAGGCGGCTGCGGTCCGCGCGCCGATCTGCGCGTTGGCGCGTTCGACGACGTGGGCGGCTTCGGACGCGACCAGGATCACCGGGTCATCCGAGATGTGGTACGGGACACCCGAGGTGCAGGCCGGGCACCCGGTCAGGCCGCGGATGATTTCCTGGCGCAGCTTTTCGTACTTGGACGCCTCGGCAAACGAGGCGCCCTTCGGCAGGTACAGCTTGAGCACCGGCTGGCCATTGGTGTGTTCGAGCCGGAACTCGGCAGCGCGTTGGTTGGACATGACGTTCTCCAGATTCATCGGTAGTGGCTCCGCGAGGGCGGAGCGGCGGCTACTGTGCGCCTGGCGAAAGCGGGGCCGCATCCATCAGTGGTGCTATGCGGCCTTCGTGCGTGCGTCGTAGGGGAAGGCTGACAGGTGCTGCCGGTATTGGATGATCGCGCATAAGTGATGCATGGCTGGTTTGATGCATGGGGCAGGTGGAACGCCTTGTACGCGTGGGGCAGACGCGGGCCGATGGCCGGCTTCCTGCCCGGAAGCTGCGGAGCTCCCTTGTAGGCGATCACTTACGAAAATTCACGGCCTTCCTTTACATGCCGACTGTCCATCGGATCACGCTTGAGTTGGGTTGTTCGTCACTACATTTCGAGGGCGGAGTTTGTCCGCGTCTGAGTGACACGCCTACATGAAAAGCACGCTAGCGAAACTCGCCATGATCGCCTTGCCGCTGTTCGGCACTGTCGGCACGGCGCACGCTCTATCGCAGAATACCGTTTCGAATAAGTTCTTTGATGAGAATGGTGTACTGGTCGGCCAGCAGATTCTTCTGTGCAATGCACTGGCCTACCATGCTGGAAACATCCATACGGCTTACACCATCACCGAGTCGGTGGCGTGCAGCAAGAATCCGCCGCTGGATTACATCGTGCCCGGCACGATCATTACCGCGTATACGCTGCCGGGCGCTCTGTCGATCAGCAGCGCTTGCGGGCAGGCGGAGTGCGCGCCGGCAGGTGCACCGGAGCCTCTGCGCATTACGGACAAGGGGTGGACCTGGCAGAACTTCTGGCAGTGAAGTTTGGTACGCCCCCGCTTTCGTAGACGGTTAGCTGCTGGATTTTGAGTTAGCCGCCTCGAACATCATTGGCGCAAGGCCACCCAGATGTCCATGTCGGCGTTGTCGGTTGTAGAAAACCTCGATGTAAT